>NZ_AXAC01000019.1 GCF_000472665.1 Acetobacterium malicum subsp. dehalogenans DSM 11527 | reverse complement strand
TTACGGGGCAAACACGTTTATCCTCAAAAGGGCAAAGTGCTTTATCCTGTAACCCAATTCCTGTGGAATCAATAATAGCGTTTTATTAATAAGTAATATTTGCTTTCTTAATAGTAATCTCTCTTTAAAGAATTGTGGTAATTACAAGGCTTTGAGCCACATTATGAAGAATAAAAAATGACCTCGGAATGAGAAGTTGGACGACTCATTTCAAGGTCATTTATCATACTTTATTTTGTTGGTAAGGCTAAATGATTTTGCCCCAAACAGGATAAATCACTTTGTCTTTTAACAAAAAAACCTATTCCCACTCAATTGTCGAAGGTGGCTTGCTCGTAATGTCATAAACAATCCGGCTAACATGCTTCACTTCATTCACAATTCGGGTGGAGATGCTTTCTAACACATCAAAGGGAATACGGGCCCAGTCGGAAGTCATTCCGTCAACTGAGGTGACGGCTCGCAGACCGATGGTGTAGTCATAGGTTCGTTCATCACCCATAACCCCGACACTGCGGTTTCCTGGCAGGACCGCAAAGTATTGCCAGATTTCTTCATCCAGCCCGGCTTTGGCAATCTCGTCCCGGAAGACAAAATCGGCTTCTTTTAAGATATCCAGTTTTTCTTTGGTGACATCGCCCATCACCCGAATGGCCAGGCCTGGTCCCGGGAAGGGTTGCCGCCAGACCAGATCGTGATCCAGTCCAATTTCTTCGCCCACTGCCCGAACCTCGTCTTTAAACAGGTTTCGCAGCGGTTCAATCAGTTCGAAATTGACATCATCCGGTAGTCCGCCAACATTGTGATGGCTTTTAATGACGGCCGCATTTTTAGTGCCACTTTCGATAACGTCGGGATAGATGGTTCCCTGCAGCAGAAAATCGATGTCGTTGAGTTTACTGGACTCTTCCTCAAAGACACGGATAAACTCCGTGCCGATGATTTTTCGTTTTTGCTCCGGATCACTGACACCTGCCAATTTACCAAGGAAACGATCTTCGCAGTTCACCCGGATAAAGTTCATGTTAAAGCGGTTCTTAAAGATCGCTTCGACCTGGTCGCCTTCATCTTTTCGCAGCAGACCATGATCGACAAAAATACAGGTCAGCTTGTCGCCAATGGCCTGGTGCACCAGGGTCGCTGCAACCGAAGAGTCAACCCCGCCACTGAGGGCGCATAACACCCGACGGTCGCCAACCTGTTCTTTAATGGCTTCAATCTGTTCCTGGGCAAAGTTATGCATGGTCCATAAACCTTCACAACCGCAGACATTATAAATAAAGTTATTTAAAACTTCTTTGCCGTATTGGGTGTGTTCCACTTCGGGATGGAATTGAACTGCATAGAGCTTGCGTTCATGACATTCCATCGCGCCAGTCGGACAGGAGTCAGTTGTGGCGGTGATGCAGAATCCTTCCGGAATGGTCTGGATATAATTGGTGTGACTCATCCAGCAGGTTGATCCGTCAGGAATATCTTTAAACAGCACCGAATCTTTTTCAAAATTCAGCGCTTTTTTTCCGTACTCCCGAATATCGGCAGAATCAGTAACACCTTTTAGCTGCTCAGCCATCAGCTGAGCACCGTAGCAGATCCCTAAAATCGGAATCCCCATGGTGTAAATTTCCGGATCACATTGTGGTGCTCCCTCTTCATGGACACTGGAAGGCCCACCGGTGAAGATAATGCCCTTGGGATTTTTCTGGCGAATCTCATCAGGGGTAATATCATAGGGAACAACCTCAGAATACACTCTGGCTTCACGGACCCGTCGGGCGATCAGCTGATTGTATTGTGCTCCAAAATCCACAATGAGAATAATTTCATCTTGGTAATGCTTTTTTATCATAAATTCTCCTAAAATTGAGCGCTATTGTAGTTAGGTGATTCTTTGGTGATGGAAATATCATGAGGGTGACTTTCGATCAGACCCGCACTGGTTATTTTCATAAACTGTGATTTTTCTCTTAAATCCTTGATGGTTGGGGTCCCGCAATAACCCATACCTGAACGGAGCCCGCCAACTAACTGATAAACCGTATCGGCCAGTGGTCCTTTGTAGGGAACCTTTCCTTCAACCCCTTCAGGAACCAGTTTTTTCTGGCCCTCCTGGAAGTAACGGTCCGAGCTGCCATCTTTCATAGCCCCTAAAGAGCCCATCCCGCGGTAGGTTTTAAAGCTGCGGCCCTGGTAGATAATCGTTTCGCCCGGGCTTTCGTCCGTACCGGCAAAAAGACTCCCGATCATAACCACATCCGCACCGGCGCCAATGGCTTTTACCACATCACCGGAATACTTGATCCCACCGTCAGCAATAACGGGGATATCGTACTCTTTAGCGACTTCAACTACATCTAAAATAGCGGTAACTTGAGGCACCCCAATCCCGGCCACAACCCGGGTTGTACAAATGGAGCCGGGGCCAATCCCGACCTTAAGGGCATCTACACCAGCTTCAATTAAATCTTTGGCGGCTGCGCCGGTGGCAATGTTTCCGACGATGAGCTGAACATCGGGATATTTTTCTTTGATCGCTTTAACCGTTTTAACCACCCCGATGGAGTGACCATGGGCGGTATCCACAACGATGACATCAGCCTGGGCTTCTACCAGGGCATCAACCCGTTCGAAGGTGTTGCTGCTGATACCGACGGCACCGCCAACAATCAGCCGACCCCGATAATCTTTAGCGGCGTTGGGATATTTAATGCTCTTTTCAATATCTTTAATGGTGATCAAACCTTTTAGATTATTTTCCGAATCCACAATGGGAAGCTTTTCGATCTTGTATTGTTTCAAAATGGCTTCCGCCTTTTCCAGGGTGGTGCCCTCTTCAGCGGTAACCAGGTTTTCTTTTGTCATGGCGTCTTTGATTTTCTTTTTAGGATCACTTTCAAAACGCAAATCCCGGTTGGTGATGATTCCCACCAATTTCCCGTCAATGGTAATCGGAACCCCGGAAATACGATAGCGGGACATCAGCTCCAGTGCATCCCCGATATTATGATCGGGTGATAAGAAAAACGGATCCACGATAACCCCGTTCTCTGAGCGTTTAACCTTGTCAATTTCAAAAGCCTGTTCTTCAATGGTCATATTCTTATGAATAATCCCAATGCCGCCTTCTCTTGCCATAGCAATTGCCAGCCGTCCTTCGGTGACCGTATCCATACCGGCACTCATAATGGGAATATTCAGGGCAATTTTCTTTGTCAGACGGGTGCCAGTGTTGACGTCCCCTGGCAACACTTCTGATTTTCCTGGGATTAACAATACATCATCAAAGGTAATGCCTTCCTTTAATATCTTCTCCAACCTTGTACTCCTTTCGAATTCAACTCTCGCTTAGATACAAAAAAAGCAGACAATTGGCCATTGCTTTTCATCTGCTTCATGTATGTTCTGTAATCTTATATTATGCTGTTTAGTCTAACACAATTTGCTTAAATGTGACAATCATTATTTTTTTGGTAACGTTATCTTTTCTTGATTTTGACAAATTTTAAGGCTAAAACAATAAAAGTGATGGATTCTCCATGTCAGCCTTAATATCCTGCAAAAATTTTGCTCCGTCCACCCCATTGGCCACCCGTTGATCCAAATTGAGGCTGATTTTCATCACCGATCGAACCACCGGTTCACCCTGATGAATACGGATCCGCTGAACCACTTCGCCGACACTGAGGATAGCGCTGTTGGTCTGGTTGATGATGGCGGTAAATTCCCGGATTCCATACATCCCCAAGTTGGTGATGGTAAAGGTGCTGCCCTCTAACTGATCTTGGGACAGATGTTTGTTTTTAACCGCCTTTAAAAGATCGCCCCGACTTTTGACGATTTCGACAAAGTTCATCGTCTGGGCGTTTGGGATCACCGGAACAATAAAGCCATGGTCGGATTCGACCGTTAAACCCATATTTACGTGGGCATGGGCAACCACCGTATCATCTTCCCGTCGGGCATTAATCAGGGGGTGTTTCACCAGTGCCCGGGAGGTTGCCAAAAGCAGAAAATCCGTATAGGTACAACGGTATCGGGCCTGTTCCTCAATTTTTTTGGTGATCTTCTTACGGAGATCCTTGATTTCAGTCATGTCAATTTCCGTGGTTAGGCTGATAACAGCCGTTTCAACTTTCTTTTTTATCAGGTATTTTCTGATCGCTTTGGGTCGAACCGTCCGGGTCACAATTTTTTCTTCATGGTTTTCTTCATTATTTTCCGTGATCTCCGTATTTTCCGTGATCTCCGTCTCCCGAAGGGGTTCACGGACTGTATCGATGATTATCTCTTTTTTAACTTCATTTACTTCATTTACTTCATTTACTTCATTTACTTCATTTACTTCGGTTACTTCATTGCTATCGCTGACTACTGCTTCTGTGACTGTTGGAACACTGGTTGCTGCTTTGATGTCATTTTTATTTTTATCCTGAGCCTGATTTTTTCTGGGCAGACCCCGGGATTTTCTATTTTTTAGCCCCTGATCTTCCGATTCGCTTTCATAAAGCAAATGCATGGGGGTTGGTTTAACAATAATTTCTTCCCGCAGCGGCTCCGCTTTTAAATCAACAAAGGGCACAAAATCCAGTGCTGAGATTTTTGTCACCACATCGGCATCTTTCGTTTCCGGTTTTTCATCGTTCTCATCCACAAAGGGAACAAAGTCCAGCTCTGGATTTGGCACCTTCTCGATTTTCTGATTCATATCTTTCAGTTTCTTTCGGGTCACTGTTTTTTTATCGGGAATTTCTTCCAGTTTTACCGGAGTCGAAAAAAGATTGCTGGGATTCCCGGCGATTTTGTCCAAACTGGTTTTAATCACCACCGGTTCTTTTGATTTGTAGTCGAAGGTTCCGGGCTGAATGACCACCAGTTTTTTGACATCATCGACTTCAATTCGTCCGTTTGGTCCGGTGCCAGTCGCCTTGTCAATTTCCACCTTAAATTCCCGGGCAATTCGTCGGGCTGCCGGGGTTGCTCTGACCTTGCCGGCGCGGGGATCAGGCTCAAGCGGATTTTCCTGCGGTTCTTCAATCACTTCATCCTTAATAATTTCCCGAAGGACTTTTGAGGGCTGCTCTTTGTTCCCTTCTTTGATCGTTTGTTCCAGATTACGTTCCAGTGCCTCAATGGCCGCGGTCAGTTTTTCTTCCAGATTTTCCTCCTGAAGGTATTCATCTGCCGGGTCTTCAACAGCGATGTCTCCCCCTGGTTCAGTTCGCTCTACTGCTGCTTCTGACGGAATCGCTGCGACTGTCTCAGCACTGATATCAACAGCCGCTTCCTGGAGATCAGCTTCCGATTTATCATCCTGAAGAACCGCCTCTTCTTTAATCGTTCCCGTCAACCCTGCCGCGGCGGTATTTGTCAAGTTTTCTGCTACCATATCCAATTTCTCTTTCGGTAATATTATTTCATTTTCCATCATTGTGCCAACTCCCTATTCCCGGTTAAGGAGACGATAAACGCCATGAACAAAGTCGTTCCGCTGGGGTACCGCTGCTGCCTCTAATTCCTGGTTAAAGGGAATCGGGACATCCAACCCGCCTAATCGAATGATCGGCGCGGTGAGATAGTCGAAGGCTTCGCTTTCAACCACCCGGGCGACGATTTCGCCGCCAACACCGCCAGTTTTAACGGCCTCATGGGCGACAATCAGACAGCCGGTTTTGATAACCGATTCAATGATCGGTTTCATATCCATCGGATACAGGGTCAGGGGATTGAGGATTTCTACCCGGATCCCTTCTTCATCTAAAAATTCGGCGGCTTCAATGGCTTTTGCCAGGGTAGTACCGTAAGCGACGATGGTGACGTCCTTACCGGGCCGTTCGACAATGGTTTTTCCAATTTCCAGCGTATATTCGTCATCAAGCGGAACCAGACCGACTGTATCATAGAGCATCTTATGTTCAATAAAACAGACCGGGTTATTATCCCGGATGGCCGCTTTTATCAGTCCTTTGGCCTGAGCCGGAGTGGATGGGGTCACCACCTTTAGTCCCGGTACATGACATAACCAGGCTTCCAGACTCTGACTGTGTTGAGCCGCTGCACCGGTACCGGAACCAGCCGGCAACCGCAGAACCATTGGTACCCGGCACTGGCCGCCAAACATGTAGCGCATTTTAGCACCCTGATTCACCAGCGCATCCAACCCGAGGGTAATAAAGTCCATAAACATAATTTCGCAAACCGGACGCAAGCCCGTAGTTGCGGCCCCCACTGCAGTTCCAACGATGGCCCCTTCAGAAATTGGGGTATCCAGAATCCGTTCCTCGCCAAACTCTTCCAGCAATCCCTTCGACACTCCAAAGGCCCCACCGTAGACACCAATATCTTCACCTAAAAAAATGACATCCCGGTCCAAACGCATTTCTTCTGTTATTCCCAGACGGATGGCATCGCGGTAGGTCATTTTTGTCATATCACTTGTTTTCATCATTCAACCTCTCACGCGTATACATCTTCTAAAATTGTGTTCAACTGTGGTTGCGGGCTTTTTTTAGCAAATTCCACCGCCTGCTCAATGGAAAGGCTGGCTTCTTCTTCCATCTTCAGGATCTGCTTTTCGGTAAAGATCCGATTCTCCCGCAGATATTCTTTCATCTTCAAAACCGGGTCTTTTTTTCGCCATTCCTGAACCTCCCGTTTATCCCGATAAACCTGCTTATCACTTTTGGAATGGCCACTGTAACGATACGTTTTGGCTTCAATCAGGACTGGACCCTTCCCGGCTCTGGCATAGCGCAAAGCTTTAGTGACAGTATTGTAAACATCGAGAAAATCATTACCGTCAATGGTAAGGCCCGGCATGTTATAGGCCTCACTGCGGTCGGAAATGTTTTCGATATTCATGTGATTCTCAATCGGATTCGACATCCCATATTGATTGTTTTCAATGAAAAAAACCACCGGTAGTTTCCAGACCGAGGCCAGATTCAAGGATTCATGAAAGCTGCCCTCGTTGGTGGCACCATCCCCGGCAAAGCACAAAACGACCTTTCCGGTTTGATGGTATTTCTGGGTCAACGCGGCGCCGCAGGAAAGATTAAAGCCCCCGCCGACCACGCCATTGGCCCCGAGATTTCCGTTTTCCAAATCGGCAATGTGCATCGAGCCGCCTTTGCCCTTACAATAGCCGGTATATTTTCCCAGACATTCGGCCATCATTAGATTAACATCCAGCCCAAAGCCAATCGCCTGAGCATGACCGCGATGACTCAATGATACCAGATCGCCCTCTTCCAACGCCAGACAGGCCATGACCCCTGAGGCCTCCTGACCAATAGCCAGATGAACGGTTCCATGGACCTGTCCCTTTGCAACAAGATCATCCAGTTTTTCTTCAAAGTATCGGGCCTGGTTCATTTTATAATACATTCTTAATAGAAGTTCTTCAGATAATTCAATCATGGTTTCCTCCACATTTTCACAATTTATTTTTAAAAAGGTGAATAACCCTTAGCTTTTTGTTTCGTGTATTTCCATTATATCTTTTATTCCCCAATAAATAAAGAATGAAGCGAAAAACTGCATAAAATAACAGCTTTTTTCACTTCATTCTTTATTTCTATTAATAATCTTTTAATTTTTTCAGTCCAAGCCCTCATTTTCGGCCATTTGGCTGATGATCGACTCAGCGATGGTCAAATCCTCCGGGGTCGTGATTTTAATATTGGTATAGTCGCCAACCACGATTTTAACCGGGATCTTCAGCCATTCCACCAGAAAGGCGTCATCGGTCCCGGCCACTCCCGATGCCAGCGCTTTTTGATGAGCTTCCCTGATCAGATCATAATCAAATGTTTGAGGGGTTTGTATTTCGACCAGATAATTGCGATCCGGGGTATGTTCGACAAAACCATCTTCATTAATCACCTTGATGGTATTTTTGGCCGGCACCCCCACCACTGTGGCCCGATGTTTAATGGTTTCCTCAATGCTCCGGCGGATTACCGATTCCCTGATCAGAGGTCTGGCGCCGTCGTGGATCAGGACAATCCGGGTTTGCGGATTCGCCGCCTTCAATCCGGCATAAACCGACTCTTGCCGGGTGTTGCCGCCAGCCACCAATTTGACCTTGGTATAAGGATAGGTGCCAATGACCTGCTCCTCGCAAAGTTCGAGTTCATCCGGATTAATAACCAAGATAATTTCGTCAATCAGCGGACAATTTTCAAACGCATCCAGGGTATAGGCTAAAATCGGTTTTCCGTTTAACTGCAGATACTGTTTGCTGATCGATGCGTTCATCCGCCGACCTAATCCGGCAGCGGGGATGATCACGCTGGTTAGCGATTTTTCCATGTTTGCCACCTCATTATTAATTATTAATATCGTGGAACGCAGATGATCAACGAGCCTTGATCCCTGCTCTTGCCAAATATTGCTTTGCGTTTTGCGACTACAGCGAATTTAAGATCTGTGCCACTTTTTGATTGTCTGTTTTTAAAATAATTTCCCGCTGCTCAGGCGTCTCCAGATGGGATACCAGGCTGATTTCCAGCTTGGGCTCAAACTGATCTTCCAGCACCAGATCCGGCCACTCCAGCAACAGGGTACAGCCCTGACTGAGGTAATCTTCAAAACCCATCTCATAAAGCTCATCCGGATCCTGGAGCCGGTATAAATCAAAATGAAAAATCCGGGGCGGATTGCCGTATTCGTTGACAATCGTATAGGTGGGACTGGTGACCTCATCATCTAATCCCATTCCGGCCACAAAGCCTTTTGAAAAGAGCGTTTTTCCAGCCCCCATTTCACCTTGTAAAAAAATAATCAGGGGGAAGTCGATGGCTTCCCCCAGATATTTCCCAAAATCAAAGGTTTCCTGACTTGATTTTGTAATGATTCTTTTTTCCAGCATCTTAGTCAACCTTTTCTTCAGATCCTGTCTTTTCGTCACTGAAATCAATGATCTCTTCCTCATTATTGTCATCAATAATTTCGTAATCCACTTCCACCACATCCTGGTCCGCAAGCCGTTTATTGCCGGGGAGTACCACCGCCAGGAGGATATAGACAATAATACTGAGGATACCCGGTACAAACCGAAGCACAAAGGGCAACAGGAACAGACCTCTAAAGACCCAGGGCGAAATGTTGCAGTATTCGCCAAGACCGGCACAAACGCCAGCCAGAATGGCCCTTTTTTTACTTTTCACTAATTGTTTTTTCATTATTCTTCCGTTCTTATAAACTTATTTTTGCTGATAGCTGGCCATAAACCGTTCCAGCCGATCCATGGTTTCGATCAGATCTTCGGGATGAGGCAAAAACACAATTCTAAAATGATCCTGATTTGGCCAGTTAAAACCGGTTCCCTGAACCATCAGGACATGTTCTTCTTTCAGGAAATCCAGAGCAAACTGGACATCGCTGGTGATATTAAATAGTTCCGTATCAATTTTGGGAAAGACATAAAATCCCGCTTTGGGTTTGACGCAGGACAGACCCGGAATCGCATTAATCCGCTTACATACAATCTCCCGCTGTTCGTACAGCCGTCCCCCCGGTTTGAGCAGATCATTCATACTCTGGTAGCCGCCCAATGAGGTCTGGATCGCATGCTGGCCGGGAACATTGGAACACATCCGCATATTGGAAAGCATTTTGATGCCATCAATATAGTCCTTAGCCCCTTCCTTGTTGCCGGTCAGAATCATCCAACCAACCCGATAGCCGGGAATCCGATGGGATTTTGACAAGCCGTTAAGGGTCACCACCAGTACTTCCTCAGTGAGGGTCGCCATCGGGATATGAACCGCATCATCATAGAGAATTCGATCATAGATTTCATCAGCAAAGATAATCAGATTATTTTCCACGGCCAGATCGACGATCCCTTCTAAGATCTCACGGGGATAAAGGGCGCCAGTGGGGTTATTGGGATTGATCACCACAATCCCCTTGGTGTTAGGGGTAATCTTGCTGGCGATATCAGCAAGATCAGGGTTCCAGTCATCTTCTTCATTACAAGTATAGTATACGGCGGTACCACCCGATAAGTTGACCGCAGCCGACCACAGTGGGTAATCCGGTGCCGGAACCAGAATTTCGTCGCCATCATCCAGCAGTGCCTGCATACAAAAAAGAATCAGTTCACTGACACCGTTGCCGAGAAAAACATCATCGACTTTCAGATCCATCAGACCCTTGGTCTGATAATGCTGAACCACGGCCTTCCGGGCTGAAAAAATACCCTGGGAATTACAATAGCCTTCGGCGGTTTTCATGTTATATTTAATATCCTGAATAATTTCATCCGGGGCATTTAAATTAAAGGGGGCGGTATTCCCTGTATTGAGCATAATAATGTCAATGCCGTCCCGCTCCATGCGGTCCGCCTCTTCGACCACCGGTCCTCTAATATCATAACAAACGTTGTCCAACTTCTTCGACTTTTTCACAGCTTTCATCACTACACTCAACTCCTTTAATATTAAATTTTAGATAAGATTCAGGATCCTGCAAACTCTCGTACCGACCAATTGTTAATCTGTTGTTCGCCGCGGAATCGGACAGGCTATCGCCGTGTCCGCTCCGATGCGTACAACATGATATAAAAATTGTCGGTACTGCTTCTGAGTTTGTTTACAGTCTCAAGATTACTCCAATGTATGGTCCTTTTTCATTTTTTCGATGATGTTGCGGTAGCCTTTGCCGTGTTTGAGGCAGCGGTTGACGCGGCTGATGGTGGCCGAACTGGCCCCGGTCAGTTTTTCGACATCAATAAAGGTTTTTCCCTGGGACAGCAAGTAGGCAATCTCAAACCGGTGGGCCATGTCTTCGATTTCTTTGATGGTACACAAGTCTTCGAGTAACAGATTACAATCCTCTTCGGTTTCAAGGGCTAAAATCGCCTGGGCCAGGACTTTTCTCTTTGTATTTGCTTCCATGGAGATTCCTCATTCATTTCTGGTCATTCGTTTTTGATGATAACAGAAATTTTCTTCCTAAAAAATTTTATCCATTGACACTTAATCTTATCTTTAGTGTATAATATGTTATCATAACACATTGCTGTAAAGAAATAAATTGAAAGGTTGAACTTTATGAAATTATATAATACCCTGACCCAGAAGAAAGAAACCTTTGTCCCCATTGAAACGGGCAAGGTCCGGATGTATTCCTGCGGACCGACTGTTTACAACTATTTTCACATCGGTAACGCCCGTCCCTTCATCGTTTTTGACGTGTTGCGCCGTTTTTTGGAATATACCGGTTACGAGGTCACCTTTATCCAGAATTTTACCGACGTCGATGACAAAATCATCAACCGCAGCCATGAAGAAGGGATTTCGCCGGGCGATGTTTCGGAAAAATACATTCAGGAATACTTCACCGACGCCGATGCCCTGGGCATCAAACGGGCCTCGGTCCATCCCAAAGTCAGCGAACACATGCCGGAAATTATTGCGATGATCAAAACGCTGGAAGAAAAAGGACTGGCCTATAACGTCGACGGTAATGTCTACTATCATGTCGATGCCTTTAAAGACTACGGTAAATTATCCAAACAGTCCATCGATGATTTAAAATCCGGCGCCCGGATTGATGTCAATGATGAAAAACACAGTCCCCTGGATTTTGCCCTGTGGAAAAAGAAAAAAGACGGCGAACCCTATTGGGAAAGTCCCTGGGGCCAGGGACGGCCGGGCTGGCACATCGAATGTTCGGCGATGTCCAAAAAACACCTCGGCGAAACCATTGATATTCACGGCGGCGGTCAGGATCTGATCTTCCCCCACCACGAAAATGAAATTGCCCAATCGGAAGGCTGCTGCGGCAAGCCCTTTGCCAACTATTGGGTGCACAACGGCTACATTAATATCGACAACGAGAAAATGTCCAAGTCCAAGGGCAACTTCTTCACCGTCCGGGATATTGCCAAGACCTTTGATCTCGAAGCGGTCCGGATGTTTTTACTGATGGCGCATTACCGCAGTCCGGTTAACTTTAGCGAACCGTTGCTGCAACAAGCCGCCAGTGCCCTGGAACGTTTGTATACCGCCAAATTCCAAATGGCCTTTTTGCTGGAAAACGCCTCCGCTGAGATAGCCACCGAAAAAGAACAGGCCTGGATTGACTCCCTGGTTAAATACAAAAACGATTTTGTCGCCGCGATGGACGATGATATTAACACCGCTGATGCGATTGCCGTAATTTTTGAGCTGGTTCGGGATCTCAACTCCAATCTGGATGCCACTTCTTCCCAACCGGCAATCATCGCCGGTCAAAACCTTTTTGCCGAACTCACCACCGTTTTAGGACTGGCGGTAAAAGATAAGGAAACCAATCTTGATGAGGCTGTGGAAGACCTGATCGCCCAGCGACAAGCCGCCCGCAAAGCCAAAGATTTCAAACGGGCTGATGAGATCCGTGATGAACTGCTGGCCAAAGGCATTGTCCTGGAGGATACCCGGGAAGGTGTTAAATGGAAAAAAGCCTGACCCCAAATCCCGATAATCTCAACAGCATCAAAGCCACCATCGAAAAAAGTTATACCATCGAACAGGCCGCCGCCATGAATCCCCTGGCCCTGGCCTATATCGGTGATGGGATCTTCTCCGATCTGATCCGGAAATACCTGCTCGGCTGTGGTCACCAGAACGTCAATTTGATGACCAAAACCTCGATCAGCTATGTCCGGGCCAGTGCCCAGGCTCAAATCATCCGGGCACTGCTACCGCAGCTTTCCGAAGCCGAGGAGCGAATGGTTAAGCGGGGTCGAAACACCGCCTCCCAGGTCCCCAAAAATGCCAACCCCTCAGACTACCGCTATGCCACCGGGTTTGAAACCCTGATTGGCTACCTGTTCCTCTGTGGTGAAACCGAGCGCATGAAAACCCTGATTTATCAGAGCATTGATGTCATTAATCAGCTGGATGTAAAGTAAAAAAAGATCTTCAAAAGCTAAATGCTTTTGAAGATCTTTTTGTTTTAGTTTTATTAATTACTCCAGTTTCAACGCGGGGATTAATTTTGCACCACTGGGGAAGCCTCCCAGGTGTCGAAGATGGTTCGCTGATACCAGCGGAACATAAACAGTTCGTAAGCCAGACAGAAAATTTCGGAAATGATAAACCCATACCAGACCCAGTCCAGACCACCGAGTTGAGCCAACAGATAAGTAACCGGCAATAGCACCACCATCTGTCGGATAAACGATGCAATCATGCTGACATAGGCTTTACCAATAGCCTGAAAGCTGACCCCAATCATAATTGAGATCCCCGCCAGAGGAAAGGCCAGACTGATACTGCGCAGACAATTGATGCCGATTTCCATCATTTCTGGCGAGGGGTTAAAGGCCATCATAATCTGGGCCGGGAAAATCCAGAACAACAGGGTGCCAATGGTCATAATCGTCAGGGCCGCAGTAACGGCCACCTTCAGCGTTTCATTAAAGCGTTCTCGGTTTTTCGCTCCAAAATTGAAGCCGAAGATCGGCATCGCACCCTGACCCAGGCCAAAGATCGGCATAAAGATGACCGATTGAATTTTAAAGTAAACGCCGAAAACAGCCACGGCCGACATCCCAAATCCAGCCAGAATCAGATTGTATCCGGTGATCATCAGTGACGCCAGCCCCTGCATAATCGCCGCCGGCAAGCCAACCTTAAAGATGTCTTTGACGATTTCAGTCTCGTAGTGAAAGACCTTATAATCCAATTTCAGATAATTCTTACTGCTTTTGAAAATAACCAGCAACATATAGGCCATCCCAAAAAACTGACCGATCACGGTGGCGATAGCGGCACCGGCTACTCCCAATGCCGGGAATCCCAGCCACCCGAAGATCATGATCGGATCGAGAATGATATTGGTAACCGCGCCAATAATTTGTCCCACCATCGGCTGGATCATTTCACCACTCCCCTGCAGCGTGGAATAAGCCGCCTGAGTAATGAAACTACCAAAACAGAACACGGTCACGATTATTAAATAAGATCGGCCCTGGGCAATGATGTTGGCATTATCAGTAAACAAACTGATAAATGCTTCCGCTGTAAAAAATCCCAAAATACCCAACACGATCGCAATCAGCATCGCCAGTAAGAAACCATGCTCAGCTACGTTGGCAGCTTCGCTCTTTTTATTCTGACCCAGGCGCCTTGATATGGCTGAATTTATTCCGATTCCCATGCCGACAAAACAGGAGATGATGATCATCTGAATCGGAAACGCGAGGGAAACGGCAGTCAGGGCTTCTTCCCCGATTTGGGCCACAAAGATACTGTCGACGATGTTATACATGGCCTGAATCATCATCGAAATAATTGCCGGTATTGACATTGAAAAGAGTAGCTTCGGAATTGGAACGACGCCCAATTTATTCTTTTTTTCTGTTTGAGTGTCTTTCATACGGCACCTCCTCTTGATTTTAATTAAATGTACTAAATAAATGCACCGATAATGCACTAATAAAAAACCTGGATCCAAGGACAAAGTCAGCCTCAAACCCAGGTTCTATTGATACGTTAATTATTTCTTCTTTTTAGAAATTTCAACTTTAACTTTGCGTTCTTTGATTATTTTTCCGTTTAATTTCTTTTCTACTTTTTTAGCCTGTTCTTCATCGACATCAACAAAGGTAAATTTGTCGTACATGTCGATGTTGCCGACTGCTGAAGATGGTATCCCACACTCTCCACAGATGGCTCCCAGGATATCCCGCTTTTGGGCATGATCCTTTTCGCCGACACTGATGAAAAGACGTTTTGTTTTTTCTGGACCAGCTCGACGGGCACCGCCGTCTCTGGAACCGCCATCTCGACGACCGCGGCCATCTCGGCCATCCCGACCATCGCGCCGTGGTGCTGAATCCGTACGTCTTGGCCGTCGTTCAATGGTGTTAAGGTCTTCGGCTTCTGACAGTGGCAATTGGGCCTGCAGCAATACCGCTGCTATGGTTTCAGCGGTGTAGCCTTTTTCCACCAGCTCATCAATAATTTTTACATAGGTCTCTAAGGTCCCCTTTTCGGCACCCTTATCAGCACGAATCTTGAAGCGTTCGTGGAAATGAGCGATCTTGATATCATTAATAACGGCGCTGGTGGGGATTAAATCCCGTTCAATACTTTTCTTGGTATAGTCGGTGATTTTTTTCAGTCTGAACTGATCTCTGGACCGTGCCAGAGTCAGGGAAATTCCGCTTTTCCCGGCCCGTCCGGTTCGACCAATCCGATGAACATAATATTCTTCATTATCCGGTACATCGTAATTAAAAACAATATCCACGTCATCCACATCAATCCCTCGGGCGGCCACATCGGTTGCCACCAGGATATTCAGATTACCACGACTGAAGTCTTTTAAAACCGCCATTCGGGACATCTGACGCATATCGCCATGGATTTTATCAACCGAATAGCCCAGTTTCTTGAGATCATCGGTGATTTCATCAACATATTTTTTGGTGTTGCAGAAAATCAGCGAACGCTGCGGTTTGTACACATCCAGCAAACGGGTTAGCGCTTCAAATTTATGGTGATCGTTGATATTGAAGTATTTTTGTTCAATGCTGGTCGCCACCATGTTTTTGGGTGAAATCTCCACCAGAACCGGATTTTTCTGGTAGGTTTCGGCGATTTTCAGAATCGGCTTTGGCATCGTTGCCGAGAATAACACAGTCTGAATTTCATGGGCAATTTCGTCAAGAATCAATTCAATATCTTCCCGGAATCCCATGTTTAACATTTCGTCAGCTTCATCTAAAACCACCATCGAAACGTCACTTAATTTTAATGTTTTTCGGCGCATATGGTCCATCACGCGGCCGGGCGTGCCAACGACGATCTGAACCCCGGATTTAAGATCGCGGATCTGAGCTTCAATGGATGCACCACCAAAAATTGGTAGTACTTTGATGCCTTTTTGATATTTAAGTACTTTTTTAAATTCGTCTGAGACCTGTACTGCCAACTCTCGGGTTGGGCATAGAACTAAAACTTGTACTTTCTTTATAGAAGGGTCAAGCTTTGTAATGGCTGGAATAGCAAACGCTACCGTTTTACCGGTTCCTGTTTGCGATTTTCCAATGAGGTCTCCTCCCATCATCAGTTGTGGTATCGCTCGCTCCTGGATTTCGGTCATTTCTACAAAGCCCATGTCTTCGATGCCTTGCAGCAGTTGTTCATTAATTTCTAATTCTGTAAATTTCATTTAGTATCCTTTCTCGAATATATAACACCTAATTTTAAACCAAGTTAAAGAATAAAGCAAGTTTGTTTTAATCGTCATTAAGAAATAATGCTTCTAGCTCATGTCCGACCTAAATTATTTCCGGTTTGGCACCTTTATATAAAATTTCTGGCCATCAAATATACAGATGGTGTATAATCGGGTTATACACATATCATGTGTTTATCTTATTCATTCATACTGAGATTATGAATAATTTTTGGAGGAAACACCATGTCTACTTTTGGAACACGATTAAAACGACTGCGAATTAATAAGGATATGACACAGCAGGATTTTGCTGAACATTTTGATTTAAACAAGAGCTCGATTTCCAAGTATGAGAAGGATAAAAACCTTCCTGAAAACCAATTACTGGTTGAAATTGCCGATTATTTTGATGTATCGGTCGACTACCTACTCTGTCGAACTGACAACTCTACCTCACTCAATGATGCCAAGCTCAAATCCGAGGGTTCATTGAACTCAGCCGAACAATTAGTTAAACCGCTGGATATGAAAGACCTGTTGGGGCTGTTCGGATATGCCATGACCAGTGAAGAGGGTAAAAAAGAAATTCTCGATTTCATCAACTTCAAACATGAAGTCCTGATCCAACACTACGCTAAAAAAGAATAGTCAAAAAGAAGCTGTTTTCGGACAGCTTCTTTTAGGTTGTCGTTAAACTACCGTACCGACCAATTGTTAATCTGTTGTTCGCTGCGGAATCGGACAGGCTCTGCCGTGTCCGCTCCGATGCGTACAACATGATGTAACAATTGTCGGTACTAGGTTATCTTTTTTGATAGTCTGAAAGAAGCTGTTTTGCACAGCTTCTTTTTTTTATCAATTTTTAACTATCCTGAACGATTGGTTCCATTTTGTCCAGGCTTTTGAGCCATTGGGTGGCATGGGCATCGGAGGGCATCCGCCAGTCGCCTCGGGGTGAAAAGGAGACCGAACCGACCTTTGGTCCGTCGGGTAGGCAGTTCCGTTTAAACTGCTGGCTGAAGAAACGGTGGTAAAAACTTTTCAACCATTTAAAAATAATCGTCTTTTCATAGTTGCCGTCAAAGGCCTTGCAGGCCAGAAAATATACCTTTTCCGGGGCAAAACCATGGCGCACCATTTGATACATAAAGAAATCGTGAAGTTCGTAGGGACCCACGGTTTCTTCTGTCTTTTGGGCAATTTTTCCATCGGCATCGGGGGGCAGCAGTTCCGGAGAAACCGGGGTATCCAGAACATCATAGAGAATTTTGCGGATGTCCGCTTCGGGCGAATGGTCCGCCACCCACTCCACCAGGTAACGGATCAGGGTTTTAGGGACACTGGCGTTAACGCTGTACATCGACATATGATCGCCATTATAGGTGGCCCAGCCCAGCGCCAGTTCGGAAAGATCGCCGGTGCCGATGACAATTCCCCCCAGTTTATTGGAAAGATCCATGAGAATCTGGGTACGTTCCCGGGCCTGGGAATTTTCGTAGGTAACATTGTGGAGCTCGATGGGGTGGCCGATATCGTTAAAATGAGCGGTACAGGCGGCCACAATGGAAATCTCATGGAAGCTGGCACCCAGTCCCTTGATCAGGGCCACGGCGTTATCATAGGTGCGGTCGGTGGTACCAAAACCGGGCATCGTTACAGCATGAATTTTTTCCCGGGGAATATTGAAGCGGTCACAAACACTGACACAAACCAGCAAGGCCATGGTCGAGTCCAGTCCACCGGATATCCCCACCACCATCGGGGCATTGCCGATATGAGCCAGGCGGGTGGCCAAACCGATGGTTTGAATGTTAAATATTTCTTCACACCGTTCACTGCGACGATTCGGGTCGGCTGGAACAAAGGGCTGGGGATTTACCTCCCGATCAAAAACATTGGTACCTGGCGTTTCAAACGTAATGGTCCGGTAGGAATGGTCGTTAAGCAGATGCACCGAATCCCCAAAACCATGCTGCATTTGCCGGTCATGGTTCAGAGATTCCACATCGATATCGGTAATCAACAGTTCATTCCCGAGGTTAAACTTGGGCAATTCCTTTAATAATATCCCCCGTTCACAGATAATCGCATTGCCGCCGAAAACCAGATCACTGGTGGATTCACCAAATCCTGCCGAAGCGTAGAGATAGGCCGCATTGCAACGTCCGGATTGGGAGCGAATCAGTTCACGGCGATAATCACTTTTCCCGACCACCTCATTGCTGGCGGAGGGATTTAGAATCACCGTTGCACCAGCCAAAGCGTGAAAGCTGCCCGGTGAAATGGGCACCCACAAGTCTTCGCAAATTTCGACGGCCACCACAAATTCTTCCCGATGAACATGTTGAAAAAGCAGATCGGTTCCAATCGGTACCCTTTGCGAACAAATCACAACATCTGTCAGATTCAGGGATTTTGACGAGGCAAACCAGCGTTTTTCATAAAATTCCTGATGATTGGGAATATAGGTTTTGGGCACAATCCCCAATATTTTGCCGTCGTTTAATAACGCTGAGCAGTTGTACAGACTCCCGTTAATAGCCAGGGGCAGGCCCACCGCCATCAGCATCTTCTTTCCTTCTGACCATTGACAGAGGCTGTCCAGAGCCTTTACTGCATTTTGCTGAAGCTCCCGTTGAAAAAACAGATCGCCACAAGTATATCCGGTGATTCCCAACTCCGGAAACAATAACACCTCCACACCCTGATCCCAGGCCTTGTCTGCCAGCGCAATGATTTCGCTGAGATTATATTGGCAGTCCGCCAGTTTTAGTTTAGGAACAGCACAGGCCGTTCTGAAAAAACCATATTTATGCATTTAACTCACCTTACATTTTTTTTATTTTTCATTTGATTTAATTGACTGGCTTTCATTATATCCCCATTTATGATCCAAGACAATCATATTTTATTTTCCACAGCCTGTGTTCAACCACATCGCTTTTATTAACAATTGCCCTGTTCGTTGTTTTTCCATTACATTGGCGCTATTGGTGGTTTCCCTATTCAATCAACAAGGTTATCCACATTGTCCACAGGGAAAACCAATGTTCTCCACAGTTTTATACAAATTCTATCCACAGTTTTTAAGTTATCCACAGTTTTCCTGTTAGTATATCTTGTGTATCACCCCATAAAAAAAATCAAGATCTAGGATCTTGATTTTTTTATCCACTATTTTTTTGTCGCTAAAGCTGCTTTGACAAAGCTTTGAAACAATGGATGAGGTTTATTCGGACGGGATTTGAACTCGGGATGAGCCTGAGTGGCGACAAACCAGGGATGGTCTTTTATTTCAATCATTTCAACAAGAACCCGGTCAGGTGACATTCCTGAAAAAACCAGCCCTTTTTCTTCAAGTTGCGGAATAAAATCATCATTGACTTCATAACGATGACGATGACGTTCGCTGATATTTTTCTCGCCATAGGCTTCCAGGGCTTTAGAGCCTTCCAACAATTCACAAGGGTATAATCCCAAACGCATGGTGCCACCCATGTCAATGATTTTTTTCTGTTCTTCCATCAGGTTAATCACTGGGTAAGGCGTTTCCGGATCCAGCTCAATACTATGAGCACCGGCAAGTCCGGCCACATTTCGGGCAAACTCGATGACTGCCAACTGCAGACCCAGACATAGACCTAAAAAGGGTACCTTATTCTCTCTGGCATATTGAATGGCGTGGATCTTACCTTCCACACCACGATGGCCAAAGCCGCCGGGAACAATAATGCCATCAAGATCTTTGAGCACCCGGTGAACATTCTCATCGTTGATGTCTTCGGAGTGAATCCATTTGATCGCGACTTCGGAATTATTGCCGATGCCACCATGACGCAGGGCTTCTGCGACAGAAAGGTAAGCATCATGAAGTTCCACGTATTTTCCAACCAACCCAATGGTGACCTTGTTTTCCAGGCTTTTGGCTTTTTTTACCAGGTCTTTCCATTCGGTCAGGTCCGGTTCTTTGCAATCGATATGGAGTTTCTCACAAACCAATTCGGCCAATCCTTCTTTTTCCAGCATCAAAGGTACTTCATATAGTTCCGCGGCATCCATATTAACAACGACCGCTTTTTTATCCACATTACAGAACAGCGATATTTTTCCCTTCAGTCCTTCTTCAACTTCTTTCTCTGAACGGAGCACAATAATATCGGGCTGAATCCCAATACTGCGCAGTTCTTTAACGGAATGCTGGGTCGGTTTTGTTTTCAGTTCGCCGGCCTTTCCCAGGTAGGGCAGCAGGGTCACATGAATGTACAAGACATTTTCAGCTCCCAGATCACCCTTGAATTGTCTGATCGCTTCCAGATAGGGCAGGCTTTCAATATCTCCAACGGTTCCGCCAATTTCAGTAATAACCACATCCGGATGGCTGTAATCGGTAACCCGCAGAATTCCGTCCTTTATTTCATCGGTAATATGAGGAATAACCTGAACAGTTCCGCCCAGATAATCGCCCCGGCGTTCTTTTGAGATAACATTCCAATATACTTTTCCAGTGGTGACATTGCTGAACTTGGACAGGTTTTCGTCGGTGAATCGTTCGTAATGACCCAGATCCAAATCAGTCTCTGCGCCGTCATCGGTCACAAAAACCTCTCCATGCTGATAAGGGCTCATGGTTCCGGGATCGAAGTTTAAATAGGGATCAAATTTCTGGATCGACACCTTAAGCCCTCTGGACTTAAGCAATCGCCCCAATGAAGCACTTGTAATGCCCTTTCCTAAAGAAGATACCACACCACCAGTGACAAAAATATACTTTGTTTGCATTAATTTACAGGCTCCTTTTTCTTTTACATTTTCGTATTATTCCAACAAAAAAATCACTGCAAAAAATGAGTTTTTTTTTTGCAGTGATGCAATTAACAATACTATTAGTTTAACAGTTTTTTTTAAAAAAACAATAAGAATTTTGTTTTGAATAACAACTTTTTAATAATACCATTTTTTTCTTAAAGAATAAAGAAAAAAACACAAATAAAATGACAAAGCGAACCTAAAATTACAAAAATATGAAACAATTCGTGAAAACCAAAATTTTTCCCGAAGTTTGGTTTTTTGATCGCATAGATGATGCCGCCGATGGTATACATCACACCGCCGCCAACCAGCAGCATAAAGCCCGGCAATGGCAGCGCCTGATAAAGAGGCCCTAACACAAACAGCGCAAACCACCCCAGAAAGATATACAGTCCGGTTCCCAGCCATCGGGGCATATTGATCCAGGCCACTTTAAGAATAATCCCGATCAGGGCCACGCCCCATATTGCCACCATCATCGCCACCCGCATGGTTCCGGTCAGGCATAGCAGACAAAACGGCGTGTAGGTTCCGGCAATCAAAATAAAGATCATCGCATGATCCAATTTTTTCAGATGTAAAATTTTTTCCTGATCACCCTGGGAGGCATGATAGGTAAAGCTGGTGCCATAGAGACAGATCAACCCAACCCCAAAGGCCAACACCGAAACCAGGGTCAACGGGGTCACATTATCTTCTGCAATAATTAAAACAAGCATCGCACTGATCCCAAATACGGATAAAACCGCACCAATCAAATGGGTTAAAGCATTCATTGGTTCTCTAAACTGATTCATATTTTGTCCTTTCTGTTACTGGATCGTTCTTTTCTTTCACTATACCATACTTTTCTAAGTTGATGCAACTATGATTCCGCTTCGCTCCTTCGCGCTAAAAACACCCGAAAAATCAATTGCTGACTGAACCGGGTGTTTATTTAAACCATACTTTAGTTGCCTAGACCTTACGAACCGCCACCCCGTCAAAATCATTATGGGTAGTAACCTGACCGGGGGGAATAATGCAAAAGCCTTCCGTCCATTCCCCGGTTACCAGTTTTTCCAGCGGGGTAATGCTGCCTTGATCGACCACCACCTCCAGACCGATGAGTTCACCGATATCGTTGACCCGGGGCAGATGATCCGCCACCGGATAGGCTCCGGAATCGATCAGCATCAAATTTTTATAATTTTTGAACATAATCTCCATAACCCGTCTGGCCCGGCTTTCGCCGTATTTTTCGAGATTGTGCTGGAACTCCTTATCAAGGGACTTTTCGCCCCTTAACCAACCCTGGGTTAAGAAATAGGTAGAAGTCCGGATGCGGTCGAGGTTTTCTTTTTCGGAAAGCAGGATATCAATGCAGTCCCCATAGCGGGGAATAATCAGAGTCGCTTTTTCACTTTTTAAACCCAAAAGCCCATTTCCGCAGTTGCCATAGGCAAACAAGAGCTGATCATAGTCAGCTTCGGCTTTGTCTATTTCTTCCTGGAGGGCATTTTTCAATCGTTCCGGGGAGTCATGAAGCAGATTGGACATCCAGACGGTTTCCAATTCTGCTCCGGTTCGTTGTAACGCCATTTCAACCTCATCCCGGATGGTTTCACAGGCGATTAATAATCTCTTCATTTATTTTTTACACCTTTTTTCTGTTTACTCTGCCAAGAGTATTATTTATGGACTATTTTTCTGCACTATACCAAGTATAACCAAGAATCCTTTGTTTTCAAGAAAAAATTCAGATAAAATTTCCCCTCGATAATTTTTCGTCGCTAAGCGACTTTATGTTATAATATCATCGTCAATTAATCTTAATATTAGGAGAAAAAAATGGATAAAAGTTTGTTCCGAAAAGAAATTCTGGCACGTCGTAAAAAAATTTACTGTGCCGACACCGATGCTAAAATTATCGAACAATTCCTCGATAGTGATCTTTATAAAAATGCCGACTGGATTATGGCCTATGTGAGCTTTGGGACCGAAATTTACACCCATGATTTTATCAAGCGCGCCTTAGCCGATGGCAAGCACATTGTCGTTCCTATCTGTAACATCGAAGACCATACGGTTACTCTGTCAGAACTCATTAATTTCCCCGACGATCTGGAAGAGGGCCATTACGGGATTCTCGAAGTTCGTGAAGATTGCATGCGGATTGTCGACCCTAAAAAACTTGATCTGGTTATGGTTCCCGGTTGTGCATTCTCGCCATCGGGACACCGGATGGGTTTTGGCGGCGGTTATTACGACCGCTTTCTGGAAACCATCAGTGACGACTGTGTCACCGTTGCGCTGATTCGGGAAGACTTTATTTTCGAAAAAATCCCCATGGAAGAACATGACAAAAGTGTCCAGTTCATGGTGACCGAAAAATGTGTCAATTGTTGTCCCATCCAGGAGGCCTAATTTAACATGAACGTTACAGAAGCCATCAGCTACATTGAAGCAACCCATAAGTTTGGCACCCGATTAGGTCTTGAAAGCATGAGCCTATTACTGGATGCCATGGATAACCCCCAGGATAAACTCAAGTTTATCCACATTGCCGGCACCAATGGAAAAGGGTCCACCTCCACCATGATCGCCACCATCTTAACATCGGCCGGATACAACACCGGTTTGTTTACCTCACCCTTTCTGGAAGCCTTTAACGAACGGATTCAATTAAACAACGAACCGATTGACGATGACAGCCTGGTTGCCGCCACCAATTTTGTCAAGGAACGGATTGAAGTCCTGATGGAACAGGGCGAACCCCATCCCACTGAATTTGAAATGGTCACCGCGGTGGGGCTCCAGTATTTTTATCAAAAACAAGTCGATTTTGTCGTTCTTGAAGTTGGTTTGGGTGGACGACTTGACGCCACCAATATCATCAAAGATCCACTGGCGGTTGTGATCATGGGCATCAGCAATGATCATACCGATTACCTGGGCAACACCCTGGCTGAAATTGCCTTTGAAAAAGCATCGATCATCAAAGAAGGCTCTGATGTGGTTGTTTATCCCCAAGATCCCGAAGCTTTAAAGGTTATTCTTGATTTTGGCGCCACGAAAAATGCCAATCTGGTTTTGGTTAACCCGGATGATATTTCAGTTTTAAGCCACACCACCCACAATCAGACCCTGAAATACCTGGGTGATCATCTCTATCTTGATGGCTTTGAATTAAAACTGCTGGGCGACCATCAGTCCCTGAATTGCCTGACGGCGTTGGAAGTCATTGCCCTGCTTAATCGCAAAGGCTATGATATCAACTCCGGGCATATTAAAAAAGCATTGGCTGCCGTTGTTTTTCCCGGACGTTTTGAAATCTTTCTGGAAAATCCGGTGGTCCTCATTGATGGGGCCCACAACAGCAACGGCATTCAGGCCTTTGTCAACAATATGAAGCAATACTTTCCCAACCGCACCGTCAACTTGTTTTTTGGGATGCTGGAAGATAAGGACATCGAAGAATCGCTATCTTATCTGGTCCCCATTGCCAGCACCATTCATACCCTGACCCCCAACAGCGATCGGGCGATGCCAGCCGAAAAAATGGCCGCACTGATTCACAATAGCTACGGAAAAAGCGTCGACTTCTACGATACCATGGAGGCCGCCGTTAACAGCATAGACTTATCCAAAAAAGATGAGGTGAATGTTTTTGTGGGCTCACTGTACATGATCGGTGAAGCCCGAACCCTAATCCGAAAGAATTTACTATCAAACTAAAAAACAGCTTTAAAATATTTACAACCGTTAATTAAAAAAGTAGGGGCGATCCATGATCGCCAGTAAACGTAGCTGGTCATAGCAAACGTTACTGGCGATCGCGGATCGCCCCTACAATCTTTTTTTGAAGTCACTCCTGTTTTATTGTGTCAACGCACTGGTCAACAGTTTTATTACCGCTTGTTTGTCCGGGGCGTGAAAGAGCTCGTTCCGAATCACCGTGGCATGATGAAGACCTTTGGTATAGGCCGCCAGATGCTTACGCATTTCCCGAAGCCCGGCGTCTTCATTTTTCAGCAGCGCCAGCAAGTCGAGGTGCCGAATGGCGACCTGAACGCGTTCTTCCGGTGTCGGTTTTGCAAGGACGGCGCCGGTCTTTAAATAATGGTTGATTTCGCGAAAAATAAAGGGATTGCCAATGGCCGCCCGGCCGACCATCAGGCCGTCCACCCCGGTGGATTCGAAGGCCTTTTGCGCCGCTTCACCACTGTTGATATCGCCGTTTAAGATAATCGGAATCCCGGCATTTTTCTTGACCTCAGCAATAATTTCCCAGTCAGCCCGGCCCGAATAATAAGCTTCCCGGGTACGACCATGGATGGTCAGGGCTGCCGCCCCAGCTTCCTCGATCCCGGCTGCGATGGCCCGGATATTAATGCTCTGATCATCCCAACCGATTCTCGTTTTTACAATCAGCGGTTTTGCTGATGCTTCTGCCAATGCTTTGACCACCTTAAAAAACAACTCCGGCGTTTTCAACAAGGCCGAACCTTCGCCGTTTTTGGTAATCTTCGGGGCCGGACAACCGGCATTGAAGTCCAGAAATGCGTAATCGGTGGCATTGATCGTCTCGCTGACCACTTGGGCCAGAATATCCGGATCAGAACCAAACAGTTGAATCCCTGCCGGTGCTTCAGCTTCACCAGTCAGCATTAAATCAGCCGTCTTATGATCCTTATAATATAGACCCTTGCCGCTGATCATTTCTGAAAAAACCACCCCAGCCCCAAACTCTTTGGCAATCAACCGAAAGGGCAGATTGGTATAGCCGGCCATCGGTCCCAAAAAAAGAGGGGTTTCTATTGAAACATCCCCAATTTTCAGTACTTTATTTTTTTGTACTTGTTCTGCTTTTATGTTCATCGTTTATCCTGTTTACCTGAAATTTTTGTCGTGGATAATCTTTAACCCTTTAAGAGACAGCTGCGGATCATAAACGTTGATGGATTTTGTTTCCTGATAGAAAAGACGGCCATACCCACCAGTTGCCACCACCTTCATATCCTTGACTCCGGTCTCTTTTTTAATCTGTTCAATGATATACTCCACCTGGCCGATATAACCATAAACCAAACCAGCCTGCATGCTGGTAACCGTGTCTCGGGCCAGTATCGAGGCCGGTTTTTTGATTTCGATATTAGGCAGCTTGGCAGCATTCTTCCACAAGGCATCAATCGAAATCTGAATCCCAGGGGTGGTTACGGCGGCGGCAAAGGCCCCGTCTTTAGTGACATAATCAAAGGTGGTTGCCGTTCCAAAGTCAGTAACAATCACCGGTCCACCGTAAATGCTGTAAGCCGCTACCGCATCGACGATCCGATCTGCCCCCACTTCGGATGGATCCGAGGTGTTAATTGGCATCCCAGTTTTGATTCCCGGGCCCACCACCATCGGTTCAACACCAATATATTTTTTAATGCCGTTCGTCAGTGAGTACATAATGTTGGGTACCACCGAAGCAATGATCACACTGCTGACTTCCTCCACCGATATTTCCGAGTTTCTAAAAAAGGATTTAATCAACACCCCATATTCATCTGAGGTTCGCGGTGTTTTGGTGACAAATCGCCAGGAATACGGGATTTCATCACCAATCAACACTGCCAGTTCTGTATTTGTGTTTCCGACATCAATACCTAAAATCATCTTTCCTCCTACACCTTTTATGTCAATTCTACATCGCCTGATAAAATTTCAGTCAATTTTATCAGGTTAAGTTAGTTTCACCCTTTATCCGGCCATGCTTTCCCCTGGCTTTAATTGAATCTGTTTAGCAAATTGGTCCGCCGATATCTTGGCTTCTCCTGGCCGCTGTACTTTTTTAACCAGTATCGTCCCACTGCCGGTTTCAATGCTGAAACCCTGGCCTTCCACTATTTCAACCACTGCTCCAGGTTCCAAAACGGGACCGGATGGGATGATTTGGACATCCCAAATTTTAATTTTTTCACCTCTAAAGATCGTCAGTGCCCCGGGTGAAGGGTTCGAACCACGAACGAGATTATAAATCTCCGCGGCTCCATTTTTCCAATCAATTTTTACATCATCTTCTGTAATCATCGGTTGATAGGTCGCTTTGTCTGAATCTTGGGGGATTCGGGGGGCGGTGCCTTTTCGAATACCTTCCACTGCTTGAGCAATCAGTTTTAAACCCAACGGATAGAGTTTGTCATAATATAGGGACCCCACCGTATCTTCTGGAGAAATTTCGACTTTTTCCTGAAAGATAATATCACCTGTGTCAATCCCTTTATCAACGTAATGAATCGTTATCCCCGTTTCCTTTTCGCCATTGATCAAAGCCCAATTAATCGCTGCACCCCCGCGATATTTAGGCAATAATGAAGGATGATAATTTATTCCTCCAAAAGTCGCCAATTTAATAACGTCATAGGGCATAATATCGCTGACAAAAGCCAATACAAAACGATCCGGCTTTAAATCTTTGGCGATGGCCAACACTTGGGGATCTTTAAGTCGCCGCGGACTTTTACCCGGAGGCTGAAATACCGGTATATTTTTTTCTTGTGCAAAATCTTTAAGCGGATTAGGCCTTCCCCTTAAATCATCTGGAATGGTAATCACACCCACTATTTTTTCGCCCTGGCCTAATAAAACTTCCAGGCAGTCCTTTCCAAAGAGCGCCTGTCCAACCAATACGATTTTCATTCAAAGCACCTCCAATATAAAAAAGTTTTATATGATTCATTTTTTATTTAGCTTTTTATTTAGTTGTTCATTTCTGTTTTTTTCAATACCTTTTTTAGAAATCTGCCTTTATCAACAATAAAACGTTGATGAACAGCTTCGCCAATTTTTTCCGTCTGATCCCATGCTTCAATTTCAAAACTCAAGGCTCTTTTTTCATAAGTCACCAATGTGGCTCTTACATTGATTTCCATACCAACGGGAGAAGCTGCTATATGTTTTAAATCAATTCGGGTTCCGACTGTCGTATTTTCTTCGGGCAAGATAATGTCCACTCCTTCAAAGGCGGTATTCTCCATCCAGGCTACCAGCCGAGGTGTCGCCAGAACTTCTTCCCCACCACTGCCCAGTGCTAATGCTGTATCTTCTGTATTAATTAAAAATTTCTTCTCATAACAAGTTCCAATTCTGAATTCTTCCATTTTTTCCTCCAACTTTTTATACCTCGATTTTATCCTATTTCTTTATTTAATATCTTAAAAAAAGCCGTTATAAAAACGGCTTTTTTTTATCATCATTATTCTATTTCAGTTTCAATCTCAACTTCAACCATTTTTTCTGCTTCTGGCTGTTCTTCAAACAACGCTCTGAATTCTTCACCCGTTACGGTTTTGTCTCTGAGTAAGCGGGTCGCAATTTCTTCAAGCTTTTCCTGATGTGTTTCGAGAATAGAACAAGCCCGATCATAGGCATTTTCCACAATCGTCCGGATTTCCTTATCGATAACGGCCGCCACTTCTTCACTGTAGTTACGAGATCTACCCAGATCCCGGCCCAGAAATACTTCGCCGCTTTCCGGATGTCCAAAGGTCATCGGTCCCAGATGTTCACTCATACCCCATTCGGTTACCATGCTTCTGGCAATGTGGGTCGCTCGTTCAATGTCATTGCTGGCACCGGTACAGATATCATCCAGGGCAATTTTCTCTGCTGCCCGCCCGCCCAGTAAACCGCAGATGTTTTCCAGCAATTTGTTTTTACTCATATGCTGACGATCATCATCCGGCAGCGACAGGGTGTACCCTGCAGCCATTCCCCGAGGAATAATCGAAATCTCATGAACCGAGTCACAGTTGGGCAAAAGATGCATGACAATCGCATGTCCGGCTTCATGATAGGCGGTAATATGCAAATCATCCTCGTTGACAACCTTGCTTTTCTTTTCCGGTCCGGCAATAACCCGTTTAATGGCTTCTTCCAGCTCAACCATAGTGATCAGTTTGCCGTTATGTCTGGCAGTCAACAATGCCGCTTCGTTCATCAGGTTTTCCAGATCAGCTCCGGTGAATCCCGGTGTTCCTTTGGCAATCGTACCCAACTCCACTTCGGGAGCCAACGGTTTGTCTTTTTTGTGAACATTGAGAATTTCTTCCCGACCTTTTACATCAGGTACGCCAACTGTAACCTGACGGTCAAAACGTCCCGGTCTCAGTAAGGCCGGATCCAGAATATCCGGACGGTTGGTTGCGGCGATGATGATAATGCCTTCATTGATTCCAAAGCCATCCATTTCCACCAGCAGCTGATTCAGGGTTTGTTCCCGTTCATCATGTCCACCACCGAGACCAGCGCCACGATGACGACCGACCGCATCAATTTCATCAATGAAAATGATACAGGGGGCGTTTTTCTTGGCATTTTCGAAAAGATCCCGAACTCGGGAAGCTCCGACCCCAACAAACATCTCGACAAAATCCGAACCACTGATGGTGAAAAACGGCACTGCCGCTTCCCCAGCCACGGCTCTGGCCAGAAGGGTTTTCCCGGTTCCCGGAGGGCCAACTAATAAAATCCCTTTTGGTATCCGGGCGCCCAGTTTACGGTAACGATCCGGTGCTTTTAAGAAGTCGACAACCTCTTCAAGTTCTTCTTTTTCTTCATCTGCACCAGCCACGTTTTTAAACGTAACCTTGGTTTCTCCCTCAACGTGAAGCTTAGCCCGGCTCTTTCCGAAGGACATCACCTTACCGCCACCACCACCAGCCTGTTGGCTGAAGACCAGGAAAAACACCAC
The DNA here is from genome assembly GCF_000472665.1 of Acetobacterium malicum subsp. dehalogenans DSM 11527. Lineage (GTDB taxonomy): Bacteria > Bacillota > Clostridia > Eubacteriales > Eubacteriaceae > Acetobacterium > Acetobacterium malicum. The sequence goes on along the minus strand of NZ_AXAC01000019.1, from coordinate 58,740 downwards.
CATTAAAACAATCAGCACCACCGACGGAATTAAAGAAATCCACCAGGAATCCTGCTGTTTGGTAATGGTTACCTTCACGTCATTCTCTAAAATATACGGTGTTACCTGTTCATCTATTACATATTGCGGTACGACTGCCTCAAATGTTTCGCCACTTCGTAGAACACCGGTGACATTTGAGTTGTTTATTTCAATCTCAGCGACCTGGTTATTATTCAGCTCAACGAGCAACTCGCTATAAACAATCGTTTTAACCTCTTCCTTCATGGGGTTTAAAAAGGTTACTGCGACAATAATGATTAATAGAATTACTAAATAAAACCCAATCATCTTAAGGTATTTATTCAAAAAACATCACTCCTCTCAAGTTCCAATTTTTCTTTTCACTGCTATGCTTATTCATATACTTCTCGTTTTAAAATCCCGATAAAGGGGAGGTTTCGATACTTTTGGGCATAATCCAGGCCGTATCCAACCACGAATTCGTTGGGTATTTCAAAGCCGATATAATCGGCAATAACCCGTTGCTCCCGCCGCTCTGGTTTATCCAGTAGCGAACAGACCTTCACTTCTTCAGCTCCCAGGCTTTCGAAGCGGTTCAGCAAATATTTCAGGGTATTTCCGGTATCGACAATATCTTCTACCAGTAAAATACTCCGGCCTTTCACATCCATCGATAAATCGGCCTCCAGCTCAATTACTCCAGAGCTACGAGCTTCAGCACCATAGCTGGATGCCTTTAAAAAATCAATCTCTAATGGAATCGGGATCTTCCTGATCAGATCGGCCATAAAAACTGAAGATCCTTTTAAAATACCAATCAAGATGGGGTATTTCCCCCGGTAGTCTTCGGTAATCTTTTCACCAAGTTCTGAGACACGTTTTTCCAATGCCTTTTCATCAACCAAAATTTCCTGAATATCGGCTATCACACTTTTCTCCTAACATAAGGTATGTTACCCTAATTATATTTTTTGTATCATCATCGGCCAGAAATCGTTGGTTGATGGCATAGCCCAAAATCCACAACACCTCGGCCCCCATCACCAAAAGCGGAATTTCATCCCTTTGATTGCGGTCGATTTTCTTATCGATGTAATACTTTTTAATGGATTTCTTGCCCGCCAGACCGGTGGGATAAAAATAATCTCCGGATTGTCGGCTACGTAAAACCAATATGTCCTTTATTTTATCATAATCAAAATATTTTTCACTATGATTTTCCGTTTCTTTGGAAAAAAAGCACCTTTTTTTTCTAAATTCATCCCGAGTAACGAACTTTGTCTCCAATATCAGACGTTCTTTAGAAAAAAGATAGGTTTTATTGGGAAGAATTCGTTTGGGCGGTATTATCGAAGCCACCACTTTTTGTTTCTCTGCCACCATAACCCGGTCATAACGGCGTATTATTCGGATGTCATAAGGGAAGTGGATTTCCCATATCGTTTTATCGCTCTTTAATAAACTATAAAAAGCAGTGATATGATTGTACTCAATTTCCTTTAAACTACCCTTAAATTTAAAAATAGACCGGCGCAAAATTTCTTTCTGAACGACCGGTTCTTCTCTTAACCATAAATCACGGTCAATGACGACCCGATTATCTTTTAAGGCCAGAATCCGATCTTCAATCAGATCCACATATTTCTCAAAAAATGCTTCATATTCATTGGCAATTTTGGTAAATTCATTAAAATGGACTTCTGCCCTAGGATTGATCTCTAAAATCATGGGCATAATATCCAGGCGAATTTTATTACGGGTGTAGTCTCTTTGAAAGTTAGTGGCATCGGTGCGAAACGCCAACTTGTGGATTTCACAATAATTGAGGATTTCCTTTTTCTGCAGACAGAGAAAGGGCCGGATATATAGATTGTCGCGGCTGGATTTAATACCGGACACACCCTTAACCCCCGTCCCCCGAATCAGTCGCATCAGCATCGTTTCAGCCTGATCGTTGATATGATGACCCATGGCAATCCGATTGTACCCCTGATCCGTGGCAATGATCCTAAAAAAGTCGTAACGCTCTTTTCGGCCCGCCTCCTCGATGGAAATCTTTTTAGCTCGGGAAATCTCCTGAATGTTCCGCTGTCTTGAGAAAAAAGGAATGCTGCGCTGCTGACAGAAGTTTTTCACAAACTCTTCATCGGCATCGGCGGCTTGGCCCCGGAGACCGTGGTGAAGATGGGCAACGCCAATGGCAATCTGAAACCGTTCGGCAAATTTGTCCAAAAAATACAATAAAGCCAGCGAATCTGCTCCACCGGATACGCCGATGAGAACATGATCGCCAGCCTCTAAAATTCTCTGTTCTTCAATATATTCAATTACTTTTTTCTCCATGGTTTCACCACTTCAATAAAATTCTCTATTTTTACTCATTAATAAAACTCAGTAAATAAAAAAATGGTGGTCGCAACAGGGCTCGAACCTGTGACCCCCTGCTTGTAAGGCAGGTGCTCTCCCAGCTGAGCTATGCGACCACGAACAAAATACTGGATAAAATATTTGATTGTCACTATACAAATTAAGTGGTGACCCCTAGGGGACTCGAACCCCTGTTACCGCCGTGAAAGGGCGGTGTCTTAACCGCTTGACCAAGGGGCCACAGATTGTATATTTTTTTTATGGTAGCGGCGAACGGAGTCGAACCGCTGACACTACGGGTATGAACCGTATGCTCTAGCCAACTGAGCTACGCCGCCATGAAAAAAAGGATTTGTTTAATTGGTTGCGGGAGCAGGATTTGAACCTACGACCTCCGGGTTATGAGCCCGACGAGCTACCAAGCTGCTCCATCCCGCGATGTAATTAATTGAGCAATTTTAAAAAGTGTTAAGTTAAAAAGTGGTGCCGAGGACCGGAATCGAACCGGTACGGTCGTTAGGACCGCAGGATTTTAAGTCCTGTGCGTCTGCCAGTTCCGCCACCCCGGCACTTTTTCGTCTGTTCCCTTGCTCAAGGGACAAGTGTTATTATACGCCCATTCAAACCTAATGTCAAGCTTTTTAGAAATATTTATTTTAATTTATTTTTCCATGACAAAATGGCGGTATGCTGCGCCTTCAAGGTTATCATAATCACAGACTGTAAAAATAGTTTCGCCGGTAATTTTAAAAATATTTAAAAGTAAAAAAGCCCCGGCCAGAATAATATCGGCCCGTTTTGCTTCCAGGCCCACCATATTTTGCCGTTCTTTGATGGTTTTACTGGCCAAACTGTCAATCATACGTTGCAGCTCGTCTTTAGTAATAGTGCTCTCATGTACCATTTCACTGCAATAGGTCTTAAGTTCCTGTTTGATGGTCGAAAGACTGGTGGCGGTGCCACCGATGCCAATGAGTTTATAGGGTTTGGTTGGCAAAAAGCCCCGGGTTCTTTTTTCAAACTCAGCATAAATTTTTTCATTCATCCGTTCCAGTTCTTGAAAAGTCGGCGGATCGGAAAAAATAAATTCTTCAGTACAGCGAACACAGCCCAGATTGATGCTCATCATTCTTTTTAGTTCGTTGTCTTCACCATAGATCAATTCAGTACTACCGCCGCCGATATCAAAAATCAGAATCTTTTCTTCAAAGCACTGGGATACCCCCACAAAACCAAGCTCGGCTTCGGCTTCGCCGGAAATAACTTCAATTTCAAAACCCAGCTTTTCTTTGACAGCCTCAAGATAGGCCGCCGTATTATCGGCATCCCGCATGGCACTGGTACCAAATAAATAAAATTCTTCCACCTCATAATCAGCAGCGATCTGTTTATATTCTTCCAGAGCTTCCATATTTCGTTTTTCCGCATCGGGATGAAGTCGCCCGGTTTGATTAACACCCTGGCCCATCCTTGTATAGCGCACGGATTTGTTAACCCGCACCAGTTTCCCCTGATCATTTCGAAAGATCAGCATCCGGGTCGAATTGGTGCCGATATCAATCACGGCCAGATGTCGTTTCTTTTCTTTTAGTTCAATCCGATTAAGTTCAGTCCCATCTAAATTTCGATCACATTTATTGTTCAACTGTTTGCCCATCGCTTTCTGCAGCATTTTCCTGGGTTTCCACAATGACTATGGTTTCATCCGGATAATATAAACCAAGATATTTACGCGCAAAATTTTCCACGTAATTCTTGCTGCCCATTTGTTTAACCTGTTCGTCTAATTGATTGCTTCTTATTTTTTCGTTTTCGATTTCTTGTGCAATCTGGATCTTCTGTTGATCCAGCTCGTAGATTTTTATCGCATTGGCCAGATAGATGTAGGCGGTAAACAGGACCGTCACAACGATTGCCAAGGCAATGATCATTCGACGCCTGATCAGACTTTTCGTTTTTTCATTCATTTTCTTTTCTTCATTTCCGGTGGAGCAGTTTTATAATTCCCGATACATGTCTCCTGCTTTATCTTTAGGAGCATGTTCCAGACATTCAAGAACCTCCACCTTTTGTTCACCATCACCATAACGGATGGTTATAATATCTCCCGGCTTGACCTGGTCTCCTGGTTTAGCGACATTGTCATTGATGGAAACACGACCCCCATCACAGGCATCTTTCCCCACAGTTCGACGTTTGATAATTCTGGCATTTTTTAAAAATTTATCAATTCTCATGGATTCCTCGTTATTCTAAATCAAAAAGCTTAAAACAAAACCCTTAATAAAACAAAAAGCCAGAGCATTGCCCCGGCTTCTGTAACGTTACTTACTTATTTACTTCATCCTTAAAGCCTTTGCCTGCTTTAAAACCTGGGGCTTTAGAGGCTGCTATTTCGATGGGCTCTTTTGTTCGTGGGTTAAGACCTGTACGTGCTGCACGTTCTCTAACCTCAAAGGTTCCAAAACCTACCAATGACACCTTGTCTCCATTTTTCAAGGTATCTACCACAGTGTCTAAAAAAGCACCTAATGCTTTTTCTGAATCTTTTTTTGATAAACCCGACTTTTCTGCCATTTGGGCAATTAATTCTGATTTGTTCATTTTTTCCTCCATCTGATAGTTTCCAGTATTCTATTGTAATATTATAAGCGTGTTCACCTGCAAATTACAAGTTTTTTTTGCTTTTTTCCGTTTTTTCCACTCTTAAAGCCCTTTCGACCGATTCCAGGCCTCATCTAATTGCTCAAAAGTATAGTCACTTAGAGATTTTTTCTCTTGACTGGCAACTTTTTCCATTTTTTCAAAACGACCAATGAATTTTTCAGTCGCCTTCCTTAACACCATCTCCGGCTGAAGTTTAAGCAACCGGGACACATTGACCACTGAAAAAAGTAGGTCACCCAGTTCTTCTTCGACCTGTTCCGGCTTATTTTCCCGCAGTGCCGCTCTTAATTCAAGGGCTTCCTCATCGATTTTTTCCAGCGCCGCTGTTGGCTCCTGCCAGTCAAAGCCAACTTTGGCGGCCTTTTTCTGAACCTTATAGGCCTCCATCAAAGCCGGCAGAGCTTTCGGTAATTTTTTCATTTCTGCTGCCAGTCCGGGGCTTTCCTGTACTTCTCCCGACTCACCCTTTTCCATCCGTTTGATGGCATCCCAGTTGGTTTCCACCTGCTCTGGATTAAAGCTGGCCTTGTCAATAAAAACATGGGGATGGCGTCTGATCATTTTTTCATTGATCCCGCCAATCACCTGGTTGATATTAAAGCGACCAGCCTCACTGGCAATCTCGGCGTGAAAAACAATCTGAAATAGAACATCGCCCAATTCTTCAGCGAGATTATCCCAGTCCTGATTGTCGATGGCCTCTAAAACCTCATAGCTCTCTTCCAGCAGATAATTTCGCAGACTTTCATGGGTCTGACTCCGATCCCAGGAGCAGCCCTCATCGGCTCGTAGGGCTTTCATCATCTCAATGGTGCCCTGAAAGCCCTGATAAGCTTCATTTGTGGCCGGAAGATAAAGGCTGGTCAGGTGATTGATATCCTCCACTCGGTCCAACTCATAAAGACAGATTTCCAGTGACTTTTCGGCCTCAGGAATTCCTGAATTGATCAGCAGAACCACCTTTTTTTCGGGATCATACATTTCCATTAATTGCAGTTTGAGCTCTGAAGCCATATGCTGATCGTAAACCTGGGTTATCAAAGCCCCGATCCGGGGATCCGGCGGATTCTTGACGCAATCAAAGGCATCCATAATTTTTAGTCCATTGATCGGGTCTTCTTCGAGACTGTTGAGGGTCACATCAACAAAGCTCACACCCGGATAAATCCGGTAGTTGATGCCGGCCGCTTTTGCGGCAACAATCAGTTTTTCAACTGTTTTTTCACCAAACAAAGGGTTGCCTGGCACCGCATAAACCAACTTTTCAGTTGTTTTAGCAGTTTCGATAAGCGTTGTGACGATTTGATCATAAACCGCCTCAAACGAGCCTTCCTGCTCATAATAGCAGTCAAAGCTTTGATAACTGATGGCTTCATTCTCAATAAAATCCATCACCGGATGGATCTTTGTTCTAAAAAAATTGGGACTCGCATCTTTTAATAAGGCTAATGTTTCCAGCGTGATCTGGCCTGGACTGCCCGGTCCCAAACCGACAATATCGATATGGTGCATGCTTTTATTTCCTTTCTGAATTGACTACTCGTGTCTGATCCGCCGTTTTTTGCGACCGGGTACAAGTCGCTCAAGCCGGCGAAAAAAACTTAATAGGGTCCGGCTTCCCGGTAACACCCTTATTTCATCTGCCGTTATCCCTTTGATCAAAACCAGCACAAAGGAGTAAATAAAGACGCCGATGATGACCGCCATGATAATTCCCATAAATCCACCCAGCAGGGCGGCAATCCCTTTATAGGCAAAAAATACGGCAATTCCCATCACCGTGGCAGCCATCAACGGTTTCAGGGCGGTATGGATAAAATCGACCTTGATGTGGGTATAGCGCTTAACCGATGCGTAGTTGGCCACGGTCAGATAAATAAAGGTAATCATACTGCTGATAACAATCCCCTGAATGTTGAAAAAGGGGATCGACAAAAATATCCAACCGGTGATAAAGCGGATAATGATGGCCACCCCCAGATTGATCAGCGGAATGCGAAACCGGTCGATGGATTGGAGGATGCTTTGAAAGGTATTGGAAAGCATCATAAAAATTGTCGCATAAGAAAAGGTGCTTAAAATAAATCCGCCGTAGGGCGATCCCGGGAAAAGCAGATCGAAGATGCCGTAAGACAACACCGACAAACCGATACAGGAGGGAAAAGCCACCAGTAGGATCACCCGAATGGCCAGCACAATCTTTTCATTCATGGCTGTCCGGTCCCGCATTGAAAATGATTCGGAAATCGCCGGGATCATCGCCACCGCCAGATTGCCACTAATGATTAATGGTATATTAATTAATTGTTCAACATTGGTAAAATCGCCGAACATCATCGTAGCAGTTATTTCATCGATGCCGGCTACCCCCAACCGGGATACATAGATAAACGAGTCAACGGTCGAAAACATCGCCACCAGGGCTGATGTCAAGGTGACCGGAATCGAGATAATCACCAATCTTTTCAGCAGTGCCCGGTTGGAGATCTGCCGTTTTCTGGTTCTTGTTTTCAGCAAACGTTTATTTTTAGCGGCAAAGTTGTAATAGAGATAGGCCAATAAAATGGCGGCCACCAGGCCACCGGCAGTAGCCCCAAAAACGGCCCCGCCAACGCCCAGACCGATGCCAAATTGACCGACAAAGGCCCAACAGAGCACGACGCCCAGAAAAACCCGGACCAGTTGCTCGAGAATCTGCGAAACCGCGGTCGGTGTCATGATCTGAAAACCCTGAAAAAAGCCCCGAAAGGCCGAGACAAAGGAAATAAACAAGGGTGCCAGGGCTATTGCCACCAGGGCTGGATAGCTCTCCGCTGTCCAGTTAGCCGTTTCAATGATCCATTCCGCCCCAAAAAACAAAAATAGACTGGATAACGTGCCCAGAACTGCAAGAATGACGATCGACAGTTTGAAAACCCGATGGGCGGTTGCATATTCATTTTTGGCAATACTTTCAGACACCATTTTTGAGATCGCCACCGGAAAACCCACGGTCGAAACCATCAGTAACAGGTTATAGATACTGGTGACATTTCCATAGATCCCATTTCCGTAGCTGCCCACCATCTGATACAGGGGAATCTTAAAAAAGAGGCCCAGCAGCCGGGATAAGATCCCCGCTGCGACCAGGATGCTGGCACCCTTTAAGTAATTTGATGTTCGCTCAGACATAGATAAACCTCTTTTGTGCATTTATGCAAATCCCCAACGGCGCTTTGCAGATTGTTTTTTATTATATCTTATCAACTATTCATACACAACCAAAAAGCACTGAAACTCAGTGCTTTTTGCGGTGCTGTTTGAATTGTATTTAGATTTTGTTTTCGTAAACTTTAACATTCAACTCGGTTTTTAATTCTTCCAGATACGTTGCTGCTGGAGTTGCGATATCGTTGATTTTTACTTTAAATTTGTTCATCAGTTTGGTTTTTAACTTATCAAATTCTTCAGTAACTTTTTCGCTTTTTAAGGTTGTGGTAATCTCTTCTTTTTTATCTTCCAGACTTGGTGTTTCACCGGCCTTTTTATCATAAACATAAATAACATGGTAACCATAGTCGGTTTTAACCGGCTCGCTGACCGTATTCACATCCATCCCAAAGGCAGCATCTGAAAATTCAGTAACCATGGTTGACTTGGTGAAAGCACCCAGATCAGCAGCTTCCTGAATCCCGTCGGTGGTCTGGTATTTTGCCATAATCGCATCAAATTCTTCGACTGTTTTGGCATTCTTAGCTTCGGCGTAAACCTGATCCGCCAGTGCCTGCTCGGTGGCTAAAATATGTTTAGCTGAAACCGTGCTGGTATCGTAGGAGGCTTTATTTTCATCATAATATTTTTTGATTTCGCCATCGGTAACTTTTATCGTGCTTTCCAAATCGGCCTGAACCGCTTTAGAAATGGCCGATGCAGTAGCATCCTGTTTGACAAATTCTTTAAATTGAGCAATCGTCAAAAATTTAGCATCGAGGAATTGTTGTAATGCCTCATCACCGGGTAGCAGATAATTGACAAATGCTTCCTGGGTAGTTACATAGCTGTCGATATTTGTTTGATCAGCGGTGAGTTTCTTTTCTTCAGCATATTGGGCCAGCGCTTTTTGTTCAGCAATGGTATTGAAGATGGTTTCATTGGTGGTTTTCATGGTTTCATCATCGGTTCCCAAAGCTTGCTGGGTTTGGTAATAGGTTAGCAATTCTTCATTGGCCAGACGATAATTATAAACATCTTTTTTAACCTCATCTTTACCAACAGTTCCAACAACTGTGCTTAACTCTTTGCTGGGATCAGCTTTCAAGGTATTGTTATAGTTTGTTTCCATCGTGTTGGCATAACTGTAATCCAACAGGAACATATTCAAGAATGCTTCAAATGATGCAGAGTCGGTGTTGTATGTTTCTAAAACTGCGGCATATTTTTCTTCGCCCAGAGTTGTTTTCAGTGATTCCAGCATGCTGGTCGCATTGGCGGCGATCCCTGTTTCATCCACGGTAACGCCATCTTTTTTCGCTTTGGCGGTGAGCGTTTCAACCCGAACCAAGTCATCCAGAATATCTTTTTTCAGCTCTGTCAGCTCTGTATCGGTGGGGAATGTCATGCCGCTGGCATCAAAATACATCTGATAATATGCCATATAATTATTAAAACTCTCTTTTAACAAAGGGGTTCCATCAATTACTGCGATTTCCACCTTCTTATCCTGTTCAGGATTTACCTTAACCAAACTACAACCTCCGGCAAAAAGACTGACACAGATAACGCTTGTCAGCATCAAAGCCAGAATACGAGATTTCTTCATCTTTGTTGTTCTCCTCTTCTTTATTAATATCATATAAATTAAGACCTTGCCTAGTTTAACATACGACAACTGGACTTTACCTTAATTCTTTGACGAAACTAATCGTCCCAGGAATTCACCTAAAGCTCTCAGGTAAGCTTGATCCTGATCGTGTTTCAAAACAATCCGCCAGCGGATCTGATCTGACTTTCCGGCGTTGAACTTAATATTGTAGGTGTTAAACAGTTCCTTCATCAATTCCGGATCGGGAATGGTAATTTCCCTGGTATTGTCAAAGGTGAATAAAACACTGTTTCCCCGTTCCCGAATTTCAGTCATTCCCAGTGATCGGCCCAGGTGCTTAATCATCGCCAAAGCCATCAGATTATAGACCCCATCGGGGATTTCCCCAAAGCGATCCAGGAGTTCATCCTCCAGCTCGTCGTAATCGTCTTTGGATTTAACATAGGACAGTTTTTTATAAATATCGTATTTAAGTTCCTCGTCCGAAATATAGTTTTCGGGGATATAACTGCTGACATTGAGGTTGATCAGCAGCTCGCTGGCTGAGAAATCCATTTCTTTACCGAGCCGTTCATGGATGGCCTGATCCAGAATCCGGCAATAGAGTTCATAACCGATGGTCGCCAGATTACCCGACTGGGCCGCTCCCAGAATATTTCCGGCCCCTCTGATTTCGAGATCCCGAAGGGCAATTTTAAAACCCGAACCAAAGGCGGTAAAGTCTTTGATAGCCTTTAAACGTTTCTGGGAAATTTCTGAGAGCACCTTGGGCCGATGAGTCACATAGGTGTAGCCTTGAACATCGGATCGCCCCACCCGTCCCCGGAGCTGATATAATTGCGACAGACCCATATAATCACCGTTGTCGATAATCAGGGTATTGGCATTTTTAATATCCAGACCAGACTCGATGATGGTGGTGGTCACCAATACATCATACTCCCGTTCTAAAAAATCGACCATGATATCTTCCAGTTCCTGACCGGTCATCCGGCCATGGGCCACCACAATCCGGGCTTCGGGAACCAACTTCTGAATTTTTCGGGCCACTTCAAAAATATCGTGGATCCGGTTGTGGACAAAATAGACCTGTCCCCGTCTGGCCAATTCCCGTTGAATGGCATCTTTGACGATGGCTTCGTTGTATTCCATGACGTAGGTCAGCACTGGCCGGCGGCCGGCCGGCGGCTCGTCGATAACGCTCATATCCCGGACCCCGATCATTGACATGTGCAGGGTCCGGGGAATCGGGGTAGCACTGAGCGTCAACACATCGACATTTTCTTTAAGCTGCTTGATCCGTTCCTTGTGACCCACCCCAAACCGTTGTTCCTCGTCCACCACCAGTAGACCCAGATCTTTGAAGATGACGTCTTTTGATAACAGCCGATGGGTGCCGATGATCAGATCCACCTGGCCAGCAGCCAGATCCTTTAAGGTTTTATCCTGGTCGGATTTGGATCGGAAGCGGCTGAGCAAGCCAATGCTGACCGGATATTTTTTGAACCGATCCAAGGCGGTCTGATAATGTTGTTGGGCCAATATCGTCGTGGGCACCAGAAAGGCTACCTGTTTGCCCTCCATCACCGCTTTAAAAATAGCCCGCAGGGCGACCTCGGTTTTGCCATACCCGACATCGCCGCAGAGCAGCCGATCCATCGGTCGGGCCGATTCCATATCTTCCTTAATCTCATCGACAGCCTGGAGCTGATCGTTGGTTTCCTCATGGGGAAAAGAGTCCTCAAACTCCTGCTGCCAGCTGGAATCCGGACCAAAGGCATAACCTTTTAAATTCTGCCGTTTAGCGTAAAGGGCAATCAGTTCATCGGCCATTTCTTCAACCGCCGCTTTAACCCGAGATTTGGACTTGCTCCAGTCATTGGTGCCTAACTGGTTGATCTTCGGTTTTTTCTCGCCAGTTCCGACATAAACCTGGATGGCGTCCATTTGATCCACCGGACAGTAGAACTTGGCATCATTAGCATATTCGATGACCAGTAAGTCTTTAATGGTCTCATCGATTTTTAATTGTTCAATGCCCCGGTAGACTCCGATACCATGGGTATCGTGGACCACAAAATCGCCCTGGTTCAATTGCGTAAAGGAATCGATTTTTCGTCCTTTTTGGCGACGACGTTTTTTCCCCCGGCTAGATTCTTTGATGATCTCACTTTGATTGAGACAAATCAGCTTTTTTCCAGTCAATTCAAAGCCGCCGCTGATTTCGCCAGTGACCAACTGAACTCCCGGCAACGCCTCATTGGTAAAGCGGTGAATATTCGCATCGGTTAAAAAGCTTTTCAGTTTTTCCAGCCCCGCTTCATCCCGGGCCCGCAAATGGATGATGGCATCTTGTTCCAACTGTTTTTGGACATATTCAATAAATAGCGGGATCTGGCCTAAAAACGAGTCATTTTCCTTGACTCCTAAATCCAGGCTGAGCCCTTTTTTAGCCCGGGATGTGAATAAATGCAGCCTTAACTGGGTCTGGCTTTCCAGCGCCTTTTCAATTTTTGAAAAGGAATAAAATTTGTTTTTTTCTTCCGGAAACATCAGCTGCTCATCCATCAGGGTCTGAAAATCACTGTGCAGCTTATTGATAAAAACGGTCTGCGCTTCTTTGATCCGGGGCGGTTCATCCCAGATAACCAGAGCATTTCCCAGATAATCCGTGAGCATCCCCTCGGTCCTGATAAAGGCAAACAGCGTTTCATCATGCCCCCCCGGGTCTTCACTGATTCGTTCAATCAGCGCCTGATAACCCGGAATATCGCCATAATTTTTGGCGATTTGTTTGAGCGCTTTGGCCCGTTCGTCTGCTGCTAAAATAATCTCGCGACCAGGCAGAATGATTACTTGATCCACCGAATCGGTTGACAGTTGGGTTTGGGGATCAAAGGTGCGCAACGATTCGATGGTATCGCCAAAAAATTCAATCCGGTATGCTTCCTGACCAGTAGTAGAAAAAACGTCAATAATCCCGCCCCGATGGGCATACTGCCCTCTCGCTTCGACCTGGGAAACCGGTTCATAACCCAGTTCAAAAAGACGATTGGTCAGGATAATGGGATCCCAGCTGTCCTCTACGGCCAGGGAAAAACCCAGAGCCTGAAATTTTTCTCTGGGCATCTGCTTCTTTAACAGCGTTTCCGCCCCCATCACCACCACAAAGGACTGATTTGACAACAGTTGTTCGAATACAACCAACCGCTGATGATTGATTTCCTGACTGTGCACATCGGCGAAATAGTCATGAATCGGTTCGGCCGGGCAATAAAGAACCTGATCCCCGAGGATTTTCTGCAGATTCCGGGCCGTTTTCTGGGCCTGATAATCGGTTGCCGTAACATAAAGAATCCGGCTCATCTGCTGCTTGAAGATCAGCCCGGTAAGCACTTCTTTAAAGCTGGTGTTCATATTGGAGATATTAATGATCTCTCCCGGGGATAAATTATTCAAGATGGTTTGGATCGATTCAACCTTCAAAAGGTTTTGATAAAGTAATTCCATGATCTCTTCTTTCATTTTTTAAACACGGATAGCCCGGGTTTTAAACCCGGGCACCTGTTTGTATTCTTTTTAGCATATCTAAGTTGTGATCTTTTATGGTCTGCTACTCTGATTTTTCCAGTTCATTTGATTCTGCAGTCTTTTTTTCATCAGGTTTTTTTTCTGCGTGTTTCTTTTGATCGGCTTTTTTCCTGACATTTATCCGGTTCATCGCCAGATCAACGCCATCTTTGACAAAAATATCCACCCCTTTTGCCGCTTCCATCACGGCATTTTCCATGGCCGGAAATTCACTTTTGGGAAAACGCCCCAGGACATAGTGCACCAGTTCCGAACCCAGCCGGGGTCGGCCAATACCGATCCGGATGCGGGAAAATTCGGGATTCCCCAAATGTTGAATAATCGATCGCATCCCGTTATGGGTCCCGGCACTGCCCCGCTGGCGAACCCGCACATCTCCGGTAGCCAGGTCGATATCATCATAAATTACCAACAAATTCTCCAGCGGGATATCATAAAAATTCATCAGCCCGGCCACGCACAGTCCGCTGTTATTCATGTAGGTGGTCGGCTTGGCCAGCATAATTTTTTGTCCCTCTTCACGATAGACGCCGGTTACGCCGTGTTGCTCTTTCTTGGTGATGGTGATTCCTTTTTTGCCACTGAGATAATCAAGGGTTTCAAAACCGATATTATGCCGGGTTCCATCGTATTCTTTGCCAATGTTTCCCAATCCAACAATCAGATGCATCGGCAATCCTATACGTATCTTCCCACAAAAAGCTTGCTCAGTGATCGACCAAAATGAACGTAGTCAATAGCCCGACCAAAAAGAGTTCCGGTGGACAGAATTTTTATTTTTTCGATTTGTTTTTCCTTGGGAATAATCAGAGTGTTGAGGGTTACCAGTTCCTCAATGGCGGAATCCTGAATCCGTTGGATCGCTGGTCCAGAAAATACCCCATGGCTACAGGCCGCAAATACCGAATTGGCACCAAGTTCAATCAGGGCATTAGCCCCGGAGGTTATGGTTCCGGCGGTATCAATCATATCATCGATCATAATACAGTTTTTTCCTTTAACATCCCCAATAACATTCATAACCGCTGTTTCATTGGGACGGGGCCGTTCCTTATCGATGATCGCAAACGGACAATTCAGGCTTCTGGCCAGCTTTCGTGAACGCTTGACGCTGCCCACATCTGGAGAAACCACGACCATATTTTCGAGTTTTTTGTCTTTATAGTATTCTGTAATCAGGGCGCTGCCTGATAAATGATCAAGGGGAATGTCAAAGAAACCCTGAATCTGGTTGGAGTGGAGATCCATGGTGATAACCCGATCGGCACCGGCGGTGGTTAACAGATTTGCTACCAGTTTGGCGGTGATGGGATCCCGGGATTTGGCCTTGCGATCCTGTCTGGCATAGCCATAATAAGGGATCACGGCATTAATTCGTCCGGCCGACGCACGTTTCATGGAATCGATGAGAATCAGTAATTCCATTAAATTTTCATTCACCGGAGTTCCGGTGGACTGAATAACAAAAACATCTGCACCACGAACCGATTCAAAGACGTTCACGCCGATTTCCCCGTCACTAAAGGAGACCACCTCAGCGTTACACAGCTGGACTTCTAAATATTCGGCAATTTCCTGTGCCAAAGCAATATTCGAGTTCCCAGCAATAATCTTAATTCCACTATACTTACCATCCATGCGTTTTATACCTCTTCTTAATCTTCTCTATTTTCTATTTTTTGTTAATGATGTGATGTGTTACTTTTTTAAATAACCGACCTTATTGACCTGTCTGGCTCTGGCAATCGCCAGACTATCTTCCGGGACATCGTCAGTGATGGTCGAGCCGGCGGCGATGTACGCCCCTTCCTTAACGGTTACCGGGGCAATCAGATTGGTGTTACACCCGACAAAAGCATTTTTTTCGACAATCGTCCGGTATTTATTCTTACCATCGTAATTTACAAAAACCGTGCCACAGCCAAGATTGACATTTTCGCCGACATCGCCATCGCCAATATAGGTCAGATGCGAGGCTTTGGCGCCGTCGCCCATGGTAGAGTTCTTAACTTCCACAAAATCGCCAACTTTACAATGCTTGCCGATCTGGCTCCCCGGGCGGATATAAGCGTAAGGCCCGACGGTGGTGAAATCGTCAACACTGCTATCCAGAATTGTGGAACTCTGGATAGTAACATTATTCCCAATTTTTGTGTCAACTAACCGGCTATTTGCGCCAATGACACAATCTTTTCCAATCTCGGTCGCACCTTCCAGAATAACCCCGGGATAGAGAACCGTATCCTGGCCAACCTGAACCCGGGCGCCAACATAGGTTGTGGCCGGATCGATGATGGTCACACCGGCATCCATCAGTTTATGGTTAATCCGTTTTCGCATCACTGCTTCCGCTTCGGCCAGCTGCACCCGGGAATTGATGGCCTGGATGTCTTCCGGATCCGGGGTCACATAGGTGCCGGCGGTTTTCCCCATTTTTCGCAGAATCTCGATGACATCGGTGAGATAATATTCACCTTGAACATTATCCGTTTTTAATTCCGCCAGCGCCACAATAAGAGCCTGGGCATCAAAACAATACATCCCGGAATTAATCTCTTTGATTTGTTTTTCAGCCGCAGCGGCATCTTTTTCTTCCACAATTTTAAGCAGCTCACCGCTTCTGTTTTTAATCATCCGGCCATAGCCGGTGGGTTCTTCAAATTCGGCCGTTAAAACCGTTGCGGCATAACCGCCGGTTTCATGAGCCATAATCAGGCCGGTCAACGTTTCTGGTCGGATCAGTGGGGCATCGCCGACCAGCACAATCAGATTTCCCTGGAGTGCTTCAAAAAAGGGCAACGCCTGCAGGACTGCGTGGCCAGTACCCAGCTGTTCTGGCTGAAAATAGGTCGCGATCTGCGGCGACAGGCTTTCCTTGATCAACTCGGCCTGAAACCCCACAACAACGCCGATCTCCGATATTCCCGAAGCCTTACTAACCGCAATCACATAATCCAGAATATTCTCTCCACACACCTGATGGAGTACCTTAGGTTTTTGGGACCGCATTCGGGACCCTTCACCGGCTGCTAATATGATGGTTTTTGAATGGTTCATTTTCATCTCCGCAACTTTATAATTATTATTAACAACAAAAAAAGGGAAGCGCTTCCCCTTTTTCTTTTAACTTTTAAATTTTTTATTCTTCTTCGTAATCTACTTCTAATTCAACTGCTGCTTCTTCTTCATTGGTTACTTGATTATCCTCTTCTATGGCCTTCTCGTAAGCTCGCAGGACACTCTCCTGCATTTCACGACGGGTACCCATGTTAATGGGATGTGCAATATCCTTGAATTCGCCATCCGGCGTTTTTCGACTGGGCATCGCAATAAAAAATCCGCTTTGACCCTCAATTACCTTAATATCATGAACAACAAATTGATCATCGAAAGTAACTGAGACAATTGCTCTCATTTTTCCCTCTGGATACGTTTTCCGTACTCTTACGTCTGTTATTTCCATCTCGTAAGCCTCCCCTTTGAAATAAAGTCACATGTCTAATTCTAGGTATATACTAACACAAATTCAACTATATTAAAACAAAAACCTTAAATATTTTCCATTCTTATTATTTTCAAAAAGGGTTTAAAAAAAACAAAAAATTTCCTTTGTTTAAGGCGCTGTTTTATTCTTTCTCATTGTGTTTTTAGACGCCGGGCTTATTTCAGTTTTCAGCTTCCGAATGGAGCGAAACCCGCAATCCAGCTTCCAGGTTTTCATCATCCATCCAGATCAGCGGGGTGAAATTTTCAACCAGTTTTTCCGCCGGGGATCGGGTCACAAAAATAACGCAGATTCCCATCACCTCGGCACCAACCTCTTCCATCAGATTCGTCATGCCTTTAGCGGTTCCCCCGCCCTTCATAAAATCATCAATTACCAGGACTTTTTTGTCTTTCAGATCAATCCGTCGGCTCAGGTACATGGTTTTAATTTTATTGGACGAACCGGAAATATAATTGACACTGGTGGTTGCCCCTTCAGTTACCCGGTTGGAACGTCGGATCAACCCCATCGGCACATTTAAATAGTGAGCTGTTTCCATGGCCACAGGGATTCCCTTGGTTTCGGTGGTGACAACATATTCAATCCCCATTTCACCATATTTTGACGCAATAATCCGGCCAATATTTTTAGAATACCGGGGATTCGAGAGGATATCGCTGTAATAGACAAAACCGCCTTGAATTTTTCGGGCCGGCGACTGGAGCTGGTCGGCAATTTCTTTGAGGATGCTTATTTCTTCTGCGCTGGTCACCTGGGGATGATAGACCACCCCCCCGGATGCCCCGGAAAAGGTTTCGACATAGCCGGTACCGGTCAGTTCAATGGCATTTTTGACAATCGCCACATCTTCGCAGACACTTGATTTTCCAGCTTCCAGTAGATCGGTAAAATAATTATAGCTGAAAACCTCGTTGGGATGGTCTGACAATATTTTTGTGATCACACTGATTCTTTCATTCTTTTTCATTTTCCACCTGTGAAGGATTTGATTAAAATCCGAACATTATTCTCAATATCTATAATATTATTCATATTTCAATGAAAGTGCAAGTTTTTTTTAATCTTTACTCAGCGGAAAGACCTGTGTTATAATTCGGTTTAAAGTGTTTTTCCCGATTTTGAATGGTATTTTGATTATTTCATGCATATTCTTAACCAACAAATAAACACTTTCAGTTGAATCATTAAGAAATAATTAAGATTTTATTACCGAATTAAAGGAGCTGATTATTTGAAAGCACAACTAGAAAACAAATTCAACCGACCCATCAATAAATTATTCTTCATTGGAATTGGCGGAAGCAGCATGAGTGGCCTGGCTACGATGTCTCTATCCCAAGGTTTTTCCATTGAAGGTTCTGATATGATTGCTTCATCTTACACTGAAAAACTGGAATGTCTGGGTATCAAGGTCCATATCGGCCACAACTACGAAAACATCCCCGCTGACACGGATTGTGTTGTTTATTCTGCTGCCATTCATGACGATAACCCGGATATGGTTAAAGCCACGGATTTGAATCTTCCCAAAATCGAACGTTCGAGTTTTCTGGGTCTTTTTTCCCACATCTTCGATAAAACCATTGCCGTTGCCGGAACTCATGGCAAAACGACAACCTCCTCCATGGTTGCCTGTCTGCTCCAGCACGCCGAAATGCGGCCCAGCCTGAGCATTGGCGGCAAGCTGGATGAATTTGGCGGTAATGCCGTGATTGACGGAAAAGAGTTCTTCGTCGTGGAAGCCTGTGAATATGTGGATAGTTTTCTGACAACTTCCCATTCCATCGGCATCATCACCAATATCGAAGAAGACCATTTGGATTATTTTAAAGGTGGCTTAAAACAGATCAAGGAATCTTTTACCAATTTTGGTAAAATCCTGCCCGCCGATGGCTTGATGATTGCTTATGGTGACTCCCAGGATGTTCTCGATGTGGTAGCTGATTTGGCCTGTCCGGTAACTACCTATGGTTTAGATCAAACCAACGACTGGTATCCTGCCAATATTGTTTATGATAAGGTTGGCAAGCCCAGTTTTGACGTCTATAAAAAGGGGGCACTTTATGGCCATTATCAATTGATTATTCCCGGCCAGCATAATGTCCTCAATGCCCTTTCGGCCATTATCTGCGGCGACTTCCTCAGCATTCCGGTGGAAACCTCGATCACTGGCATGGCAAAATTCAGCGGTGCCAAACGCCGTTTCGAATTCCGGGGCGAAGTCAACGGGATCAACGTTTATGAAGATTATGCCCATCATCCCACCGAGTTAAAGGTGGTCGTGGATGCCTGTCTTAATTATGAACACCATAAACTCTGGGTTGTTTTTCAACCGCATACCTATTCACGGACTTTCTTTTTCTTTGATGATTTTGTCGATGCTTTTGCCAAAGCTGACTACGTCATTCTCAACGATATTTATTCGGATCGGGAAGGTAATGACTGGAATATTTATTCCGAAGATCTGCAAAAAGCCATCGAAGCAAAATATGGCATCCCCACAGTTACCATTTCAGCCTTTACGGATATTGTCAATTATCTGACTGACCATTTATGCCCGAATGATCTGGTGCTTGTGGCTGGTTCGCAAACCATCAATCATGTTGCGTTCGATTTGGTGGATAAGTTAAAAGAGATTCATAAATCTTGACATTTTTTCCCAACAGGAGTATTCTAAAGACAGAAATAATTTTACTTTAGGAGGCTTATATGGAACAGTATAACAATAAGGCCATTGCTTCCCTTGTGTTGGGAATCGTATCCTTGGTTAGCATCGTATGGAGCTACTTCACCATTATTGGTATTATCTGTGCTATAGTAGGTTTGATTTTTGCCATCCAGATTCGCAAAGCCGGCGAACTGGAAGGATTTAAACCAAACAGTATGGCGACTGCCGGTTTGGTCCTTAATATCATTGGTCTTGCCCTATGTGCAATTGTTCTGATCGCTTGTGTGGCCTGTGTCGGACTATTGGGCACAGCAGCGATGTTCAGTTGATTCAAGTGTATTAAAATAGACGATTCCCATCGTCTATTTTTTTTACCCGAAGTCCTCAAACCGTCAACTTTTTAAGCGACCACCGTCAATGACCTGTTTAAAGCCACTCTTCAACTATTATTCTAAAAGGAGTCTTATGTATCCAGTTATTCATTTTTTTAATTATTCGATCCCGACCTTTGGTGTTTTATTTTTACTGGGAACTGGAGCCGCTTTTTTATTAGGCGTTCAAACTGCCCGAAAATACAGCATTTCCACCATGGACGCCATGTTTTTCGGACTCTTTGGTATCATCGGCGGCATCAGTGGTGCTAAACTGCTGTATATTATTGTCGATTTGCCCAATCTGATCGCCAGCCCCGAAACCGCCCTGATTCGCTTGGCTACCGGCGGCGCGGTTTTCTATGGCGGCCTGATCGGCGGGATTTTGGGGGGATATTTTTACACTCATATTTATCACCTCGATTCAATCCAATTTTTCGACATCGCAGTCCCTTGCTTAGCCCTGGCCCAGGCCTTTGGGCGGATTGGTTGTTTTTTCAACGGCTGCTGCTATGGGATTCCTTATGAGGGGCCCGGCGCTGTTCATTATCCGGTTGGTGCCTATCCGCCATCCGGGATTGGTTTGTTTCCGGCGCAGTTATCTGAATCGGCCTTTCTTTTTGGACTCACCCTGCTTCTGATGGCCGTGTTGTGGAGAAGCGACACGCCTGGTTTTACCACCGGGCTCTATTTAATCACCTCTGGTCTCTTTCGCTTTATCAATGAATTTTTTCGCGCCGATCCCCGCGGCGCGATCGGATTTCTCTCCACATCCCAATTCATCAGCCTGCTGATCATTGGTTTGGGGATTCTGTTTATCCTGAAAATCCCTCAACAGCTTTATGAAAAACACTTGAAACAATAGTTATTTAGATGACTTTAGGGTATAATTAGGGTATTAGATTTTTTAGGAGGTTTTTGTTATGAATATGTATGATGATTATCTGGGAGATATTTCTTCCCAGCCTGACAGTATTATGGCGATTATGCCGGTGATTATGTCAGTTCTTGGCATTATTTTAGTCGTTAGTCTTATTATCGGCCTGATTTGTTATGTTTTTAATTCCCTTGGTCTTTACACCATGGCCAAAAACCGAAATATTGATAACCCCTGGCTAGCCTGGGTTCCCCTGGCCAGTAATTATCTGATGGGTGAACTGATCAACGATGATGTTTCCATCAGCACCTGGCATATTCCCTATGCCAAGCTCTTTCTGCCTCTGATCGGTCTGGCCTTATCCATTGTCATGATGATTCTTAGCTTCATTCCCTATCTAGGCGCCTTTATGGGAATTTTGTTATCTTTGGCGCTGAGCTTCTACTATTATGCCGCTCAATTCTGGCTCTACAGTATTTATGATAAAGATCACCGAGTGCTTTATCTGGTTCTCAGCATTATTTTTCCTTTCCTGGGCCCAATTTTTGTCTTTATTATCCGCAATCGCGATGCTTACGATGAACGTCACCCAGAAGGAGTCATTACTGAAGCTTACGATTCCAAATCAATTCTGGCGCTGTCATTGGGGATCTTCTCAATTGTCAGCTTTATCACCTTAATCGGTAGCGGTTTGCTGACCGGTGCGGTGGGTCTTATTTTTGGGATGATTGCCATGAAGGAACGAAAACTTCAGGGTCTGCCCACCGGTATGGCCATGGCAGGTCTGATTTGTTCCATCATCGGGATGGCCTTTACGGTGCTGATGATCTTTGCCTGCGTAGCCTGCGTCGGATTAGGCGGTATGGGAATGCTTGGTGGTCTGATGAATGGCATGTATTACTAATTTGTTTCGAAAGACTCTTTAAAACATTTCTTAAAACAGAGAGGTGAACATTAAATGTCACAGCAACAGTATGGCCTGGTCCTCAGTGGCGGCGGTGCCAAAGGTGCCTTTGAAATGGGCGTTTGGAAGGCCCTCCGAGAATGTGATTACTCCCTGGGGGCCGTTATCGGAACCTCGGTCGGAGCGCTGAACGCCGCCATGATTGCCCAGGACGATTATGAAATTGCCCTGGAATTCTGGTCCAATCTGACCATTAACCAGGTTCTTGATTTAAATAAAAAAATGACCAACACCTATGTAGAGCAGTGGTCAAAAGAGAGCTTTGATGTTTTCAGAAATGGTTTTATAACGGCTCTTTTTTCAGACGGTTTGGATATTTCGCCGCTGCGCTACAATCTAACCCAGTTGGTCTCTGAAGAAGCCATCCGGAATTCATCGATTCGATTCGGATTGGTAACGGTTGATATCACCAGCCTGAAACCGCGTCAGCTGATGATTGAAAATATCCCTGAAGGCCAGTTGATTGACTATTTACTGGCCAGTGCCGCCTTACCCATTTTCCAGAAACAGGAAATCGATGGTAAAACCTATCTCGATGGCGGTTTTTTTGATAATGTCCCAATAAATTTTATGCTCGAACAGAATTTTAATCAGATTATTTCAGTGGAATTTCCTGCTCCCGGAATGCGAAAATGGGTACGGGATAAAAATGCCGAAATCATTACTATCAATAATTCCGAGTATCTTGGGGGGATCATGAATTTCGATTCCCGACAAATCGAACAGAATATTCAGTTGGGTTATCTGGATGCCCTAAAGGTATTTGGAGTCCTGGATGGCAAACATTTTTATCTGAGCACCCATAAAAGCAATACCTTTTTCAGGAAATTTATCAATACCTTGGGGATGCCGCTATCAAATCAGAAACAATTGCAAAAAATGCTGACACTACTCAATCTACCGGCCGATGCCACTCAAAGCGATATATTAAGTTCGCTTGAAAATCTGTTAAGGAAAACAGCTTTTAAAAACCAGCCCCTTGGCCTTTCAATGCTGGAAATTACGGGGAAAAGTATGGGTGTGTTCCGCTTGGAAAACTATTCCATTGATTTCTTCATTCAGGCCATTCTCAAAGAGCTGAATCGGCTTTTGGATGAAAACCTCACCCTCTTGGACAATCCTAAAATCATTGGAACCTTTTTAACCCCATCCAATAACAATTTCCTGCGGTATAATTTTATCACCTTTTACATCGTATTTTTGAGTATCCGGAGCGATCTCAGTCCTGAGCGGATGTCAACTTTTTTGAGCAAATTTTCACCAGATATCGCCCTTGCGATGATTACTATTTTTTATATTCATGAAATAATAAACCATTAAAAAAAGAGCTTTCGCTCTTTTTTTAATGGTTTAACGGCCACAGCACTTTTTGAATTTTTTGCCGGATCCGCATGGACATGGATCATTTCGGCCTACCTTCACTTCATTCACAACGGTTTTAGATCGCTTGTAATCTTTTTCCAACTCAATCCGTTCGTCTTCAGTGAAAAAATTATCCCATTCATCCAGGGTATAAAGCCATTCCGCCGGAACTGCCAGCATATTTTTATAAAGCTTGGCAAAATCGATTTCCAGCTTGATTTCGGAATCCAGTTCAATCATCTCAAGATCAATGGGTGCCATCAGACTATCACTGATACCGTCCAGAAAACCCATGTATTGGGGTGGAACCATATTCGATTCTTTAACCAGATCTTCTACCTTACCCTCTATGATGGTTATTTTCTCACCAAGAATTTTCTGGTATAGAACTTTTTCATCAGCACAGTATTTTTCCCAGAATTCATTTTGCTCTTCCTGGGTGCTGCAATTCTCTTCTATGTAGTTTTTCCACGCATCGTATAAACTCATTCAATTTCTCCTCATAGTAATCTAGTCTTATTATATCCCAAAACCACCGGGAGTTAAACCATTTTCTTACCAACCTCTTAAATTACTTCACCAGTTCAATGGTAATTGGATTAACAAAAGGTGGTTCGCTCATCCCGACCTGGTTTTTTATGCTCAGTTTAATTGTCTGACCTTTCTCTGGCACAAAATCCAGACTGTCAAAACCTTGCATGTTAACCCGAGCCTGATTAAAATTCTCATCATCGAGGACCGTTACCAGTAACTCAGTATCACTGACTTCATCGATGGTTGCCGTAAAGCTGACACTATCGGCCAGTTCATCCGTTTTCGGCTTGGCACTACTGTTACAGCCAACAAACAACCCCATTACCAACATAACCGCGACTGCCAAACTAATTCCTTTTTTCATTTTCTCCTCCTTAAATCTTTTTTTATTAATATGAATATTCTATTTTAACAGCACCAGGCCGGTTTTACTTAAGAATGATTAAATTTAAGTTAAAGCTCCTGTTGATTATAATCGCATTACCGTTTACAATGATTATATGATAAAACCATTAAGAAAGGATTATTGAATTGAAAAATAACAAACCAGACCAGACCGGAATAAAAAATAGCCAGAATCGACCAGATGAGGAATTGGTCTCGGTCTTAATAAAATATCTGAGTCTTGCTTTAATCGGTGCGATTATCTTAAATACCACCCTGAATCTCATTCTGTTGCCGATTTTTAATAACAACCTATTTTTGAGTGTTCTATTCATAATTATACCCAATTTATTGGTTTTTATTATGATCTCCCATTTAATTCGCCAGAAATTAAGCTATCTCAAAACGCTTCAAAAAGGATCCGAACATATCGCCGCTGAAAACTTTGAATCTTATATCCCTCTTCAGGGCCATAACGAACTCACCGATATTGCCAATAACATCAATCTGATTCATGATTTATATGAGGTTAAGAATAAGGCCGAATCCCTTGCCAAGATGGAAAATCATCACATTATTACCTCTGTTTCCAATGAAATTCATGCTCCGTTATCAGGTATCATCGGTTACCTTGAACGCATTCAGAACCCTGATGAACATGATTTTTCAAAAAAAGAAGCTTACCTGAAGATCTCCCTGAAAAAAGCTTACCAGGTTATCGGTTTTATTGACGATCTTTTTGAACATGCCTTTACCGATAACGGCAAAGGATACTACCAGTTTAAAGTTTATAGCGGAAAACCCCTGATTCATCAGCTACTGAATTCTTCCACCCAGACTTTAAAAGAAGCCGGATATGATGTTGTTCAGGAAAACTGCATCGAACGGGATTTCTCCCTGTGGGTTGATCTGGAGCAGCTGCAACGGATTTTTGACTATCTGACGGCCAATATTATTAAGTACGCCGACCCTGACAAGCCTATCGATTTTGGTCTGATCCTCAATAAAAACGAACTCTGTATTATTCTTCGTAATAAAACGATTAATAACCCGGATGGCGCCGGAAAAAAGGTCATCGACGCTGAAGGTTCCAGCCTCGACTCCTGCCGAAAAATCATCACCCGCCATCAGGGTCGCATCGACTACTATCAGTTGAACCAGCTATTCAAGGTCGAACTGATTCTGCCCATTCATCAGTAGCCCTCATACTATTTAAGACTCCAGTCCGGAGTCTTTTTTATTGTCAAAAATTCTTAAGAATTTGAGTAACCTGATCTTCATAATTAAAGCTTATACTTAAACCATCTTGATAAATAAATGCATGTTGGCGATTGGCGAAACTGCTGCGGGCGTCGTTGCCGATTTGCACAAAACAATAAGTAAAATTAAATAAAGTGCTTGACAATCACCGCAACTCGTATTATTGTATTAATTACTTAATACAATAATACGAGTTGCGACATCAAGTAACTAGTTTTTTAAATCCAAAAACAAAAAGAGTAAAGAGGAGAAGTTATGAAGAAAAAAGGAATTATTTTATGTGTTGTGATTGGGGTAGCCCTATTGGTTGGCGGGGGTGCCTATGTTTATGCCAATTCCCAGCCTACTCCGGCGGTCGCAGTTAAAACCGCTCCACTTTCAAAGTCAACCCTGCAAAACACAATTTCGGCCACCGGTGTGATTGAAAGCTACAACAAGGTCAAAATCAGCGATACCAGCAATGATAAAATTGAAAAAATTTATGTTTCGGTTGGTCAATGGGTAGCCAAAGACGATTGGTTATGTCAACTCTACAATAAAGCCGATGACAGCTACAGCTATGTCAAGGCCACCACCAACGGAACCATCACCGCGATGAATGCCGTCAAAGGAAACCCCGCCAATGGCGAGCTTTTTACCATTGAGGACACCAACGATCTTAAAGTCCGGGGCAAGGTTAAAGAAGCTGATTTGAATCATATCCATGAAAATATGCCAGTGCTGGTAAAATCCGATGCTACCGGTGATAAGGTATTCCCGGGGAACCTGACTAAAATCGCCCCGACAGCCATCAAAAGCGAAGCTACCACGGCGAGCGCCGCTGCCACCAAGGCCGAATTTGAGGTTGAAATTGATCTCCCCACCGATACCACCGGGTTAAAAATCGGAATGACCACCCGCCTGAGTATTGTCAGTGAAGAACGGGCCGATGTTTTCTGTGTTCCCTTCGAGGCTCTGGTGATGGATGATTCCGGTCAATCCTGCATATATGTGGCCAAAGAAAATCCCGTCGAACAGGGCTCTTTCACGGTCGAATCGATTCCGGTAACTACGGGTCTGGAAACCGATTCGCTGATTGAAATCTCCGGTGATCAGCTCAGTGAGGGTCTGGTAATTATTTCTCAACCGCAAACTGTTCAACCGGGAATGGTCGTTTCTGTGGAAGCCGGGGCATAAATGATGAGAAATAAAATTATCGAAATGCGGGGGATCGTCAAATCCTATTATTTGGGAACCCCCAACGAGCTGGAAATTCTCCACGGTATCGATCTGGACGTTTACGAAGGCGAATTCTTATCGATTGTCGGCGCATCTGGTTCCGGTAAATCCACCCTGATGAATATTCTTGGGGCCCTGGACCGCCCAACTAAAGGACACTATTATCTGGATCATCTGCCGATGGAAAACGTCCGGGACGATGGCTTATCGCAAATCCGCAACAAAAAAATCGGCTTTGTCTTTCAAACCTTTAACCTGATTCCCCGTTCCACGGCCTTAAAAAACGTCGCTCTGCCGATGCTATACGGCGGGGTCCCCCGCAGCGAACGGTCCCGACGGGCCGCTGAATTGCTCCAATTAGTCGAGATGAGCGGTCGTTCCCATCACCGCCCCAATGAATTATCCGGCGGACAAAAACAGCGGGTAGCCATTGCCCGCGCGATGGCCAACGATCCCGCCATCATTCTGGCTGATGAACCCACCGGTGCCCTGGACACCCATACCGGCCGCCTGGTGATGGATATCTTTCACCGGCTCCATCAGGAACAGGGCAAAACCATTATTCTGATTACCCATAATGCCGAACTGGCCGAAGAAACCGAACGAACCATCCGGCTTCGGGATGGTTCGATTGTCGATAACCGCATGAACGGTCATTATCAATTGGAGGCCTGCCATGAATCTGTTTGAAAATGTCCGGCTGGCCCTGGAGGGCTTGCGGGCCAATAAAATGCGGGCCCTGTTAACGATGCTGGGAATCATCATCGGGATTGCTTCGGTGATGGCCATCTCTACCCTCGGTTCTGCCATGACCGGCTCAGTTACCAAAACTATGGATAAAATCGGTGGCAAAAACATTATGGTTTCGCTGTCGCCTAAAAATTATGATACCCAGTCGACCCTTCAGGAAGAAGATCTGATTACCCAGGATGAACTTGATGCGTTTAGAAGCACCTATGCTGATCAGATCAAGGCCATCAGCTTTTCTACCGGGATGGGCTCAGGCCAGCTGAACAGCGGCTTCATTCATAAAGATGTCAGCATCACCGGCGCCAGCCCCGATTATGGTCTGGTCAACAATATCAACCTGGTTCAGGGCCGCTTTATCAGTGACCGCGATATGGATGGAACCCGAAATGTCATCATCATCGATACCACCCTGAGAAACAATCTGGTCGGTGTTGACGGTGATGTGATCGGTAAAGAAATCCAGGTCGATACCAAATCTACCAATGAGACTTACACCGTTATCGGCGTCTACGAAAAACTGGTGATCGATAACCCCTTATTCTATATGGGTGATGATACCCGGATCGAGTGCTTTATTCCCATCACCACTGCCAAATCCCTGAATCCGGATACGACCAATCTGAATGGCTATGAGAACTTTACCATCATGGCCACTTCCAATACCGACTCAGCTGCCTTCGCGCTAACCACCAAGGAGTATTTTGTTAAGGGGTTGGGGGCATTATCGGACTTCACCATTCAGGCTGAAAGTCTGGAAGCGATGGCCAGTGAGGCCACCGGTATGCTCGCTACCTTATCCCTGGGAATCTCGGTTATTGCCGGAATTTCGTTGCTAGTCGGCGGGATTGGCGTGATGAACATTATGCTGGTGTCGGTCACCGAACGAACCAAGGAAATCGGCATCCGCAAAGCGTTAGGGGCTCGTAATTCGGCGATCCGCAGTCAGTTTATCATTGAGGCCATCATTATCTGCCTGATCGGCGGAATCATTGGTGTCGGTCTAGGCTCGGCCCTGGGAATAATGGGCAGTACGCTGATGAAATTTCCCACCAGTCCGCCATTTTTACCAATGATCATTGCCCTCTGCTTCTCGATGGCGATCGGTGTCTTCTTTGGCTTTTATCCCGCCAATAAAGCTGCCAAGCTGGATCCGATTGATGCGCTGCGGTATGAGTAGGCGCACTCCTTCACCGGCATTAAATATTTTTCAAAATTATGTCTGAAAATTTAAAAGCTTCATCCAAAGCTCGGTTTAGAGTGATGGATGAAGCTTTTATCAATTAAGGAGCCAGGCTACTAAAGCAATAGCGTCTGCCATCTATTGTGGTCTCCATTCGATGGCATCCTGTAAACCGGCTTTGGCGGCTTTGTTTATCCAGCGTCGGCCTTCTACCCGATTCGGTTGTGTGCCGATGCCACCAAACAACAGTCGGCCGACACCAAACATCCCGCACTTGTCACCCAATTCTGCCGACTTCTGATACCAGGTAAACGCCTGTTTTTCATCCTTTTCCACGCCATACCCGTTTTCATAGGCGTCACCAATATTGTGCATAGCGGTGGCATGGCCTTGAGCTGCGGCTTGGGTAAACAGCTTAAATGCCGTTTTGTCATTTTGCTTGACACCGCGCCCGTGGTGGTAGTAAAAGCCCAGTTTAAGCTGGGCGTCACTGTGGCCCTGCCGGGCTGCTTTTTCAAACCAGCGGGCCGCCTTTTTAAGATCAGGCGGTGTGAGATCATAGCCATAAATATAACCCAGCATATACTGGCTGTGGCACGAACCTTTTTTCGCCGCCGCGTGATAGCACTGCAGCGCTTTTTGCCTGTTTTGTTGAGTACCACAGCCCCAGTAATGGCAGTAAGCCGCCCATTCCCATCCGAGGCTATTATCCGCCAGCGCTGCCTGGCTAAAATACTGAAAAGCCTTTTCCTGATCCGGTGGTATCGTACCTACGCCGTGTAAATGCATGGTGCCCAGTCGTACGAGCGCATCAGTCTGCCCTAATTTTGCCGATTTTTCAAAATAGCTGACCGCTTTCTCATAATTAAATAATGTTTCATCATAACCGTAAATCATGCCCATCATGTAATAACTGTTATAAAGACCCTGCTCGGCCGCTTTTTCATACCACCCCAAGGCTTCTTGCCTGTTTTGCGGCGCCCCTTTGCCCTCATACAAACAGTAACCCACTAATTCCCAACCGCTGGGGACATCTTTCTCGGCGGCCTGGCGATAATACCGAAAAGCCTTTTCCTGATCCGGTGCCATGTCCCCCGCACCGTCAAAGTACAAATTACCGAGTTCAACCAGCGCCTCATCATCTCCCGCCGCAGCCGCCAGCTCCAGGCATTTTACGGCTAAGTCCGGGTCTATCTCTGTTTTTTCAGACTTGTACAATGCGATGCCCAGACCCGTAATTAATTTCGCATCGCTATGTTGGGCCGCCAGCGATAAATAATGAAGCGCTTTATCAGCATTTTTGGGCATACTTTTTCCTTTGATCAAGCATTCAGCCAATGTAAACTGTGCGCTACCAATCCCCTTGTCAGCAAGCGCTGTGAGAATTGACAGGCCTTTTTCGCTGTCCTCCGGAGTGCCATGACCTTCTAGATATCTTAGTGCGACACTAATAAGTGGATCGTATTCGCCATACTCGACCGCCTTTTTCGCCCAGACTTCATTGCGATCAATACCATAGTCACTTCTCTGTGCGAGCTCAAAAACAGCAGCCCGCCATCCTTTTTTTGCTGCCTTTTCGATCCAGCTGATGGCTTTCTCATGATCGATCGCCACACCAAGACCGGATCTGTGTAGCCATCCCAGCAGGTATTCAGCATAGCCTTCTTGCACTGCCATCCAGCGCTCGTCTTCATCGAAGCATTCCGCTGGATCAGGAAAGTCCACAGACCGCGACCCATCATTTCCATCAGCGTCTTCTTTTTGCACCGCCAATGTAAGCAAACGATAAGCCTCGCCATAATCCGTCATCACATCGTCCTCAGCAAGATACAACGTTGCGGCGGCAGTTTGGGCGGGTGCGTAGCCATGGTCTGAAGCACGAAGGTACCATAAAAGCGCCTTTTCTTTGTCCTTATCAACACCAAGCGCATGCTCATAGAGAGCCCCGAGCAGGTATTCTGCCTGTGGGTTGGCGCTCCTGACGGCAACTTCAAGCTCCTGTCGCGCATCATCGTATTGGTGTATTAAAAGATCGTCTTTTGCGAGCTCAAGATAGGCTTCACTTTCAATGGTGAGTTCGATTTCGCCTGAGGGCAGGTGATTCCAATTTTTCATTGCTTCGTTCCTTTGGTATTCTGATGGAATAAAATTATTTCTTTATGATACGACCTTGCTCGGCCGCACTGCCTGGCACCGGGACTTCATATTCTCACTATCAACCTCACTGTTTTTCTTTTACACTGCGGATGAGGGCAACCAAATTCTGAGCAGGTCTTTCAAAGCCCAAAGGAACCAGCACCAGCACCCGATCGCAATGTTCCACTTTACCACCATAACGCAACCGTGAGATGCTCCGGTAGAGAACCTCCACATAATGGCGATCGTCTTTTGTGACCAAACTGGCATCAATGGCTTTTAAGTCTTCCCGTTCATTAAAAACAGGCATCATATTTCCCCATTTTAGAAAATTTCGACCGACGATAGTTATACAGGGAACTTTCAAAATGATTCGTCTTAAATAAAAAAAGTAAACAAATCGGATAATAAAAGGAAATGAGACCGGTAAGAGCAACCAAAACCACTGCCACAAAGGTATTTCTGGAAACTGAGCATGGAGTACCACCAAAAATATACCCCCCGTCATTCCAAGGCAACCTGCTGCGAATGGTGCAATCCACCGGCTACGTTTCTTCTGCCAGTCAAGAATAGTTGCCGCCACCAGTTTAGTCTCATCTGGGGAATAATTAAACCTTGTCAGAACTTGATCATGATCAAAACGCCCCATGTTTTTATCCCTGATATAAAGTGCCGGAAGTAATAGATAATAAAATAGTCCTAAACCGATTCCCAGACCCCAGACCAGCTCAATCTCCATAAAAAAACCGATGCCAATCGCCGTTGCAGCTGCCAGGGTCATCATTGCCGTAATCCATTTTAAATGTATCCTCATCATTTTCACCCAAAGACCTTTTAATTTTGTTCATTATAACATGAATTTTACGTTAAGTGGCGCCAGCTATCGGCGGTTAGAATGCTCTCCCGAATCTCCCTGGCCTCATTTGATTTACAAAATATACAGCGAAAAATGGGGGGTTCCATACATTTTATACAACGATGTTGCGCGGTGTCTGCACACTGTGAATTCCCGCTTCACTATCATTTCTTTTTTCGTTTCATGCAGCGAATCCGTACCTTCATCTCCGGATTGACCTGTCGCGATTCAGTGATTTTCTGCAAGGCTTTATTGTAGGTAAAATCGTCCAGATCATTGGCCTTCAGATAAATCATCGTCATTTCCGGAAAAACCGTAAAGCAGCTGGTGATCGCCCAGGCTACGGCCATTTTCACGTAGTAGTTGTCACAGTCAATGGCATTAAAGTTCCGAAACATCGGTTCCAGATAACGATCTTCAACAAAATAAGTAATAAACATCACCACCCCGAAGCGGATCTCATAAACTTCATCGGACTGAAGGTATGGCTGTAAAAACAGCCATACCTCCTCTTGATGTTTTTTTGTGAACTTCAGTCCAGTACAGAAACTGTCACAGACTGACCAGTTGTCAATCTTGGGGAGATAGGCTTTAATCAGCGCCAGGCGTTCAGCCAGTTCCACGTCAATATAACCAATCACCATTCCCTGGAGCAGGGTTTCCTCAAAGCTATCATCCCGGGCTGTTTCCAGATAGCGCCGCCAGTCCGCTTTGGCCATTCTTTTGGCGATCTTCCGCAGCGCCGGCAGGCGTACCCCTAAGATCGTATCGGTTCCCGGTGTCAGACTGCTGGAAAATTTCCGGTATTTTTCATCGGCTAAAGCCAACAGCTCGTCTTTTAAATCATTTTGATTCATTGTGTTTTCTCCCCGTTATTTCAGACAAAACAAAAGCCCTTTGCGGCGGCAATCGTGATTGCCACCGCAAATAGGCTCCTGCTGTCATTTATTTTAATTTCATCGGTAAACCGGCCACCAGCAGATAGGCTTCGTCGGCCCGGCCAGCCACCAGTTGATTCATCCGTCCGGCGATGTCCCGGAAATAACTGCCCAGTTTGTAGGCCGGCACTAAACCTAAACCCACCTCATTGGAAACAACAATCAGAGTTTTATCCTGACAGACATCCAGCAGTTTCTCCACTTCGATCTTTATGGCAGCTTCGATTTCGCCGATCTTTTCCATCGTACAAGTATCATAATCCACCGGAAAATCCAGCATATTATTGGTGGTCATCACCGTCAGACAATCAAACAGAACGATCTCGGCTTGCTCAAAAATGGGGTTCTCGGCGATTGTCTGAAAATCCTTATATTGTTCAATCGTGCCCCAATGATCCGGCCGTTGCGCCTGATGTTTGGCGATCCGGTCCTTCATGCCATCGTCAAAGGCGATCGCTGTGGCAATATAAGCGACGGGCTTGCCTGATTCCCGGGCTAAATTTTCGGCATAGGTACTCTTACCGCTGCGGGCCCCGCCGGTGACAAATATTAACTGTCCCATTACTCATTCCTCCAGTTTTTAAGAAAAGTCAAAAGCTTGTTGTTATCGGCTGCTTTTTTTATCGCAATCCGAAAATGTGAACGATCCAGACCGATAAAATCTTCGCAGGTTCTAAGGGACATGCCTTCTTTTTCCAGGGCCATCTGCAGCTCTGCCACAGTTCCTTGTAACAACCGACAAAGATGAAAATCAGCGCCACTGGGATAAACCTTCAGGCTTTCGATTTGGTTTAAGGCTTCAAATACCCGCTGACGTTCGCCCTGAATATAGGTTTTGGTCTTCGCAGCATAATCTTTTTCATCATAAACCGCAGTGGCCGCAATCAGGCCCAGAGCATTGATGGTCCATGGTTCCTTAAAGCCTTCCATTTTTGCAATAATCGGGGCCACCCCAACCCCATAGCCAATTCGCAGCCCTGGCAGGGCATAGAATTTCGTCAGGGATTTTAAAATAAAGACCTTCCGTTTTGCGTCTTTAACCAATCCCAGACTGCCGCTTTCGTCAGAAAAATCCATGAAGGATTCATCCAGAAACCAGCTGATTTCCAGATCCGAATGCTCTAACATCTCTCTGATAAAGTCCTTGGAATAAACCCGGCCGGTGGGGTTGTTGGGGTTGCATAGAAATACCGCCTGGGGCTTTTCATTTTTTATGACCGTCGCCAATGTTTCTGGGTTAATGGTAAAATTATCCGCCGCTGTTAAGACATGATGGACCACATCCCACCCGTATAGCTTTAAGGCCCGTTCATACTCATTAAAAGTCGGCTGAATAATCAGGGCCTTCCCCGGTCCCATGCTGCGGGCAAAAAGATAGATCAGCTCAATGGCACCATTACCGAGAATGATATTTTCCGGTAATACTGCCAGATCGTCGGCGATCTTCGCAATCGTCGAAACCCCGGTGATCTCCGGATATTTCACCAATTCATCAATCCCGGCGATCAGCTTTTCCCGGATTCCTGCGGGTATCCCCAAGGGATTAATATTGACGCTGAAATCCAGCATTTCTTTGTTTTCACCCTGATATCCGCCGTGTTTATTCATAGCACACTCCAATTATTTTAAATTCTTTTATTTAAACTCAATGCTTGCAAATTCAATGATTTTTCTGTTTGCTAAAAAGAATAAATAAGCACTGCCATCAAGGTCGCAAAAACCATCAGGACCACCTCGCTGCCATACATAATGGTAATCGTTTCGCGGATGTCCAATATTTCCAGCGGTGATTTGGCGTCTCCAATGGTGGGTTTTTCCAGGATTTCACCAAAATACTGGTTAGTTCCCCCCAACTGTATCCCCAGCAGCCCCGCCACCACCGATTCCGGATGGGCCGAATTGGGGCTCTTGTGATTGTGACGATCCCGTTTGAAAATGCGACAACCATCGTTAAAGGTATATCCCAAAAGCATCCCGGCGACCAGCATAAAGATGCTCCCCAGTCGAGCCGGAATAAAATTGACGAGATCGTCAAATTTTGCTGAGGCATAGCCAAAGTCCTTATAAGGTTCCTGGACGTAGCCGACCATCGAATCTAAGGTATTAGTGGCCTTATAGAGCATTACCAGCATCACCGGATTCAGCCAGGGTACCGGTATCAAGGCGCCCAGCAGCATATAGAAAATCGGGGCCAGAACCCCATCAATGGTATTTTCGGCCGTGGTTTCCACCGTCGCCCGGATAATTTCCTTTTCTTTGAGTTCTGAGGTATCGCGACCAACCAGATAACCGACTTGAACCCGGGAGACTTCAATATCGCCACCCATTAAGGCGGTCATCACTTTGCGTACTTCAATGGCCAGGGTTTTTGCCGCCAGGGCGGTTACAATCAGATAAAGGTTAAAGATCATATACAGATAAATGTTGACACTGTACAACAGCCATTGCAGGCCAAAAACAATGGCCCCAGTCAGGCCCAGAACTAAAAATAACAGCAAAAAGCCTTTGGCTCTGCGATGCTTGCCATGATTCAGTTTTTTATTTAAAAAGCCGATGGTTTTCCCCATGGCGATGATCGGATGGGGCAGCCAGGGGGGATCCCCGATCAGCCAATCCAGCAACACGCCGATGAGTATCAGTAAAAACCAAAAGCCTCCCCCTA
The DNA here is from genome assembly GCF_000472665.1 of Acetobacterium malicum subsp. dehalogenans DSM 11527. GTDB lineage: Bacteria > Bacillota > Clostridia > Eubacteriales > Eubacteriaceae > Acetobacterium > Acetobacterium malicum. Next base: position 23,643 of record NZ_AXAC01000019.1, on the reverse strand, counting down.
AACCCAGGGGAAGTCCTTCAATTAGATTCAATTTTCTATTTCTCCAATGATTTCCATTATTTTTTTCATATCCAGATTCGCTTCCACGGTCTCGGCCAGTAGATCATATTGTTCTTCTTTAAAGGCCTTAAAATCAAAGGCCGTCGGACCGGCTTCGAGATTCTTTTTGACCCGCAGGGCTTCAATGATTTTTTCCCGTAAGCCATCGTTGTCAAAGATGCCATGAAGGTAGGTTCCCATCACGGTGCCATCTTCGGCGATCACTCCATCCACGGTACCGTCTTCCAGTATCGCAAAAGGTTTGGCATTGTCCAGCGCTTCGCTGGTGCCCATGTGAATTTCATAGCCTTCCACTTCCATGTCAACCAGTTCCATTCCCATGAAATTTCCCTGAACCTGGCCGGAAGTCCGGACGGTTCGCTTTTCTTCTTCAATGGTCGTAACGATGTTTAATAGTCCCAACCCTTCAATACTACCCCGGGTTGATTCCACCTGGAAGGGATCTTTTATTTCTTTGCCCAGCAGTTGATAACCGCCGCAGATTCCTACAATCGGTACTCCACAATCATGGATTCGCCGGATTTCATCACCCATTTTGCTGTTGATGACATGACAGGTGTCGTCGATGGTATTTTTACTGCCGGGTATAACCAATAGATCTGGGTTGGCCAGCTGCAGATCGCGCTGATTGCGGTAATACTCCACCTTCACATCGGGGTGCATTTCAAAGGCGGTGCAGTCGGTGAAATTGGAAAGATGGGGCAGATAGACCACGCCAATGGTAATCAGACCTTCGGAATTATTATCAAACCGTTCACTGACGCTGTCTTCATCATCAATGACAAAGCGTTTGTAGGGAATAACACCGAGACAGGGCACATTGACCATGTCTTCGATCATTTTGATGCCGGGCTTTAACAGTTCCACATCGCCCCGGAATTTATTGATGATAAAGCCTTTAATCCGGGCTCGCTCTTCCGGTTGCAGCAGCATAATCGTACCATAAATGGAGGCAAAAACGCCACCCTTGTCGATATCGCCGATCAGTACCACCGGCGCATCCACCAATTCGGCCAGTCCCATGTTGACGATATCGTTGTCCCGTAGGTTGATTTCGGCCGGGCTGCCGGCCCCTTCGATGACAATCACATCTTTGCCCTCAGCCAATGCGTCATAGGCCGAAACCACGATCTCCACCAGTTTGGGTTTATGGGCATGGTAATCCATAGCATCCATATTAAATTCGGCTTTGCCCATCAGGATCACCTGACAACCAACATCAGAGTTTGGCTTTAATAGCACCGGGTTCATTTCGACCTGAGGCTCCATCCGGGCACACTCGGCCTGAACCACCTGAGCCCGACCCATTTCCTTGCCATCTTTGGTGATAAACGAATTAAGGGCCATATTCTGGGATTTATAGGGTGCCACATGATAACCGTGGTTATCGAGTATCCGGCACATGGCAGCAGTGATGAGACTTTTTCCAACTGATGACCCGGTACCCATAAACATAATATTTTTTGCCATGTTTTCTCCTTTTTTTCTTAACTTTCTGTGGTGAATCATTTAAGATCATCAAAACTCCGTACCGACCAATTGTTAATTCATTGTCGGTACTTTGTTCGTCTTTTTAAATTTATGTCAAAATTCTAATGATTTTTCAATGCGCAAACAACGGCGTCTTCGACCGTGCAGACAGACCGCGGATAGGCGACGGCGGGGCGACGAATGAATAAAATTTTGGCGTCGACCATTCGGGCCGCTTCGACCTTTTCACGGATGCCGCCAACGTCACCGCTATCTTTGGTGACGACGAAGCCGATCTTGTATTCTTTCATGGTAGCGACATTCATTTCCACTGAGAAGGGCCCCTGCAGGGCCAGGATATGTCGGGGCTTGTAGCCCAGATTTTCACATTTTTTTAGCACCCCTGCCGTGGGCAGAACCCGGATATAGGTGCGGTCTTTGGGCAGTCCTTCAAAGGCTTCTAGTTGCCGGCTGCCAGTGGTCAATAGAATATTGCGGTCGCTTTTTCCCATCGCCCCAATCAGATAATCCCGGGCTTCTTCGTAGGTGTTATAAGCGACAATATCTGTTCCTTCATCGATATTCGATGGTCTTTCCAGCCGGATATAATCAATATTCATGGCGTCGCAGGCCCAAATAGCGTTTTCTGAAATTTCCCGGGCATAGGGATGGGTGGCATCAATACAGAGATTGATATTGTAAATGGTGATTGTTTCCCGCAGCGTGCCGGCATCCAATTGTCCTGAAATCTTTGTCAAAAGGGGATTTTCCGAGATCTGATCAGCCGCAATATTGGTCAGCGACGAATAGCAGACTTCTTTCCCTTCTTCAAGCAGAAGATCGGTTAATAATCGGCTGTCAAGGGTTCCTCCCAATACCAGAATCAAAGCTGATAACCTCTCGGAGTAATCATTTTTAATTGATCGCGGGTCACATAGGTTTTGGAATTGCCGATTATAACCATCGAAAACATATCGATGTCTGCTTCATTCATTTTTTTCAGGGTCGTAATCACATAAGACTCATCTTTACGTTTGGCATTACGAACAATGCCCACCGGGGTTTCCGGTGCTTTATATTTCAGCAGAATTTCCTGAGCACTTTCGATATTGTGGGGACGGCCTTTGCTTTTGGGGTTATAGAGGGTAATAATAAAATCCCCTTCGCCGGCACAGTGAAGCCGTTTTTCGATGACGGCCCAGTCGGTCAGTAGGTCACTGAGGCTGATGACGGCATAGTCATGCATCAGCGGTGCGCCCAGAGTTGATGCGGCGGCATTGGCGGCCGAAATCCCGGGAATAATTTCAACTTCGACATCACTGTTCTTTGCTTCAACGATTTCCAGCATAATGCCAGCCATTCCGAAAACGCCCGCATCGCCGCTGCTGACCAGACAGATTTTTTTGCCCTGTTCAGCCAGTTCCAATGCTTTTTCACAACGATCAATTTCCCGGCGCATCCCGGAAGACAGGACTTCCTTATCGCCAATTAAATCAGCAATAATATCAATATAGGTTTTGTAACCGACAATAATATCGGCATCTTCCAGGCTGGCTTTGGCCGCCTCGGTCATATGTTCATACAGTCCGGGACCAATCCCGGTGACATAAATTTTGCTCATTTTTTCTCCTTTTTTAACAAGGTTATTTTATTACAATACTACCGTGAGCATCGTTGTCTGTTTGCACGAAACAAACAGCAAAGCAACAATTGTTCATGTTTTTAATTTTCATCCAGCCACACCGACAGGGTAATGCCACCCAGTTTTTGTTTTTCCAGCAGGCATTTCCCAAAACCGGAAGCGACAAAACCGCAAGGTTCGGAAACGGCGTATAGGCCGGTTGTTTTAAAAACAAACTCCGATGCTTCAAAACGGCTTTGAACCATTTGCACCATTTCATTGGGGATAATAACTTTTTTTGCATTAAAGAATGTACCGGCTTCAATAATTCCCGGTTCTTCGGCTTTTAAGCCGATGGTAGCCAGGGCTTTAATACCTTTGACATTGAGATTCAGGGACGCTAAAGTCTCCTGGATGGCCTGGATGATCCGTTCTCCCGGGGTGTCCCGGCGACAGCCCACACCCAGCACCAACTTCCTGGGAATCAGCTTAACACTGGGAATTGGCAGATCTGCTTTTTTTGTATCCAGTGTCGTCATAATGATACCCTGATATTTATTTAAATTATTTAAATTATTTAGATCAGTTAAATCGGTCACCACTTCGATGTTATTAGGCAAAATAACCGCATCTAAATCACAATTTTCCTGATTCACAAAGGCCACCGGATCGCCGTTTAAAATCAGCGCGGTCACATCTTTAGCATCGGTAAAATTTTCTATCGTGCAATTAATTTTCTGGGCCAATACATCCACGGCCATCGTTCCTTTGACATCGGTGCCGGTGGTAATCACCGCCTGCGCACCCAATCGTTTGGCGACCAGCCGGGCCGCGTCATTGGCACCACCCAAATGGCCGGACAGTAGACTGATCACAAACTCCCCATTGGTATCCATGACGAGAATGCCCGGATCGGAAGATTTATGCTCCAGATGGGGGGCAATCGCCCGGACCACAATACCGGTTGCCATAATGCAGCAGATGATCTGGTATTCCCCGATGATGCTGCCCATAAAGGTAGTAATATCGGTGGTGATGATTTTTGTGGTTTCGTTGGCATATTTTTCTTTGGTGTAGATGTGGCATTCCCGGTCATCCAGATGTTTTGCCAACCGGTTTGCCAAAACCATGCCATCCTGGGACAGGGTGACAACGGCCCACTTTTCTGTTTTCACGGTTTTATTCAACCCCTTGACGGTATTCATGGGTAAAGCTGGGATCATAAAGCTTGGATAAGCTGTATTCATCGCCGAGGAAATCTCCAACTAAAATTTGAGCAGTTTTGGTGATATTTTCGTCTTTAACTTTTTGAGCAATGGTTTCCAGAGTCCCCATAACAATTTTCTGATCTTCCCAGGTTGCCCGTTGGATAATGGCGATTGGGGTGGTTGGAGCATAATGTTTCATTAATCGCTTAACCACATCGTCAATCATTTGGACCGACAGGAAAATGCACATAGACGCCTGATGGGAGGCCAGATCTTCCAACTTTTCTTTTTCCGGCACGGGAGTTCGACCTTCCAAACGGGTTAAAATAACCGTTTGAGATACATCTGGCAGGGTAAATTCTTTTTTAAGGGCTGCCGCTGATGCCACAAAGGAACTGACTCCAGGGATTACATCAAAGGGAATTCCCAATTCATCCAGTCGGTCCATCTGTTCCCGGATAGCGCCATAAATGGATGGGTCACCGGTATGAACCCGGGCAATTTTTTTGCCTTCTTCAGTTCCCCGTTTAATCACGGCAATCACATCATCCAAGGTCATCGATGCGGAATTAAAAATTTCGGCATCCGGTTTATGACCGGCAATAATGGCTTTGTTGACTAGAGAACCGGCATAAATAATAATATCTGCTTCGTTAACAATTCGTTGTCCCTTAACGGTAATCAGTTCTGGATCTCCTGGGCCTGCACCCACCATATACACTGTATTCATCAATAATTTCTCCTAAACTTTATTTCTAATTTTAGCACTTTTGAATCCATTCCTACATTTCTGTAACGGGTTGTGCTTTCTTTAAATGATCTAAAAACATGTTCTGAATGCCGGCATATTCACCCAGGCCTTCCAGGATACATTCGACTTTAAACCGCTCATCTTCAAGTACGGTTCGCCAGGAGTCTTCTTCATCACTGGCCATGTCATTAATCGCGTGATCGCCAGCTACCAGCATAAAGGGCGCCAGATAAATCTTTTTATATTTCTTTTCCTGTAACAGTGGCACAATGTTTTCCAGCTCCGGAAAACCTTCTACGGTTCCCACATAAACATCCTCATAACCCTTCATTTTAAACATATAATCCAGGCAGGGATAAGTGGAATTGGCATGATGGTCGCTGCCGTGACCCATATATACCAGGGCTTCGCCTTTTTTAAGCTTGGGCATCTGCTTCATCACGATGTCGACGGTTTCTTCGTAATCTTCTACCGTGGTTAGCAGTGGCCGGCCCAGGGTCAGGGATACAAAGTCTTTTTCAAAGGCCTTTAGTTCTTTTAACGTAATGTCGTATTCATAGCCATTGATGATATGGGTGGTTTGACACTGTACGTGGGTATAACCGGCTGCTTTAAGCTTTTTAAGGACTTCTTGCGGGGTATCCACGCTTTCGTTGTCCCGGGTCTTCAGTTTGTTGATGATCATTCGGGATGTGAAGGCTCGATAAAAATCATGGTCCGGGAATGCTTCTTTTAAGCGGTTCTCGGTAGCCTCGATGGTTTTTTTTCGGGTCTCAGGGTAAGATGTACCAAAGCTGATGACCAGTAACGCTTTTTTTTCCATTAAAAGGTTCTCCTATTTATGTTATTTAGGCCCTTACTAAAGTGCCGTGAGCTTCGCTGCCGGTTTGCGCGAAACAATTTCTACACTGTACGGCGTACAGTCTACCGACTGTTCGCCTACACGTTACTAAATTGTTTGCGGAAACCGACATCAAAGCAATTATTGTTCGTTTCTTTTAATTTTGCGATTATATTATTTTAAATTTAATAATGCCTGGTAGTGATCGGCGATGGTTTTTTCGATGTCCGCTTTGGTATGGGCGGCGGAGAGGAAAATACCTTCGAATTGGGCTGGCGGCATCAGGTTGCCGGCATCCAGCATTGATTTGAAATATTTGGTATAAGCCTTGGTGTCCGAGGTCATGACGGCGGCGTAGCCATCGATGGGGACATCGGTAAAGAAGCAGCAGGTCATCCCTTTGAAACGGACCATCTGGGCTTTGACCCCGGTTTTTTCGATGTTGGCCTTAAAACCGGCTTCTAACAGCTTGGCGTTTTCTTCCATTTCGGTGTAAACTTCAGGATGATCCCGCAGGTAGGTCAGAGTGTTTAATCCCATTTTCATCGCGATCGGATTCCCGGACAGGGTGCCAGCCTGATAAACGCCGCCTAAGGGGGCCACGGTTGCCATGATATCCCGACGTCCGCCATAGGCACCGACGGGCATCCCACCGCCGATGATCTTCCCTAAGGTAGTCATGTCTGGTTTAATCTCCAGGACTTCCTGGGCACCACCATAGGCTAAGCGAAAACCGGTGATGACTTCATCAAAAATCAGCACCGTTCCTTCGGCCTCGGTAATCGCCCGCAGTTCTTTCATGAACTCCAGATCGGGTGGCACAACGCCCATGTTACCAGCCACCGGTTCAACGATGACGGCGGCAATTTCGCCGGGGTTTTCGGCAAAGAGGGCTTTGACGCTGGCAATATCATTATAAGTTGCCACCAGGGTGTCCCTGGCCGTTCCCGGGGTCACCCCGGAGCTGGTCGGGACCCCGAAGGTCAGGGTGCCGGACCCGGATTTAACCAACAGTCCGTCGGCATGGCCGTGGTAACAGCCTTCAAATTTGATGATCTTATCCCGTCCCGTATAGCCTCTGGCGACCCGCAGCGCACTCATCGTGGCTTCGGTTCCAGAACTGACCATCCGCACCATTTCCATGGAGGGATAGGCTTCGGTAATCAGTTTGGCCACTTCCACCTCAATGGCAGTCGGAGCTCCAAAGCTAGTTCCTTTTTGAAGCGCTTCCTGAATCCCTTCAAAGTAAACCGGTGAGGCGTGACCTAAAATCAGTGGCCCCCAAGAACAGATATAGTCGGTATATTCGTTGCCGTCCACATCATAAATCTTGGCGCCTTTGCCATGGTCAATAAAGACCGGTGGCATTTCCACTGATTTAAAGGCCCGCACCGGACTGTTGACGCCGCCAGGTATATACTTTTCAGCTTCGATAAATAATTTTTCTGATTTTTCTCGATTCATAATATCTCCAATAATAATTATTTCACTATCATGTAAAACGCAGGTATGCAATCACTACCGTATCGACTAATTGTTAATCTGTTGTCTGCTGCAACCACGAGAAATCCGCTACGCTTCTTTCTCTTTGGTTCGCGGGTAGTCGCCAACTGCAAGCAAGCTTGTGATTGGCTCGTTACTATCGCGCAGAATCGGACAGGTATTCACCTGTTCGCTCCGATGCAGACAACATGATGTAACAATTGTCGGTACTACGTTTGCTTTGACAAATAGATTCCTGACTTATAAATGATTTGCTGTCACTGATAATCCTTCAGCATCGCCTGCAGTTCTTTGGCAAAATAAGTGATGATGATGTCGGCTCCGGCCCGTTTGATGCTGATCAAGCTTTCAAAAATAGCCCGACGATCCATCAAATCGGCATCGACAGCATTTTTAATCATGGCGTATTCGCCGCTGACCTGATAGGCAGCCATTGGCAAGTAGGAAAGTTCCTTGCCCTTGGCGATAATGTCCAGATAAGGCATGGCTGGTTTAACCATCACAATATCAGCGCCTTCATCGATATCCAGAACCATTTCCTTTAGCGCTTCCCGGGAATTAGCTGAATCCATCTGATAGCTGCGGCGGTCGCCAAAGGATGGTGCCGAGTTGGCGGCATCCCGGAAGGGGCCATAAAAACTGGAAGCAAATTTGGCCGAGTAGGCCATAATCGGAATCGATTCATAACCGGCCCGATCCAAGGTTTCCCGCATATGGTCAATGCGGCCATCCATCATATCGGAAGGGGCGACCATATCGGCTCCGGCTTCGGCGTGGCTGAGCGCCGTTCTGCTTAAGGTCTCCAGGGTCTGAGCCCGTCGGATCTCACCGTTTTCTTCAAAGAAACAACAATGTCCGTCACTTTTATATTCGCACAAACAGACATCGGTGATGACATACATTTCCGGATCAACCTTTTTGATCACCCGAATCCCTTCCTGGATCAGACCGTCGGCCACAAAGGCGGGCGTGGCTTCGCTGTCTTTTTCGTCGGGAACGCCAAACAAAATGACATAACGGATGCCCAGTTCTTTTAGCGCCAGGGTTTCCGCCCCCAGCATATCCAAAGACAGATGATACTGATCTTTCATGGAGCCGATTTCTTTGCGCACTCCCTGTCCATCTACTATAAACAGCGGATAAACCACATCGTTCATGGAAAGGTAAGTTTCCCGGATTAAATTCCGAACCGCTGTATTTTTTCGTAATCGTGTTGGCAACATATTGCTGACCTCCTAATTTACTTCTTGATAATTACATGTCCCGCACCGACCAATTTTTAATCTGTTATCGGTACTCGTTCAGCTCTTTTACTCAAGTCTTATTTCTGAGCATCCTTTAAAATCGCATCCAGCATGCCCTGGATGGTATATGTTTCAGCTTCGATGTCGACATCAATGCTCAGTTCCTGACATTTTTTTGAGGTTTGATGGCCGATCGAGACGCATTTTGCGATATTAATGGCGTCAATGTGGGCGGCGCCGATTTTTTCGACAAAAAACTCGACGGTGGTGGAGCTGGTAAAGGTAATATAATCAATTTCTTTGTTATTTAACATTTCCAGCGGATCAACCGTGGCGTGATCTTCGCGGATGGTTTCGTAGCTTTGGACCTCGTCGACCGGGCAGATCTTCGATAGTTCTTCGACCACATAGATCCGGGCATTTTTTGACCGGGGGATCAGCACCCGGCTGTCTTTGTTAAGCAGTGGCGCCAGACCACTGACCAGTTCTTCGCCGACATATTTATCCGGTACAAAATCGGCTTGCAGACCTCGGGCTAAGAGAGCATTTTTGGTACCTTCCCCAATGGCAGTGATATGCAGATTGCCAAAGGCGCGGGCGTCTTTGCCGCAGCGGGCCAGGGAGTCAAAGAAGATTTCGACACCGTTGATGCTGGTAAATATAATATGGCTGTAGTCTTTCAGGACTTTTACCTTTTCGTCACAGGCTGCTTCGTTAATGGGGACAATTTTGATGGTTGGGAATTCGATGGCATTACCACCCAACTCACTGATTTTTTCAACCATCTGGGAGCTCTGTTCACGGGACCGGGTGACGATAATGTTTTTTCCAAACAAAGGTTTTTCATCAAAGAACCGCAATTTTTGACGTTTATTGACGACTTCCCCGACCACAATCAGGCTGGGAGCGGTGATTTTTGCTGCGGTGGCAATGTCGTAGATGGTGGTCAGGTTTCCGGTCACGACCCGCTGATAAGGGGTGGAGGCCCGATGGACCACAGCCACTGGCATTTCTGGATTCATGCCATTTTTAACCAGTTCGTCGCAAATCTTTTCCAGATTCTTGACGCCCATTAAAAAGACGATGGTGCCTTTGAGCTTGCCCAATACCGGCCAATCCAAATCCGATGCGCCGTCGTAGGCGTTGGATTTTAAATGCCCGGTGATGACATGGAACGAAGACACACAATCCCGGTGGGTAATGGGAATCCCGGCATAGGCCAGTCCGCCGATAACCGAGGTAATCCCGGGGATCACTTCAAATGGTACCCCGGCGTCGTAAAGGTCTTCGCCTTCTTCGCCACCCCGGCCAAAGACATAGGGGTCGCCACCTTTTAAGCGCAGAACCAGTTTGCCTTCCAGGCCTTTTTGGACGAGTAAGGCATTGATATCTTCCTGACGCATGGCATGGTTGCCGGCCCGTTTGCCGACATAGACAATTTCGGCATCGGCGCGGGCGTCGTTTAGAAAACTTTCATTAACCAGGGCATCATAAACCACCACATCGGCTTTAGTTAAAATATCTTTGGCTTTAACGGTTAAGAGACCGGGATCCCCGCAACCGCCGCCGGCCAGATAGACCTTGCCCGGTTTTGTATGTACATCTTGATAACATGTTGCTGCTAATTGTTTTCCCAAATTTTCTGCCTCCTCGGGTGCTCCCTCAATCGATCGGGTGACCACATGACTGCCGTCTTCCAGACCATAGAGTCCATATAATATAATGGTGTCTGCAGTTATTTCACAAAACGCCCCCACCGGAATATGACAACTGCCGTTTAAGGCATTTAAAAAACTCCGTTCGGCATTCATCTGGATGATGGTGTCTGGATCACTGATGGCGGCCATCAGTTCTTTGACCGTTTCATTGTCTTCCCGGACTTCCACCGCCAGAATTCCCTGGGCGGGCGCCGGGATAAAGGTGTTCTCCGGCAAAGTCACAGTCTGATAGGCTGAGTCTGCCAACCGGCCAATCCGTTTCAGGCCGGCAGCAGCCAGAATGATGCCATCCAATTGCTGTTCCTGCATTTTGCGAATCCGGGTATCGATATTACCGCGGATCCCCACGATTTCTACATCCGGCCTCAGTTTTTGCAACTGACAGATCCGTCGCTTGCTGCCGGTTGCTACCACTGCACCCTTAGGCAACTGATCCAGAGTGGTAATCTGATGGGGTGTCAGCAGGACATCCCGGGGATCTTCGCGAACGGGTGGAACCGTCAATACCAGGCCTTCCGGCAATTTTGACGGCATATCCTTCATACTGTGGATGGCCATATCGATCTCACCGGATAACAGCGCATCTTCCAGCTCCTTGGTAAACAAGCCCTTGTCGCCGATTTTATCAAGTGGTTTATCCTGAACCAGATCGCCCTTTGTTTTAATAATCACCATTTCGAAGTTTATCTGCGGGTGAGCTTTGGCCAGCACATCAATCAGCCACTGGCTTTGGGTGCGGGCCAGGGTACTGCCCCTTGTTCCAACTTTTATATTCATTTATCTTATCTCCAATTGTCAGTTATTTCCTAGTTTTGACCTCAGTTCCACATTAGAACATCGGGACAATTCTTTAAGTTTTGCGGATTTTTCGTGCGGCGACCCATCGCCAGCTAAAACGGCCTGACGCAGTAATCGCAGTAAGGCTGTTTTTTCAGTGTAACTGTCATCATAGCGGTCGGCCAGTTCATCGACAATGCACTTCGTTAAAAAAGGACTGGCCCCTTCGGTGCAGACCGACAGGGTTAAATCGCCCCGGCGAATGACGCTGGGGAAAATGAAATCCGAATCATCCGGATCATCCACCCGGTTACACCAAATTTTTTGGGATTGGCAGTCCATTTTGATTTGCTGATTCAACTCGCGATTATCGGTTGCCGCCACTGCCAGATCGATATCAACAAGCTGTTCCTTGTGATAGCAGGCATTGATCAGAGTCAGCTGATGATTCTCGGTTCTAATGATCGCCTCAGAAAAATCAGGACTCACAGCGATCACCTGCATGCCGTTTTCCAATAAGGTGACAATTCGTCTGGCAGCAACCTTGCCGCCGCCGACCACCAGGGCTTTTTTATTATTTAAATTAAATAACAGCGGTGTCATCATGGTTCTGTTCTGCCAATGGTTTTTTATCCTGGATTCCCGGGAACAGGTAGGTCACGGTTTTTTCGATGCCGATAATTTCCTCTTCACACTCCAGTGACTTAAGCTGTTTAATCGGTGGCATCACCATTTCCCGGAATTTGGAGCGGATCACCTTGGCCAGATACACTTCTTCTTTTTCAGTCAGACTTAAGCGGCCACAGAGGTTTTCAATGGTTTCCTCGGCCAGTTGCCGGGAGGTTTCGTTCAAATCCCGGACCATATTATCGACCTTGGCGTGAGTCACCCAGGACAGCAGTCCATCGATTTCATCCTGAATCTCGGCGGCTATTTTCTCGGCAATCTTGACCCGATAAGCCATTTTTTCATCCATGATGTTTTTAAAATCATCAATGGTCAGCAGTTCGACCTTGTCCAGATTGCCGACCGCTTCTTCGACATCCCGGGGCAGTGCTAAATCGATTATCGTCAGCGGTTTGCCCAGCGGCTTCATTTCATCGGCCTTCAAAATAACATGAGGCGATGCGGTGGCGGTAATGATCACATCCATCTCGGGAATGATCGCATAGCGGTCTTCATAGTGGATCATCTGGACATTTTCATGAATCGCTTCGCATTCATGCATATTATGAAAGGTCCGGTTGGTCATATAGGGATTCTGAAAGCCTTCCGCCTTCATATAGCGCAGCGCCAGCACGCCCATTTTCCCGGACCCGATGATCAGTATTTTTTTATCCCCATAATCTTCAGGATACTCCCGTTTGATATGCTTCACCGCGGTCGAACTTAAGGATAAGGGGGTTTCCGATATTTTATAGTCGGTTTTCACTTTTTTGGTAAAGGTTATCGCTTCGCGAAACATTTTCGTCAGGTATTTGCCACAACCCTTAACGGCTTGGGATTTTTCCAGGGCATCCTTGACCTGGCCCAAAATCTGATCTTCCCCCAGAATCATGGAGTCCAGGCCGGTAACCACCTCATAGAGATGGACCATCGCTTCCCGCTCTTTTTTGACAAAAAGATAGGGCGCCAGTTCTGCTGATTTTTCACTGAGATAAAAATCGGTTAAAATTTTCTCGGCCGCGTCGATATTTCGGGTTGATACGTAGATCTCACTGCGGTTACAGGTTGACAGAATGATCACCTCGGCAATGTCCGGCTCACTCAAAAGGGTCCGGATGGCCTCATTCAGGGTGCGATGGAGAAAAGCCCCTTTTTCCCGAATTTCCAAAGGTGTATCCTTATGATTAATTCCCGCTACTACCAGTTTCATCCGTTTGAACCTCCTTTTTCTGATTCCTGATCGCTTCTTCCAGGGCGGCAATGCTGCGAAACCCTTTTATCCCCAGACACTGTTCCAATCGGGTCATCGTTGCCTGTTCCAGGCTGGCCGTTTCCAGGGCTTCAGTATTTTTGAAAACCGCGGTGGTTTCACCTTCCACCAGCACGCCGCCATGATGGAGCACATAGGTATAATCACAAAATTCATAAATAAAATCCATATCATGGCTGGATAAAATAATCTTGATGCCTTTGGTTAAAGCCCCTTTGATAATGGCTTTGACCCCGGCCTTACTTTTGGGGTCCAGCCCCAGGGTGGGTTCATCCATCAGGATGATCTCCGGTTCAACGGCTAAAACCCCGGCCATGGCCACCCGTTTCTTTTGTCCATAGCTGAGATAATGCACTGGTCGGTCGGCCAACAGCGCGATTCCAGTAGCTTCCATGGCCGCCTGCACCCGCTGATCAATGACCTCCGCGGCCATACCCATGTTTCTCAGGGCAAAGGCCACATCATCATAGATTCCGGAATAAAAGACTTGCTTATCGGATTCCTGGATCACCAGCCCAATCGATTTGCGGAATTCATAGAGATTTTTTTTCTTATAGGATAAGGGCTCTTCCTTAAAAAAAACGGTTCCGGCGGTGGGCTTGATCAACCCAATCAAGGCCGACATCAAGGTCGATTTTCCGGCCCCATTCTCCCCGATAAGGGCGATGCAATTTCCCCTGGTTCCGTCAATCGACACACTTTTGAGAGCGGTGGTGCCGTCCGGATATTGATAAGTCAAATTTTCTGTTTTAATCATTTTTAAGACCTTTCCTATAGCTTACATGAAAGTCTCCCTGATATTGCTTTAATTCCAGGGTTTGGGTCATCTCCTCGTAGCTCTGGATGGCCATGAGAAATAAATTGCTTAACATCATTGCGATGGATTGGATCGCGACTCTTAAATTACGATAGCCAAACCGCAGTTCCTGGGCGGTTGCCATGAGTTTAATTTTATCCCAGTAATCAAAGATGAAGCGGTAGGTTAAAATAAATATTTCTAAAAAAGTATTGCTGATATGGGCTTTTTTCATGACTCCGGCAATCTGCATCACTGGGGTTGTATAAATTAAAAAAAGCATACAGGAAACGCCTGACATCGCGCGGCAGAAAACCAGGCTGGCCAACACCAGATTGGTGGTGGTGATGCCGATGGTGAACTGAAAAAAGTCAAATGCAAATAAATAATCGCCACTACCACTAGTCCCACTGGAGATAGTAAACAATAGCGCCAGGGCTCCGGGGATAATAAAAAGGGAATCAAAAATCAGCGTATGTAGATAAATCCGTACCGGAATTTTTGCCCACAGTAGGGTACAACCCACCATAACACCAAAAACCCCTGCCATATACAGGGGTTCGTTGATGAAAAACACCGAAAGAAGCATGACTAATGAAACCACTACTTTGACAGTAGGATTGGCATTGCTAAGCTTATTGGTATGGGCAAAACGATCAATCATGTTAGTCTCCTTCTAAGATGCTGTTGGTATTTATATAAGTCACCAGACTTCAGGCTGGTGCCAAACTCCCGTACCGACCAATTGTTAATCTGTTGTTCGCTGCGGAATCGGACAGGCTACGCCGTGTCCGCTCCGATGCGTACAACATGATGTAACAATTGTCGGTACTGCTTTATCTGTTGTTCATTATTTACACTGATTTATCAGCCTTTTCATTTTTTTTCGATTTTTTATAAAGGTAGAAAAAGCAGATTCCCAGTCCGCCGACGCCTAGTAGCTGTTGGAAATGGAATAGACTTTCTTCCATTTCGCCGGGATCAAACAAGCTTTCAAACCACGGCACATAATTTCCATCAATCGTGGTGATGGCGGTTCCGGCAGCATCATCTGCGCCTGAAAACTCGGCGTCCGGTAAAACAATCTGCGGGATAACAATCAGGGCACCAATCAGCAAAACCAGAATAATTTTAGTTATCGGTGAGAGTTTCATTGGAAATAATCCCCTTTTCTTTATATTGGTAGATGGCATTGACCACCAGTACCGTTAAAATGCCTTCGATAATTGCCAGCGGTATCTGGGTAATCGCAAAGATACTTAAAAACTTAACCATTGAAGCTGCAATCCCGCCGATCGGGTCGGGGAAAGCCAGGCCAAGCTGGATGGATGTGGTTACATAGGTTGCCAAATCGGCTATAAATGCTGCTAAAAAGACAGTTAACGCTTTGGGCACATTGATTTTTGACAGCCCTTTGTAAATTCCGTAAGCCACAAAAGATCCCACAATTGCCATTGAAAAGGCATTGGCTCCTAAAGTTGTCAGCCCGCCATGAGCCAGCAGCAGCGCCTGAAATAACAGTGCGATGGTACCAACCACAACGGTTGCAAAGGGTCCCAGAACAATAGCTCCCAAACCGATCCCGGTCATATGAGAAGAGCTACCAGTTACCGAAGGCAGTTTAAAAGCCGATAGCGCAAAGGTGAAAGCTGTAGCAATGGCTAAGAGAACTTTTTGTTCGGGTTTATCTTTAAATATTTTTCCTATCTGAAATAATCCAAATGCGATAAACGGCAGGGAACATACCCACCAAAAGACAGCCCAGCCAATCGGCAGAAAACCCTCCATAATATGCATGGCGTTGACCGGCTGCGATGCCAGAACGACCATAAAAAACACAATACCGGCAACGGTCATGGTTCTTTTTGCTTTTTTCATATTTACTATCACCTTCCATTTTTTATAACTTGCCGAAAAAAAAACCTTTTACCCACATTACTATGGGAAAAAAGGTTTCATCATTACACGTATCCATCAATTCGATAACTCAACGCCAAAGAACCAACTTTTGTTAATGTTACTAACTTCCCTTTTCCCTGGAAGGACACTTTAGTACATCATTTTAGTAGGTTTCCTGACTTATAGCTTTTATTCCCCTTGCCTTCCCAGACAAAACGTGCCCAGTGACATATTAAGGAGACATAACTAATTACAGTGACCGGATCGTTCTGGATTCTAACCAGATTCCCTCAATGAAAATTGCTCATCCTAAATGATTTTTTACATTTCTTATTTAATTGTGTTTATATTATAACATGGATATAATAAATGTACAGGTTTTTTTAGATGATTTAAGGCTAAAAAACGGCTTTTGAGAATGGTTACCGGGTATTTATTTTTCAAACATCCCCTTCAATACTATCGCATTAAGGCCCGGGAAATGCTACAATAGAGCAAAATAACTGTAATCCTTTAAACTAAAGAGGTAATGAGATGGATAACTTTAAATTCAAACGAACGATGCCCGCTGTGTTTGAGCGATTAAACGCCGCCGACGACCCTTCGCGAATATTATATTATCAAAATATTATAGCCTGTATGCTTGCTTCGCCGCTGCTTTTTTTCGGGGCTATTGCCAACATCGTGATTGTTTATTTTTTCTGGGGCGGTGATTTGACAGTAGTGCTGGTAAACAGCGGGATATTTTTTCTGCTCGGCTTAACCTTTGAACTGATTTCCCGGAAAGAACTGGACAGCGCTTTATTCGATCATCTGCTTTCCCTTTCCCAATCCATCTGTCTGGCTTTTATCGTGGTCCGATACTACCACATCATTGGTCCGGCGGTATGGTCGGTCGCTTTTGTGATGATTATCCTTGCCATGATGCGGCTAAAAATAACGATGCTATATTATATTGCGGCAACAACTTTTTTCTGTGGACTATATGTGACTTTTCTTCTGCCTACTGATGGATTTCTCTTTACCCCGGTTTATTTTATAATCCAGAATGTTCTGTTCTTTTTTGTATTCAGCCTAGCTACCGCGACCTTCTACCTGAACCTGAACCGCTATGACAAAGCCGTGGAGAGGCTGAACGCGGTGCTTGCACAGAAAGAAAAAATCGCCAAGTTGTACAAAAATCTGAACCACACAAAACAAGCACTGGCGACCCAGAATCAAGAGTTGCGAAACTCCAATGAAGAAATAAGAAAAAACGAAGAGCGCCTTCATTTTCTGGCGTATTACGATGGTTTAACTGAGCTCCCTAATCGCAAAATGATTCTGGAACGCTTGCATTTACTCGTCAGTCTTTCCGAAAATGAAAAGTCATCCTTTTTTATTGTCTTTATCGATCTGGATAATTTCAAAAAAATTAACGATACCATGGGTCATCTTTATGGTGATGACTATTTAAAATACACTGCCAAACGTCTGCAGGAACTCGTCCATGAAGATGATTTACTGGGCCGACTGGGTGGGGATGAGTTTGCTCTGATCATCCAACGAAATATTAAAGAAGATGCCGCCTATAACTATGTGGAAAGCCTGCGCAATGAACTTTGCGATAAAATCAAAACCAGCTGCTCAGAATTTAAAGTCAGTGCCAGTTTCGGTATTTCGGTCTTTCCTCAGGACGGCAAAGATCCCATTGAACTGCTCAAGAGCGCTGATACATCAATGTATAAGGCGAAAGAACTGGGACGGAATAACATTCAATTTTTTAGACCGGATATGAAAGAAGAAATTCTCAATAAGATCCAGATGGAATCCCTGCTTTTAAAGGCCTACGAGAATAAGGAATTCTTTATCGAGTATCAACCTCAGTTCAATGCCGAGGATCATCGCATCCGCGGCTTTGAAGCCCTGATTCGCTGGGACTCCCCCCACTATGGCCGGGTTGCCCCGATGAGCTTTATCCCCCTGGCTGAAGAAATGGGACTGATCATCGGTATTGGCCAATGGGTGTTGTTGACCGCCTGCCATAAATTCAAGGAATTGGATAATCGTTTCGATCAGAATCTTTGTATTTCGGTGAATGTTTCGGCGGTGCAAATGCGGGACAAAAATTTTGTCGCCATTGTAAAAAACGTTCTTGACGAAACCAACATGGATCCCAAACAGCTGGAATTAGAAATAACGGAATCCCTTTTTATTGACAACATTGAAGAAACCATCGACATGCTCAATGAAATAAAATCGTTAAACGTCCGAATTTCCCTGGACGATTTTGGCACCGGTTTTTCGTCCCTGAGCTATTTGAGACGGTTACCCATCGACACTCTGAAAATTGATAAATCCTTTATTGATGATCTCTCTGATCAGGATTCCTCAATCCGCATCGTCGGGGATATCATTTCGCTGGGTCATAACCTGGATGCCCATATCGTTGCCGAAGGCATTGAAAATAGCACCCAACTGGACTATTTAAAAGCCAACAACTGCGATTGCATCCAGGGCTTTATGTTTGGCAAGCCGATGTGCGTCAAAGACATGGAAGCGCTATTAGAAAAAAATCCCCTAAAATAGAAGATGCACAAACTACCGTACCGACCAATTGTTAATCTGTTGTTCGCTGCGCCATGCGAAATCCGCTACGCTACTTTCGCTTTGGTCGCGGGCAGTCGCTAACTACAAGCAAGCTTGTGATTGGCGACTGCCTTCGCGAAGAATCGGACAGGCGCTGCCATGTCCGCCCTGATGCGTACAACATGATGTAACAATTGTCGGTACTGGGTTATCTTTTTTGATAGTCAAAAATCCCCTGAAATTGGGGATTTTTTAGTTGCCGCAGTTGTTCTTAATGAATCATCTTATAGTAGGATCTGGCGGTGAGCAGATAGACACCGGTATAAACCAAGGCATATACGACGACGCCGACCAGTGTGCATAAAAAAATCAGCGGTATGTTGGTCAGCCGGAAGGCGGCCAGCATTTTGGTGATGACCGGGAAGGCAAAGGCGACGTGAACGATGGCGCCGGCCAGAGGCAGGAAGAATACCATCAGGATCTGCTTGCCGATGGTTTTTTTAACCTCGGTTTTATCCATCCCCACCTTCTGCATGATCTCAAACCGTTCGCTGTCTTCATAACCTTCTGATATCTGTTTGAAATAAATAATCAACACTGTGGCCATCATAAACAGAGAGCCCAAAAATACGCCCAGAAACAAGAAACCACCAAAGAAGAAATAAAGTTCCGTCAATGCTTCATAAAGGTTTTGGATATTGATGTCCGGATTGCTCTGGGTTAGCGCTGTCCGCAGATTGGCGGAAAAGGCGTTGAGGGTGTCCTCATCCCCATCCAGATTAAACATCAGGGCATGGAGGGTCGTCTGAGGATCATCATCGTTTTTCATGGTCTGGTAAATGGCATCCATGACCCCCGCATCTTTGACGATCAGGTAGTAGGTATGGCCCATATCCTGGGTCTTTTTAAAGTCCATCGGAATGGCTTCAAGCTGCTCGGTAATTAGATACTGCTGATCACCAAAAACGATGGTCGGTTCGCCATAATTATCCCCCACCGAAAAAATCAGCATTTCATTCCCAGCCAGACTTTTATTACCACCGGTTAAACGGTTATAGTCGTCCAGCGGAATCAGGGTTATGTTTGAGATCCGTTCGTAATACATAGCGTCGGTGCTTTCGTCCTCAACCATATCTTTCAGAAAGTGAGTGCCTTCCTGAAAAGCTCGAAAATGAGCCAGATCAAAAGAAATTTCATCATTGCTTGTCACCTTTAATTTATCTTTTTCTGATTCAACAATCGTTTTGATTTCAGCGAAATCAGTATTGGCCACTTCGCCAACAATACTGACATCCAACGGATAAAAATCCCGGCGCATCCCTTCCTGGCCAATATACAGTGACACGGTGGTGGAAAGAGTAACCAGCACCATGGTGCTCAGGATACAGATATTGGCCAGACCCACGGCGTTTTGTTTCATCCGATAAATCATCCCCGACACCGAAATGAAATTCCGGGACTGATAATAGAACTTTTTATTCTTTTTCAGTTGTTTCAGCAGCGTAATGCTCCCGGAGATAAACAACGCATAGGTACCGATGATGACAAACACCACCGCCACAAAGAATAGCAGCAACGCCGCAAGCGGGGTTTCCACCGAAAGAGCAATCCCATAACCAGTGCCCAGAGAAATAATCCCGATCAGAGTGACAATCCAGGAAGACTTTGGTTCCTTCTCGCCATATTGCCCGCCTTTTAACAGATCGATGGGGTTTGAGAGTTTCAACTGTAAAAAGTTCGTCAGCAGGGTCAGGCCAAAGATCGCCAGAAAAACCCCGGCGGTGATTAACAGTCCCCAATAATCAATATGAAAGCTTAAGGGACTTTTGAAATGAACGATATTCAGTAGCAGCAGGAACAGCAGTTTCCCAATCAGAATCCCCCCGATCAACCCCAGTGTCAGGCTGATGACTGTTACAAAAATGGTCTCATAGAATAGCACCCAGGCAATATGCTTCTTTTCCAGACCCAGGATGCTGTATAAACCCAGTTCCTTTTTACGGCGCTTGATTAAAAAACTATTGGTGTAAAAAAGAAAGATAACCGCAAAGATACCAATCACGATGATACCCAGAAAAAGAATGGTTTTCAAGTTTATCGACCCGGGCATTTGATCCAGCCCCTTGTTGCTATGGATCGAAACCATGGTATAAAAAGCAATGATCGATCCGATGCAAGTCAGAATATAGGGAATATAGGTGTTCCCGTTTTTCTTGAGGTTGACCAAGGCCAGCTTAGGATAAAAAAACTTATTCAAGTTCCTCACCTCCGGAAGCCAGCACCGACAGGGTAAAGGATATCTTCTGATACATATCGTCGTTGCTCATCGAACCCCGATAGATCTGATTCTAAATTTCGCCGTCCTTGATAAACAAGACCCGGTTGGCATGACTGGCCGCCGCCACTGAGTGGGTAACCATCAAAATCGTCTGACCCAGATTATTAATATTTGCAAAAATCTTCAGCAGATTCATAGCCGCCTTGGAATCCAGGGCGCCGGTGGGCTCATCGGCCAGCACCAGTTTGGGCTTGGTGATCAAGGCCCGAGCCACCGCAGCCCGCTGTTTTTGCCCACCGGAAACCTCATAGGGGAATTTTGGCAAAATCTCTTCGATTTCCAATCGCCCCGACAGCGACTGGAGCCGGTTGTTCATTTCCTGATAATTTTTCTGAGCCAGCACCAGCGGCAAAAAGATATTATCCTGAATCGAAAAGGTATCCAGCAGATTGAAGTCCTGAAAAACAAAGCCCAGATTATCGCGACGGAAGGCCGAGATCTCACTGTCCTTGATGGTGACGATGTTTTTACCATCCAGAAACACTTCGCCGCTGGTGGGTTTATCCAGGGAGGCCAGAATATTGAGCAGGGTTGTTTTTCCCGAACCGGATTCCCCCATGATCGCCACATATTCGCCCTGCTCCACCGAAAAGCTGACGTTGGACAGCGCCTGGACCTGATTCCCACCGAACCGGGTGGTATAAATTTTCTTTAAATTCTTTACTTCGAGTAATCGCATTATTTTTCTCCCCTGATCTAAAATTTCATTTTATCGATAACCAAAGTATAGCGAAAAAGAGCATCAGCGGCCATCGCTTTGCCTTACATTTCGGCTGTTAATCTTACACTTTTGTAAGGTTGCTTTATAACGCTTCAAACCCTCGCGTCGCCAGATCAATGCTGACCCGGGTACCCTGGCCCACCTGGGAGGTTACGGTGATGGTGTGGGAAAGTTTATCAAGTACCTGCTGACACAGATAAAGACCGATGCCAGTGGATTTTTTATCCATTCTGCCATTGTAGCCAGTAAAGCCCCGGTCAAAAATCCGGGCAATGTCTTCTGCTCGGATGCCGACGCCGGTATCTTCAATAATCAGGGTTTTTTCTGACCGGTCATCCAGATAAATGGAAATCCTTCCCTGATTGGTGTACTTCAGGGCGTTGGAAATAATCTGTTCCAGCACAAAGACCAGCCATTTTTCGTCGGTTATAACCCGGCAATTCAGTTCTTCCAACTCCAGCGATATTTTTTTATTGATAAAAATAATGCCATATTTTTTTACGGCCTGCCTGACAATGTCAGCCAAATCATATTCGAACAAAATCAAATCGGAGGACATGCTTTCCAGCCGTAAATACTGGAGCACCATCTCCACGTATTGTTCGATCTTAAAAAGCTCCTGCCCATAGGCGCGGGTGCGTTCCCGGTCGCCCTCTTCAGTCTGGAGCAGTAGCCCCATGGCCGAGATGGGGGTTTTAATCTGATGGGCCCATAGGGTGTAGTAGTCAATCATATCGGTTTGCCGATTATCAAACTGAGAGATCAGCTCGGCCCGGTTCTCGGCCAGCACCCTGATCAGGGTTTGATAGTCCCTTTCCAGCAAATCCCGGGGCTTGGGTAATTCCCCCACCCCGGCCGTCGCCGCATTGATCGCGACTGTCAAACGCTGATGTTTTTGATAAAACTGCAACCAATCCAGGCCGGTAAAAATCACTGCCAGCGCGGTCACCAGTTCAGCGCTGTAAACAACCGGCTCCAGTGGCAGATGATAGAGGGTGTAGACCATCGCAAACACCAGCATAAATAAAACAAAGGCCGCTATTACTCTGATCCGACTTTTCAGGTAGGCTCTAAATAGATAAACTGTTTTCATATTAACCTCGATTAATCCCCAATTAAATAGCCAATGCCTTTTTTTGTGGCAATAAAATCTATCAGCCCGGCCTCATCCAGTTTTTTTCGCAGCCTGGCAATATTGACCGTCAAGGTATTGTCATCCACAAAACAGTCGCTGTCCCAGAGCCGTTTCATGATCACATCCCGGGATACCACCTTGCCCTTGTTTTCCAGCAAAATCTGCAAGGTCTTGAATTCATTTTTGCTCAGTTCTACTTTTTGATCGGCATAGAGTATGCTGGCATCGCTCAGATTCAGAATCGCGCCCTTATGTTCCAGCAGGCTGACCTGTCCCTGAAAGGAGTAGGTCCGCCGCAGCAGAGCTTGAATTTTTGCTACCACCACCGTTAGATCGAAGGGCTTGGCAATAAAATCATCCCCACCCATGTTCATGGCCATGACAATATTCATGTTGTCGCTGGTGGATGAGATAAAAATAATCGGCACCTTTGAAATCTTGCGGATTTCACCGCACCAATGATAACCGTTAAAAAACGGCAGTGAAATATCCAAAAGAACCAGCTGGGGATCATAGGCCACAAACTGGAGACCGTTTCAAAAATTGTGTAAACCTCGTGGTTGATGTAGAATAAATACATTAGCCAGGAGGTTTTTATTATGGCAAGAAGAAATGAAAGTAACGAAAAAAAGAATCGTCGGAAATTAGTGGAAAGTTTTTTAAGTGAGAATCCCATCAAAGATCCAAATGACATCCAGGAACTGATGAAGGAAATGATGCGCCAAGTGCTGGAAGGCGGTCTCACCGCTGAATTGGATGACGAACTGGGTTATACCCGCTATGATTATCGAAACAAGGAAACTGAGAACAGCCGGAACGGCTATTCGAAGAAAACAGTCCATACCAGTCTGGGTGATATGGAAATTGATGTTCCCCGAGACCGGAATGGGGAGTTTGAACCCCAATTGATGCCGAAACACAAAAATACCCTAACTCAGGACATTGAAGCAAAAATCATTTCCATGTATGCTAAAGGCATGACCACCGGCGATATTGAGACGCANATTAAAGATCTCTATGGGATCGAGATGTCCGATAGTACCATCAGCCGGGTGAC
>NZ_AXAC01000018.1 GCF_000472665.1 Acetobacterium malicum subsp. dehalogenans DSM 11527 | reverse complement strand
CAAAAACTTCGGTAACTGAAATCCCCTGTGCTTTGCGGATGCCAGATTGTCTCAGCAATGTTCCCAGTCTCAATGCTTTAAAAGCTTTTAAAAATGCAATTTTTGTCTGTTCAGATGGGGTGTTTTGGTTTATCATAGTGGTATGCACCTTTCTTGTCTGATTTTTGTTTGGTTTGCATCTACATTATATCAGACGTTGGGTGCGTTTTTCTGTCAACTTCTGTTTTTAGAAGCCACAGAATGTGTTGTTGTAAAGTCTCAGCTGAATTTTAGAGCTGGGAAAGTTGAGTAAATAACAAAACTAATGTTAGAAAATTTAAGAAGCAAACACCGAAGGAGATAAAAATGAGTACACCTAAAGTTGCTGTTATCATGGGCAGTGATTCTGATTTTGACATCGTCAAAAAATGTCTGATTGCACTGGAGAAATTTGGCATTGAATATGATGTTCAAGTTATTTCAGCCCACCGGAATCCACACAAAATATTTGAATATGCCACCACTGCCGAAGACCGAGGGATTGAAGTTTTCATCGCTGCCGCCGGAAAAGCGGCCCACCTGCCGGGAGTCATCGCCGGAATCACACCACTTCCGGTCATCGGCATTCCCATTCAAACTTCTTTTCAAGGCGGACTGGATTCGCTCTTGTCAATTGTCCAGATGCCATCCGGCGTACCGGTTGCCACGGTAGCCGTCAACGGGGCCGAGAACGCCGGGATTTTAGCAGCCCAGATGTTGTCAATCAAATATCCGCAAATCCGGGAAAAAATGAAGGCTTTCAAAATTCAGCTCAACGATGAAGTCGTTGCGAAAAATGAAAAAGTTCAGGAAATACTATAAATCACATCATCAATAAGAAATAAAGGAGATTAAGATGGAAAAATTAGAACAGTTGTATGAAGGAAAGGCCAAAAAAGTTTTTAAAACCGACAATCCCAACGAATTTATTATTGAGTATAAAGATGATGCCACCGCTTTCAACGGTGAGGTAAAAGGCAGTATTGGCGGTAAAGGTATCATCAACAATAAAATGACCGGTGTTGTTTTCACGATGCTTGAAGAAAAAGGAATTCCCACCCATTTTGTCAAAATTCTCTCCGAAAATGAACAGTTGGTTAAAGCGGTTACTATTTTTCCACTGGAAGTCATTATCCGCAACACTGCGGCCGGCTCTATTTGTAAACGCCTGGGGCTGGAAGAAGGTCTAAAATTAAAGTCACCAATCTTTGAATTCTGCTATAAGAACGATGATTTTGGGGATCCGGTTATCAATGATTATCATGCTATTGCCATGGAACTGGCCACTGCCGAAGAAATTGAAGTGATCCGGGAAATGACCTTTAAAATTAATGAGATCTTAAAAGCATATTTTTTGGAAAAAGGGATCAACCTGGTTGACTTTAAAATCGAGTTTGGTAAAACCAATGACGGTCAAATTGTTTTGGCTGATGAAATTTCACCAGATACCTGTCGTTTCTGGGATGTGGAAACCAATGAAAAATTGGACAAAGACCGCTTCCGTAGAAACCTTGGCAACATCGAAGAAGCATACGAAGAAATGCTAAAACGGGTTCAGGCTTAAAACAAAGCACCATTATCATATTAAATAATATAAGATTGCCGGAAAATTAAAATCAAATACCTGGAGGATGCACACACCAATGATAAATGACAAGTTTCGCGATGAATGTGGAATAATGGGGGCTTATCTCAAATCCAAAGAGAGTAACTGTTCTTCCTATATCTATTATGGACTTTATGCGCTGCAACACCGAGGGCAGGAAAGCGCTGGTATCTCGGTTAACAAAGAGGGGAAAATTTTAACCCACAAAGAAACAGGCCTGGTCTGTGATGCTTTTAAAGGCAACGTATTAAAGCAGCTTAAAGGAAATATCGGAATCGGGCACGTCCGTTATTCCACCTCAGGAGAAGATGGTGTCACCAATGCCCAGCCTTTAACAGTCAACCACAGTGTTGGCCAAATTGCGTTGGCCCACAACGGGAACCTCATTAATGACAGTGCTTTAAGAAACATGCTGGAAGACTCAGGGGTTGTTTTTCAGACCACCATTGATACTGAGGTAATGGTTAATATTTTAGCCAGAAGTTTACGACATGGGATGATTGAAGCGATTCAGCGGATGGTTGAAATTATAAAAGGCGCCTATGCTCTGGTAATCACAGTTGGGGATAAACTGGTAGGCGTCCGTGATCCCTATGGTTTACGCCCGCTATGCATCGGCAAGAAGGATGAAGATTATTTTCTGGCTTCGGAAAGCTGCGCTCTGGATGCTATTGGGGCGGAACTGGTTCGGGATGTTGAGCCCGGCGAAATTGTTGTCATCGACGAGACTGGTTTAACCAGTTATGGTCAAAACAACTGGGTTAAAAAGAAGGCCTGTATTTTTGAGTTGATTTATTTTGCCCGTCCGGATTCGGTGATGGATGAAACCTCGGTTTATGCGGCTCGTCATAAAGCCGGCGAAATTCTTGCCAAAGAGTCACCGGTTGATGCCGATGTTGTCATCGGGGTGCCGGATTCAGGGATTGGTGCGGCCATCGGTTATGCTGAAGCTTCAGGAATTCCTTATGGTGTCGGTTTAATTAAAAATAAATACATCGGCCGGACCTTTATTCAGCCTAATCAGAAGCTCAGAGAAGAAGGGGTGCGAATTAAACTAAACCCATTAAAAGAAACCATTAAAGGCAAACGGGTCATTATTATTGACGATTCCATCGTTCGGGGAACCACATCCAAACGACTGGTTGAAATTTTGAGACAGGCTGGCGCAACTGAAGTTCATTTCCGGGTTACCAGCCCACCGGTAGCACACACCTGCCATTTCGGGATTGATACCCCGCGGCGAAAATACCTGATCGGCGCCAAGAAAACGGTCGAAGAAATCAGAGATATTTTAGGCGCAGATTCGCTGGCCTATATTTCATTGGATGGCTTAACGGAATCAGTTGGCGGAAAAACAACCTTCTGTCGCGCTTGCTTTGATGGGGAATACCCCATGGAAGTGCCAATTTTAAATGCCAACGACTAAATCGCAAGTGAAATTAAATTAACTGGAACTAAAAAATAGATGGAGGAAACATGTCAGAAAATCAGATAAAAACAGATGCTTATCGACAAGCCGGAGTGGACGTGGAAGCCGGTTACGAATCGGTTAAACTAATGAAGGACGATGTAAAGCGGACCTTTAATGATCGAGTTCTTTCGCACCTGGGTGGATTCGGCGGGCTGTTCGAACTGCCCGAAGGTTATCAGAAACCCGTCCTGGTTTCGGGAACCGATGGCGTTGGAACCAAACTACGGTTGGCTTTTATGATGGATCGTCATGATACCATCGGCGTGGACTGCGTAGCGATGTGTGTTAACGATATTTTATGTCAGGGTGCTCAACCAATGTTCTTTTTGGACTACATTGCCTGCGGTAAAAACTATCCGGAAAAAATCGCGACCATCGTCAAAGGAATTGCCGAAGGCTGTATTCAGGGAAATATGGCCTTAATTGGCGGCGAAACGGCTGAAATGCCCGATATGTATGGCCTGGATGAGTATGACCTGGCTGGTTTTGCGGTGGGTATCGTCGAAAAAGATGATATTGTTACCGGCGCAAATATTGCTGAAGGTGATGTGCTGGTGGGGCTACCATCCTCCGGAGTCCACAGCAATGGTTTTTCGCTGGTACGAAAGGTTTTATTTAAAGATCTGTCTCTGGATGTTAATACCTATGTGAACGATCTGGGTATGACCCTGGGTGAAGCCTTGCTGACACCGACCCGAATTTATGTGAAAGCCTTGGCTGATCTGATCAAACCGTGCGGAATCAAGGGCATGAGCCATATCACCGGTGGCGGTTTTTATGAAAATATTCCCCGGATGATTCCCGATGGACTTTGTGCCAAAGTTGATGCCAGCGTGATCGAAACGCTACCAATTTTTAAATTTATTCAGGAAGCGGGAAAAATCCCCGCTGAAAGTATGTATGCCACCTTTAATATGGGGATCGGTCTGGTGGCAGTTCTGCCAGCCGACCAGGTTGAAGCCTTTATATCCGGTTTAACAGCCAAGGGCGAAAAGCCGGTTATTCTTGGCACCATTGTTAAAGGAGAGGAAAAAATCGACTTATGTCTGTAAAATCTTTAAAAAAAATCGGCGTGCTGGTTTCCGGCGGTGGGACCAATTTTCAGTCCCTGATTGACACCATTCATCACAAATATGGCGAAATTGCGGTGGTGATTTCGAATAACCGCCATGCCTTTGGTTTGGAACGGGGTGATGCCGCCGGGATTCCGGCAGTCGCCATCAATCCCAAAGGCTATCCCAGCAATGAAGCCTTTGATGAAAAAATTGTCGAAATTCTCAGCGGCTATGATGTCGATCTGGTGGTTCTGGCCGGCTATATGAAAATCATTACCCCGGCCTTTGTAGAAGCTTATCCCAATGCTATTATCAACATTCATCCCGCCCTGATTCCATCTTTTTGCGGGGCTGGTTTTTACGGGATGCATGTTCATCAGGCTGTCATCGATTATGGTGTCAAGGTCACTGGGGCAACGGTTCACTTTGTTAATGAAGTGGCTGATGGCGGCCCGGTTATTCTGCAGGAAACTGTTATGGTCACCGATGATGACACGCCGGAATCGATTCAGCAGAAAGTCCTTAAAATTGAACACGAGCTTTTACCACAGGCGGTGAAGGCTTTTTGTCTTGACCAATTGTCAGTGGAAGGCCGCGTTGTTAAAAATAAAGCAGCATCAAATTAGATATAAACACAGGGAATTTGTTAGAGTTATAAATTTGGAGGAATAAAATGAGAGCATTGTTAAGTGTATCGGATAAACGTGGGATTGTCGAATTTGCATCAAAACTGGCAGCAATGGGATGGGAAATCCTGTCTACCGGGGGAACCGCCAAAGCCCTGAGAGAAGCGGGATTGACAATTACCGGCGTCTCTGAAGTGACTGGCTTTCCGGAATGTCTGGACGGACGCGTCAAAACCCTGCATCCTAAAATTCACGGTGGGATTCTGGGAATCCGCAACAATCCCGATCACCAGAAACAGATGGCGGAACTTGATATTACCCCCATCGATTTATTGGTCATCAACCTCTATCCATTTAAAAACACGATTTTAAAAGAAGGGGTCGCCTTTGAAGATGCGGTTGAAAATATCGATATCGGCGGACCAACGATGCTGCGATCGGCAGCCAAGAATTTCAATGATGTAACTGTGGTGGTGGACCCGGAAGACTATGCTGTGGTTCTGGCTGAGCTGGAAGCAAACGGAAAAACAAACTATCAAACCCGCTATAACCTGGCCTTAAAAGTGTTTGAAACGACCTCCAACTATGACACGATGATCGCCGACTACTTAAGAAAACGGGTCACCGGGGAAGTCTTACAAGACACCATCACGATGACCTTTGAGAAGGTTCAGGATCTCCGCTATGGTGAAAATCCACACCAAAAAGCCGCTTTCTATGGCGAAGTGGTTCCGGTTAAAGGAGCGCTCACTGCAGCTAAACAACTCCAGGGCAAAGAACTTTCCTATAATAATATCAACGATACCAACGGAGCCTTGGAAATCTTGAAGGAATATGGGGACGAACCCACCATAGTCGCGGTTAAGCATGCCAATCCCTGTGGGATTGCCAGTGACGAAGAAATTGCGATGGCTTATAAAAAAGCCCACGACAGTGATCCGGTTTCCATTTTTGGCGGCATCATTGCTTCCAATCGACAGATCGATGCAGCCGCCGCCAAAGAAATGGTGGAAACCTTCCTGGAAGTGATCGTTGCACCCGGATTTACCCCGGAAGCATTGGCGGTTCTGGCAGCTAAACCAAATCTGCGGTTATTGGAGCTGGCCGACATCACTCACAACGAACCTAGCTATGAAGTAAAAAAAGTGCTGGGTGGTCTGCTGGTTCAGGAACGCGATACCAAGTTGTATGATGAGTTAAAAGTCGTCACCAAACGTCAGCCCAGCGAGGCCGAAATGGCTGAATTGCTGTTTGCCTGGAAAGCGGTTAAAAACACCAAATCCAATGCCATCAGCCTGACTAAAAATAAATGTCTGATAGCCAATGGACCGGGCCAGGTCAATCGGGTCGGCGCCCTGGAAAACGCCATTCGTCAGGCTGGCGAAAACGTCAAAGGTGCAGTGATGGCATCGGACGCCTTCTTCCCCTTTGACGACAGTGTTAAAGCTGCCGCCGCTGCCGGTATTACTGCCATCATCCAACCCGGTGGGGCTGGAAAAGATGCGGATTCAATCAAAGCCTGTGATGAGGCGGGGATTGCGATGGTGTTTACGAACATGCGCCACTTCAAACACTAATTTTTTCCACATAATTGCTTAATCACGGCGTTGGAAATAGTTTTGTCCTTGGTCACGTATGTAAGATACGCTCCCGTCGGACAAAACTATTTCCGCCTTGTGCTAAAGCAATTCTGAAGAAAAAAATTGAGTTAGTATATATTATTTTGAATTCGAACAATTCTCTTAGCAAAACAAGGTTTGATTGATTGAAGGGGCGATCCGTGATCGCCTGTTTCCAATTTGTCACGAAGATTTGAAAACACAAAGCAAAACAAGGAGAGACAGATGAAAATATTAATGATAGGATCCGGTGGCCGGGAGCATGTGTTAACATGGAAGCTAGCCCAAAGTCCCCGGGTTGAAAAAATATATGCCGCCCCGGGTAACGGTGGTATGGCAGAATTGGCCGAATGTGTTGATTTGTCGGTTGAAGATATTCCCGGCTGTTTGGCTTTTGCCAAAGAACATCAGATTGATCTTACCGTTGTCGGTCCCGAAGTTCCTTTGGTGATGGGGATGGTCGACGCTTTTGAAGCGGCTGGTTTAAAAGTTTTTGGTCCCAATAAACATTGTGCTCAGTTTGAGGGCAGCAAAGCCTTTACCAAGGAATTTTTATTCCGTCACAATATTCCCACCGCCGCCTATAAAGAATATATCGATTTTGATGAAATTATCAAAGATCTGGGTGTTTATGGCTATCCGATGGTGATTAAGGCTGATGGTCTGGCCGCCGGAAAAGGTGTGCTGATTCCTGAAAACGAAGCCGATGCCCGAGCAGGCATGGAAATGATCATGAAAAAACGGGAATTCGGAGAAGCTGGCGATAAGGTTGTTATCGAAGAATTCTTAACCGGACAGGAAGCCTCGATGCTTTGTTTTGTTGATGGCAAAACGATTGTCCCGATGGAAAGTGCCCAGGATTACAAACGAGCCTATGACAATGATGAGGGTTTGAACACCGGCGGGATGGGAACCTATTCGCCCAATGTGCTGTTTGCTGATGAAACCCTGAACAAGCGCATCAAAGCCGAGATCCTGGATCCGATTATCGATGGTTTTATTGCCGATGGCATGAATTTTAAAGGAATCCTGTTTATTGGCCTGATGATCGAGAACGGCGTGCCGAAGGTTCTGGAATTTAACGTTCGTTTCGGTGATCCTGAAGCCCAGAGTGTCCTGATGCGGATGGAATCTGATCTGGTCGACATCATGGAAGCCGTCATCGATGGCAAGCTGGCTGATTGTGAGATCAAATGGAGTAATAAAGAAGCCGTTTGCGTGGTCATCGCCTCCGGCGGCTACCCCGGTCCTTACGAAAAAGGCAAGGTCATCACCGGCATTGAAGATGTGAAAGACTGCGTCGTCTTCCACGCCGGAACCAAGCTGGTCAATGGCGAACTACAAACCAACGGCGGCCGGGTCCTCTGTGTCACCGCGCTGGGCGAAACCCGTGAAACCGCCAGAAAAACCGTCTACGCCAACATCGGCAAAATCCATTTCGAAAGTGCTCAATACCGAACCGATATTGCCAGGTTTAACTAAAATTTAATCGCAGAAAATTTTATGGAGGGCTACCATGCAAAAGAGTATTATCAGCGCCATGATGGCATATGTTTTATGGGGAATCCTCCCGATTTATTGGAAGGCACTGAAAGAAGTGTCGCCGCTTTACATCCTGGCTTCGCGCATTTTCTGGTCCTTCATCTTTTGTGTGATTTTTGTCACCATCATCAAAAAATGGCCGGAAATAAAAACCATCCTGTTAGACCAGAAACGATTTATTTATTGCATTCTCAGTGGGATTATGGTGTCACTCAACTGGTACACCTATATCTGGGCTGTCAATGCTAATTTTATTATTGATGCCAGTCTGGGATATTATATCAACCCACTGGTGGTGGTATTGTTCAGCGCCCTGTTCTTTGGGGAACGATTCAATAAATGGGAAAGCTTGTCAGTCTTGCTGGCTTTGGTCGGGGTCGTTTTTATTACTTTAAAAATCGGTAAATTTCCCGTGGTGGCGATTGTTCTGGCACTCACATTTGCCTTATATGGCGTCTTTAAAAAGAAACTGGATGCTAGTCCGATTGTTTCGCTGATTCTGGAAACCGCTGTGGTGGCACCATTTGCCTTTGTGGCGATTCTTTATATCGAAAGCCAGGGACAGGGTGTTATTGCTTTAGGTAATCCGATGGTGACAACATTGGCAGTTTTAGCCGGCGTGGTCACCGCCATTCCGTTATTGCTGTATGCTAAAGGGGTCCAGGAAATATCTTTTTCACTGCTGGGCTTCTTTCAATACATTACCCCGACGATCATGCTGTTCCTTGGCGTCTTTGTTTACGGCGAAGTCTTCTCAACGGTGGATCTGATTGGCTTCGGATTTATCTGGGTAGCATTAATCATCTTTACCATTTCGAAGATCCGTAATGGTGGCAAAGAAATTGTTGAACCGGATTTATAAAATTGACAAACGAAAATTATATGATTAACCCATTAATTTAAGAATTAGTGGGTTTTTCCATTTTAGGTTTGCACTGGGTTGAATTAAAGTCTAAAATAGAGGGTATAAAGATTAAAGAATCTTGGCACTAAAAATCAATCAGCGTAGCAATGACTCGTGCGACATGAGTATCCTTGGATAAACGCATCACTCGTGGCAGACCTGCAAACAGCTGATTAGCATATGACTGAGGAGATAACGTGAAAAATAATATTGGTTTTATCGGTTGTGGAAACATGGCAAAGGCTATGATTGGTGGTTTGGTGAAGGGGGAATTATTCCTTCCGGAAAATATTTTATGCTTTGATCCCTCGGACGTAGCCAGGGCTCAGGTTGGTGAAGAATATGGGGTTAATATTCAGGATTCCAATGTAGCCGTGGCGACCCAGGCCGACTATCTGGTTTTGGCAGTGAAACCTTTTTTATATGGCAAGGTGCTGGAGGAAATTGCCGGGTGTATCAAACCATCAGTGATTATTATTTCGATTGCGGTGGGTGTTGGTTTTGAAGACATTAAGGAATTTTTGGGCAGAGATGTTAAAGTCATCAGAACCCAGCCCAGTACCCCGGCATTTGTCGGAGAATCCGATTCGACCCTGTGTCCGGATGGACATATGACTCCAGAAGATATCCAGGATGTTATCACGATTTTTGAAAGCTTTGGAAAAGCCGAAATCATCAGTGAAAAGCTGATGGATGTGGTGCCGGGAATCGCCAGCTCAGCACCGGCATATACGATGCTGCTGATTGAGGCCATGGCCGATGGTGGGGTCCTTCATGGATTTCCCCGGGATCAGGCCTATCGCTTGTCAGCTCAGGCGGTTTATGGTGCCGCCAAACTGGTCCTCGAATCCGGCGAACATCCCGGGAAACTGAAAGATCAGATCTGTACCCCCGGGGGAACCACCATCGAAGCCGTCCGGGTTCTGGAAGCTAAAGGCTTTAGAGACGCTGTCATTTCAGCCGTTGACGCCTGTGCCAGAAAATCATTGGCAATGAGCAAGAAACAAGATTAATGTACAAATAGCATAAAACTAACCCTTTAGTTAGAGGTTGTCAATAAACTACCGTACCGACCAATTGTTAATCCGTTGTTCGCTGCGGAATCGGACAGGCTCTGCCGTGTCCGCTCCGATGCGTACAACATGATGTAACAATTGTCGGTACTGGGTTATCTTTTTTGACAGTCTGAACCCTTTAATAAAATCAAAGGTTGTTGTGAAGTTTGGTTAATCCATTAAGGAGATGATTTATCATGGATGAAGGATTAATTAAAAAAATACGAAGAAATATGAGTCTGGAAGAAATGGTCTCCCTTTGTTCGGGCCGAACCGACTGGGAAACCGTGAGTTATTCCAAATACGGCATCGAGCCGGTATTTATGGCTGACGGTCCCCATGGTATGCGGGTGATTGAAAATGAAGGCGCACTGGGGATCCCCCAGGGTAAACCGGCCACCTGTTTTCCACCGGCGGTACTCTCGGCCTGTTCCTGGGATGAAGGGCTGCTCGAATTTGTGGGCCGAACCATTGCGCTGGAGGCCCGGAGTCTGGGTGTCGATCTGATTTTAGGACCCGGCATCAATATCAAGCGATCACCCCTGTGCGGACGTAATTTTGAATATTTTTCAGAAGATCCGCTGTTGTCGGGTCGATTGGGAAAAAGTTTTATTCTTGGCGCTAAAGATCATGGCGTGGGAACGACAGTCAAACACTATCTGGCCAACAATCAGGAAACCCGGCGCATGACTGTGGACGAAAAGATTGATATCCGGGCGCTGCGGGAAATTTATTTAAAACCATTTGAGATCGCCATCAAAGAAGGAAAACCGATGGCGGTGATGTGTTCCTATAATAGCATCAATGGCAAGTTTGTCTCCCAGAGTAATTATTTTCTGACTCAACTGCTAAGGAACGAGTGGGGGTTTGACGGGATCGTCATGTCCGACTGGGGTGCTGTTTATGACCGGGTCCGAGGAGTTTTCGCCGGAATGGATTTGGAAATGCCTGGCAATGGCGGTGTCAATAATCAGAAAATATTTGACCGGATCAAAGAAGGAAAGCTGAAAGTCACCATTCTGAATGAAATGGTGGAAAGGCTGATTCGCTTTTCTTTTCAGGCCAGGGAAAACCGCCGAAACTACGTTACAGATCTGGAAATTGAACCAAAGGGGCATCATAAAATCGCCCAATTGGCGGCGGTTGAAAGTATGGTACTGCTTAAAAATGAAGAGTGTATTCTGCCCGTTGATCGGACCAAAATCAAGAAGCTGGCGATTATTGGAAGTATGGCTTTTGATCCCCGCTATCAGGGCAGCGGCAGTTCAAAAATAAATCCCTACCATATCGATTCACCCTATGAACGGATTAAAAAATTGGTGGGTGACGAAATTCAGCTGTTCCCTCATCAGGGCTATATCCATGATGAGGTGGTGGAGCAGATCCATCTGAGCGAACAGGCCGTTGAGGTCGCGAAAAACTCCGAAATGGCCTTACTATTTGTGGGCCTTCCGGACCACGATGAGTCGGAAGGTTATGACCGGACTCATTTGCATCTGCCTCAAAAACAGATTGCCCTGATTCGTAAGATTTGCAAGGCCCAACCTGAAACCGTGGTGATTGTTCAGAATGGCGGTGTCGTGGATATGAGCTGGGAAAACCAGCCCAAGGCCATCGTCGAGATGTTTTTAGGCGGTCAGGCGGGTGGCGATGCCATTGCCAAACTTTTATTTGGCGAAAATAATTTCTGCGGCAAGCTGGCGGAAACCATTCCAATGCGGTTGGAAGACACCCCGGCTTATATTAATTTCCCGGGAATCCATGATGAGGTAGTTTACGGCGAAAGTATTTTTGTCGGCTACCGCTATTACGACTTTACGAAGAAGAAGGTCCGCTTCCCTTTTGGATTTGGGCTTAGCTATACTCATTTTAACTATGAACTCATTGATGAACCAGCGTTAACAATCGACGCCGAAAAAAGGGTTACCGTTAAATGTCGTATTACCAATACTGGCGTAATGAACGGTAAAGAAATTGTTCAGCTATACACGGGAAAATCGGATACCGCCATTCTGCGGCCGCTGCGGGAACTGCGCGGGTTTAAAAAGGTCTTCATCCCGGCAGGGCGATCGGCTGAGGTCAGTTTTGAGCTGGGACTCAGTGATTTCAGCTATTACAATCCCACCACTAAATCCTGGGAACATGAATCAGGCAGTCACCAGATCTATATCGGGTCATCCAGTCGGGATTTACCGATTGTCTATCCGGTTCAGATTACCAAAGATCTGATCCATCCGATCAACCTGTTATCCTATCTCAGCGATTTTGAAAAAACCGAGCGGGGACAGACCATCTTAAAACTGCTGCTCTCGGGGTTTGAAGAGATCATGGGGGATGACCAGACCAGAGAAGATGACTTTTTTATGACGATGCTGGCCAACACCCCGTTGCGCAAACTGGTCGAGTTTTCCAATGGCATCTTCACCGAAGAGTGTATTGATAAGATTATTGAACTGGTCAATTCAGATCAGTCTCTGGAAGGAATTACCTTCGAAAAGCTGGTTAATTGTACTGAGAAGAAAAAGGGCTTTTTCAAAAGTCTTTTCGGCGGCAATGAAGAAGAATACTATTGCATCCAGTCCAAAGTCCGGGATCTGGTCGAAGATGAGGATGTCATGAAAATTCTCAGAAATTATTTTGGCGATGAAACCTTTGAAAGTGACTATCTGCAAATGGCCATCAAAATGGGGATCTGCTTTGATAAGGCTCAGAAATTACTGCCTGATGATTTTTTCTCCGACGAAAAGCTTAAGGATATCGATCGGGATCTCAAAGCACTGGCAAAGCAAAAAAAGAAATAAGATGATTAATGAGAAAGCGTACCGATTTGTTCTAAGCCATAATCGGTACCTTCTCTTTGTAAAGCTGTTGGACTTTTTTCAAATAACCAAGTTAAGTTTTATAATATAATAAGCTAGAAGGAAAGATAAAAGATGAATACACTCACCATTGATACATCCACCATTGTGGCATCGGTTGCCATATTAAATGAAGAAAAACTAGTCGGCGAAATGATTATCAATCATCAAAAAAAACACTCCGAAAAACTGATGATTGCCATCGATCATTTGCTCAGTGATGGGGGTCTTTCGATTCAGGATATTGATGTTTTCGGCATTGTTTCCGGTCCCGGTTCATTTACCGGGTTGCGGATTGGCATGGCGACCGTCAAAGGATTTGCTCAGGCCCTGAATAAGCCGGTGGTAGGAGTATCCACCCTGGAAAGTCTGGCTATGAATATTCCCTTTGCTGATGGTCTGATCTGTCCGGTTCTGGATGCCCAGCGTAACCAGACCTATACTGGCGTTTTTCATTTTGAAAACGGCCAACTGGTTCGAGATCTGGCTGATGCGGTAATGGAAATAGATGAACTCATTACTTTTTTACAAGGGCGAAATGAGACCATCTATTTTTTAGGCGATGGGTTGCCCCGCTTTTCGCAGGTCCTGCGAGAAGCGATCCCCACCGCACGGATTGTCCCCAATTATCTCAATATGAACCGGGCCTCGTCTGCCGGTGCCCTGGTCCTGGAGCGGGCCTTGAAGGGGGAGACCAGCCATTACCGGGAAGTGGAACCTTTTTACATCCGGCCTTCCTACGCCGAAGAGCATAAAAAATGAGGATCCATTATCGACTGATGGAGTCCCGGGATGTGCCCGGCGTTTTTAAGGTGGATCAGGCCTGCTTTTCACATAATTGGACCCAGGATTCCTATCTGGCGGAAACAAAAAACATCCTTTCCAATTATATTGTCGCCGAAGTGGATGGTGAAATTATTGGCTTCGGCGGCTTCTGGCAGGTGATTGATGAAGCTCACATTACCAATATCGCGGTCATGGCAGACTATCGCCAGACCGGGGTGGGACAAAATATTATGAATGCGATGCTGACCCAGGCGCTGGCGAAAGGCTGTGTGGCGATGACCCTGGAGGTCCGAGGGGATAATCAGCCGGCCATAAATTTTTATCTAAAAAACCAGTTTACCCGGGAAGGCCGACGCAAAGATTACTATGGCCCGGGAAAAGACGCAATCATCATGTGGAGGTATGGACTTGAATAAAACCATCAAAATAGTTGCAGTATTGTTGGGAATACTATTTCCGGTTATTATTTTTATCAGTGGCATTGAAGTGGCGGTGTTTGACAAAGCTTTTTACATGGATCAAATGTGGAAAAATCAGGTTACTGAAAACACTGGTATTTATCCCCCGGATATGGAGCTGGTGGTAGATGAAATTATCAGCTATCTCAAGGGCGACCGGCAGGATTTTGATATCAAAGCCCGTTTAGCTCGGGAAAATGCCAAAAACGTTGTCGACAGCGTTTCGATTTTCAATGACAAAGAAATCACCCATATGGATGATGTCAGAAACCTGCTGTTATTCTTTCTCGGTCTCCGGGACGCTGCTCTGATTCTGGCGCTGATAGCCTTTCTGATGCTTTTAAAATACGATCATCAGGCCATCATCAAGGCCTTGTTTTACGGATCAGCCACTTTTATGGTGGTATTGCTGATTGTTGGTGCGAGTTTTATTTTTAATTTTAATAACACCTTCATTCTATTCCACCAGCTGTTTTTTGCCAATGACTTATGGATCATGGACCCCTCCACCGACCGACTGATCTGGATTGTGCCCGAGCCCTTCTTTTTCGCCATGATCGGCCGGATGGTCATCTACATCCTGGTCCCCCTGGGACTCACCACCCTGGGATCGGGGCTCGTGTTATTAAAAAAAGTTAATATTATGGTGATAAATAAAAAGTAGATATCTCATAAGAAGTAGCACCGACAATTGTTACATCGTGTTGTGTGCCTCAAGGCGAACACGGCGATAGCCTGTACGAATTGTGCGCATACAACTGATTAACAATTGGTCGGTGCGGTAGTATGGAGATAAACTGAAGTACAAATAACGAGTAATTCTAATCGAGGTAAACATGAAAATTCTTAGTATTGAGACATCCTGTGACGAAACATCCGTGGCCATCGTGGAAGATGGCCGGAAAATATTGACCAACCGGATTTATTCCCAAATTGATATTCATCAGAAATATGGGGGCGTGGTACCAGAGATTGCCTCCCGCAACCATGTCACTAAACTGCCCTATATTATCGACGAAGCCCTGGCCGAAAACCAGCTTTCCCTGGCCGAGATGGATGCCATTGCCGTGACCAACGGTCCCGGTTTGGTGGGAGCGCTTCTGATTGGTCTCTCCACCGCCAAAGCAATAGCTTACAGTCTTGGCAAGCCGCTGATTGGCGTACACCATATTGAAGGCCATATCGCGGCTAATTTTTTGCAATTTCCGGAACTTGCGCCGCCCTTTTTGACATTGGTGGTATCCGGAGGCCACAGTCATCTGGTCCTGGTGGAAGATTACCAGACCTTCAAGGTGCTGGGACGAACCATCGATGATGCCGCAGGTGAAGCTTTCGACAAAATTTCCCGGGTTTTGGGGTTGGGTTATCCCGGTGGCCCGGCCATTGATGTCGCGGCCAAGAATGGCAACCCGGAGGCTATTGCTTTTCCCAGGGTGATGTTGGATAAAACCCGCTATGATTTCAGCTTCAGTGGTTTAAAGTCAGCAGTGCTGAATTACCTCAACGGCATGAAAATGAAAAACGAAGCGGTCAATCCCGATGATGTAGCCGCATCGTTTCAGTTGGCTGTCGTTGAGGTGCTGGTGAGTAAAACCATTGCCTGCGCTAACAGTATCGGCATGAAGACCATCTGTATGGCCGGCGGGGTGTCCTGTAATTCGCTACTGCGAACAATGATGGGACAGGCCGCTGCCGATGCGGGCATGACCCTGTACTATCCCGATCCCATTCTCTGTACCGACAACGCGGCTATGATCGGCTCAATGGCTTACTATAATTATATCAATGGCGAAGAGAGTGACCTGAGTCTCAACGGCATCCCGGGTCTAAAAATTGGCACTCGGCAGTAAAGGAGTCAGGAAATACTGCCTGACGATAAAAGGGTAAACACATTTATATAAAGAGAAATGTACCCTCTTTAAAAATTAAAACAATCTTAAAAAAAATTAAGATGAACGAAAAGGGAAAAAATACTTGCAATCAACCTGCAAATCATTTAAAATACTATTAGCACTCAAGATGAATGAGTGCTAATAAATGAAATAAAAGGTACAGTGTACCCAATATAATCAAATGGAGGAAAAAATGAGTTTAAGACCTTTAGGTGACAAAGTAGTAATTAAAGTTAAAGCTGAAGAAGTAAAAACTTTAGGTGGAATTGTTTTACCAGGATCTGCCCAGGAAAAACCACAGCAGGGTAAAGTCGTGGCAGTCGGAACTGGCGAAATTATTGATGGCAAAAAAGTGCCATTGGATGTTAAGGTAGATGATGAAGTAATCTATTCCAAATATTCCGGGAATGAAGTAAAAATTGGCGATGAAGAGTTTTTAATCATCCGTCAGGCTGATATTTTAGCAATCGTAGAATAATAAAATTTAAAAAAACAGGAGGAAAATAATATGGCTAAAGAGATTAAATTTCGTGAAGACGCCAGAGCAGGACTGATCACTGGTGTAGATAAATTAGCAAATACCGTTAAGGTGACATTAGGACCAAAAGGGAGAAATGTCATTCTCAGCAAATCATACGGTTCACCAACCATCACCAATGATGGGGTAACCATTGCCAAGGAAATTGAACTGGAAGATGCCTTTGAAAATATGGGTGCTCAATTGGTTAAAGAAGTCGCAACCAAAACAAATGACGTCGCTGGTGATGGAACAACCACCGCAACCTTATTGGCTCAGGCGATTGTCCGTGAAGGTAACCGCAACGTTGTTGCCGGTGCAAACCCAATGGTCCTGAAAAAAGGGATTGAAAAAGCAGTTGCGGCTGTTGTCGAAGAATTAAAAGCAAACAGCAAAAAAATCGAAAGCAAAGAAGCAATCGCCCAGGTTGCCTCTATTTCTGCCGCTGATGCCGAAATTGGAAAACTGATTTCCGAAGCCATGGACAAAGTCGGCGATGATGGTGTTATCACGGTTGAAGAAGGCAAAGGCATGGGTACTGAACTGGAATTTACCGAAGGGATGCAATTTGACCGTGGTTATTTATCGGCTTATATGGTCACTGACACCGAAAAAATGGTTGCTATCC
This sequence comes from Acetobacterium malicum subsp. dehalogenans DSM 11527, assembly GCF_000472665.1. Lineage (GTDB taxonomy): Bacteria > Bacillota > Clostridia > Eubacteriales > Eubacteriaceae > Acetobacterium > Acetobacterium malicum. The sequence goes on along the minus strand of NZ_AXAC01000018.1, from coordinate 75,906 downwards.
TGGATAATCCCTATATTTTAATCACCGACAAAAAAATCTCCAACATCCAGGAAATTTTACCAGTCTTAGAACAAATTGTTCAAACTGGCAGCAAGCTGTTAATCATTGCTGAAGATGTTGAAGGCGAAGCCCTGGCAACTCTGGTTGTTAATAAATTACGGGGAACCTTTAACTGTGTCGCAGTAAAAGCTCCAGGCTTTGGCGATCGTCGTAAAGCAATGCTGGCTGATATTGCCGCATTAACCGGCGGAGAAGTTATCTCTGACGAACTAGGCTTAGAATTAAAAACCACAACCATCGAACAATTAGGCCGTGCCCGTCAGGTAAAAGTTGACAAAGAAGATACCATTATTGTTGAAGGCAGTGGAAACAAAGACGCAGTTGAAGAACGAATCCGTCAGATTAAAGCACAGATTCCAGAAACTTCTTCTGAATATGATAAAGAAAAATTACAGGAACGTTTGGCTAAGTTATCAGGCGGCGTAGCTGTTATCCAGGTTGGTGCAGCCACCGAAACTGAACTGAAAGAAATCAAATACCGGATCGAAGATGCTTTAAATGCGACTCGAGCAGCGGTTGAAGAAGGCGTTGTATCGGGTGGTGGTACAGCCTACATCAATGCGATTCCAAAGGTTGACGCGTTAATTGAAACCCTGGAAGGCGACGAAAAAACCGGCGCTTACATTATCCGTCGGGCAATTGAAGAACCAATGCGACAAATTGCCGAAAATGCTGGCCTTGAAGGTTCAGTTATCGTTTCACAAATGGCTGGTAAAGCGATTGGCGTAGGTTATGATGCGGCAAAAGGCGAATTTGTTGATATGTTTAAAGCGGGAATCATTGACCCAACCAAGGTAACCCGTTCGGCAATTCAAAACGCTGCCAGCGTTTCAGCAATGTTCTTAACGACTGAAGTAGCGGTTGCTGATCTTCCTAGCGAAGATGCCGGTATGGGCGGAATGCCAGGTGGCATGGGCGGAATGCCAATGATGTAAGCCTCAGGCTGCATGAGTTGGATAAACGCAGATAATTAAATCTAAGCAATCAAAAAGGCAGTCTCTTGCGAGGCTGCCTTTTGTTTTGGGTTTTTAGAAGCGTTTAGTTAACATCGTAGGGGATGCCAGCGAATAGGACTTCCATTTCGGGCTGTTCCAATTCCGCCAGCTTAACAATCAGACCATTTAACAACGTGATCATGGCCTGGGCATCAGGGGATTCATCATCGGTTGGTTTGGCAGCATAAAGGGCAATCAGCATGGTATTGCGGGTAGTCCCTTTGACGTCTTTAAACAGGGTATTTAACACTCTTTTTTCATTCGTAGTCAGTTCCATTTGTTCCTCCAAATAGTTATTGAAAATTTATTTAACAAAACCTTTTTAAATTAAGTTATTCGTTAAAGCGACTCGGTTTCCAGGGCCATCAAAGCGAGCTCCCAGGAATCGGTGAGTTCGGATAATTGCTGTTTGAGATCCTCATAGGAAAGATTGATTTCTGAGGCCAGGGTGAGGTTATCGTAGAAATCTGGAGCGCACATGGTCAATTCAATGGCTTCGATTTCTTGTTCTATCACCAGAATGGCTTCTTCAATTTCTTTAACCTGTTTTTTTAAGAGCCGAACGCGGGCTTCCTCTTCTTTTTGCTTCTTACGATCCGTTTTCTGTTGCGTTTTGGTTATAATCGTTTTATTTTCTTCAGTCAGAACAGCTTCCCGTTCGGAGGCATCGGCTTTGTGTTTTAAATAGTCGTCGTAGTTACCCAGATGGATTTCCATTCCATCAGCTGAAAACTGGTAGATCTGGGTTGAAATCCGGTTTAAAAAATACCGGTCATGGGAGATAAACAGCAGGGTGCCCTCATATTGGCTCAAAGCATTTTCGAGGATTTCTTTGGTATCCATGTCGATATGGTTGGTCGGTTCATCCATCAGCAGGAAGTTAGATTGAGAAATCATCAGCCGTGCCAGCAATAACCGGGCCTTTTCACCGCCAGACAGGGTGTTGATCGGTTTGAAGACCTCGTCGCCGACAAATAAAAAGGCCGCCAGAATATTTCTAAGTTCGCCTTCAGTCAGTTTTGAATCGACATCCCACAGGGCTTCCAGCAGATTTTCATTGTAGAATTTCTTCAGTGCCTGATGTTCCTGATCGAAATAGCCGATATGGACCTTCTGGCCAAGCCGGATTTCGCCGGCATCGGCGGCCAACTTGTTCAGCAAAATGCGAAAGAGGGTAGTTTTGCCGGCGCCATTGGGACCAATGATGCCGATTTTGTCACCCCGATGAATTTCAAAGTTCATATTTTGAAAAAGCAGACGATCGCCAAAGGATTTTTTGATCCCGGTTACTGCCAAAACGTCATTGCCACTTTTAACCCGGGGGATAAAGCTGAAATGGCTGTTATGAGCAGTTTCGACCTTGTCAAGCAACTCAATCTTACTGAGGGCTTTTTCCCGGCTGGAAGCCCGTTTGGAGCTTTTAATGGAGTTATAGGCCCGGAACCGGTCGATGACTTCCTGCTGGTGTTTGATTTCTTTCAGCTGCTGCTGATATTGATGGTTCTGTTCCATCATATCCTGGCGTTTTTTAATGGCATATTGGGTATAATTGCCATGATATTCTTTGACATGCTGCTGCGTTACCTCGATGATTGAAGTACAGACCTTGTCGATGAAATAGCGGTCATGAGATACGATGATAAAGGTGCCGGGGTAATTTTTCAGATATTGTTCCAGCCATTGAAGGGCATCGATATCGAGGTAGTTGGTGGGCTCATCCAATAAGAGCAGTTCCGGCTCCTGAAGCAGGATTTGGCCCAGGGTAGCCCGGGTTTTTTCACCGCCGCTGAGCATCGAGAAGGCTTTGTCCTGATCTTCGGGTTTAAAACCGAGCCCGTTGATGACGCCGCGGATCCGGCTGGGATATTCGTAACCATGTTGTTCAGCAAAGCTTTCCTGCAGTTCGCCAAACTCCAGCATCAATTTTTCCTGTTCAGCGCCGGAAGAGTGAACAATGGCATCACCGATCACCTTCATCCGCTGGTCCATTTCAATCAGCGGCTTAAAAACATCCGTGAGCATCTCAATTAAAGTGGTGTTCTCAGCGATATTCGACTCCTGAGATAAATAGCTGATGGTTAGCCCGTTTTTTTTGCTGATTCGTCCGGTGTCAGGAACCAGTTCACCGGTAATCAGTTTGAGCAGGGTTGATTTACCGGTTCCATTCCGTCCGACGAGACCAATTTGTTTTTTTTCATTGATAGATAGGTTCAGTTCATTGAAAATTTCATGAATGCCGTAACTAAAATGCAAATTTTCTATATTGATTAACATTATATCACCTGTTTTCGTTTTTGTTCAGTTATTTGAGTTCACTTTTACTATTCTATCAAAAAAAACTGCAAATTAAAATGAATAATTTGACGTAATTGGTACATATTGATATAATTAATTGATTATCCGAAAGAAAGGAGAAGTTATCATGCATCGCTTCTCAAAAAAAGTATCTATGACCGTTGTTAAACGGTTGCCAAAGTATTACCAATATTTAAGTGATTTACAGCTTAATGATATCGAAAAAATATCATCCCGGGAATTAGCAAGTTTAATGGGACTGACAGCTTCTCAAATTCGACAGGATTTAAATTCTTTCGGGGGTTATGGTCAACAGGGTTATGGCTATAATGTCGGGGAATTAAAGGAGGCTATCAAAGAGATTCTTGGTCTTGATAGCGAATATAATTGCATTATTATCGGTGGCGGTAATATGGGTCATGCCATTGCAAACTATGAACGTTTTAAGCGGGAAGGCGTTATTCTAAAAGGTGTATTCGATGTTGATCCATTAACGGTTGGTACTGTCATTGGTAGTGTAGTTGTAAAACATATGGACGAGCTTGATGAATTTATCAAGGCGAATGAAATCGATATTGCCATTTTATGTGTACCCCGGGAGGTGGGACAGAAGGTGGCAACCCAGGTAACTGAATTGGGTGTGAAAGGCATACTTAATTTCAGTCCATTGGACTTAGACGTACCCAGTGATGTTGTGGTCGAAAATGTGAACATCACAGACAGCTTGTTCACCTTAACCTACCTGTTGGGGGAATAAGAGATTAATTGTAAAATGCTGTAAAATAGGGAAGAGTTTGATTTATATCAGACTCTTTATATTTTGGCGAAAAAATACTGCTATTTAAGTAGGATTTAACGAAAAAACAAAAAAGAAACACGTTTGGCGTGTTTCTTTTGTTTTATAACAAGTTATTTCAACATGATTTTCGTAGTTTTTGACTTACTTTCCGCTGGAACTCTTGAAATTGATAAAATCCAGGACTTCTTGCTTATAGCTTTCCGGGAAAGAGAAGTAAGAAGAGAAGGAATCCACTTCTTCGTTGGAAAAAACGTAAGATTTTAAAAATTCTTCACAGGTCATCGGTTTGGGGTTGCTTGGTAAAAGTTTTGGCTGATCGGTTCTGCATAATAAATAGTCAACAGAAACTTCGAAAAAATCTGCGATCTTTATCAGTAATTGGTTTTCCGGTAAATTCTTATCTTTTTCGTATTTGGAGATGGAGCTTTTGTTGAGATAGAAAAGATTGGCAAAATTTTCCTGAGTTAATCGTTTCGAAATCCGCAACGCCTTTAATCGACTACCAAAAGTATTATTTTCCATTTTTTCACCTTCTTTCAGTTTAGAATTGTTGGCATAAATGCACTGCCTATTGATTAATTATAACATGTCTTTAACATTTGTCAAGATTTGCGGTTGAATTTAAGGAATAAATCTTAAAGGGATAAAGCATCAAAAGGGCGCTCTTGCTTCTCTTAGTAGCCGCAGACATTCACCGTATTTGACCTTTTCTGGGGCCGGTTCATTGGCTGGAAATGGGGATTCAAGTGATTGAGTGGTTACGGCGGTCTTGGTTATAGTGTCAAATAAAGCATTAAATTCTGTGCCTGTTGAGGAATCAGTTGATTTACGTTTTGATTTTCCGTCTTCGGTTATAATTTCATCATAATTCAGGGAGACCAGCGTTGTCCCATTAAATGAGGCTTGAAGGAATCCCTGATAACCATCGTGATCAGCAGCGCTGGTGATTGAATAAGTATCGAAGGTATCAATTTTTATTGGTTCATGATCACCTTTTTCAGCCAGATCTAGAATTGCCGCGGACAAATCAACAAATCGCTCAGATGTTTGGGTCGCCCCAGAGATCGCGTCTATTTCATCAGGATTCTGGGACAGCAGCAGTTCATTATAGAGTCGCAGATAGAGGGTGCCTAAATTTGCCACAGCCAGATTAGTCCAGGTTTTATCAGAGCCCTCGACAGTCAGGCGATCAGCTTTATTTTTGTCGATTTCTTTTAAGTTTACCCGAGTAATTATTCCGTTTTTAATTAAAATGTTCAATTGTTGAGCATAGCCCCTAGTATCATAATATTTTGTAGACGCAGAATACTGGCCGTCCATTAGGGATTCTGAATTTTCGGTAGGTAAAATTGAACCGGTTGCGGGATCGTTGATCAGTTCCTTTTCCGCACAACCGGTTAATAAAAGTGGTATCAATGCTGCGATCAGGAAAAAAATTATCAGCCGCAGGCCAGTGTGATAGTTGAATTTATTTTTTAGCATTTTTATCACCAATGTTTCGTTGCTATCTTAAATCCTAATAGGCGGAGGCATTCATCAGCGGCGGTACAATCTGTTTTTTTCGCGAAAAAACACCATTCATGTATTTACTGAATTCTCCCGGCTGGAAACCAAAAGCCAGCTGGGCAAGGTTTTTGGCATCCCCGGCGATAATCAACTCGGTTCCGCCTAAAATAATGTCAGTAACCATTAAAATGGCCAGGTCGAGACTCTCTTCTTCACATAAGTTGTTCATTTCCTGTAGAACACCATCCAGCTTGTCAAAAATACCCCGGAAATCTCCAGTATTAATTTGCGACACCCCGATTTTATAGGCCCCCATGGTAAATAGCTTCCGATCGGTGGAAATGATTTCGGAGGGGTGCATTTCTTTTAAATTACTGCCGGCAACCAGCATTTTCTCACCGTAACTCTTTACATCGATATTAAGAATCTTACCCAATTCCCGGGCAATGCTCCGGTCATCTTTGGTGCAGGTGGGCGAATTAAAAAGTAGTGTATCCGAGATGATCGCACTGAGCATCAATCCGGCCATATCTCTGGGAATGACGATTTTATGCTCGTGGTACATTTTAGCTACAATCGTTGCCGTACAGCCAACCGGTTCAATACGGAGGTACAGCGGTGTGGCGGTTTGGATTTCGGCCACCCGATGATGGTCGATGACTTCGATGATCTCGGCTTCTTCCACCCCGATAATCGACTGATTGCGTTCATTGTGGTCGACCAGAATTACTTTTTTTCGGCTGAAGTCGATCAGGTTGCTGCGCGAAATAGTTGAAATGACTTTACCGTCAACATTTACCACCGGGAATCGCTCGTGATCAGAGGTCAGCATATTTTTTTTAACATCATCAATGGTTTCATAGGTCATGAAATATTCCAGATGATTTTTCTGGTAGTATTTTTTGATCGGAATCCCCTGGCAAAGCAGCCGGATGACTTCAAAGGGACCAAAGGCCACAATCAGGACCGCACCCTGGTAGTCATCGGGGATTTGAAAGACGATGTCCGACGATGCATTGGAAACAATGATGATCCCGGCACCGGTGGCAAAAGCCCGGTTCATGTAGATGTCTTGCTGAACAGTAACCAGAATATCCTGACTGCTTAAGGTCTGGCCCGCTGTGATTTCGGTGATGGTATAAACATCTCCCTGGACCAGTTCGGACTTGATTGATCCGTAAACCTGGGCTTCCAGCAATTCAATGATATTATCAAGGGGGGTTTCGCTGTTCCGGAGCAGCGATTTTGAGAAAGCATCAGTGTAGGCCGGGATAATGTCCGACAGTGAAACCATGCCGATGAGTTTTTCGTCATCACTGATCACTGGCAGGGAGCGGCCGGGGTGATCAATAATCTGCCCCATCGTTTTAGAGACCGAGTCATTTTCACAGGCCATCGAAAAATCGGTGAGAACCAGATCCGAAACCTGGGGTTTGACGTCCTTGATCAGTTCGGGTAAGTCGATTTGAAAGGTATCCAGAACAAACTGGGTTTCTTTATTGATGGGGCCCAATCGGGCCGGAAAGACCTGGGTATGGCCCAGAGCCTGTTTTAATTGGGCGTAGGCAATGGCGGAACAAATGGAATCAGTATCTGGATTCCGGTGTCCAAAAACATATATTTTCTGGGTCATCGCTGGACCTCCTTTTTATTCAGATGGTGAATGAGTAGTTAAGAACCGCAGCACATCTGCGTAGACAAGATCCCGTTTATCTTCATTGAGTATTTCATGGCGCATCAGTGGATAAAGAATCAGATCAACATCCAAGATCCCGACTTTCTTTAGCTGTTCGGTAATCTGGGTCACTTCTTTGCCCATACCGCCGACGGGGTCATCCCGGCCGGCTAAAAAAAGCATCGGGAAGTCGTGGGGGATCTTTTTTAGATTGGCATCTTTGGTGGTGTAGTCAAGACCATAGAATAAGTCCCGGTAAAATCCGGCGCTACAGGTAAAACCACACAGGGTATCCTGTATATAGGCATCCACATTGGTTTTACTCATGGAGATCCAATCATACTCGGTTCGGTTGGGTTTGAATTTTTTATTATAGCTGCCAAAGGAAAGATTGGACAGTAGTTTAGATGGCGTTTTTTCGCCCTTCTTACGGATCTCCCGGCGGGCAATGAGGCTGGCGGCTTTGCGCATAAAATTGCTGATGCCGACAGTGGTGCCAATAATAACCGCCCCTTGGAAGAGTTCGGAGTAGTCGATGACCGCAGTTCGGGTTACCACCGAACCCATGCTGTGTCCGATAATAAACAGCGGTAGATTGGGGTAGGTATCTTTGAGCATCCCCGAGATTTCTTTGACATCGGAGACAACCCGGGCCCAACCATTGCCACTGGCAAAAAAGCCCGGATCACCGGAGTCTTTGCCGGTTTGGCCATGGCCTCGCTGATCGTGGATCACAGCCAGGTAGTGATGTTGATATAGAAAATCCATAAATTCAAGATAGCGTCGGGCATGCTCAGCCATGCCATGAACGATCAGCACAACACCCTTTGGTTCGGCCGGGCAGGGGGTTTCGTAATAAGTCAGCTTCGCCTCATCGGATGCGTAAAAACCATTGGTAGTTAAATCAATCATTTGCGATCCCTTCTTTCAAGTTGTCTTTTAATCTATTTTCTCATTATAACAAAATATCTTAAAAAAAACAGGGTTCCCGGTACTAAAAAAAAGATAATCAGTGTATAATTAAAATAAAAATCGTTGGATAAGGGGTATTGAAAATGAAATTAACGGTACTTGGCAATAATCGATCGGTTAAGCCTATTTAAATGAAGCGACCGTTATTATGGGGATTTGTCACCCTTTGTCTGGGGATTGTCGCGGTTTATTACCGCTTTCCAGTTTGGGCGCTGCTGGGCTTTGTTGCTTTGCTAATCGGGATGCCGTTTTTTTTGAGGGGAATCAAAATAACCCAGACAGTATTTGTCCTGGGACTGTTCGGGTTAGGCGCGTTTTTAGGCTACGGGGTCTTCTCGGATACGGATGTGCTGGAAAATCTTTATCAAAAAGACGTTTCTCTGATTGGCGTGGTAACTGATTATCCGATCCGTACCGAAAATCGGTTAACCATCAATCTGACGGCTAAAGAGTTGGTGGCTACCACTGATGAGAACAATCGTCACGAGGGAGTGACAGGGATCAGGGCGACCATCTATTATCCGGCTGATGAGGATACAACGGCGGAACAGGAAGTGTCAAAGAACGATGAAAAGCAGCAATTGGACCTGGCCCCCGGTGACGTGCTATTATTACAGGGCCAGTTGTCCCAACCGGCCGGCAAAAGAAATCCCGGCGGCTTTGATTATCAGCTGTATCTCAAATCCCTGTCAATTGATGGCTTGCTGACGATCGAACCGGAAAACATTGAAAAAATCGGTCAGGAGACGACATTATATTACCAGATATTAGGTATAAAAAGAGCCTTGGAGAATCAATCTGATGCCAGCTTTTCTGCGGATGTATCAGATTTGCTCAAAGGGGTCGTATTTGGTGAAAAAAATATTAATGAGGATCTGGCAAAGCGCTTTCAGGATGCCGGTGTCACCCATGTTTTATCGGTGTCTGGACTTCATGTCGGCTACGTGTTCCTGGTACTGTCGTTTCTGTTAATGGCCATAAAAATCAACAAGCGCTACTGGGTACTTTTTCTGGCCCCGGCTTTGTTGTTTTACGTCGCTATCACCGGGTTTGCTGCGCCGGTAATCCGGGCCTCGATCATGCTTTTGTGCCTGACCTGGGGACAGGGCCTACATCGGGAGCGGGATGCCTTGAATCAGCTGTGTCTGGCCGGATTGGTAATCTTAGGAATCTGGCCGGCCCAGCTTTTTCAGGCCGGTTTCCAACTATCGATGGGCGCGGTGCTGGGGATTATCCTGTTTTATGGTCCGCTGCTGTATGCTTATGAAAAACGCCGTAATAAAAAGCGGGTACATCATAAAAGTAAACCGGGACCGATGGTTCAGGGGCTGGTTCTGACTTTTTGCGCCACGGTGGGTACTCTGCCGATTTTGCTTTACCATTTTAATAGCTTTACACTGATGAGTTTCTTTTCCAATTTGCTGGTGGTTCCGTTGATCGGTGTGTTTTTGCTGGCGGGGATAGGATTTCTGGGGATTGTTTCCATCGTTCCTTTTTTAGCCCCGATTTTGTCAGTACCGGTGACGTTTTTGGGGGAATCGATCATTGTGGTGCTGGACGGAATCAATGACCTGGGTGCGGCCGCAAATATCCTGGGAATCAACCGGGGCGGATTATCGCTGGCTGAAACGGGGCTATTTTTACTGCTGGTCTTTCTGATTTCAGGCTATTTTTATCTCCGCCAGCCCTATGTTCGAAACACCGTGATGAGTTTAGCGCTGGGGCTGCTGCTGGTTGTGTTGGCAACACCGTTGATTCCCAGAAACCTGGTGGTAACGGTGCTGGATGTTGGTCAGGGCGACAGCATTCTGATTGAGACCCCGGGCGGGCTTACTTATCTGGTCGATGGGGGCGGTTATCTGTTCGAACGATCGAACCGGGTTTCCGATCAGGTGCTGTATCCGGCCCTACATTCCAAAAATATCCATGAGTTGGATGCCATCTTTTTAACCCATAATCATGTCGATCATAGCCAGGGGGTTGAAGAACTGATCTTTGACGGCTATCCGGTCAAGAATCTGTTTATGAGTGTCCAGACAAATAATGAAAAGCTTCTCAATCAGCAGCTGGTCCCGGTGTCCTTATTAAAAAAGGGCTCGGTGATTGAAGGGAGTGACGGCGTGACCATTACAGTGTATAATCCAGATGGACGGATAATTGCTAAAGAGGATGAACAACAGAACAATGCTTCGCTGGTGATGACGATTTCCTATCGCAATATCAATTTGCTGTTATGCGGGGATATTGAAGCCGAGGTCGAAAAACAGCTGGCCGCAGAAATGCAAGTCCTTAGTGCTGCGCGGGATTTCCAGATTATCAAAATCCCGCATCATGGCAGCAAAACCTCGTCCACTCAGGAATTTATTCAGGCTATTGATCCAGAAACAGCGGTGATTTCGGTGGGCGCTAATAATTCTTTTAACCATCCCAGCGACGAGGTGATGGATCGCCTCGACGAGGAAGCAATCACCGCATTGCGAACCGACCAGAAGGGGGCTGTGGAAATTATCAGCAACGGCGAATATATCGATATCAAAAACTATGTAAATTAAATTTTAGAAGACTAAACAATAATAACAATCAATAATAATACCTAACCTAAATTAATGGAGAAACGTTGTGAATTATAAAGAACTCAGTAAAAGTGTGAAAAATCAGCAGATCAGCCCGGTTTATTTATTCACCGGCCCGGAACAGTACATCGGTCATATGATGGAAAAAACGCTAGTCGGCACAGAATTGGCCAAGGGTCTGGAGCCCTTGAATCTGACCACTTATAGCGATAAAAATCTGGATATTTCAGAACTGCTGGCCACCTGTGAAACCCTGCCAATGATGAGCAATAAGCGGATGGTCATTGTTCGGGAAGAAGCGCAACTCGATAAGATTAGTGATAAAAAGGATTTGGATCGGATTACTGCCTATCTGGAGAAACCCTGTCCGTCGACGTTGTTGATTATCTATTGGGAACAGCCGGACAAACGCAAAAAACTGTACAAAAGTCTGACCAAAGCTGGTTCCCTGGTGGTGTTTGAAAAACTCGATGCCAGTGATCTGCAGGCCTGGATCATCCGTCGGGTCAAAAATGCCGGGAAAAAAATAAACCGTGCCGAATTAGAGCTTTTTATCCAGCGGTCGATGTATTTAATGAATGAGAAAAAAACCATGGAGATGGTTGATAATGAACTCAACAGCCTGATTGATTACACCGGCGACCGCAATGAGATTAGTAAAGAAGATATCTTGCTGATCTTGCCCCAGTCCATTGAGGAAGGGATCTTCAAGCTCATCGACTATGCCATCAGCGGTCAAAAAGATCAGGCCCTGCTGATGCTTAACCATTTTTATCTGGAAGGAGAATCCCCCTTTGGGGTTTTCAGTCTGCTGCTGCGGCAAATCCGGATGCTTCTGATGGTCAAGATATATACTGCCCGGGGCTTGCCAGCCAAAACAGTGGCGACAGAAATGAAGCTGGCCCCTTTTATTGTCAATAAGATATTAAAAAATGGGAAGAGCTATCCCATCGACAATTTGTGGAAGATCATGGTCATCGGCGCAGATCTGGATGCCCAGATGAAACTGGGGGAAATTGATCAGAATTTTGCCTTGGAATTATTTTTGATGAAGATTGGTTAAATCCCGAACGCTTCATACCGATGCGTTAGATTATCAAACTAACCTAGTACCGACAATTGTTACATCATGTTGTACGAGTCGGGGCGAACAGGTTGATAAACCTGTCCGATCCTGCGCGCAGGCAACGAGCCAATCACAAGCTGGTTTGTAGTTGGCGACTGCCCGCGACCAATGCGAAAGGAGCACAGCGGATTTCGCATGGCGCAGCGAACAACAGATTAACAATTGGTCGGTACGGTAGTATATTGACAACGTTTCGCACCGGTACGAAGAGGGGAACTCGTTGCTTTCACGCAAAAAAAGATGTACCTGAGTAAGTACATCTTTGGATAGACCCTAGAGACACGGGTTTTGGGAATATATAAATGAGGTAATTAAGCAGTCATCTTGTTCATGATTCTAGCCAAAGTACTTTTTTTACGTGCTGCTGTGTTTTTATGTAAAACACCTTTTGTAACAGCCATATCAATTTTCTTTGTTGCTAAACGAAAAGCTTCCTGCGCTGCTTCTACGTTACCTTCAGTAACTGCAAGATCAAATTTCTTTACAGAAGTCTTAAGATTAGTTTTTACCATCTTATTTCGCAGACGACTGATTTCATTTGTTTTAGCTCGTTTCATAGCCGATTTAATGTTAGCCATGGGTTCACCCCCCTCATTTATTTATAACATAGCAATTCTAACACATTTAAAGAATATTATCAAGAAAAAACGTGACAAAAAAAATATTTCTTGATAGAATATTGATCTAGGTATAAAAACAAGGGATTTACAGAACATTTCAACCATTGATATAGATTTGAAAGTAGAGGACTAAAAATTGACAAATAAACAATTACATACACGAAATTTTTCCATCATTGCCCATATTGATCATGGTAAGTCAACTTTGGCGGATCGACTGATTGAAGATACCGGGATGATGAGCAAACGGGATATGGAAGCACAGTTTTTGGATAATATGGATATCGAACGGGAGCGGGGCATTACCATCAAGCTTCAGGCCGTCCGCTTGCTGTATACCGCCGATGATGGTGAAGAGTACATTTTAAACCTGATTGATACCCCGGGCCATGTGGATTTCACCTATGAGGTGTCCCGCAGTCTGGCCGCCTGTGAAGGGGCATTATTGATTGTCGACGGCTCCCAGGGAATTGAAGCCCAGACGATCGCCAATGTTTATCTGGCGCTGGAGAATAATCTGGAAGTGATTCCGGTCATTAACAAGATTGATCTGTTGAGTGCCGATCCCCAGCGGGTGAAGGATGAGATAGAGCATGTTATTGGCATTGAAGCCCAGGATGCGCCGCTGATTTCAGCCAAGGCCGGTCTCAACATCCGGGAAGTGCTGGAAGCGATTGTCAAAAAAGTACCCTCACCAACCGGCGATGTCGATGCACCGCTACAGGCCCTGATTTTTGATTCCTATTACGATCAGTATCTGGGGGTTATTGCCTCAGTTCGGGTTATTCAGGGAAAAATCCGTAAAGGCATGAAAATTGACATGATGGCCGTTGGAAAAACCTTTGACGTTAACGAAGTTGGCGTTTTTGGCAGCGGTTTGATTCCCATTGACGAACTCTGCGCAGGTGACGTTGGTTATGTCAACGCCGGGATAAAAAACGTTCGGGATACCCGGGTCGGGGATACCATTACCGAAACCCTAAATCCGGCCAAAGAACCCTTGCCGGGTTACAAAAAAGTGACCTCCATGGTTTTCTGTGGGATTTATCCAGCCGATGGCTCCCGCTATGAAGATTTGAAAGAAGCCCTGGCCAAACTGCAGTTAAACGATGCCTCCCTGCTTTATGAAGCCGAAACTTCAATGGCCCTTGGTTTTGGTTTCCGTTGTGGATTCCTGGGACTGCTCCATATGGAGATCATTCAGGAACGGCTGGAGCGGGAATTCAATCTGGATCTGGTTACCACGGCCCCCAGTGTTATTTACAAGGTTGTCAAAACCGATGGCACCGAATTGTGGGTGGATAATCCTTCTAATCTGCCCAACCCGGTCGAAATTAAAACCATGGAAGAACCGATTGTCAATGCCGACATCATGGTGCCGTCCGAATATCTGGGTGCGATAATGGAATTGTGTCAGGAACGTCGGGGCGTTTATCTGACCATGGATTATGTTGAAGAAAACCGGGTCATCCTGAAATATGAATTGCCCCTGAATGAGATTATCTATGATTTCTTTGATGCCCTTAAATCCCGGACCCGGGGTTATGCCTCCTTTGACTATGACATCAAAGAATATCGGCCTTCAGATCTGGTTAAACTGGATATTCTGTTGAATGGGGAACTGGTCGATGCCCTTTCCTTTATTGTTCACCGGGATAAGGCGGCAAACCGGGGACGGCTGATCGCCAAAAAATTAAAGGAAGAAATTCCTCGGCAAATGTTTGAAATCCCGGTTCAGGCCGCCATTGGCACCAAGGTGGTCGCCCGCGAAACGATCCGAGCGATGCGTAAAGATGTTTTGGCCAAATGTTATGGTGGGGATATCAGCCGTAAACGAAAACTGTTGGAAAAACAGAAAGAGGGCAAGAAGCGGATGCGTCAGGTTGGTAACGTTGAAGTACCACAAGAAGCATTTATGGCGGTTCTTAAACTGGATTCCTAATCAAATCAAAAAGCTGTATCGGATGAACTGCTTATCCAATACAGCTTTTTTACGTTATTAATGGGAAGAAAGATCCGTATAAAATTCAAAGGCTTCGGTGCCGGTGAACTTTTCGTGTACAACCTTGCGGATGCTCTGGATCATCGCCGCCGGGTTGTCGGCCTGGAAGACGTTACGGCCCATATCAACTCCGGCGGCGCCTTTTTGAAGGGCCTGATAGGTGATTTCCAGGGCTTCCTGTTCGGGAACCTTTTTACCGCCGGCGATGACAATCGGGACTGGACAGGCCGCGGTGACTTCTTCAAAGTTATCACAGTAATAGACTTTGACAATCTGGACCCCAAATTCAGCCAGCATCCGGGTAGCCAGGGAAAAATACTTGGTGGTTCGTTCCATCTCTTTACCTACGGCCACCACGCCCAGAGTGGGGATGCCGTAGCGGTTGCCGGCATCCACGGTTTTGATAATATTTTCAATGCTCTGGCATTCGTTTTCAGATCCGATAAAGGCCTGAATCGCCATACAGGTGGCATTCATCCGGATCGCGTCTTCAACATTGACGCCGATGATTTCTTTGCTCATATCTTCTTTTAAGACCGAACTCCCGGCCGAACAACGCAGCGCAATGGCCTTGCCGTGATCGGGCCGGATACAGGTTCGCAGTGCCCCCCGAGTGGCCATCAGGACATCGGCATAGTCCTGGAGCGGTGGGATGGCCAGATCCATCCGCTCCAATCCCTGGGTCGGCCCCATGATATAACCGTGATCAAAAGCCAGCATCACAGTATGACCGCTGTGGGGATCAAATATTTTTGACAGCCGGGTTTTCATCCCCCAATCCACATCGTCCATCCCTTTGACATGAAAATTCCGTTTTTCCATAGGCTGGTCAAAGCCGAAGTCTTTGGCTTTTTTGATTGAATCCTGATCAGCCATAACTAGCGACTCAAATAGGGGGTTTTGGCTGGGGCTTCCCAATAGGCCAGATTCTCAGGATTCATTCGGGCAAAGAAAAGCTGGAAACCGGCCTGTTCCTGCACCGTTAAAACTTCTTCAACCCAACTGGCGACAATGTTAATACCTTTTTCACTGAGATATTTGTGAACCCGACGGAAGACCAGCAACATTTCCATGATCGTGGTGGCACCGGTGCCGTTGACGATGACCATTACCTCTTCACCAGCTTTCAGATCCAGATCCTTGACCAAGGCCTCAGCCATGATTACTGCGGTTTCGTCGGCGCTGGCCATTTTTTGGCGTCCGCCGCCGCCTTCGCCATGCTGGCCCATACCAACTTCCATTTCATCTTCACCGAGATCGGCAAAGGATGCGCCATTTTGGGGATGGGTGGCGGTTTTACAGGCCACGGCAATGGTAGCCATATTGTCGGCGAAATTCTGGGCAATGGCGGCCACTTCGGCCAAAGATTTGCCCTGAGCGGCTGCGGCGCCACAGATCTTATACAGAGGCACACAGCCTACCAGGCCCCGCCGGTTGGCCGCATCGGAGCGGGGCGCATTGGCGATATCTTCCTGGGTGACCACCTTGATGACGTTTAAGCCCAATTTTTCGACTTCTTTCATGGTCCGGTCACCAGCCAGCATATCGCCAGCATGGTTCAGCACCACAAAAAGCACGCCCTTGCCCTTATCGGCCAGCTTCAGAGCTTCCACCACCGCCTTGTAACCGGGGGCTGCAAAAATATCTCCAACAACCGAAATGTCGATCATCCCTTCGCCGACAAAGCCTTCCAGGGCGGGTTCATGACCAGCCCCGCCGATGGTGACAATGGTAACTCGATCGGCAGTTGCCAGACCCTTGTTAATGATCAGATTGTGGTCAGTCACCTCAAGAATTTTGGGGTTTGCCAGAGCCAGACCTTCTAATAATTCCGCGGTAATGTTATCCGGATTGTTAATAAACTTTTTCATCGTCATTGTATTTTCCCCTTTATAAATTTATTATTAAAAGTATAAATCGAATAGTTATTTCATTTCCATTAATTCAATAACGGTGCCTGCGACTTTAACAAAGGCAATGTCCAGGTGATCATCAACTGTCATCCGCTCGTTTAAAACAATCGCCTGGTGATCGCTGATAAAGGTATCGATGTTGGGCACCTTGTAGGCAATATGGGTCAAATTGACGACATCGGGATGAAGTGGGGTACCCTCTTCAAACCTCAGGTATTCAAATTTGAGAGGATTATTGTCCGGGCTGGAGATATGGACCTTTAATCCCTCGGCGTAAAACTCTTCCAATACCGGTTCCTTAACGGGAACACCAACATGCATAATTTCGTACATTTTTTTCTCCCTTCGGTTTATATGTTTTATGCTGAATATCCTTTGGCCAGCCCTTCGTAGAAATAAGCGAAGGTAACCGAACCAGGATCGCGATGACCTAAACAGCGGTCACCGATATAACGGGCTCGCCCAAATTTTGCCAGCATTCCGGTGGTGTTGTCAGATCCGGCTCGGGCCGCCTGGGCCGCCTTTATGAGGGTCGTTTTCATATCAGTGGTAGAGTGGCGGATCACCTCGGTAGCTGGATCGATGGCATCCATCATTGATTTATCACCAACTACCGCTTTGGAGGTGGCAAAAAACTCGTCGTAGGCTCCAAGCAGAATAATCTTTATAAAGGTATCAGAGTTTGGCGCTTCAGGATTTGCTGCTTCCGCCATACCATGAATAAAAGCGCTAAATAAGGGCCCCGCGGAACCGCCACTGACATCTTCCAAGGCATCGTTGAGGTTTTCCAGCCCCACTTTAAGGTTGGTGGTTTCATCCCAGCTGTCAATTTCCGCAAACATTACTTTTGTCAACTTTTTCATGGTTGTACCATGATCACCGTCACCCAGGGCGCAATCCAGTTCAGTCAGAATATCAACATGATCGGCTATTTCCTGGGCGGCAGTAAGGAGCAAGGTTTTGATTTTCAATGGTTCTATTGGCATTATTACACCCCCATAATCGTTTACATCTTTGTGTTCAGTATAGCAAGTGTCAATGGGGAAGTCAAATAAATTTAGCATATGTTACGATTAAATAGGATAAGTTTTAAAAAAAATCAAATATATCGCAATATATTGACATATGATAATTATTGTTATATATTAAACAATAATAATACTAACAGGTAAAGAAATCGGAGTAACCAAATGAAAGAGAAAGAGTTATTACGACTCATCCAAATATCTAAATTATACTATGAAGAGAATAAGACCCAGGCTGAAATTGCCAGAATCATGAATATTTCCCGGCCATCGGTGAGTAATTTATTAAATAAGGCCAGAAAAGAGGGAGTTGTAAAAATAGAGATCCTCTCATATCAGCATTCCAACATGGGATTAAGTCAGAGTTTCTGCCGCCATTTTAACCTAAAGACCTGCGATATAGTGGCAACAGCAGAAGATCTCCACCGGGAGGCTGCCGGGGTCCTGGTTGATTTTCTTGATAAAACCAAGGTTTTAGGACTGGGCTGGGGATATAATGTCAATAAAATGATTGAAGCCCTGCCCCTGACAAATAACGGTATAGCCTCACATGGTATCATCTGCCCCTTAATTGGAACTGCCACTGTGCCTCATCGGGGCTATCATCCCAATGAGCTGGCCACTGAGCTGTCTCACAAAACCGGTTTTCAGGCAGAATATCTGATAAGTCCGGCCTTTCCCACCACCGAACAGGATCAGGAACTGTTCATGAATACCAATAATTATCAGGAAATTTTAGAGCGGTGGCGGAAAACCGATACGGCCATAATTACTCTGGGCAGTTTTCCGCTGGTGCCGGATCATGGAACGGCTCTACGGTTTGGCAAGAAACTGACACAGGAAAAAGCGGTCGGGAGTCTGTTGTCTTATTTTTTTAATCTCCAGGGCGAACAGATTGAAGGGGATGATGATTATGCGATCCAGATTCCCTTAAGGTTGTTGGCACGAATCAAACATATTATTGGCATTGCTCCTCCGGAATCCAATATCAGCGCGATCATCAGCTGTCTGCGAACTGGGTATATCAGGCATCTGGTGATTACCGAACAAACTGCAAAAGAAATTCTAAGCTTAAATGAAAGCAATTGGTAAGCTGGTGCTAAGGTCGATTTCGTTATGTTAGCCTTGCAATAATGAGGATTTGTAGGTACAATTTAAAATAGAGATTGATTTTTGGATTTGCGTTCAGACAAATCCTGAGAGATGTGGTCTTGATGATCAGAAAAAACAATAGCTTGATAGAAATGAAAAAGAACACATATGAGGAGAAACAAAGATGTTGCATATTGATCGCAGAAAAGAAATTTTGAATACAATTATGAGCAAAGGTTCCGTTAAAGTGGCCAGTCTTTCTCAAAAATATGGTGTGGGCGAGGCGACAATACGTCGGGATTTAAAATATCTTGCCGAGGAGTATGGGATTACATTATCTTATGGTGGGGCTTTCAGAAAAGAAAAAATTAACTATCAGACGACGTCGGAAATGGATATTTATAAAAAAAGAACCCAGAACATCGAAGAGAAGCGGTTAATTGCTGAAAAAGCGGCAAGAATCATTGAAAATGGTGACACGATCGCTTTAAATGCTGGCAGTACTGTGGAACTGGTTCTCGACTACCTAGAAGATATTCAGGATGTCAATTTAATTACGCTCTCTTTAAGTGTAGCATTAAAAGCTTCTGCGATTTCAGGAATCACGGTTTATATGCCGGGCGGAAAGCTGCGTAGTTTTTCCGGTGCTTTTTATGGGAAGGAAGCCAATGATTTTTTAAAGAGTTTTAACATTGATAAAGCTTTCATGGGGGTTATGGCAGTATCCATCGATAAGGGGATTACCCATGGGGCATTTGAAGAAGTTGAAATCAATCAGACTATTTATGAAATCAGTAGTAAATGTTATCTCTTGGCAGACTATTCGAAGTTTGATAAGGTAGCGCTGACAAAAATGGTTGATTTAAATGTTTTTGACGGTTTTATTCTGGATGATAAAACCCCGGAGATTTATCGGGAATACTGCAAGAGTAATAATATCGAAGTAATATAAAGACAATAGTATAAATCCTGGTACTAATTAATACTTTGAGACGCATCGAAATGACGATGCGTTTTTTTATTTACTGAAAGGATTTCTGGAAAACGATGGTCAATTAGTACATTGCAATAAATTCGTAAATATTTTACAAAAAGTCAACTAAAAAAACTTAATAAATACTAATTAAATTAATTATTATCGTAAAGTAAATACAAAGTTACTATAAAATACATATAAAGTTAATATAAAATGTTGACATATAGAAATTAGCATGTTATATTGTAATTGAAATAAGCGGTAAATACAAATTATTTACGAAAAAAAGCTCGAGGCCACGAGAATGTCTAAAAAACTGCGAATTATTTATGTTTAGAGAGTGAGGAAATAATGAATTCACGAGAAAGAGTGATGGCAGCAGCCAATCACCAGGAACCAGACCGAGTGCCAGTTGACATGGTGCTGACCATTGATGTGTATCGGGATATGAAAAAAGTGTTGAATATGGAATATCTGCCGGACAGCCCCAGAATGGGTCGATGGACCGAGGTACAGATGCCTATTGAAATGATCAAAAAACTGGGAATTGATATGTATTACGTTTCGCCACGTTCTGGGGTTTCGGTTCATACCAAGAGCTTTCAAGACGGCAGCTTTACTGATGAATGGGGATGCTACTGGAAAAAAACCGCCATTGCCGGCGGACATTTTTACTTTGAACTTGTTAATCCGCCATTGGCTAATGCCACGATAGAAGATTTGGAAACTTATATCTGGCCGGATCCTGAAGATCCAAAACGTTATGCTGGACTGCAGGAAGAAATGAAGGGGGTTCGGGAGACCACGGATCTTGCCATTTTAGCGAAATTTGCCGGCGCGGTCTTTGAACTGGCAACCTATATGCGGGGACATGAACGCTGGTATCGGGATATCGTTAACAATCAGGAATTCGCCCATGCCCTGATGGATAAGATCTGTCAGATTCAAAAGCGTACCAATGAAGTAATAATGGCTGAAGTAGGTGAATACGTTGACATTCTCAGACTCAGCGGAGAAGATCTGGGGATGCAGGATCGTCCACTGATGTCTCCTAAAACATTCAAAAAAGTCGTAAAGCCCCATTTAAAAGAGCATTTTGAGCATGCCAAAAAGACCTTGCATCAATACAATCCGGAAGCCAAGATCATGCTCCATTCCTGCGGTGCCATTAAACCATTTATTGCAGACTTAATTGATTGTGGTGTTGACGTGCTTGACCCCGTACAGCCAGCGGCAACTAATATGGATCGGTATGAATTGAAAAAAGAATTTGGAAACGATATGGTTTTCCATGGCAATATTGATATTCAAAAGATCCTGCCTTTTGGTACCAAAGAAGAGATTACTCATGAAGTACGTGAAGCCATCAAGGCATTGGCACCTGGCGGCGGATTTTTATTATCGCCGGCACATAATGTCCAAGGGGATGTCAGTGCAGAAAATCTTGTGCACATGGTAAACTGTGTTCATCAATTTGGTAATTACCCGATTAATTTAGACTAAATCATATAAAAGGACAGGTGAAAAAAGTGGAGATTTTAAAAAAAATAGCAGAGACTCTTTATGACGGCGACGAACGAGCCATGCCGGGTTTAGTTCAGGAAGCCATTGATGCCGGTTGTGATGCTCAGGAAGTTCTTGACGCCATGATGGCTGGGATGGCAATAGTTGGCGATGAATTCAGTCGTGATGAACTTTATATACCAGAGGTACTATGTTCCTGCCACGCGATGATGGAAGGTTCGAAAATTTTGAAACCGTTGCTGACCGATCAGGATTCGAAATCATTGGGAACTGTTATTTTGGGCAGTGTTCAGGGAGACATGCACGATATCGGCAAAAACCTGGTGGGGATGATGCTGGAAGGACGCGGTCTAAAAGTAATCGATATCGGTATCGATGTACCGGCCGAAAAATTTGTGGAAGCAGCGATTGAACACAATGCCGATATTGTCGCATGTTCGATTCTGCTGACAACCACCATGCCGGAAACACCAAAAGTTGTCAAAGCATTTGTAGATGCTGGTATTCGTGACAAGGTGAAAATTATGATTGGTGGTGCCCCCATCACTCAGGATTTTTGTGATCGAATGGGTTGTGATATGTTTGCTAAAGATGCAGGTGGCGCTGCAGCTCTGGCAGTTAAACTGTGCGAGAAATAACAACCGTATCTTATCGAAAACAATAGGATAAAACAATTTTGGCTGTTGCAGATTTGATGTGATTGTAGTGAAGATGCAACAGCCATTTTAAGAGGAGTAGACATGATAATTATCGGAGAAAAAATTAACGGGACCATTCCGGTGGTCAAAGCAGCCATCGAAAAAAGAGATGCTGATTTTATCGCCGAGCGGGCAATTAAGCAAACGGAAGCAGGAGCAGATTTTATTGACGTCTGCGCCAGTACGGCACCGGAACTGGAGATCGAAGCACTGAAATGGTTAATCGATGTCGTTCAGGATGCCACCGAGACCCCACTATGCATTGACAGTCCCAACCCTCGTGTCATCGAAGCTGTTTTCAAATATGCGAAACAACCGGGATTGCTGAATTCAATTTCTGGGGAAGGGGATAAATGCGAAGTGCTGCTGCCGTTGTTGACAAGCAACTCCTGGGAAATAGTCGGTTTAACTTGCGATGATCATGGGATTCCCAGAGATGTTGAAACAAAGGTGAAGATCACTGAAATAATGGTTGAAAAAGCAGCCAAATACGGTATTACACCCGATCGGATTCATCTTGATCCCTGTTTATTGGCGCTGGCGACTGATAACGAATCGTATCTTAATTTCATAAAGGACATCAAAGCGATTAGAGCTGTGTACCCGGACATACATATTACGTCAGGTTTAAGTAATATTTCCTTTGGGTTGCCAGGACGTGCCCAAGTCAATCGAACCTTTATGGCATTGGCAATTCAAGCTGGAATGGATTCAGCGGTAATAGATCCAACTAACAAAGACATGATGGCAACGATTTTTGCAACTTATGCATTGCTCGGGCACGATCGAAATTGTCGAAGTTACAGCAAAGCATTTCGTGCTGGAATTATTGATCCAAATAGGAAAAAGTCCTGATCAATTCTAATACGCAATTGATCAGTCAGTCATTTATCGAATTTTACAACTACCGTAAACGTTTGCGCAAGTTGAAGGCACTATAGAAATTCAGTCTAAATTGCTTTGGCGGCATTTCAGATAACCAGACACTTCAGTAAAAGCAGGTTAGGAAACACCCAGACCAAATAATTTTAAAGGAGTAAAAAATGGAAAAGTATGTACTCGTTATTGATGAAGGAACCACCGGAACCAGAGCTTTGATTTTCAATCAAAAGCTGCAAATTGTTGCACAATGCTATGAGGAGTTTACCCAGTACACACCCGGCGAAGACAAGGTTGAGCACGATGCCATGGAAATTTATGAAAAAAGTGTAGCAATGTGTCAAAAAGCCATTGGTGAGGCCATGATTTCACCCGAAGAAATTGCCTGTATCGGGATAACTAACCAGCGGGCTACGTGTCTGGTCTGGGATAAGCAAACCGGAGAGCCTCTATATAATGCCATCGTTTGGCAGGATACCAGAACGGCAGCCTTGTGTCAGGAACTAAATGCTGGAGAATGGGGCGAAAAAGCAAGAAAAACCACCGGTTGGACATTGGCACCAGTCTATTCTTCGATGATGCTGAATTGGTACATTAATAATGTTCCCTTAATCAAAGAAAAAATTGAAGCTGGTGAGGCCCTCTTTGGTACTATCGATACCTGGCTGATCTGGAAATTAACTGGTGGGAAAAAACATGCAATCAGTTATTCCAATGCGTCTGTTATGGGGAGTCTTGATTTAAGAACCGGCCAATGGTATGAGGAATTTCTTACTTTTCTTGGCATCGATACAAAAATATTTCCGGAAATTATTACGGACTCCGGGGACTATGGAGTTGTTTTAAAAGATATTCTGGGTGCAGAAATTCCGATTACAGGTGTGATCGCCGATCAACATGCCGCCTTATTTGCCCAAGGATGCCGAACAGTTGGCACCGGAAAAATCACCAATGGTACCGGATCATTTTTAGATATCAATGTTGGAACAGAATGTGTGGTTTCCGATCAGGGGCTTAATACTGTCATTGCCTGGAAGATTGGAGATGTGATGACTTACGCCTTGGAAGGATATGAATCGGTCACCGGTTCCGCTGTTCAATGGTTAAGAGACGGATTGGAAGTGATTGCCGAGTCCAGCGAAACCGAATCTTTGGCCCGTTCAGTTGAAGATAGCAATGGCGTCTATTTTGTTCCAGCATTGGCTGGTTTAAGTGCGCCTTATCATGATCCCTTTGCGCGAGGAACAATATTTGGCATCACTCGGGGGACCAAGAAAGCCCATCTGGTTCGCGCCACCTTGGAAGGCATTGCCTTTAGACTAAAAGATATCATGGATGTGGTGGCTAATGAAGCTGGGATTAAGATGAAGTCCATCCGGATTGACGGTGGGGCGTCAAAAAACAATCTATTGGCACAAATGATGGCTGATATGATGGATGTTCAGGTAGACCGACCGTTCTCAGTAGAGGCAACCAGTTTAGGTGCGGCAGAAATGGCAGGACTTTATGTTGGTCTATGGAGAGAAGCAGATTTTGATGCAGCCCTCACGATTGAAGCAAGCTTTATCCCGGAAATTGATGCTGATAAACGCAACAAAGCCTACGATGGCTGGAAAGAAGCTATTAAGCGTTCGATGAACTGGAACTATTAGATTAATTATGCGCTAAAGAATAACTGCGCCATGACAGGAGGATCATGATTGGCCTACTGACCGGATAACAAAATTAAGATGCTATAAGAACTAGAAAAATCTGTGAAATCATAGATCCTGCAAATTATCTGAATTTGCAGGGTCTAGCTTCGCTTTAGGAGCTAATTTACCGAGAAATGGCAGATGATTTTGCGAGCAAGATAGAAACAATCACTAAGATAAGTCCGGTTAGTTATAGCAGTGAATAAATCGATTATCGCACCAGATAAGGGGTTCGAGCCGGTGCGTTCCAATACCAGAGATTCTGGGCATTCATGCGGGCAAAAAATAATTGAAACCCGGCTTGTTCCTGGACGGTCAAAATTTCTTCGACCCAATTTGCGACGATTACGATCCCTTTAGCTTCTAAATATTTATGAACACGTCTGAAAATAATCAACATCTCCATAATGGTGGTCGATCCGGTGCCGTTGACAATCACCATTACTTCATCGCCGGCGCAGAGATTTAAATCAGCAATCAGTAAATCTGACATCAGGATGGCTGTTTCATCAGCATTCTTCTTCTTTTGCCGGCCGCCACCGCCTTCTCCATGCTGACCCATACCAACCTCCATTTCGTCAGTCCCAAGTACTGCAAAAGCGGAACCATTTTGAGGATGGGTGGCAGTTTTGCAGGCTACCGCAATCGTTGCCATATTATCGGCAAAATCCTGGGCAATGGCGGTTATCTCATGAAGGGACTTCCCCTGGGCAGCGGCTGCACCAACAATTTTGTACAGTGGCACACACCCCACCAGACCGCGGCGTCGGTCTGCTTCACAACGGGGAGCATAAGCGACATCTTCCTGAGTGATCACCAGCGATACCTTGAGGCCGGCTTTACGGGCTTCTTCCATGGCTCGGGCTCCGGTCATCATATCACCAGCATGGTTTAAAACAACTAAAAGAATACCCTTTCCCTTATCAGCAAGATGAAGAGCATCAACGACCGCTTTATATCCTGGCGCGGCAAAAACATCACCGACAACAGCTACATCGATCATACCTTCACCAACAAAACCTTCAAGCGCCGGTTCATGGCCAGAGCCGCCCAGGGTCACAATGGTGACGCGGCTGGCCGTTTCGAGTCCTTTGTTGACAACAAGATTATTGGGTTTGACTTCGAGAATAAGGGGGTTGGCAAGGGCCAGCCCTTCCAGTAATTCGGCGGTGATGTTTTCCGGTTTATTGATGAATTTTTTCAGAGTCATGGTGAGTTCCTTTTTTTGAGTTCGTATTGAATCAATGCTATCCTGATTCCGGGATAGCTTTTTAGTCTGATATATGAAAATTGAACTGAAATATTGAAGTAATTAGATTATTCAATACTAGCAAATATTGTTTATTAAAACAATATTGATGTCATGAAAACAGAATTTGATGTCATCAAAAATAAAACTAACTGGTTAAATAAGCGTAAAAGATTGTAACAAAGACTTTTATACGGTATAATAATTTATTGAAAAGTAAGATTTGGGCTAGAATAAAAGGTGAAAAGATGTTAAAAATTGCGGTCTGCGAAGATGAGGAACAACATAAAAAAATACTGGTTGATCTGATTGGGCGCTATCCATTTAAAACGGATTATAGTTTAACCACATTTCAATTTGGTTATGAACTCGTTGCAGCAAGTAACGAAGGGATTAATTTTGATATGATTTTCCTTGATATGCGTTTAGATAACGAAGACGGCATTGACATCGCAAATGAGATCAGAAAAACAGATACTGAAGCCCGGATTATTATTACCACATCCTTAATTGAATACGCCGTACTGGGCTACTCCGTGAATGCCAGCGATTTTTTATTAAAACCATTCCCGGAAGATAAACTCTTTCTGGTTTTAGAAAAACTGGAGAATGACCTCAAGTATTCACGATCCAGTTTTCATGAAATCGAAATAAACAACGAAAAAATATTCTTAAAAAGCGATGAGATCTTATACTTTGAGAGTCTGGGTAGAAAAATAAAAGTGACTACTTTTGATGCAGAATACGAATATTACTACACAATTTCAGCGTTGGAAAAGGAGTTGGATTCATTGCGCTTTATTTTATGTCATCGCTCTTATATTGTTAATCTTAAAAATGTCAAAAGTATCAAAACAAAAGCAGTGGTATTAAAAAATGGCGTGATGATCCCGATCAGCCCTAAAAGGAATCAGAAAGTATATGATGCCTTCACCCGGTATATGGCAGGATCGATGGAATGAAAACTTCATCAGTCATTCGGAACATCGTCCTTTTAAGTATTCCGATTATCAGTTTAATTATCGGATTAAATCTATATTTCATTGATGTTGACGTTGCCAACAGGCATTTAGTTGGAATTGCTTCTTTGGGAGCGCTGTTGTATATCAATGTGGTGATTTTTGTCATCTTAAAAGTACTCGATCATGAAGCTAAAAAGATAAATGAATATCAGAATGTCAATATCCAGTTGGAGCTCCAACAGAAGCATTATAAAGAAATGCTTGAAAAGAATTATCAGGTAAGAGGATTATGGCACGATATGAACAATCACGTCATCACCATGCAATACTTAATCAAGAACGAGGCCTGCGAAGAAATCGAGGAGTATCTTTTGCAGTTCCATAATATGCTACAAAATGCCGTTGATCATAATCGATCGGGAAATCATGTGGTGGATGCGTTGTTAAATTACAAAATCAAAGTTGCAGCTGATAATAAGATTAACTTTGTTCATTATATTGCCATCCCGGAAAACCTGAAAATGAACAGCATTGATCTGTCCATTATTCTGGGCAATGTCCTGGACAATGCTATTGAGGGGTGCCTGCGGGATTCGCGACCAGACCGGGATAAAACGATCAAGTTTAATATGTACTATAAACGCGAGAGTCTGCTGATTGACATCGAGAACACCATTGATGAGCAGACCATTCATAAGTCGGGGAGCAACATGGTCAGCAGCAAACGTATCGATGAGGATCAAAGTGGCTATGGGATTTCGAATGTCAAACAGGTCTTAAAAAACTATGAAGGCAACATGGTTACTCAGGTTCTTGAGGACCGATTTAAATGCACCATCCTGATTCCCCTGGATTAAAAAATAGGTTCGCTTCAAAATTGACAAAATCCCGTAGATGCGATATATTATATTGGCATTTATAGCGATAGGGTGAGGTGGATTGTTGAAAGAAAAAGAATTGTGCCGTTTGATACATGTGTCCCAATTATATTATGAACAAAATAAAACCCAGTCTGAAATCGCCAGTGAATTAGAGATATCCCGTCCGGCGGTCAGTTACCTTTTAAATAAGGCCAGAAAAGCAGGCATTGTAAAAATTGATGTGCTTTCCTATCATCGGACCATCAGAGGAATCAGACATGAGCTATGTCATCGTTTTAACTTGAAAAGCTGTCAGGTAGTTTCATTGCCGGATGATTTATATCAGACCGGTGCGGATGTGCTGCTGGAATTCTTACCCAAAACAAAGATATTAGGTTTAGGATGGGGTTATAACACGGACAAGATTATTAAGGCATTTGCTCAACAAAACGATATGGGTATCAATGGCGGTGTAATCTGCCCGCTGATCGGGGCAACAACTGCCCCCCAACGGGGTTACCATCCAGATGAGCTGGTTAAAGAGCTCTCCCAGAAAACCGGTTATAAGGCAGAATTCCTTAATTGTCCGGCCATACCTACCACCGCGGAGGAGCAGACCCAAGTGCTGGTGTCCGATGATTATAAGCGAATTGAAGATTACTGGAAAAGGACCACTACGGCGTTGATAACCTTGGGCAGCTATCCCTCGGTACCGGATCACGGATCGGCAATGCGGTTTGGGCGAAAACTAATCGAAGAGAAGGCGGTTGGATGTCTACTTTCGTATTTTTTTAATCCCGAGGGGGAATTGATACATGGAGAAGATGACTATGCGATCCAAATTCCGCTGGAGTTGTTAGCCCGGGTCAGAAATGTGATCGGGTTTGTACCCCAGGAAGCCAATATTGATTCTGTCATCAGTGGTTTGAAAACCGGATATTTCAAACATCTGGTGATTACCGAGACCCTGGCAAGCGAGATCATCAAACAAATGGATGAGCGCAAACGTATTTAATACGGCAACTCAAAAACGCCGGATCATGTAAATGATCCGGCGTTTTTGCCGTTATGAACTGTTTCTGAATCCCATGATCAGCTTCGAAAATGGTCGATTGAGTCGGTTGCGAGGCTGGGAAAGTGTTACCAGCTACCACCGCCACCGCCACCGCCACCGCCGCCGGAGAAGCCGCCACCGCCGGAAAATCCGCCGCCACCGAATCCGCCAGATCCCGAGTTAGGGGGAACAATAATATCTGACGCGATACTGTTCATACTTCTCGTTAAACTGGATACGAACAATAGGGAGGTGAAATTATTACCATAGGTGGTGCCATAATACCAGCTGGGCTGTTCAATGGCAATGGACTCAAAATTCTTGGCCCACTTATCAGTCACTCCCAGCACATAGGCATAGGGCAGAATATTAAAAAAGTACTGGGGATTTTCGTTGACCAGAGCAAGAATCCGATCTTTTTCGGCTTTTTCAATAAAGTTTTTAAAACCGAGGACCTGACCCAGCCACAGCCGTCCGGTTTCAGTCCGTTGGGTTGCAATAATCTGGAAAAAGGCGGTGCCATAGGTAGCCATCAGGGCCAGCAGCGCCGGAAGCAGGGACGTGTATTCCAGTAAGATATTAACAACAAGCAAAATCAATGCCGCGACGACCAGGATCACGATGCCCAGAATTATCCGGCCAACAGTTTTTTTTCGGGCCACGCCCTTGCGGTTGCGCAGGGCGGAGGTAATGATATTAGCGCCAAAAACGGTGGGTGCCGCCGCAAAACAGGAAACAATGCCGATAAAGATCAGTCCTTCAAAAAAAGAAGTCAGCATGCCGAGCTTGTAGGCGCCATTAGTGACATATGCCAGCAGCGGCAGGGCCATAAAAATGCTGATGACGACCAGACCAACCTTAGATGCGGCGGTAAAGATCTGATTTTCAGGAATATCGAAATAGCCTTTGATCTGTTCCCTGGTTGCGACAATGGTGTCGTAAAAACTGGCGGGAACGCTGACCGTTGAAAAACTGTCCTTTTGATCAAAAATATTATTAAACAGGGTGTGCTCAAAATCCTCGGCTGTATCTGGCAGGTTTTTAATTTTATGGAAGATAAACTTTTTCTTATCCACCTGTTCAATCGTCATATAGCCTTTATCGGCCCAGTACATCAGCAGCGACATGACCTCTGGTTTGTCCAGGACACCATCGACAATAAAACCGATTTGCGAGGGGGTGAAATTCTGGGGTGGATAAAACTCCACTGTTTCCACCGGTTTTTTATCCCGGCCGGTGAAAAGCCAGATTAAGGCGCCACCAAGCAAAGACAGGCCAAAAATAATGTACATAAAGGGGATGAATTCGTCACCGGTAAAGGCGCCGACAAAATAGCCATCCGGCAGATTGATTTTAAGGGTGACGCCCTGGTAATTGGATAGGGGCTGCTTCAGGGTTCCTTCAATGGTGTTCCCGGAAACGGTAAAATCAACGGCGTCGGTGATGGTGCTACCGTAGCCGCCGGAGATGAATTCCACCTGGGTCGGGTCGAAGGGTTTTGGCATCACAATTTTAAAATGAGCCTTCTCAATGGTAGTATCCCAATTCTGTGGAATAATGTTAAAGTAGACATCATCCATACTGTCAATCTTGTCATCCCCCGGATTCCAGATATATGAAATCGGGTAGGTTTGGGTGCCACTGACATATTCATCACCGTCCCCGATTTGGATAACCACATTACCGCTTTCGGTGGAGGTTTCAAAATTAAAATTGTCGACATTCACATGAGTCACCCGGGCATTGTAGGTTGTTTCCACCGGTTGTCCATTTATTTCCCGGTAAAAACTGCCGCTATAGGGGATAAATCGATAGATTCCGTGGCGCGGTTCCGAAAAGGTGACGGTGATGTTTTCCTGAATATCATAGGCGTGGTCTTCCTGTACATTCATGGTAACATCATACAGGTTGATATCAAAATATTCCTGGGCGAAGGTGCTTCCGGGAAAAACAATTCCTAAAAGAAGAAGGCCAAGAAGGACAAGTAGTATCGGGGTGCTTTGCTTTTTCACATGGTTTACCTCCTAAAGTTTTTAAAGACGGTGCTGTAAAAGCACCGTCATTTTTGTTGTCATCAATAAATTGCTGAATGAATCGGAGTGAACTAGTTAAATTTAACCTGGACGTTTTCCCGTTCTTCAGCAGAACCAACCTCAAAGAAGGGCTGTTTTTTGAATCCGAACATACTGGCTACCAGATTGCTGGGGAAGGACTCAACCTTGGTATTCATGGTTCGGACAACCGCATTGTAGTATTTTCGGGAGTTGGCAATTTCGTCTTCCAACGTTTTTAACTGTTGTTGTAAATCCAGAAAATTGGTATTCGCCTGGAGTTGGGGATAGGCTTCAGCTACCGCAAAAAGACTTTTCAAGGTACCGGATAAAGCATTTTCATTGGCGATTTTTTCGTCAATACTGGTTGAATTCATGGCCGCTGTCCGGGCTGCGGTTACCTTGGTAAAGGTTTCAGACTCATGGGTGGCATAACCCTTGACCGTTTCCACAAGGTTGGGAATCAGATCGTATCTCTTTTTAAGATAAACATCCATGGTCGAAAAAGCTTCTTCAACCTGATTTTTGATACTGACAAAGCTATTTCGCGAAATAACAAGCCACAGACCGATGATCACAATAAGACCGAGAATAATTGGAATAGCAATCATTTTTTATAATCCTCCTTAAACAATTTTATTGTTGATATTATATCACGTCCCCATAGCGGCTACAATGAAATTAAGGGATACTTTTAAATGGCGCAAAATACAAGAAAAATTATTCGGATTGAACGATTTAATCCAGTTAAGAGTAAGTTTGTCTTGTTGGACTGATCCTTCTATATTATAATTAATACAAACAAAAAGTTGTCAGCGGTGTTAGAGAAACCTATACAAGGAGAAATAATGAAATATTCACACATTCTATTCGATCTAGACGGAACACTCATCGATTCTAAGGAAACGGTGCGATGTTCTTTTGAATATGCTTTGGGAAAAATGCATGTGCCTAATCCGAAAATTATCGATATCGAGCCCTTGATCGGTCCGCCGATTCTTAAAACCTTTCAGGAAGTCTATGGATTTTCTCTGGCTGAAGCCCGTCAAGGTTATGAATTTTACCTGGAGGAATATGTTGGCAATGGTCAGATGTATCAGGCCCAGCTTTACCAGGGCGTCAAAGAAACAGTTCATGCCCTCTATACTAGTGGACGCTTTTTAGGCGTGGCCACAACTAAAAATGAAAATAATGCCCGCAAGATAATAGACAGTTTGAAGCTCGATATCCAGATTGACCGGGTCTATGGTACCTATAATGATGGCACCCGCAGCAATAAAAAAGAAATCATCACCGATCTGTTGGAAGATAATGATGTCCAGGATTTAGCGGACGTCTTAATGGTCGGTGATCGTCACTATGATATTATTGGTGCCAGCGAAGTGGGCATCGATTCCGTCGGTGTGACCTACGGCTGCGGTAGTGAAGATGAACTGCGACAGGCCGGAGCTACCCACCTGATCGCCAGCATCAATGAATTACTGAAAATTATAAAATAGGAGGACACGATGGAATCTAAAAACATAAATTTGGAACGGACAGCTTTAATTAAAGGCGATTTAAAATTCACTAATTTTGGTCAGCTAATTAAGTCGACCCTGTTCCGGAAATTGGTCAAAACCTTTATTGACGAACTGACGGTAAAAAAATCTTATCTATTAAAGACCCTGGAGCCGTTTGAAAATAATAAAGGCGAATTTAACGAAACCGCTTTTATTGATTTTGTTTATCTGTTGAATATTAATTCCCTGGACGAAATCATCCAATCCGGCTATTTTGATATTCAATTCACCTATGAAGAATATTCCCAGCTGTTTCTGGGCTTTCTGGAAGGGTTTTACAACTACTGGCGAAGTATTCAGCGATTTATGATCAAAACCGATGAATACAGTTCGGATGAAAAAACAAAGCGTTCAAAGGCTCATTCGCTGGCATCCAACAATGATGCGTTCAAAAAAATGGTTCTCGATCTCTATCGTAATATCCATTTCAATGTCACCGGGAAGAGCGTCAGCATTTACCGGCAGTTGCCCAGCGGAGCCCAGGTGGCCTTTTTAACGGATAAATTTGAATTTGACCGGGGTGTTAAAAGTAAAAATGATTCACTTTACCAGGTGCCCTACGTCTGGGAAGCGATCTTTGAACCACCGGTTATTTTCTATACCCAGTCAAGTAAACGGGATGGGATCTTTCCGGTCAAAGACAAGCGTATTTTACAGAAATTCTACTTGGACTGTGACGAATGGTTTGCCATTCCGATGAAGGTCGGGCGATTGCTGGCGATTGTTTATGTTCAAAAAGAGTATCTGGCTCTGGGGGCCGGTTTGTTCAACCTCTTTGAAATGGCCACCCCGGAAGAATTTACCAAGCAAAAACCGGATGCGGTGGTTTTCTTTGGCTTGGACGAGGTCCTCTTCGAAGATGATGAAAAACTCGGTTACGTAACCAAAGAGGATGATGTCTATTATGGTCTGATCCCCGACAACCCCCATATTGACTATTTTGGTTATATGAAGAAAATGATGCTCACCCTGCACAATATCATTCAGATTGAAAAAAAAGCGATGCCCGTTCATGGTGCCTTTGCCAAAATCCGGGTGGGCGGCCGAAAATCAGCAAATGTGATGCTGATCGGTGATAGTGGCGCCGGCAAATCAGAAACCCTGGAAGCCATCAATAAACTTCCCAAGGAGCTGGCCTGCGACTTTGATATACTGATCGACGATATGGGCTCACTCCACTTTAACAAAGAAGGCGAACTGATGGCCGTGGGCACCGAAATCGGCGCCTTTGTCCGTTTGGATGATCTTCAGCCGGGTTACGCCTACAGCACCATGGACCGCAGTATTTTTATGAACCCGAACATTGTCAATGCCCGGGTTATCGTACCACAAATGTCCTATGAGGAGATTGCTAAATCGACCCGGGTGGACTATGTTTTCTATATTAATAATTACGAAGAAATAGGGGAATCGGCTCCGCCGATTGAACTGTTTGATGATCTGGACGAAGCCTATGCGGTCTTTTCCGAAGGTAAACGAATGGCCAAGGGTACCACCGGAGAAGTGGGGATCACCACCACCTACTTTGCCAATCCCTTTGGCGCCGTTCAGTTAAAAGAAGAGCATGAAAAGATTGCCAGAAAAACATTTAAAAAGATGCGCGAAACCGGTGTTCAAATCGGGATGATAAGGACCCAACTGGGGATTCCCGGGTACGAACAGAATGGTCCTTTCCTGGCTGCCCAGGCGCTGGTTCAGTTTATTGATGAATTAAATAAATCAGAATAATTAAAATGTTTCATTTCTCTGAAAGCTGGTATATAATAAGAGTAAGTTTATAATCATTATAAGGGAGGAAAAAATGGGTAAATTACAAGGAACACAGACGTTAGTAAATTTAATGACATCTTTTGTTGGCGAATGCCAGGCCAGAATGCGTTATACGTATTTTGCATCGATCGCGAAAAAAGAGGGTTATGTTCAGATCAGTGAAATTTTCACCGAAACAGCAGGTAATGAAAAAGAGCATGGTGAATTGTTCTATAAGCATATTGCGGCCAATGAGTACACTTCTGGCAATGCTGTTGAAATTCCCGTGAATGCGACTTTTCCGGTAGCACTTGGAGATACTAAAAACAATTTATTACATGCAGCTTCCGGAGAAAATGAAGAATGGAATGAGCTCTATCCCAAATTTGCCAAAATTGCCAAAGAAGAAGGATTTGATGAAATTGCTGAGACCTGGCTGGAAGTATGTATTGCTGAAAAAGCTCACGAAACCCGCTATCTAAAACTCGCAGCCAACATTGAACTGGGCCGAACCTTCAAACGGTTTAGCGAGGTGAAATGGAAATGTGGCAATTGCGGTTATATTCACGAGGGCGCCGAAGCTCCTGAACTCTGTCCGGCCTGCAAACATGCCCAGGCTTATTTTGAACTATTTGTCGAAACCTACTAAAAATAGACCGTTTTACCAAAAAGACACGGATCGTTATCGATCCGTGTCTTTTGTTTAATGGTTATGTTTTTTAGGGATTATTTTTCAAACGGGAAGTGGTATTGATCCAGACCCAGTTCCGCCTTGATGTCGAGGATATCTTTAATCAGGGCATCGTTGACCGGGGTTCCTTTGTCTTTCCGATCCAGCCAGGCATCATATTCTTTTTCGCCGGCAGTATAGATTCGTTCCTGACCGGGCATTTTTTCTGAGGCCCGCAGGTCTCTTAAAATATCACCGGTGATTTTTTTAAAGGATTCGGGTTCGGTAAAGTTTTCGATGTTGATAGCAATAAAGAAATGACCGAGGTGGTAGGGCTGTGCCTGACCGTTGGCGTCAAAACCCAGCAGGCCTTTTAAGAAGGAACCGCTTTGGAGGGCGGCCGAGAGGATTTCCACAAAGGTGGCATAACCATAGCCCTTATAACCGCCGGTGTCTTCGCCAATGCCGCCCAGTGGGGTCAGGGCGGCTTCGCCTTTAACCAGATCGATGAGGATCTGTTTGGTATCAGTCCGGCTGTTCCCCTGGCGATCAATGACCCAGCCATCGGGCAGGTCCTTGTTTTCGCGGTCATAAACTTCGATCTTGCCCCGTTGCGAAACCGAGGTGGCACAGTCCAGCACAAAGGGGAAAGGTTCATCACTGGGGACTCCAACGGTAATCGGATTGGTGCCCAGCATATTTTCGACCCCAAAGGTCGGCGCAATCGAAGGACGGGCGTTGGTGCCGGTCATCCCAATCATGTTGTTTTCGATGGCCATCAGCGGATAGTAGCCGGCAAAACCATAATGGGTGGAATTACGGACCACGGTCATCCCCATGCCGTAAACCTTGGCTTTATCAATCGCCATTTGCATCGCTTTTTTGGCAATCACGTGGCCCATGCCATCGTGACCGTCAATGACGGCGGTGGTAAAGGTGTCTTTGACCACTTCAAATTCGGTAACTGGATTCTGGATGCCTTGTTTGATCCGGTCATAGTAGATCGGTTTTAAACGGCCGATACCGTGGGAATCAATCCCCCTTTTGTCTGAGGTGATCAGGATGTCGGCACAGATCTTGGCGTCTTCTTCAGGAACCCCAATGCCTTTTAAGGCGTCGGTCATGAATGCTTCCAGAATGTCAAAGGGGATGCGGTAGGTGGTTTCGTCTTTCATCAATAATTCTCCTTGTCTAATGCTCTTTATATTTATTGGTTGATAACAATTTTGTCAACATAAGATGAGGTGGCAGCGTGCAGGGCGCCGACGTAGTCGCAGCGCAGACTGATGATGTCGCCAACCTGATAGGTGGTTTCGGCGTCGGTAACGTCGATGACCAGATGGTCGGAGCTGGAACCGACAATGGTCAGTCCGGAAACCAGCGGGAAGAGATGGTCGGTGTCAGTGTCCTGACGGCCCAGGCCGCAGATGGCGCGCCGCCGGATCCCCTGGTCCTCAAAGGCGGGGATTTCGCCAAAGGCGTTACGGCCGATTTCGCCCACCGGGTAGGTGGGTTTGTCCTGAAGTTCGAGAATTTCCACATCCAGAATAAAGGCGTCCTGATGGAGGTAATCATAGCAGTGATAATAGGCCGATTCCCGACCAAAGAGGATCACATCCCCCAGCCGGAGGTTGTTGATTTCGGCGGGCAGGGTTTCATTATCGACCAGATAGTAAGCACTGGAATTACCGCCGGAAACGATCTCGCAGGGGAGCTGATATTTTTCTTCGAGGATTGCTTTGACCTTAAAAAAAGCTCCAAAGGTTTGGGGGGTAGGAATGGTGGCCCCGACGCAGGTGGCGTTGGTGGCGATGCCCCGGAGATGGATGTTTTCCATCGTTTTAATTTCGGTAAGATCCTGCTCCAGCTTTGTGAAAGAGGCCGCAATCAGTGATTCGATTTCAGCTTTGGCGGGATTGCCATCGCCAATAAAAAGACCCTCACGAAGATCGCCAAGGTCAAGCATGTAGAGGATGCCGTGGGTTTTGCCCTGGGCTTTGGCGGCCTGGTCTAACAGTCGGATGGTTTTTATTTCGCTGTTTAGTGAGAGGGTGGCATAGGCAACGGTATGATTGACCTCACTGGGCATGGGCACCCGGATCAGCCATTTTTCACAGGCCAGTGGGGCCAGGTTTTTGAGGTTTTTTATCCGGGAATCGCCAATCGAGGTGGCCCCTCCGTCCAGGAAGGCTTGGGCAATTTCCAAGTTGCCGCCAGTACACTTGGTGACCGCGGTGACCTCGACTCCCAGTTTTTTGGTCCGCTTTATAATCGCTCGGGTATTTTCCGATATTTTTTTCTTATTGATTTTAAGTAAGGGATACATAAATGCTCCTTTGCAGTTTTCTGTTCTCCAGTATACCATAAGCGAAAAAAAAGCACAAATCATTGACAGCGGTTCCCCCCTTATTTATAATGAGGGATGAACATCATTAGGAGACAGGAAAAAGTTCGTCCCTTAGCGGGGGAGCGGATTTTTTTTTCGCAACAAGTTGAAGCCGGTGAATCGCATAATGGCGAAAATCCGTTTTAAGATAGATTGTTTAATTAAGATTGTTTACGGGTTTTGTGATAAGACCTAGTATACAGTTATTAGAAAATTCAGAAAGCAAAGCTCACGGCCGTTTCACAAATTTCAGCGTCGAAAAAATAGAAACGAGCAAGCGAGCAAATGGAGGAAATATGTCAACATATGAGCATAAAAAAATAGAAGCACACTGGCAGCAGTATTGGGAGGAAAATGAGACCTTCCGAATGGAAGAAAACTCAAGCAAAGAAAAATTTTACGGGTTGGTCGAATTTCCTTATCCATCTGGCGTGGGTCTCCATGTGGGTCATGTCCGGGCCTATACATCGCTGGAAGTGATCGCCCGAAAACGGCGCATGGAAGGCTTTAATGTCCTCTTTCCGATTGGCTGGGATGCTTTTGGTTTACCCACCGAAAACTACGCCATCCAAACGGGTCGTCATCCCCGGGAAGTGACCGATGAGAACATTGCCGTCTTTACCAATCAGTTAAAACGGATTGGTTATGCCTTTGACTGGGATAAAGAGATCGATACCACCGATCCCAAATACTATAAATGGACCCAATGGATTTTTTTACAATTATTCAAGCATGGCCTGGCCTTTAGAGATCGAACCTATGTCAATTTCTGTAACGGTTGCAAGGTGGTGCTGGCCAACGAAGATTTCCGGGATGGCAAGTGTGACCGCTGTGGCAGTGAAGTAGTTCAAATGGAAAAAGATGTCTGGTTCCTGAAAATCAGAAACTATGCTGAAGAGTTGCTCAAAGGTCTAGATGATGTCGAATATCTGCCCCGGATCCGCCTGGAACAGGAAAACTGGATTGGAAAATCGGTGGGTGCCGAAGTCGACTTTACCATCGCCGGTTACGACAAAGCCCTGCGGGTCTTTACAACCCGACCAGATACCCTATTTGGTGCCACTTTTATGGTTATCGCTCCCGAACATCCGCTGATTAACGACTTGTCGGCGTCAATTACCAATATGGCGGAACTGGTCGATTATCAGGATCAGGCGAAACGCAAAACTGAATTTGAGCGGGTTCAGCTGGCTAAGGATAAAACCGGGGTACGGATTTTAGGCATTCAGGCCATTAATCCGGTGACCAATACCGAAATTCCCATTTTCATCGCTGACTACGTCATGATGGGATATGGTACCGGGGCGATTATGGCGGTTCCCGGCCATGATAACCGGGACTGGGATTTTGCCAAGAAATTTGACTTGCCGATCATTGAAGTGATCAAAGGCGGGGATGTCAGCGAAGCGGCTTATACCAATACCGATTCTGGCGAAATGGTCAACTCCGGCTTTTTAAACGGCATGGAAGTTAAGGATGCGATCCAGAAAACGATTGACTTTCTGGAACAGGAAAAACTGGGCAAACGCACCATTAATTATAAAATGAAGGACTGGGCCTTTAATCGTCAGCGTTATTGGGGTGAACCGATTCCGATTGTTCACTGTCCAAAATGTGGGATGGTGCCGGTACCCGAGGATCAGCTGCCGTTGGAATTGCCAATGGTGGAAAGTTATACCCCCACCGATACCGGCAAATCGCCGCTGGCCAATATCCCCGAGTGGTACGAAACCACCTGTCCCGAGTGTGGCGGTCCGGCCGAACGGGAAACTGATACAATGCCGCAATGGGCTGGCTCCAGCTGGTACTTCTTGCGCTATTTTGATAACAAAAACGACGAAGCCTTTGCCTCGCCGGAAAAACTGAAATACTGGATGCCGGTGGACTGGTACAACGGCGGGATGGAACACGTCACAAGACATTTGCTTTATTCCCGATTCTGGCATCAATTCCTGTTTGATATTGGTTGCGTACCAGTGCGTGAGCCTTACGCCAAACGAACCGCCCAGGGTTTGATTCTTGGCAACGACGGCGAAAAAATGTCGAAATCCAAGGGAAATGTGGTCAACCCCAACGTGATCATTGAGGAATTTGGGGCTGATACCCTGAGAACTTATATTATGTTTATTGGGGACTATGAAAAAGCAGCACCCTGGTCAGATAACGGCGCCAAAGGCTGCCGACGGTTCCTCGATCGGGTCTGGAAACTTCAGGATATGGTCAGCGACGAAGCCGGCTATGGTAAAGCACTGGAATCAATGATTCATAAAACCATTAAAAAAGTCAATGATGATTTTGAAGAAATGAAATACAACACCGCGATTGCCGCGTTAATGACCTTATTAAATGAATTCAACCGGGAAGGTTCAATTACCCGGGATGCCTTTAAGACCTTTTTGCAATTACTCTATCCGGTGGCACCCCATATCAGCTCCGAAATCTGGCAGCAGATGGAGATGGGTGGAACGCTTGATGATGCGGCCTGGCCCCAATATGATGAAGCCAAAACCGTGGACGATGTGATCGAAATGGCTGTTCAGATCAATGGCAAGGTCCGCGGAACGATTACCATTCCAGTTGCTGCCGATAAGGACGAAGCCAAGGCGATTGCCCTGGCTCAGGAAAATATTATGGCCTATACCCAGGGTAAAACCATTGTCAAAGAGATTTATGTCCCGGGAAAAATTTTCAATATCGTGGTAAAATAGCAACGATGAAAGTTATTCACCTCTATACTGATGGCGGTTGCCGTGGTAACGGACAGGAAGGGGAAAATCTGGGTGCCATTGGCGGCGTGCTGATTTATCCCGAGAAAAACGTGACCAAAGAGTACAAGCGGGCTTATGAAAACACCACCAATAACCAGATGGAGTTGTTGGCGGTGATTGAAGGTTTAAAGTTGTTAAAGGAGCCCTGCGAAGTTCATATTTACAGCGATTCGGCCTATGTGGTCAATGCCTATCTGCAGAATTGGATTGGCGGATGGAAGGCCAAGAACTGGACCCGGGGCAAAGCCGGGGCGTTGAAAAACCGGGAAATCTGGATCGAACTGGACCAGCTGGTTAACAGCCACAAGGTGACCTTTCACAAGGTTAAAGGACATGCCGAAAATCCCTATAACAATCAGGCCGATTTATTGGTAAATCAGGCCATGGATGAGTACCGCTTTGCGGAATAGATTAAAAAAATAATAACAGTAAAAAAGACTTAAACCAAAATTTGGTTTAAGTCTTTTTTATTGAGTAGATATATTAGACATAGTTAAAGTCTAAATCAAAATGCCATCAAAAGGCCTTTATCATTGGAATAGTAGGTTGTTAAGCCGTGCATCGGGAAGATGTAGATTTCTTTGAGATCAAACCGTTTCTCCAGCAGATCTTTGAGTGTTTCGGCCTGGCTGAGATTGTTGCAATGGGTAATAACCACCGGAAATTGCGGTTGGGTCTGGACTTTTTCTTCCACCATGTTGGCAAGACCGGACAGTGCTTTTTTTATGCCCCGGGCCTTGGTGACCAGCTGGATTTCACCCTTGTCATCAGATCTGAAAATCGGCATAATCGAGAGTACCGAAGCCACGGCACCAGCCACCCGGTTCATTCGTCCGCTTTTAACCAGGTTGGAAAGATCCTGTAGTAAGAAGCGCAGGTTCAGGGTCTCGAGATAGAGGGCCAGCTTTTCACTGATGGTGTCAAAATCCATATCCCCGGCTTTGATCAGATCGCGCAGTTTCATGACCATTAAAATCATTACCGGTGAGGTTGCGTGGGTATCAAAGAGACTTATTTTCAGGGAATCATTTTCTTCAAGGACCATGTTTCGGGCGACCCGGGCACTGTTGTAGGTGCCGCTTAAGCCCGAAGTCATGGTGATCACATAGCTTTCTTTGTTTTTTCGCAGCTCTGCCGCAAAATCCTCAGGGGAGGGGCAGGAAGAAGAGGTTGCCGTTTTTTCAGCCTTCATAGCGGCAATCAGTTCTTTGGTGTTGAGGGTTTCATCATCTATAAATTCGTGATCGCCGACAATTATTTTTAAAGGAACGAGCGAAAAATCAATTCCGTCCTTTTCCAGAAAATCCTTGGGCAAATCACATGAGCTGTCGCTGATTATTCGTGGTTTCACATTAAATTCCTCTTTTCAATCGTTTATCTTTTAAGATTAAATTCTTACAACTCAGACCAACAGTCACGTTTAATTGATCGATCAATAGTAAACGAATAAGCTTAAAAAGATCTTTCGCTGGGTTAAATGGATTCTGTCAGGTAAGGAATCACATCTGGCATATTCAACTGGTTCAAAACGTCCTGGGTGATCAGGCTGGTTGCATGACCATTGTCGATTCTACCGAGACTATTTTTTATTGAAAACCGTTTGATTTCATTTTCCTTGAGTGCATCGATGGCAAGAATAAGCTCGGTAAAATTATTGGCGACGACGGCAGCACCCTGTCGTTTAAACCAATTGGCATTTTCGCCTTCCTGGCCGGGGGTAGGGTTGTATAAAATCACCGGAATTTTTTTGGTCACCACTTCGCTGAGGGTAATGCCCCCGGGCTTGGTTACCATTAAATCACCGACGGAATAAAATTCATGAATATCTGGAACAAAACCAAAAATCCGGGTATTGGGTAAATCTTCCATTTCAAGCTCCTGCTGGAGACTCTGGTTTTTACCGCAAATGACAATGGTCTGGAGATTATCCATCTGATCGGTGCGGTGACAGATCTCTTTGATGTTTTTAAGAACCCCATAGGTTCCGGCAAAAATAATCAGGATTTTTTTATGGGGATCGAGGTTATATTTACTGATAATGGCACTGCGGTTGCCCCGGGCATAAAATGCATCGCGGATGGGAATTCCGGTTTTTAAGATTTTTCGCAGGGGAATTCCTTCACCGATCAGGGTCTCTTCAACATTTTCACAGGCCACATAGTAGCGGTCGGTATCCTGATGGATCCAGGGTTTGGGGATGCAAAAATCAGTGACGACCGTAAAAAGCTTAATATGCGGGTAGTTTTCTTCTTTAAGGATCGACGAAATTGTATAACCGTAAGTATTGATGATACAGTCCGGTTTAAATTCAGCGACCATTTTTAACAGCGCCTTACTGGTGAAATGCCAGAGATTGTACATAAATTTGTTATGGGCATATTCTTCGACATCGTAATAAACGCGTTCGTAAAAACTGCTGCCAATGGAATAGGAAAGCAGATAGGACTTTTCAATCATCCGGTTGAGGGTAGGATTGGTTTTATCAAACAGATCCTCGACCGAGACAAGATGACCGCGAGCCTCAAAGCTCTCCTTAAGGGTTTGGGCTACCATTTTATGGCCCGACCCGTGGGAGCAGGTTAAGATCAGTATTCGTTTAGGTTCTAACATGGTAATCCGTCCTTTCTCGAGATTTTTGACAAAAATCTCCAAATAACGTATACCATTAGTTTAGTCAGAAATGATTAGATTTCCATTAGAAAACTAATCATCAACCTCAATTCCTAAAATACAGATGTCGTCCGAGGGGGCTTGTTCCCGTTTAAAATCGACGCAGGCATCAATGATGTGGCTGCCGATCAGGTTAATGGGGGAGTCGGCGTTCTTTTTTATGACAGACAGAACCCGTTCCATGGAGAACTCTTCGCGGTCGGGATTTTTGGCATCAATGAGACCGTCGGTAAAGAGAAGCAGTTTATCACCCCTGGAAAAATTGATACGCATATCAAAATAGTGCATCGTTGTCATAAATTGCTGCAGCCCCAGCATCGGCAGGTTCGGTTTTAGCAATTCAATCTTATGACTGGC
This sequence comes from Acetobacterium malicum subsp. dehalogenans DSM 11527, assembly GCF_000472665.1. Lineage (GTDB taxonomy): Bacteria > Bacillota > Clostridia > Eubacteriales > Eubacteriaceae > Acetobacterium > Acetobacterium malicum. The sequence continues at coordinate 33,144 of NZ_AXAC01000018.1, read as the reverse complement.
TTTTAAAAGAACAGCGTCGGGATGACCGGCGTTGGCAAAATATAAAATATCTTCTAGGGGATCAAAGACAAGCGCAATGGCGGTGAAAAAGGTGTTGTCCATTTGCTGGCTGATATCAGACTCAATCTGTTTAAGAACCAGGCTGGGAGACTGATTGATGCGATTGTCTTTCATGGTATAGGAATAGCTGAGTTTAATCATGCTGGTGATCATTGCCGCGTCAATGCCGTGGCCAGTTGCATCGGCGATTAAAAGACTGATTTTGCCATTGTCCATAAAATGAAAATCGTAGAAATCGCCCCCTACTTTACGAAAGGGTCGGAGATAACTATAAAAATGATAGTGATCCGATACAAATGACCCCGGGGACGGAATTATCTTCTTTTGAAGGTTCTGGGCGAATTCTAATTGTTTATCAAAAAGTGACACAAGGGATTCATAATGATCTGAGTTATTCAAACGGTGACCTCCGTTAGATTCAATTTTATTTATTATAGCATATTATTTTTGAAATGTTATGCTGATTTCTTTAAAAATGATTGAAATTATTGATACTTACCCTTATAATGAACTTATCAATATGAAATGAGGTGTCTAAAATGATTGAATTTGTATACGGTTCAAAAGGAAGCGGCAAAACAAAAAAAATGATTGACATGGCAAACACTGAGCTGGAGACCTGCGAAGGGGATATCATTTTTCTTAACGACAGAGACAAATATCGAGTAAAAGTAGATACTAAAATCAGATTCACAAACCTGGAGGAGTTTGGCATCGTCGGATCAGATCAACTTTTTGGCTTTATTAGCGGGGTCATCGCAGAGAATTATGATGTTAAAATTGTTTTTATTGATAATACACTGAGACTGATTGATTATCAGTCACCAGCAGACATTTGCAAAATTGTCGAAAAAATCCAACAGATTAACGAAAAACATGATATAAAATTCGTTCTCAGTTTAAGCTGTGAAAAAGAAGAATTGCCGGAATGTGTTACTAAATTAATATAAATGTTTCAGACGAACCTGATTAGCAATAAAAAGGTTCGTCTGTTTAATCTTATTAAGGAAATTTAAAACCAATGATAGAAAAGCTGTATAATATTTATTCGGTCTGGCTAAGAGAACGGTACGGAGAAAAAGTTTATAAGATTCCGGTTAATATTCCGGTGACCTGTCCTAACCGTGATGGCACCAAAGGGACCGGAGGTTGTGTCTATTGTGGGGCCAAAGGTGGGGGGAACGAAACCCTGTCCGACCAGCTATCCGTAACGGAGCAAATCGAGCGAAATACCGCGTATATCGGAAAACGCTATCATGCAAAAAAGTTTATTCCTTATTTCCAGAGTTTTTCAAACACCTACTGTGAATTCTCAGACTTTCAAAAATGGGTCCGGGAGGCTATTCGACCGGATGTAGTAGAGATTTCTATTTCAACCCGCCCGGATTGTATCACCGACGAGCAGCTGAAATTTCTGGAAACAATCAAAACTGAACAGGCCATCGATGTGACCATCGAATTGGGCTTGCAGAGCGTCAATCAAGAAACCCTGAAAACTATAAAACGGGGCCATACCCTGGCTGAGTATGAACAGGCCATTGATCGGATCAAAGCAGCGGGTCTGTTAAGCTGCACCCATATGATTTTAGATTTACCCTGGGACCGCGAAGAAGACGTTATCAACGGAGCTGAGCTACTATCCCGCAAGGGCACCAATTTTGTAAAATGCCACAGTTTATACATTGAAAAAGGTACTGTTTTAAAACAGTGGTATGATGAAAAAAAACTGACCCTTTTCACAAAGGATGACTATATCGCTCGGGCGATCTTATTTCTGGAGCATTTAGATCCGGAAATTGTTGTTCAGCGACTGATTGGCCGGGTTCCCAAAGAGGACTCTGTCATTACCAACTGGAATACCAGCTGGTGGAAAATTAAAGACGAGCTCGAAGCTCAAATGAAGCGGGAAAATAATTACCAGGGAAGAAAATTCACTGGGATGAATAATAAGAGGTAAAGTCCTTGGGAACTAAATATTGGCAAGAATTTCTCATCCCTTATCATCAGGCAGTGGATGAGATCGTTTTAAAATTTACGAGCTTAAAAGAACAATACGAAAAAATCGGCGAATACTCACCGATTGAGTCGGTGTACGGCCGGGTTAAGAGTGTCGCCAGCATTCTGGAAAAAATACATAACTATGGCGTTGATATTGAATCTCTGGAAGAGACCATTCAGGATATCGCCGGGATTCGGATTATGTGCCAGTTTGAAGATGATATCTACGAAGTCGTTGAGCTGATTAGAAAAAGAAGCAATTGTGATATGGAAGTCGTGAAGGTTAAAGATTATCTTAGTGAAGCGAAGGCCAGTGGCTATAAAAGCTATCATCTGATTATCCGTTACCCGGTTTTTTGTGTGTCCGGAAATCAGTCCATTCTCGTAGAAATTCAGATCCGCACCCTGGCCATGAACTTCTGGTCGATCATTGAGCATTCCTTAAATTATAAGTACAAGGAAAACATTCCTGAAGCGATCAAAACGAGGCTGATCAATGCGGCCAATGCGGTAAATGATGTGGATCGAGAAATGTCATCGATCCGGGAGGAGATCCAAAGTGCTCAGCGGCTGTTTGGTCTCAAATCCAGTTTGGTTACCAGTATTCTTGACAATATTGGCCATTTGTACAAACTGAACCATGGTGATAAGGCCTCCCACTATGAAAAGATCTTTGACGATCTTTTTGCCCAGGAAGATATTATTCAGTTGATCTTGTTACGAAAAGAACTGGAATCCGAAGTGAATAAGATAGAGTCTGAGGTTTAAGAAATAAAAAACATGTTTGTGAAAAAAGAACAATATGTTATAATAACAAATTGTAAATGATATAAAAATCAAGGAGGTTGTCGATGTCTGGACATTCAAAATGGTCGACTATTAAACACAAAAAAGGAAAAGCAGATGCGAAACGTGGTCAAATCTTTACCAAGTTAGCAAAGTATATTGCGGTTGCATCCCGGGAGGGCGGCAGCGATCCGGAAATGAATGCAAAACTGAAAGAAGCCATCGTCAAAGCAAAGGCTGCAAATATGCCCAATGAAAACATTGATCGGGCTGTTAAAAAAGGTGCCGGCGAGTTACAGGGCAGCGTTTATGAAGAAATTACCTATGAAGGATACGGACCAGGTGGGGTTGCGGTGATTATTGAAACCCTGACTGATAATAAAAACCGGACTGCTGGCGATGTCCGTCACGCTTTAGATAAAAATGGCGGAAATCTGGGCACCAGTGGTTGTGTAGGATTCCTGTTTACCAAAAAAGGTCAGATTATGATCGAAAAAACGGATGACATTGATGAAGAAGCCCTGATGATGCTAGCCCTGGATGCCGGTGCGGAAGATATTGAAACCGCCGATGAAGGCTACGAAATCAGTACCGAACCGGCCGATTTTGGGCAGGTCTGTGATGTCCTGAAAAAAGAAGGTTACGAATTGGCCTCAGCCGAAATCGCAATGATCCCGGCCACCGAAGTTGAACTGACAGATGCCACCGAAATCAAAAAAATGTTGAAAATGATTGATATGTTTGATGACAACGAAGATGTTCAGGCAGTTTGGCACAACTGGACAGGTGAGGATGATGAATAAGCAAACTCCCTTCAAACGATTTAAAGATGTAATTCTTTATATTGTTTTTACACTTTTTCTGATTTTTTTAACCTCATCTTTTGTGATCGAGGATGTCTATTCGGCAGCTGATCAGCTTTCGATGGAAGAACACGGAATATCTGATGTTTATTCCATTGCCGTTGGCATGGAACCGGCAAACCTGACCATCAATGCCGATACAACCGATGAAGATCAGAAAACCACTGAAATCAAAACGGATGATGGCACCACCATCGTGATTACCGAGTATGCCTTGGGTGACACCAATGATGAGATCCTGGAATATCAGCAGATTTTATATTCACTGGGATTCCTGATCAGTCAGCCCTCTAATCAAATCACGGAAGAGGTACAAACAGCCATCAAAACCTACCAGGCGATGAAGGGTCTGGAACAATCCGGTAAACTGGATCGTTCTACTATAATTTCATTGGTCGCTGAAGATATCAAATTTGAAAAAGGTGACAGCGGTAAGGTGCTGCAAACCTACCAGCAAATTTTAGTGGCCCAGAAATATCTGGCCGCCGAAGCAGCCACCGGTACTTTTGACGATGCCACCGAAACGGCGGTCAAGGCCTTCCAAAAAGCCAACGGTCTGACCGAAACCGGAAAAATGGATGCTAAAACCATTAAAGCGCTGGACGCATTAAGATAAAATTAAATACCAACCTGGAGCCGCCAATTATTTGGCGGCTTTCTTGTTCTTATGGTTTACAAAAGTTTTCTATTTGATATAATGACAATTGATCATAAGATTATTTTCACACATGGGAAAAGAGGAAAGAAATGAAAGTAGTAACACCAAAAGAAATGGCCGTTATGGATCGCCATACCGTAGCTGCCGGGACACCCAGTATTGAACTGATGGAACGAGCCGGCCATGCTTGTGCCGATATTATAAAGGAAGATCTCGACGAAGATGCCCAGATTATCATTCTCTGCGGACCGGGTAATAATGGCGGTGATGGGCTGGTTATCGGCCGATCCTTGATCGAAGATGGTTATACCGTCCATCTTTTTTTAACCGCAGAAGAAACACAGTTATCCGAGGATAATCGAATCAGTCTGAAGCGACTGGAAGAAAAAAACATCCCCATTCGCGCCCTACAGAAAGATGCTGATCTAGAGGATCTGAGTCTGATCATGAAACGGGCCACCCATATTGTCGACGCCATCTTTGGCACCGGTCTGGTGGATAAAGAGATACCGGAAATTTACAATCAAATCTTTAATCTGGTGAATGATTTTGAAAATGAAAAAATAGCCATCGACATCCCCTCCGGGCTACGGGGCGATATTGGCCTCAATATCGGCAATGCAATCTTTGCTGACAAAACCATTGTTATTCAGAACTATAAAACTGGTTGTTTGTTAAATGATGGCCCGGATTACACTGGTGATACCGTTCTGATTGATATCGGGGTTGATGAAAACAGTATTCCCAACGAGAAACATTATACCCAGGAAAGTGATCTGAAGTTTCCCCAGAAACGAAAAAAGAATACTCATAAATATGATTACGGTTCCGTGGTGGTGATCGCCGGCTCCAAGGGTATGAGCGGGGCCGGGATCCTATCGATTGAAGGGGCGTTAAAAAGCGGCGGCGGGTTGGTGACCTGCTATGTCCCCCAGGATATTTATATCCCGGTGGTGGCCCGGGCCCCAGCAGAGGCTTTAATTAAAACCTATGACTGCAATATTACCTCAGATGATATTAAATACGACCGCAAAAAGGTGATTTTAATCGGACCGGGCATTGGCCGGGCTAAGAATTACAGCTTTATTCTGGAGCATTTACTGGAAGGCAGCCTGCCAGTAGTTATTGACGCCGATGGCATCCATCATCTGGCGGTGGTGGTAGACTCCTTAAAAGAATCGAAAACTCCGGTGGTTATCACCCCACATTTTGCCGAGTTTTCCAAGCTCATCGATGTGCCCCGGGAAGATATCTTAAAAGATCCGATTGGCTATGGTCAGAAGTTTGCCATAGAATATCAGGTGGTGGTGGTTTTAAAAGGTTATCGGACTATGGTATTTGGAACCAATGGCGAAATCTGGTTTAATTCCACCGGCAATCCGGGCATGGCCACCGGCGGCAGCGGCGATGTTCTGGCCGGGATGATCGCCGGCATCGCCGGACAAAATGTCGACCTGTTTGAAGCCGCCCGGGCCGGTGTATTTTATCATGGCAAGGCCGGGGATTATTATGCCGCGAACTTTGGCCAGAGTACCCTGACCGCCCACAGCATCATTGAATCCTTAAAATATGTTTTAAAATAAGCGCTCAACGACGAAAATCCCGGAATAACCGGGATTTTTTTCTCTTTGTTTGGTGATTTGATGATTTTAGGGTATAATGATCGGATAGACTATTTCACTCAAATTTAGCGGGTTGGCTTGATCAGCAAGAATCAAGTCAGGCGTTGGCGATGCCGATTGCCAGGCGCAGCGATTAATACATAGAGTGAATCGAATCAGACCAGATTAATCCAGAAAGGTAATAACTTTGTGACAAATATATTAGTAAGAAAACTGATTAAAAATTATGAAAATACCGGGAATTCCCGGGTTCGCGAGAACTACGGAAAACTGGCCAGCATCATGGGGATTGGGTCAAATCTGCTGTTGTTCGTGATCAAAATAACTGTGGGTCTGCTGTTTAACAGCATTTCGATCACCGCCGATGCGGTCAACAATCTGTCCGATTCGGGCTCGTCACTGGTAACCCTGCTGGGCTTTAAACTGTCCGGCAAACCGGCGGATGCCGATCACCCCTTTGGACACCAGCGGATGGAGTACATTTCCGGCTTGGTCGTTTCGTTTATTATTCTGTTTCTGGGGTTGCAGCTGATTCAGAGTTCCTTTGATAAGATTCTGCATCCGGAACTGCCTCAGTTCAGCATCATCAGCGTGGTCGTTTTGATCGTGGCGATTCTAATCAAGTTGTGGCAATGTTTGTTTTATCGGAAAATTGGAAAAACCATCAATTCGCTGACTCTGTTGGCCACTGCCATTGACAGCCGGAACGATATCATGGCGACCTCAGCTGTACTGGTAGCCACGATTGTCACTTATTTGACCGGTTTTGATCTGGATGGCTACATGGGGGTGGTGGTGGCAGTCTTTATCATCATCAGCGGCATCAATCTGGTCCGGGAAACCATCAGTCCCTTATTGGGAACAGCCCCGTCAAATGAACTGGTCGATCAGATTTATAAAAAAATCCTCGGCTATGAGCACATCATCGGGCTTCATGATCTGATGATTCATAATTACGGAGAAAGTAAAATTTATGCCTCCGTACACTGCGAGGTTCCGGCAGAGCTGGATGTACTAATCAGTCACAGCGTCATCGACAAAATTGAGCGGGACTTTCTAAAAGACATGAACATCCATCTGATTATTCATCTGGATCCGGTTATCACCAACGACGAAAAAACCAATGATCTAAAAGAACAGGTGGAACAGACCATTGCCAGGATTTCACCGGACATTCACATCCACGATTTTCGGGTGGTGTGGGGATATAACCATTCCAATCTGATTTTTGATGTGGTGGTGCCCTTTGATGTGGAGTGGAGCGATGAGGAACTGAGCATTATGATAGCCAATGAAATTTACAAAATAAATCCGGCCTATCACGCCGTTATTACCGTCGATTACAACCACTATGTCCCCAATGAGGATGAGTTTTGTGTTTAGTATCGTTAACAAAAATACAATAATTTAATATTTTAGTCAAATCTTAGGAGAATCAAAATAGCATGAGCAAGAAAAAACCTGCAAAACGAATTATCAACAACGCATCCCGAAGCTTTCGAATTTTCACATTCGGATGCCAGATGAACGAAAACGACTCAGAAAAAATATCCGGGATGTTAAAAGCCCTGGGTTATGTCGAAGAAATGGACGTCAACAAAGCCGGTCTGGTCATTCTCAACACCTGCTCGGTCCGGGAAAATGCCGATGAACGGGTCTTTGGTAATATCGGCGCCTATAAAACCGTTAAGAAAACCAATCCCGATTTAATTCTGGCCGTCTGTGGTTGTATGATGCAGCAGCCGGAAATCGTCAATCAGATTGTCAGCAAATATCCTCAGGTGGATCTGGTTTTTGGGACCCATAATCTCCACCAGTTTCCAGAGCTGCTTAATAACTACATGGTCAACGGCAAACGGTTGGTGGAAGTCTGGGATGATTCCGACACCATTGTCGAAGATCTGCCGGTGGACCGGAAATATCCTTTCAAGGGCTTTGTGACGATTATGAATGGCTGCAACAATTTCTGCACCTATTGTATTGTGCCCTACACCCGGGGTCGGGAAGTCAGCCGTCAGCCCGATAAGATTGTTGCCGAGGTTAAGGCCCTGGTCGCCGATGGCTGCGTGGAGGTGACGCTGTTAGGCCAAAATGTCAATTCCTACGGTAATGATCTCGACGAAACGGTGAATTTCGCGGCACTGCTGCGAGAACTCAATACCATCGAAAACCTTAAACGGATCCGCTTTATGACCTCCCATCCTAAAGATCTCAGCGATGCGGTCATCGATGCGATTGCCGCCTGCGACAAGGTCTGCAACTATATTCATCTGCCGATCCAATCCGGCAGCACCCGGGTTTTAAAAGCGATGAACCGGAAATACACCCAGGAAGATATTCTTGATCGGGTCAGGGCCGTCCGGGAAAAAATCCCCGGCGTCGCGATCACTACCGATCTGATTGTCGGTTTTCCCGGCGAAACCGAAGCAGACTTTTTGGAAACCCTCAAAGTCATTGAACTGTGCCAATTTGATTCGGCCTTTACCTTTTTATATTCGATTCGTACCGGCACTCCGGCCGCCACCATGGCCGACCAGATTGCTGATGAGGTCAAACACGACCGAATTAACCGTTGTCTGGAAGTGCTGCATAGAATCAGTCATGATATCAATCAAACCTATCAAGGTCAGGTGGTGGAAGTGCTGGTTGAAGAACCCAGCCGCAACAACCCCGCGCGGATGACTGGCCGAACCCGGACCAGCAAGCTGGTCAATTTTCCCGGCGATCCGGCAGATATCGGCACCCAGGTGATGGTTAAGATCACCGCCGCCAAAACCTTTAGTCTGGATGGCGAAAAAATCGAACAGGAGGACACCCATGGCGCAGCTGACACCCATGATGACCCAATACCTGCAAATTCATGAGGAGGTTCCCGATGCCCTCCTTTTCTTTCGTATGGGCGACTTTTATGAAATGTTTTTTGATGATGCCCTGACGGCCTCCCGTGAGCTGGAAATAGCCCTGACCGGCCGCGATTGCGGGCTGGAAGAACGGGCGCCGATGTGCGGGGTACCCCATCATGCGGCTCAGAATTACATCACCCGTCTGGTTGAAAAAGGCTACAAGGTCGCCATCTGTGAGCAGATGGAAGACCCTAAAGAAGCCAAAGGGATTGTCCGCCGGGAAATTATCCGGGTTATTTCACCAGGCACCATTTCTGAAGGCAAATTACTGGAATCAAAGAAAAACAATTACCTGATGGCGCTGTTTCTGGAAAATAATACCCTCGGTCTGGCCAGTCTGGACGTTTCCACCGGGGATTTTTATGTTACCCAGATCGCGGCCAAGACCCGGGAACAATGGCTGTCCCAGCTATCCGATGAAATCGGGCGGTTACTGCCGGCCGAGGTAATCCTCAATCCGGCACTGTTTAGGGATAGCCAGGCTCTGGCACTGATTGAAAACAGTTTTGGAATTCTGGCCAGTCTTTATCCGGAAAAATACTTTTCGGTTAAAAACGGTAGCAAGCGGATCACCGATCAGTTTCAGGTCTTTGCCCTCGGCGCCCTGGATTTGGAGCGTCGGGATCATGCCATCGCCGCCGCCGGGGCGCTGCTGCTCTATCTGGATGAAACCCAGAAACGGGCCCTGACCCATATTAAGACGATCCGCTATTATAACAGCAAGGACTATATGGTCCTGGATTTATCGACCCGGCGCAATCTGGAGCTGACCCAGACCCTCAGAACCCTGGAAAAAAAGGGCAGCCTGCTGGGCGTGCTGGACAAAACCATCACCGCCATGGGCGGACGAACCCTGCGCCGTTGGGTGGAGGCACCGCTGTTAAATCGTGATGCGATCTTGGAACGACAAGGGGGCGTCTCGGCTTTTTACAGCAACGCCGCTCATCTGCCGGCGTTTAAAACGATCATGACCAAGGTTTATGATCTGGAACGGCTCTGTGGTAAACTGGCCTTTGGGACCATTAATCCCCGGGATTTACTGGCGCTGAAACAATCGCTGGGGGCGCTGCCGCTGATTCAGGATTTTGTGGCGTTGTTGGGTTCGGAAAAACTGCGTAGTTTGTTTGATCACGATGAATTACTCACCGATGTCTGGGAGCAGATTGACAAGTCCATCGACGAGCAGGCGCCGATTGTATTAAAAGACGGCCATGTGATCAAAACTGGCTACCATCAGGAAATCGACGAATTTCGGGAAGCGGCCGAAAAAGGCCAGGACTGGATCCGTGATCTGGAATGCCGGGAGCGCGAACGCACCGGCATTAAAAACCTGAAAGTGAAATATAATCGCATTTTTGGGTATTTTATTGAGGTAACCAAAAGTAACTTTGACCAGGTCCCGGAAGACTATATCCGCAAACAGACCCTGGCCAATGCCGAGCGCTATTTTACCCCGGAACTGAAGGAAATGGAAAGCAAGATTCTCGGGGCCCAGGAGGGCTTGCTCCGTTGTGAAACTCAGGTGTTTCAGGAAATCCGTGACGGTTTGCTGGCTGAAATCCCGCGCATTCAGCAGAAAGCCCGGGAAGTAGCCGAGCTTGACGCCATTTATGCGTTGGCCACCGTGGCCCTGCAAAATCGCTACATCTGTCCGGAAATTACGGAAGATAATACCCTGATGATCCAAAATGGCCGTCATCCAGTGGTGGAGGACATGATTGGTACCAACCATTTTATCGGCAACGACTGTTTGCTCAATCAGGATGACCAGCGGATGCTGATCATCACCGGGCCCAATATGGCCGGTAAGTCGACCTTTATCCGACAGGTGGCGATTATTACCCTGATGGCCCAGATCGGCTCCTTTGTCCCGGCGGATGCCGCGGCCATTGGGGTGGTCGATCGGATTTTCACCCGGGTCGGGGCCAGTGACGATCTGGCCAGTGGTCAGAGTACCTTTATGGTGGAAATGACTGAGGTGGCTAATATTTTAAAAAATGCCACCAGCCGCAGTCTGGTGATTCTGGACGAAATCGGCCGGGGGACTTCCACCTTTGACGGCATCAGTATTGCCTGGGCAGTGGTGGAATATCTCCATAACGAAGACAGTATCGGGGCCAAAACCCTGTTTGCCACCCATTACCATGAGTTGACCGAACTGGAGACTCTAAAATCAGGAATCAAAAATTTCAGCATCCGGCTCAAAGAGACCCCCGACGGGGTGATCTTTCTGCGAAAGATCATTCCCGGTCCAGCTGACCAGAGCTACGGCATCGAAGTGGCCAAGCTGGCCGGTTTTCCGGCTGGGGTGACCCGGCGGGCTCAGGAAATTCTCGGCCATCTGGAATCTGGCGAAGATACCTACCGGCAGGAGTTGCTGGTGGCAGAACCGACTGTTCTATCTGGTGGCAAAGGTGCTCAACTGAACTTTTTTGATGTTGCTAAAGCCATGACTGCCGAGGAAGAAGCTGCTCTCGGCGTGATCCGGGAAATGAATATAAACGAAATGAGTCCCATCGAAGTTATGAATGAAATCGACCAATTGCGTAAAAAACTAAATGATCGGAGAAAATATGAAAACTAAAGAATTAAAACGAATTGTCAAGCGTTTAATGAATGACAAAAAGTATAAAAATATGACCTTTGATCAATTATCAGACTTTATCGGACTGTCAAAAAAGAAAGACCGGCAGATGCTGTCTCATGTACTCAAAGAGCTGGAAATAAAAGCCAGAGTAGCAAAAGATCAAAATGGCGGGTACCAAAAAACCGATGATTCACCTAAAATCGTGGGGGTCCTGCGCGGTAACCAGCGGGGCTTCGGCTTTGTCATTCCTGACTATACGATTTTTTCCGAAGACGTCTTTATTCCCGAAAAGTACCTCCATGGCGCCCTCGATATGGATACGGTGTGGGTCCGCTTAACGTCCAAGCCCGGTGAAAAAAGACCGGAAGGGGAAGTGGTGGAAATCATTGACCGGGGTCATAAAAAAATCATCGGCCGATATGAAAAAGGCAAGGGCTTCGGCTTTGTGGTACCCGATAATGATCGGCTCTGTAAGGATATTTTTATTCCCGAACGACACGGCAAGAAGGCTGTTAATGGTGATAAAGTGGTTACCCGGATTGTCTCCTGGTCGGATAAAGGAAAAAACCCGGAAGGGGAAATTCTAGAAATTCTGGGCAACGAGGATGAACCGGGCATCGATATTCTTTCAGTCTTAAAAGAATATGATATTCCCATGGATTTCGCCCATGAAGTCGAACGGGAAACCAATCAATTAAGCGACCGGATCAGCCCTGAAGAACTGGCAAAACGGAAGGATCTTCGGGACGAACAGATCTTTACCATCGATGGGGATGACGCCAAGGATTATGATGACGCCGTCTCGATCCATAAAAAGAAAAACGGAAACTTCGGGTTGGGGGTTCATATTGCCGATGTCAGCCATTATGTCCGTCAAGGCAGTGAGATTGATGTGTCTGCCCTGGATCGGGGGACTAGCGTTTATGTGGTGGATCGGGTGGTACCGATGTTACCCTTCAAGCTTTCCAATGACGTCTGCAGTCTGGTGCCTAATAAAGATCGGCTGACCTTCAGTTGCGAAATGGAAATCGATAAAAATGGCCAGGTGGTGGATTATGATATCTTCAAATCGGTGATCTGTTCCAAGGCACGAATGACTTATAAAAAAGTTGATGCCTTACTGGAAGACCGGATCGACAAAGCCGCGGACCTCAAACCATTTCGTACCGATCTGGTGCTGATGGAGGAACTCCATGAAATCCTGCGGGTCAAACGCCGGTTAAACCGGGGTGCCATCAATTTCGATTTTCCCGAAGCCAAGATTTTATTGGATCAACAGGGGTTTCCTGAGGAGATTGTCATTGACGAACGGTTAATCTCCCACCGCATCATCGAAGAATTTATGCTGGTCTGTAATGAAACCATCGCCGAGCATGTTTCCAAACTGGATGCGCCCTTCATTTTCCGGAATCATCCCGAACCCCATCCCGAAAAGCTGGCGGCCTTCCGCACATTTATCAATCGCTACGGCTTTAAACTGGGGAAAAACGATGATCTGGTACCATCCGGACACGACTTTCAGCAACTGGTAACCGATATTGCCGGCAAAAATGAAGAGCGGGTGATTACCCTGCTGATGCTGCGAACGATGCAGCAGGCTGTTTACGAAGGCCATAATCTCGGTCACTATGCCCTGGGTGCAAGCTTTTATACCCACTTTACCTCACCGATCCGCCGTTACCCGGATCTCTTTGTCCACCGCTATCTGGCCAAGGCGATTACCGGTAAAATCAATAAAAAGTCTCTGGATTATCTGGAGGCGAATATCGAAGCGGTAGCCAAACATGCCTCCGAAACTGAGCGGCGCGCTGAAAACATTGAGCGGGAAATCACCAAGCTCAAGATGACTGAGTACATGACCCGCCATATTGGTGAAGAATTTACCGGTCGGATCAGCGGCGTCACTTCCTTTGGCTTCTTTGTCGAACTGGAAAACACCATTGAAGGCCTGGTGCGGCTTCAGGATTTAAAGGATGATTTTTATAACTATGATCCTGATCTGCATCAACATATTGGCGAACATCGGGGCAAAATATTCAGACTGGGCCAGGAAATCAGAATAAAAGTGGCAAAAGCCGACGTGAGTTCCAAACAGATCGATTTTGAACCTATTGAATAATTAAGAAAACTGTGTTATAATAAAAAACTAGCTAAGAACAGAGGAGTTGCGCATGGGAGAAAATATTAAGATTGTGGCCAAAAACCGAAAAGCACGTCATGATTTTACCATTGAAGATACCTATGAGGTGGGTCTGGTTTTATCCGGGACGGAAGTGAAATCAATCCGTGGCGGAAAAGTCAGCCTGAAGGAAAGTTTTGCCGACATTTATAACGGTGAAATTTTCGTTTATCAGATGCATATCGATCCTTATGAGCAGGGGAATATTTATAATAAAGATCCTTTGCGCGTCCGTAAGCTTTTGTTGCATAAACAGCAGATCCGCAAACTGATCGGGCTGAAGCAACGGGAAGGTTACACTCTGGTACCACTGACCCTTTACTTTAAGGATGGCCGGTGTAAAATGGAACTGGCTCTGGCCAAGGGCAAGAAGCTTTATGATAAGCGTCACGCCATTGCTGAGCGGGATTCAGACCGACGGATTCAAAAAAGTATGCGGCATAGTGGCTAGTTAATTATTTGGGGGCGTACTGGTTTCGACGGGGGTTTTGAAGCTTGAGTAGCGAGTCGATGTTGCTGATCATCGTAAAAAGTGGCGCATAAATATAAACGCAAAAACAGAAAAAAGTTACGGGTTAGCTTTAGCAGCGTAATACGCTCTAAAGTTTAATACTAAGACTTCGCAGCATAATTAATGCTGCACGCCTCCCATTTCAACCTGTGGTTTTGGGTTTCGGCGTTCATTGAAGCAGGGAACCGTTTTTGGTAGCGCCTCGCACCATTAACGATCAAGAGGCTGGTTCCTCTTTTTCTATGTCATTGGAGAAAGAGGGGAATGAGAAAATAAACAATGACTGCACTCGGAGAAGCTCCTGTGAATGGATTTTCGGACAGGGGTTCGACTCCCCTCGCCTCCACCAATATGAAATAAAAGCAACATGCTTAACAGCTGATTAGCAATAATCAGCTGTTTTTTTGTAGGATAAGGTGTTGAATTAATATTTTCATATGGGATGGCATTAAGAAAATGCCCCCTCTTATCAGTGTAAGTTAGAATCAGAATGTGATATAATATATAACCTAAAATAAGTGAAAAAAGGGGCTGTGAGTGTGAAAAACAGAACATATATTGCCTTAGATCTGAAAAGTTTTTACGCTTCAGTGGAGTGTATCGAACGTCAGCTTGATCCACTGACCACAAACTTGGTGGTGGCCGACGCTGCGCGAACAGAAAAAACCATTTGCCTTGCGGTATCGCCGCCCCTGAAAACCCACGGTATTTCCGGTAGAGCAAGGCTGTTCGAGGTAGTGCAGAAGGTGAAAGAAGCCAATGCCCAGCGACAGCGATATGCACCAAATCGCATTTTTACCGGTTCCTCTTATGATGATTCAGAACTTAAATCATCGCCGGAACTTGAACTTGATTATATAATTGCCCCGCCTCGCATGGAGCTGTATGTTGATTATAGCACACGTATTTACAATGTATATCTCAAATATATCGCTCCTGAAGATATTCATGTGTATTCCATCGATGAGGTTTTCATGGATGTGACAAATTATCTGAATACCTACAAGCTGACTGCTCGTGAGCTGACCATGAAAATCATTCGGGATGTATTGAAAACCACGGGCATCACAGCTGCAGCGGGCATCGGTACAAATTTGTATCTCGCCAAGATTGCTATGGACATCGGAGCCAAGCATGTCAAACCGGATAAAAACGGTGTACGTATTGCAGAGCTTACCGAGATGAGTTATCGTCAATCCCTATGGGGCCATCGACCGCTGACCGATTTCTGGCGAGTAGGCAAGGCTACCGCCAAAAAGCTCGAGGCCCACGGTCTCTTTACTATGGGCGATGTGGCCAGGTGTTCCCTCGGGAAAACAGGAGATTTCTATAATGAAGCCCTGCTCTACAAGCTGTTTGGCGTAAATGCGGAGCTACTCATCGATCACGCCTGGGGCTGGGAACCATGCACCATTGCAGATGTTAAAGCCTATAAGCCAACAACTAACAGCATTAGCTCCGGTCAGGTCTTACAGTACCCTTATCCCGTCGATAAAGCCAGGATCATCGTACGGGAGATGGCCGATCTTCTGGCCTTGAATTTGGTCGACAAGCAAATGGTAACGGATCAGTTGGTGTTAACAGTCGGTTATGACATCCAAAATTTGCAGGACCCAGAGCTCAGGCAATCGTATAAGGGTGAAGTCACCACAGACCACTATGGCAGGCAGTTGCCTAAACATGCCCACGGCACCGAGAATCTTGGCAGGCACACGGCCTCGTCCAAGTACATAATTGATGCGGTTTCAATGCTCTTTGACCGCATTATAGATAAGCGACTGCTGGTGCGCCGAGTGAATATAACCGCAAACCATGTCATCCCCGAAGCATCTGCGCCCAAAGCTGCTTCATATGAACAACTCGACCTTTTTACCGATTATGCTGCCTTGGAAAAGCAGCAGGCAGCGAAAGAAGTAGAGCTTGAAAGAGAGAAAGAGATGCAAAAATCCATCCTGGACATTAAGAAAAAATTTGGCAAGAACGTAATCCTCAAGGGCATGAATCTGGAAGAAGGGGCCACCACCAGGAATCGAAATGACCAAATCGGAGGACATAAAGCATAATGGGTTCATATGATAACATTATCCACCTGCCTCATTACGTTTCGGCTACCCGCCCCCATATGCCAATTACCGATCGAGCGGCGCAGTTTTCGCCCTTTGCAGCGCTTACCAAACATGGGGATGCTATCGTGGAAACAGCTCGGCTCACACAGGAGCGCAAGGAGCTGACTGAGGATGCCAAAGCAGATATCAAACTGCAGTTGAATCTGCTGGCTGAACAGATTGCCAGGCAGCCCCAAGTCTCCATCACCTACTTTCAGCCGGACGAGATGAAGGACGGTGGCAGTTATATCACCGTTGCCGGTGCGGTCAAAAAGATAGATGTTTACGATCATATAGTTGTGATGCTGGACAAAACCAAAATTCCAATAGAGAATATATTTGAAATAAATGGGGAAATGTTTGCGGGGATTGAGAGCTGAGAATGTTATGATGATTAAAAATAACTACAAGTTAAAGAACAATTCTTAAATTAAGAATTATTTCAAACGTTTCCTGAAAAAGTTATTGTATTTTATCAGTTGTTGAGACACAATGAATATACAGATCAAGCCTTAACCGTCCGCAGTGAGGCTATTTTCATTTAGGGGAGGTTGTTTTGAAACCTTTTCATACTTTAGACGAGCAAGTAGAAAAACTTAAATCTAGAGAACTCATTGTAGATGATGTCGATTTTGCGAACAGTAGACTTTCCAAAGAAAACTAAGGGTTTGAAAAAAAGATTAAATACTCATAAATGTGTAAAGAAAAATAAATATATATAATCTAAATATTTACAGCGAATCATCATTATGATTTGCTGTTATTATTTTTGCCCAAAAATCAATTAATACCTTGAAATCGAATGCAATCAAGCTTAAAATTAAGTATAATATAAAAGAATACAATTTGAAAATTGCTAATTCAAAAGCTGTGAAAGAAAGCTAGAGTTGCGATTTAAGCATATAATATGCATTTAATAGAAGCTTTAAATTATGTTTTGGCCTTTAAATTATGGGATATTTAAAGAGAAAAAGTGCGCTCATTATTTTTGATATACATTCAGAGAAAGGGGAAACAATGTTTTTATTTGAAGATGCACAATATGACCGTTTCTTTAATCCGCTATGCTGTAAAAATCGGAGACTTTATTATGAGTGTATTTTAAAGATCATCGAGACATCAAAGCAAGTGTCACTACTTTATGAACAAGATGTCAGAGATAGCCTGATCCTTTATCTGCGAAACAGTAACATTTCTGTTGATCAGGAGGATGACATCTTCAATAACAATCGGACCGAAAGTGAGAACGCCAGTGCAATTTTAAAATATTTTCGGGATTGCAGCTGGATCTCTCAACCGGAAATCGGGCGAAATGGTGATAATATTGCGACTGTGACGCCCTATTGTCGAAAGTTGATCGATGCGATTGAACGCATTTTCAAACGCGAAACCCGCGGCGACTTGACCAATCACATCTTTTCAATTTATGACACTTTAAAATCAGCCTTAGAACGTGATCATGGTCGGACCATTCGACCTTATTCTAATATCCTATTACCGCTTCTTGATAGTGTTTCTGATTTGAAAAGCGAACTATTTAGTTTAAAAGACAGTATACGGACGATCATGCGAATCATCATTGATATTTCAGAGGTCAACAAATTTGGCCAGTTTTTCATCAAAGACGAAATGCTGAATATCTTTTTCAAGGATTACTTTTTTATCAAAAGGGATGGCCTGATTCCTGGATACATTGCTGAAATAGAAAAAATGCTAAGACATGTCGTTAATATAGACGTGTATGGCAAAATGATCAGCGAATATGAGAGTCTGAAAAATGTTGACTCGCATCAAGCTAAGACGGTAATCGATAGCCAATTTGATGTCATCAGAGATTTTATTTATCATGACTATGCTCACGAAATGGATTATATCGATAAAAAAATCAATAACTATTACAACCTCTATTCAACGCGAATGCTAATGGTTTTGAGTAATAATACCAATATTCAAACCTACTTAAATGACCTGTTAATGTGCTTAAAAGATATGGATACGGAAAACAGACAAAGGGCACTTGCTCAAATATCTGAAGGATACCACCTTTTGTCTTACCAGTACATTGGGCATAAATCTATTGAGAGAAGACGCAAGCGCAATCCCAATATCAAACGCGGGGCAATTATGCCTTCTATTTTAACTGAGGAAGAAAAAATAAAAATGACGCAGGATGTTCTAGAAAACAAGGACCGATATAGCGTTAACAAAGTTGCCCATTATTTTGAGCACTTGCTTCAGAATCGGGCTTGCCTTACCACCGGCGAGATAAGCATGAAAACCAAGGAGGATGTATTGATGATGGCATCCAGTATTATCTATTCAAATTCAAACAATTTCCCTTATAGCGTTAATTTTTTGGGTGGAATAATTGAAACCGATTTGGCTAGTATCAGCGATATTTGTGTAAAAAGGAAGACTGACGAAAATGAGTGATATTAAACTTGATATTTCAATTAAAGAAGATAATATCGATTTATTTAAACGGTGTGTTCGGAAACTCCTAGATTCGACGTTTATTGTAGGTGAAAAGGACGAACGGCTTTATAAATTTATCGCTAGAGAATCGAACAGGCAGGATATTTCTGACTATTTAAGAATGGCCGGTTTTGATGTGCTAGTTGATACAAATGTCAAGATTGCTATGCTTAAACCTTATGAAGCGGATCTTGAAGTCACAGGACTTAAAAGAAGCAATGTCGTCACTTTTACAGCAGAACAGTACCATCTGCTATTAGTGCTCTGGTCTGTGTATTTGGAAAACCTCGGATATAACGAAGAAAATCTGGTTATGCGCGGCGATCTGATTGACAAAATAAAAGCTTATGCTGTTGATATCGATAAACGCAAATTGTCGACAGCTCTGGCACTGTTTAAAAAATACAGTTTGATCAATTTCGATGAGAAGGATAAGACAGAAGAAGCCATTATTACTTTGTATCCGTCACTCCAATTTGGATGGGACATTGTCCAGTTCAAAGAATTATCAGCACAATATTTAAGTGATGTGCCGTCATACGAAGACAGCGAAGATAGTCTATGCGACGATCAGGATGAATACATAGATGAAGAACAGATCGAAGATATGGAGGAAGAATGATTAAGTTAAAAGCCGTTCGGCTGATTAATTGGTATGGTTTTAACAATGTCACGATGCCGATTGGGGACTTTACATTAATTGCCGGCCAAAACGGAAACGGAAAATCTGTGTTACTGGATGCTATCAAATATGCGTTATATGGAGATACGGTGTTTAATAAATCGACGGAAAATACCGGCAGTCGAACACTTCCTTCCTATACTCGAGGTTTTAAAGATGCTACATCAGGTACTTGTATCCGGCCTGCCGATCAATGGCCAACGATTATCACGCATATTGTACTGGAGATGTTTGAAGAAGAGATGGAGAAAAGTTTCGTCCTTGGTACCGTTATTGAAACTAACCTTACCAACAATACTAAAACAAACCGGTATATTATTGAAGAAGTTAATCTCTGTGATTTAGAACACACCTATGTCGAAGATGACGACCTTATGTCCTATAACGGTAAGGAACTTCAGAAAAAATATAGTCTCAAGTTACTGGATGCCACCGAGGGAACCGTCAAGTTTATGCAGCGAACCGGTTTGAGACTCAGTGAATCACAACTTAAACCATTTCGCCGGAAACTGCGCAGTATTATGTCCTATGATCCGAATTCCAAAATTGATCAGTTTATTAGAGAAAGTGTACTTGAACCCAAAATTGTGGATTTCTCTAAATTAATCGAAGCCAATAACAACATCGATTCATTGAAGATGACCTTTGAAAAAATCGATGATGAAATTAAGGAACTCGAAAATATTAGTGCCTTATATGAAAGTCTGCAGAATATCAAAGACCGAATCTTTTCTGATGATGTTAAACTGGCGCATATCAAAATGCTTGAAACCCAAGCAGTCATAGATGAGGCGAAACATTTAATTAAAGTAGCCAGCCAGCAGTTGGTGGTAGATGAAGACCGCATGAAGCTAATTGACGCTGAAGACAACGATCTCAGAAACAAGCTTGAGAAGGTCAAGGATAGTTTAAAGGAAATGGATTGTACTAAAGCAATTGACGCAGCGCAGGACTATATCAGTCAGCTGGCCACCCAGAAAGACAGTTTATTGTATGAAAAAGATCGGTTAGCGACTTTCCAGCAAAAGTTGATTGAATTGATTGAGTGGCTTAAAAATCGCAATATTGATATCTCTAAACATGGTGTTTTATCGTCACTAACATCTGATCAGCATACTGCCGCTCAGAAGCAGGTTGCCGTTGATTCTTTTTTTAATGTGATCAGCGCCGAACGAGATACATTAATGATAAATATTAATAAATTTGAAGTTCAGATTGAAAAAAATAATCAGGAACAAAACAGGCAACAGCGGTTAATAGACGATTATAAAGCCAAAAAGACTGTTTTTTCAGACATTCCTGACTTTGTTACTTTAAAATCGGAAATAAACAAAGTCTTTAAAAATAATGGCATTCAATCTGAAGCGAAATTTGCCTGTGAGTATGTAAAAACACTTATTGATGAAGACTGGCGCGATGCTATTGAATCCTTTCTCGGACAGAGACGATATACCATCCTTGTTGAACCGGAATATTACAATATAGCCGATGATGTATTAAACCGGACCAGAAACAAGTACGCGCGTTTATTTAATACAAAGTTGCTGATGAATAAGCACGTGCGAATACCTGAGGAAAACTCAGTCGTTCATTATCTGGAGATCATTAATCCAGTGGCCAAACGGTACTTTGACTACCAGCTGGGACGTATTCATGCAGTAGATATTAACGAAGTTCGAAATTACGAAGACGCTCTTTCGAAGGAAGGCCGAGTATCTGCTTCAATGAGCAGTTACTTTCTTGACTTCAACCGAATACGGTCTTACAGCTTAGGCCAGGAAACCATCGACTTAAACCGGGTGCGAGCAGAAAAAAAGTTGCAATTGATCAGCCAGGAAATTAATGAATTGTTTGGAAGAAAACGCCAATACGAAAGTGCTAAAAGTTATTTGGAAACCGCATTGAAGTTTTTTGATAAATATAATTACGATGCAAACCAAAAATACAATGATATTTTCAAGCGATATAATGAAGCTTATGAGGAACTTAAACAATTAGAAAACGCTCAGCAGCACAATCAGGAATATATGGCGTTAATACAACTTCGAAATCAGTATGAAGAAAAACGTGAGTCCAATGAAAATTCACGTCACGATATTTACCAGTCACAAGCAGCAATGAAAACTCAAATTGAGGTAAATGCTAAGAAAAAGAGTAATGGGATGACTGATTTTGAAGAATGTGAGAGACAGATGGCAATCTATCAGCAACAGAATTATGAATTATATGAAGCTGCTGTAAATAGTTGTGATAAATGGATTCTTAATGGGAAAACCGGTGATAGTGGTCCCTATATAGACCGAAGTCGTCGAGAACGAGAACTAATAGAAGTAGACAAAAGGCTATATAATGCCCAATGTACCTACAATCTAAAAAGACCGGAAGATAACCGACTAGAAACGGGTGCGGATCAGTATGCTGCTTATGAGGAAAGAAAGAATCAGATTTGGATCGATGACTTCCAGGAGATCAAATCAAAGCTGGCGGTGCAGACGAAACGCTATGAAGAAATCTTTAAAAACGAATTTGTTCTGACTGTCTTAAAGTCCTGCGATAGCGCACAAGATGATTTGAAACTCATCAATGCCGAACTTTCAAGACTAAGATTTACTTCGAAATATGAGTTTGAAGTAAAGTTTGTCAAAGATGGATCATCATATGAAAAAATTCTTGAATACGCCAGGTTTCTAAAAGAGCGTGAAGCTCTAGGACTTACCAGTAATCAAACTACATTATACCTGCCCGAATCTGCAACCTATACAGACGAAATGGGTGCTGAGCTGGAAAAGGATATCCATAGCATTATTAACCAGATAATTGCTAGCAATGATAAGGAAAAAATAGAAAAATACGCAGATTATCGCAATTACATGACTTATGAGATTCTGATTACCAATGATGTTTTAACCAAAGCAAAATTGTCAAGACAGTCTGGCTATAACTCCGGTGCTGAAGTACAAATTCCGTATTTGCTGATTTTATTATCGGCAATTCTCATGGTTTATAATAATAAGCTCAATTCAACGAGACTGGTGTTTATCGACGAGCCATTTGCGAAGATGGACGCTTTAAATGTCAAGATCATGCTTGATTTTATGAAATCACAAAAGCTCCAGATGGTATTTTGTGCTCCGGATAAAACGGAACTCATCGGGAACGAATGTAATGTCATTCTACCGGTATTAAAAACAAGTGCTGATTCAATTGAAATTGGTATTATTAAATTCAAGGATGTGGCTTATGAACAAGTGGGATGAAAAAATACTGACGATATTGGTGGATAAATATCGGCATAGTAAAAAAGATAGTAACACCAATAAGGTCACTAAGAGAACTCAGGTTAAACCTGAAATGCTCTACAAAAAGTATTACGCAAACGACGGTGACTACGATATCATCTCAGCGATTAATGATGAAGTTGAAAACCTCGCTCAACTGGGATTTTTGACTTATGAGCGTGAGAAATTCGGCACATCCATAATATCCATTTATCTGGTTGATGATCAAATCGACCCGGTTGAAGATTATTTGCATAAAGAGTTTTCTTTTATACCAAAACGAGTAAAGAAAGACGTACTACTTGCTACTATTGAGCAGTACCGGAATGCATCAGATATTTGCAGACAGGAGTGTGATAGATTACAGAAGCAATTAACTGAAACAAATAAAATACCAGCCAACTATGAGCTGATTCCTAAAATATTGGATGCTGTCGCTTTTATCGAGAATAATCAGACCGACCTTTATGTACGCGAAGTCTCTATGAAGGTATATGGTGATTCTAAATATTTTGAAGAAAACACGCTTAAGCCTGCCTGCCTGATGATTCGAAAATATAAAAATATGCCATGTGAATCTGATCAACAGATTGATGAAATCTTGGTTAATTACGCTATAATTAAAGAACCACTTAAATTCAGCATTAAAGGAAATTGCCGACTGATTATTAATGGAAAAGAATTGGATTTAAGTCTTTTGCCTGAAGGGATTGAACTCAATACAGACAGCTTTAATCGCATAGAAAAAATCTGTATTGATGCCCCCAAATTTATGACGATTGAAAATAGAACTTCTTATTTGCGATATTCCGCTGATGATACCGTTATTTTTTTTCTAGGCGGCTATGCAAATCGTCATCAACGAGATTTTATAAAGAAGGTTGATGCTGATAATCCAGACTTGCAATTTTTGCATTTTGGGGATATTGATGCGGGTGGCTTCTGGATACATCATAACCTGTGTGGCGTCACCGGCGTTGATTTCAAAATATTTTGTATGTCTCAATTTGAATTGTCTCAGCCTCAATACAGCAGTTGTCTTCAGAAATTAACAAAAACCGATGTTGTGAGATTACAAGAATTAAAGAATATGATCCTATATGCAGATACAATCCAGTATATGCTGCATCAAAACGTCAAACTTGAACAGGAAATAATCAGTTTAGATCTGATGCAATCCGCAAGCTTAAAAGATTAACTAAATAAATACTTTGATATTAGATATGCAAAGGTCAGTAATTTTGTAACACTTTGAATAGATATTTTTATTAATCCGTCATGCTTAAATGGAGCAATATATTGTGAACTGACATTAAATGTCGATAATCGCACAATTATGGCATATTTGACTAATTAGACCTAAATTTTGATTTGAAAGGTGATGATTCTATTGGTTTTTGATATTAGAACCGAAGATTCAGCTAAAATATTTTTAGAGAATTTCTTCAATACGACAATAAGAACGCTTATTGAAATGTATAATAAAGATTCCGAATATTTTTGGAGTTTAAATGATGATTTAATTAAATCGAAAAATATTTTTTGTCAAAAATTTGTTGTTATGCATTATACTTCGAGTTTAAATAAATGTGATTGCATAAAACAAAATGGCATAAATAGTTTGCAATGGGCATTAACAAAAGAAACAGAATTAAAAATGTTTTTAGCGAGCATTGATGTTCGTTTTGATTTAAAAAATAAGGAACTCTATTTTAATAAAGAATAATATGATATTGATTATCATAAGTATCAGGGTAGACATGATTTAAATGAATCAGAAGAAGTATTACTAAAAATATCGCGTAAAATCTATTCAGACTATTCAATTAACGGATACTTTTGCAAAGATAAGCAATCAAGAAATGACTATCAAAGACCCGAATTTTTGATGAATATTTCTAAATTAAATACCGTCCTTTGGGATATTGAGCATAAATGGATCGAGGAAAGTAAACGCTATATTGTTAACTTTATAGCCGATTTAGAGCAAATTCAGCTCATATCGTTTGAAATTAATAATTGTGATTTTTATAGCCAAGAAGATAAAGCAATGATTATAAAAAAATGGATGATAGAAAATGCAATCAGTAGAATCCCTGAATTTTCATCTTATAATTCAAGTGATGTAATTGCATATATTGAATCATCTACATCAATTTGCCCAGAGAAGATCAAAGAAATAATTGAAATTTAACTGAATTTATTTAGGCTAATGACTAATTGATTTGTAGGATTTATTTTTCAGGAGGTGTCTGTAATGTTAACTATCGAGGAATACATTGGTAAATTAAAAAGGACCAACAAAATTAATGAATTTGATTATACAAAACAATCCGAAAACATGTCAGCGATTATGAAATACGTAATGTCTTATTTTAATGAATATTTGACACTTGAGACATGTGACGCCCAGGAGATAAAGCAAAAACAGATCGTAGATAAAATAGTAAAAGAAACAGAAGATAAATACCCAAAGAGTGTAGAATTTATCGTAGATTTTTATTTAAAGCATAAATTCAGAATAAATAGGGCAGTTGATAATTGGTTATGTAATGATCCTTATTTCAATTTTTATTATTCAGAGCAAGATTTTAATATTTTATCAGAATCATTTTGTGAAAAATATAAATTAAAAAATGTTAATTTGAATGAGTATGTCAATGAAATTTCAATATTAATGAGAGAGATAAAAAAGTATTCTTCAGAGCCGCCGTGTATTTCTGAATTAGTGCATCTCGATAACAACCTTGTTTCCTGGATTAGGGAAACATATCAAAAATATGGTGTGAATTTGTATAGATTTGCTTCTAATCAAGCTTTTGAATATTATGAAAACTATGTAAAGCTTGAATGCGACGATTTTAGGGGAAGGTTATATCGAATTAATAATTATAATCATAGATATAATGACAACCCATTTGATATTGAACGAATCTATGATGAAAATAAATTTAGACCTTTTCTGGAAAATAAACGTGGTGAGCTTGAAATGTTGGTTATGCATGAGTGGCTATTTAACGAAGTATATGATGATGATTACTGGCCTGAATACGTAAATCTTTGTGTCGCTCGAGGCAGAGTGAGTATTGTAAAAAATGTAAATGCCCTCCTGCCTGTGTCGAGTAATAATCTAAATTATCCAGAGGATATCGTATGTTCAACCGAACACATTATAACAACAGACGGCGTTTTGAAAAATCCCCCAAAAGAAGAATACATTTTGAGAGTAAATTCTACGCAGGAAAATTCCACTGTGTGGCAAAACATCAAGGAAATGACTACGCTTATTGAAAAAATTGATACTTCAATTATAAACCATGGACCGCCAAAAATTCTCGAGTTTACGTCACCATTAAAAACAGCATCATTTGATGAAGAAATTTTCTTTTCATGTTGCTCGTTACTTGAAAAGAAAATGAAGAAGTATTCACATATGAAAATTGCAATTGTAAACGGCTCAGGAAACCAGAGAACAAAGCCAGTAAGTTATATCAGCACAATAGAGGATATCATAAAATTAAAAGACCAATTGCGTCAAAGGAAAATTCGGTTGCAGTTTTCAATTGATTTTCCACTTTTATTTGCAAGCAAAAGGGATACTAACTATAATCAAAGTGAGATATTCGGGGCATTGATAGAGTACAAGAACTCCATTGTGTGTCTGAATATTACAAATGTTACACCAAAAACCCGTAATTGGCCAAAATCTAAAACGATGAGTGATGGGACTGATGTGTTTTATTTAAATAAGTATAGATATCCAATATATGATGACTTTTACTCAATGCTCAGCGTAACGTTTAATGATAATCAACGACGATACTTGATACCTAAGAATATAGCTAACGATGATGAACTGGAAGTACTGGTAGACAATCTCCTACGTAGTGGTTTTGGGTTTTGTTCTGGAGGAAATAGTAATGAATGAAACTCTGGAAATAAAGAAGCTGCGAAAAACGCTGTATGAGGAGGTTTGGGCTGAGCCAATGACAGCCGTTGCAAAGAAATATGATATGTCCGATAGTGGTTTAAGAAAAAGATGCAAGACATTAAACGTTCCATTGCCACCAAGTGGTTACTGGGCAAAGGTTAAAGCGGGAAAACCTGTTTCTGAAAGACCTCCACTTCCACCTTATGTTGAAATAATTTTGAGAAATGGTCAGGATAATACTGATGATGCAGGTGAAATTCCCTTAAAGGACAAAAAAATATCGATTGAACTTTTAGATCTAGAGGGTTTGTCAATTGAAGAGTTAGAAACGATGCATGGATTTGATTTATTTACCCCGGGCTCACTCGAAACTTTTTCTGAGTGGTGTAAAAAGTTAGTTGTTCCAGGCAGGATCAATACCTATGATGATCTGATCTCTAAACACAAATTAGAACTCGAATACCGTGATATGCGGGATAAAGAATATCCTTTTCGAGATGATTATACTATGATCCAGAAATCAAATGTAAAAATAAAAAATCGAAACAATGAACCGGTACTGCCGATTGAAGTTTCCAACAAGCTGCAAAGCCGTTCGTATAGAATCATTGACACGATAATAAAATCATTCCGAATTCTAAAAGCAAATTTCACAGTAGATCAATCTGATAGAGAAGACAACATTAGCATAACTCTATTAAAAACTAAAGTTACTTTTGAAATGCACGAGGGTAAAATAAAGCGCCGACGCTTGACCGACCAAACAGAAATTCATGATTTAAGGCCATCATATGAAGCGGTATTCGATGGCAATCTTACATTCGATTTGAAATTATTCGGCGCACAATACGGATATAATACACAAAAAAATCAGGAGCGTTTTTTTTCATATGTGGATTCTGAAGAAAATCCTTTAGAAAAACAGATTTCGACTATCATTCTTGAGGTTTATGAAGAATGCTGCAACAATGAAATTCTTTACCAACTAGATCGTAAGAAAGAATCAGTAAAGTATGCGCAGCTACAAAAAGAACTACAAGATGAAGAATATGAAAAAAACCTTGTCAAGCAAGAAAAAATAAGACAGGCGAGAAAAGAAGCTTTAGTTAAGAGCGTTGAAGAACATTCAGATAATTGGTCCAAACATGAGAAGCTGCTTAAATATGCTGATGATCTTGAAATTCAGTTGGAAATGATTGAAGATAGTGAGACTGTTCAATTAATAGAAGAATATATTCAGTTAGTAAGATTGACTGCTGATAAATTAAATCCATTGAGTCATATCATTCACGAAATGAAAGCAATTAAAAAATAGAATATCAGAAAACTACTTGACCACTTCAATTAGAGTAAAAAGGAGTAAACATGGCACTTTACAGGCTTAACTATGAAAAAGATGATTTGTCTGATGGCGTATTAGAAAAGGCAGATCGACAAGATGTTGATTATGAGAGAGATTTTGAAAATTGGTTAGAAAATAGTCCGCATATCCTTTTAGATAATGAAGAGGATCTAAATATAATTTGGATTGGCAGACAAGTAACTGCTGTGTATGAAGATCGATATAAGTATCCGGATTTAATAGGTATTGATGCTGAAGGAAATGTGGTAATTGTAGAACTGAAGAAAGGAAAAGCGCCAAGAGAAGTAATTGCACAGATTTTGGAGTATGCAGCGTGGGCAGAGCAACTGACGTATGAACAATTAAACATTATAACAATGAAATACTTCGAGAGAAAGAATGAATATTTAGGAATGGAATTATCAGAGATTCACCAGAAAATATTTTATCCTGATGTCGATGAAAGCATTTCAATTACGTTCAATAATCGGCTGCGATTATTTATTGTTGCTGAAGAAATATCAAATACAATAAAAGATATTATTTATTACCTAAACAAATTTGGTATAGATATCACTTTCTTAAAATATGATGTATTTAGCAATGAATCAGGCGAGTATTATATCAGTACTGAAATAGAAGAAGCTAAAACTTCAATGGTAAAATCAAAAAAAAATAGCTCAAGCAACAGCGTACGTTGGAATGGTGACGAACCTATTAAGACCGTAGTTAAGAATGCAGTTGATACAATTCTTTCAAAAAGTAGTGATGGTCAATTCACTATGAAAGAAGTTATTGACTCAATAATTATAAAGTATCCGGACTTTAATAAAAGTTCAATTAGATGTCAATTGTATTCAGATTGTGTTAACCATAATTCGAGGAAATACTATAAGAGTGGGCAAATGGATTACTATTTTCAAATCCAAGGAACAACTTATAGATTATATGAAAAAAATAAGGATGGCAACTGGAATTCAGAAGGTCAGCAGATTAATTAGTTTAGCCAAGCAGTAAATTTTGTTCAAGTTTTAATGTAAGGTATAGATGTGAATAGAATACCGATTTTTTAATCAAGATATGGGATATTAAAAAGGAAAAACTTCAAATAGAAAATCAAAGAATTTATAGGTATAACAATTTTGTTTAACTAGAATGAGTATAAAACAATGTCGAAGAGGTTTTATTGAAGGGGGGAATAGTATGTTTGTCACTTTTGACGGACCAAATGGATCTGGTAAATCAACAATCATTAATGAACTTGCCAAATATTTGGTCTCTAAAAAAAAGGAGATCTATATCACAAAAGAGCCATCAGAGACTGAAATTGGAAAGTTCATACGAGAGTCTGAAGAAAATCATTCATCATATATACTAGCTAATTTGGTTGCTGCAGATAGGCATAATCATATAAAAACAGAGATTTTACCATACATTAAAAAGGGAGGCATTATTTTATGTGACAGATATATCGCTTCTTCTTTAATATTACAGGTTTTAGATGGTTTGAGTATGAATGAAGTCATGAAGATAAATACTGGGATTTTAAAGCCAGATTTATCAGTAATTGTCTATGCGGACGAAAAAACAATCAATGAAAGGCTATCTGATAGATCAACTTTGACTAGATTCGAAAGAGATTTTAGTAGTAAAAGGGAAATCGAATTATCATTTAAAGCGGGTAATCATTTAGAGGAACTCGGTTACAAAATAGAATATATAAATACAGAAGAGCCCATAGCAAAGATTATAGAAAAGCTAGGGGATATCATCTTAAAGACGTATTCGTTGAATGATTGGGAGAGTACAAAATGAAAGTAGTATTGATTAATTCGCCAATTTATAACCGTTTAGAGCCAGAGGTAGCGGGTAATGAGTATTTACCACCGTTTGGACTCGGTTATTTGGCGACAAAAATTCAACAAAAAAATTGGGATGTAATAATTCTTGATTCAATACAATTAGGTCTTAATGTTTCTCAAGTGATTCAAGAGCTTTATAATATTAAGCCTGATATCATTTGTATTAACATTTTCTCAGTTAATATTCCAGTTGTTAAAAATATTTTGGAATCATATAAATTAAATGCAAAATTAATTGTTGGTGGACAGTGTTCGAAATTTATTTATAAAGATAT
The DNA here is from genome assembly GCF_000472665.1 of Acetobacterium malicum subsp. dehalogenans DSM 11527. Taxonomy (GTDB): domain Bacteria; phylum Bacillota; class Clostridia; order Eubacteriales; family Eubacteriaceae; genus Acetobacterium; species Acetobacterium malicum. The sequence goes on along the minus strand of NZ_AXAC01000018.1, from coordinate 3,027 downwards.
AATTAAATGGCATACTGATAATGATTTAATTGTGATAATTGGGGAAGGTGATTTGATCATTTGTGATGTCATTGAAGATATGGTTTCTGAGGATCCTTTGTTTCAAAGTGAGACTCGTATAGTATACCAGGTAGATAATGCATCAAAATATTTCCCATCAAATATTAATATTTTACCTTTAAATAGAGAATTACTTAACGAATATTTTGTGGTAAACTATTATGGTTTGAAAGAAAAATCAATAATAACATCACGAGGTTGCATTTATAATTGTGCTTTTTGTGGAGCGGCAAAAAGTCTGAATGAAAAAAGCAAAATCAGATTAAAAGAAAAGGCCGTAATAGCTAATGAAATCAGCGATCTAATTACAGAAGACCCAACAGTTCAATGTATAAGAGTATTAGATGACTTGTTTTTAAGAAGTCCCAATTCGATACGAGATGCTACGGAAATATTCAGCATGTTTAATTTATCCTGGAGAGCTATGGCACATATAAAGACATTTGAGAATGCCTCAGAAGAGTTACTCATTCAAATGAAAAAGAGTGGCTGCATTGAATTATTTATAGGAATTGAATCAGGCTCTGATAAAATCAGGAAAATGATTAATAAATTAGGAACTATAGATGAGATAAAGTATACTTCAGAGAAAATTTTAAAATGTGGAATTGATATCAAAGGATATTTTATCTTTGGCTTTCCATTAGAGTCTCAGTGTGATATGGAAATGAGCCTTGAAGTTGCTACTTCTATATACAGAAATTCATTAAATTTGGATGGAAATTTTAGGACAAGTGTTTTTCAGTTTAGACCCTATCACGGAACAGCATTATTTAATAAATTTGTTGAACCTCAATTTGAATTGAAATATCAAGAAAACCAGAGGCTTTCTACGTTGCTTGATAGAGGCAATTTTAATATCCAAACTAAAAACTATAGTGAATGTGATGATAATGTATTATATGAATTTATTTATAAAACTAGTAAGCTAGGAGGACAATATGATTAAGGAAATAATGAATTGCCAAAAGTGTAACATGTGTAATAATCAAAGACCGTTATTAGATAAAGTTGAGGAGTGCGATGTTATGTGGGTCGGCCTTTCTGCTAAAAAAGTTGATAACATCATGGATGAAATCCCTTTATCAACATCTACTAGATCTGGAAAACTTATTAGTGAAATGGAAGCAGAGGTATGTGGGTGTAAGTTCTACAAAACTAATGTAGTTAAGTGTCTACCATTAAGCAATAATGGCAAACTAAGATACCCGACTAAAAAAGAAATGGATCTTTGCATTGTAAACCTTAAGAGAGAAATCGAGCTCCTGAATCCCAAAATTATTATTTTATTAGGCAATAATGTAATCCAATCAGTTGAAAAAAGTTTAAAAGTAACATTTGATAAATTCAATGACTATGAATATAAGCTTTATAAGCACGGCGATTACAGCTTTTTACCAATTCATCATCCATCTTATATAAGTATATACAAAAGAAAGAATAAAGAGATATACATTGATGCTGTTAAAGAGCTTATTATTTCGACGATTTGATATTATGATCAGACGAGGAACAATTCTTTTTATTTGAAATTTTTGCAGCAAAAGAAGATTATGAGGTAGATAAAGCTCTAGCATTCATAAATATAGTACCTATAAGGTGTCAATCAAAACAATTTTAATGCAACACATTTAATTAGTCTTTAGATAACAAAAATGGTGAATTTAAAGTAGTTACTGCTGCTCTACAGATGCTTTGTTATTGATACTATTCTTTTATACATGAATAAATGCAAAAATTTAATTCTCAATAGAATATCTAAAATCTGGAGGTATATTATTATTTCATTATTTTCAAAACACAAAAAGAAAAAGTCTGTTTGTTTTTCGGTTCGTGAGCAGTTAGAAAGTCTAGCTGAAAATATTTTTAATACGTATAGTTTTTCTCCAAAGCAGGTGATATTTCAACTCGATCCTGAAGCAAATATAAGAACTGCCTATTGTAATATTAATATGAAACCTATAACAATTGTCGTTGGAATTGCTGATTATTTAAATGCAAATACAATTGACGAAGCTCAAAAGATATATTTTCAAAACTCAGTACTGCACGAATGTGAACACGCTAAAACGCAACTGCTCTTACCGAACACATTAAAAGAATGGTTTAATGAAAACAAATTATCTTATGGATTATGGGCATTTAAGCTCCTTGATGAGTATAATGCATATTCTATTTCAAATAAAAATTATAAACAAGATAAAGGATTTTTACGCGGAACAGAAGAGAACATATTGGAAACAATTACTTGGTATGGACAAAGACATAACATATCAAATGCTCCCCTAGAAAAATACTATGAATATGCAGATAGTTATTATGATTTAGGAACAGCTTTTATTGCACATAAATATGTAAATAATGATTTCCCAACCATAAAAGAAGAAAATTATTTAGCATTCGTGTCTTCCTATTTTAATCATTTAAAAGAGGCATCAGAATTCTGTCTAACCACATGTGAGGAATATATGTTTTTGTCACATACTCTTTTAGAAGACTTCAAATTATTAATTAAATGTGTCCAAAAAATTAATCCTACTATTAATATAAGTTATGATAACTTTTTAAGGAATTCTCATATGGGATAACCTATACAAATTAGCGTAATAATACAATTTAGCGTAATTCAATAAACGCTAAATTGTATTATTTTTTGCGTTCTTAGACAAATAAGAATATAAAGCTCTGAAACACCCTGTTAAACGGTGTTCAGAGCTTTTTTATTTATCCGGAATTTAGTGTTGCCAGTATTTTTGCACCTATGATACGATTACCCAGCCAGGAATCTTAACGAAGCCTTTATATTGTCAATACCGTTTTAAAACTTCCCAAAATAAACGGTAATAATTACCCATTAGTATCGTTCGATTCGTTTTCATATAGGCTGACATCATAGAAGCCAGCCTTTTTCTTTTCCCTGATCCGATAGCTGTCGCCTTTGATATTGATCGTTGTGGAATGATGCAG
>NZ_AXAC01000017.1 GCF_000472665.1 Acetobacterium malicum subsp. dehalogenans DSM 11527 | reverse complement strand
GTAAGGGGCAAGCGTCATTTCAATGCCCTTGCCCCTTAATTAAATACTCTATTCTATATCAATTTTCGCAAATACACAAAACTTGAAACGCTCCCTTGGTACAGGCCTTTGTATGGCCCTTGGGCTATTACTTCCGCAGTTGTTTCACGCTATCGGTGCAGGATCGGTTTTTTTACCCATGCATATTCCCGTTTTACTATGTGGCCTTTGCTTTGGCTGGCAGTATGGCTTAGTCTGTGGTGTCATTACCCCTCTGCTATCCTCCATTTTAACAGGGATGCCGCCCATTTTCCCGGTGGGTTTATCCATGATGTTCGAACTTGGCACTTATGGAGCCTTGTCAGGTCTCCTGTATCGGAAATTTAATTTAAATATCTATGTTGCATTAATTGGTTCCATGCTGGCAGGACGCATCGTATCTGGTCTTGCATCGACCCTTTTTTATGGCATGGCGGGAAAAGAATATGGAGTACAACTCTTTTTAACCGGGGCTTTTGTAACATCGATACCCGGAATTATCCTGCAAATTGTCATCGTTCCATTATTGGTCATTGCGCTTGAAAAAAGCCGTGTTGTTTTACAACCAATAAAATTAAATGCATAGGAGTGCTCAAATGAATCATTGTCAATCAACTAAAGAATATTTTGATAGCGTTGCAAATAAGTGGGACACCATGTGTCATCATAATTCCCAAAAAATATCAGCAATTCTGACTCTGGCGAATATTAAAAAAAATAGTCGCATTCTGGATATTGCGACCGGAACTGGGGTACTGATACCGTATTTACTAAAGACTGAGCCCGCTGAAGTCATTGCCATCGACCTTTCAGAATTGATGATCGCCCAGGCGCAAAAAAATCATACTGATGATCAGGTTCGATTTGAAGCGGCTAATTTTTACGAGTTTGATCAAACTGGATTTGATTTTGCAATCGCATATAGTGCGTATCCACACTTTTTGGATAAGGAAGCGTTCGTCCGGCGTCTTGTCGAGAGTCTGAATCCCCAGGGTCGTTTTATGATTGCACATAGTGAAAGTAAGGAAACAATTAATAGTAGGCATTCTGGAGATAAAGTCCGAAAAGTCTCAGCTTCACTAAAAGATGCGCCAAGCGAGTCCAATTACTTTAAATCAGTATTTGAGATTGATATTCTCGTTGATACGGATGAAATCTATATCATTTCCGGGAAAAAGAGATAAACCAAAGTAATCAGCAAGAAGTATATTGCTTTGACTGAATTAGAGGCTGCTTTTGTAAAAATAACCTGAATACAAACTATATCTGTGATGCGGTTTGTATTCAGGTTATTTAGATTGTTAAACAATTAATTTTATTTTCTAAAGTAGCTATATAGCGCAGCCCGATACCACTTAAGGTATGTTCACGGCGCATGATATAACCAGCGTGTAAAATCTGATTGTGCTCGGAAAATTCGATCGTCTGAATCTCGTTTGATTTTGAATGCATCTTGTCACCATCACTGTTGGTCAGATCAGGACCGATGCTGAAACAATCGGTACCGCGAACTAGGGCAATCTTGGTGCAACGGTCAATAACGTGAATGTTTTTATCCAGGATTTCATTAAAGACTATTTCTTCCGAAAAATGAAGAAGATTGTCATCGCCCTGATCATAGGTGACAAAGGGGTAGGGCTTCAGGTCATCAAGAGTTAGCGATTCTTTTTTAGCGAGGGGATGCAGTTTTCTTAAAAAAACATAGGATTTTATTTTCCCCAGAATATGAAATGAAAGATTGCTGGTATCTAAAAGTTTCTGCATGGTATTCAGGTAATGATCGTTAATGCACATGACACCGATTTCGCTGCGGCGGGTGGCCACATCATGGATGACCTCGTGGGTTGGACATTCTCGAATGGCAATATCATAGCGGTTCAAGCCGATTTCATCGATAATTTTGATGAAAGACATGGTCGAAAAAGGCAGCCGCTGGGTGGAGACGGAAAAGCGCATCGGGATTGATTTCTGATGCTGATAACGTCGCTCCAGATATTCGGCCTGCTCGACGATATCCCTGGCATGGTTTAGATAATCCTGACCTTCATAGGTTAATTCAACGCCACGACTGTTTCGCTTGAATAACAGAATCCCCAGGCTAAGCTCGACTTCTTTGATCGCTGTGGATAAGGTGGATTGGGAAATATAGAGCGCTTTGGCTGCCGCCGAAATCGACTGATGCCTCGAAATTTCGATCATGTATTTCATATTCTGTAGTGAAATCATTGGTTTCCTCCTGTTTATTTATCCCTATACTATCAAAAATATTGATAGCTGGCAATTGGAAATTACTAGAACCGCTCAATTGTTTGTCCCCCTTACTTGTGATATAATACGTCACAATTGAATAACAAAGTATAGTATGAAAATCGGTTAAAATCCGATGCGGTACCGCCACTGTAAAAGTGAGCCGCTGTAAATTGATCAACACTGGAAAGAAATTTCTGGGAAGTTGTTACAGCAGGCGATGATCTTAAGCCAGGATGCTTCTATATTTTGTCATAACCAAGCCTAACGGATTATTGGGCGAGGGATTTATTTTTATAATAAAACTCTTCTGTCTAATAATTCAGAAGAGTTTTTTTTATTGGAGGGAAAATGAATCTAGACAACAAACGGATCGCATTTTATGGCAAGGGAGGGATTGGTAAATCGACGATTGCCGCCAATGTATCGGCAGCGTTGTCAAAAGCTGGGAAAAAGGTGCTTCATATCGGCTGTGACCCTAAATCGGATTCGACCCGGATTCTAGTGAAGCGACGGATTCCCACCGTTTTGAAAACACTTAAGGAAAAAGGGGAGCAGCTGAATAAAGAGGATATTTTGTTTGCGGGAGCCTACGGTGTCACGTGCGTTGAAGCTGGCGGCCCAGAACCGGGGATCGGTTGTGCCGGGATGGGTATTTCGGCGGTGATCGAGACCTTGGAAAAGCTGGAAGTATTTGCGATGGACTGGGATCTCATTGTCTATGATGTGCTGGGTGATGTGGTCTGTGGTGGTTTTTCCATTCCGATGCGCAAGCAGTGTGTTGATACGGTATATATTGTTACTTCATCAGAATTTATGTCTTTGTACGCAGCCAATAATATCTTAAAGGGAATTGCACACTACGAAACCCCGGCGCAAAAACTATTCGGCGGTTTTATCCATAATCGCTGGACCTCCAAAACCGATAAAGATGTGGTTGATCATTTTATTCAAATGACCGAAAGTCATCTGATTGCCTCTATTGAACAAAACCAGGCGATAAAGATGGCCGAGTATCAAAGAAATACTATGATTGAGGCCGATCCTCAGGCTCCTATTTCAGAGGTTATTGAGAACTTAGGAAAGGATCTGTTTTGCGAGGTCACTGCTTGTGACTCCCATCCTCTTGATGATGAAGCAATGGAAGCCCTCTTTGATTTTGTTTCAGTAAAGAACCAGGAAATCAGCAGATGAGCAGCATCGCCATTGAAGCGTCAGTCGATAATCTAGGCGATATGGCAATGGCTAAACGGATTTTTGCGATACCGGATACCTTAGTGGTGGCTATCGGCCCGCCAACCTGTATTCGCATTTTATATTTCAGAGCCTTGGAATGTGGGCAGTTGTCCAAACTCAAGCTCATTCCCATTAGCGCATTAGATTACACCTTTGGAGATTATCTGGATAAAATCAAAGGACTTATTGAAACGGCGTTACGAAAAGCCTGCCATCTAGGTATTATTCTTTATGTTTCATGTCCGGATCTACTCAGTCAGACCGATTTTGACACGATGATCCAGGGGCTTGATAATCCCCGGAAAATTCCCGTTGAGATTTTCAAACGTGGTCCCATGGAGAAACGAAAAACCAGTCCGTCTCAACGATTAGATAAGATTGCAGCAAAGATTGAGGATTTTGTTAAAACTAGGCAGTTGGTTTTATCAAAAAATGCAGATGTCTGTGAATTGCCACCGCTGGCCGCAGATTATAGCGGGGTGCTATCCTTATTCCCTGATGATCCAGCTGTGTGTCAATTTTTATTGACCGGCTCTGGTTGTGCTAACTGTCCCAGTTCCGTTGATCGGCTTAATTACAATCAGTTTATTTTTTCCCGATTTGATGACTTGCAGGCGGTTAATGGCTGCACAAATGAGATCGGTGAAGCCATTAAGAAGCGATTTCAAATGAATCATCAAACCAAAGAAATTGAATTATTTCTATCCATTGGCACACCCGTTACCTTTATGACCGGGATGAATGATCATTATTTACAGGCGAGTGATCTGTTTGCAATAACCGCTACAATTGATACCAACGGTTTTCAAACGGCCGAAGAAGGCGCTGCAAAAGCGCTATTAAAAATCGCCAGAGAGACTTTAAAAAAAGTTGGAATAAAGAAAAAGCGGATCAATATTATTGGTTATAATCCGTTTTTGTTTGGAAAAAGGCAACACTTTCATGAAATTGAAACCTGCCTGACGTCGCTGGGTTATACGGTGAACGTTCTCGGTTACGAGAGTCTGGATTCTTTTAAAACGGCTTCGGAAGCTGAGCTCAATCTTGTTTTTTCCAGACAAGGTCTGAGTATGGCAAAATGGATGGAGGAGATGTTTCAAATACCCTATCTTTTTGAGATTCCGATCGGTATTGATAGCTTTAATCGGTGGCTGAGAGACGTTGGTGAGTTGTTAAAAACAGCGATTCCAGAATCGTATTACTTGAATAAAGAGCCGCAGCAATTCCCAACTTTCCAGGTGCTGCTTCTGGGAAGAAATGAAATCCTGGATCAGCTTGAGACAGCGATCCCGAATGATTTTGGAATAACAACCATCCGGGGAATGAAAATCACTGATCTGGATTTGCAGCAGATGACTGTTACCCACGTCATTGGTGATCCGCTTTATCAAAATAGTTTTAACGGTATAACACAAAATTTTAAATTTATTCCCATGCCGTATCCCAGCCTCAGCGGCAATGCGTTTATGGAGCTGGATTATCAATACATGGGACAAACAGGCTATGCTTATTTAAAAAGTTTCTTTTCAAATAAAGTGACTGCTTAAATTAAGAAAAAATAGAAATACTAAGGAGTAGAAGAGATGAAAAAAAGATTGTTACTGGTTATGTGTATCTGTTTGATTATGTGTATCGCCATTGCTGGCTGCAGCGGTCAGGCGAAGGAGTCGGAAAGTAAAACACCGGAAAAACTGACTTCCGTGGTGGATCAGGGTGGGAATGAGGTTCAATTACCGGAAACCATCACTAAGGTTGCCATTACCCCGATTCCCTGGGCATCGGCGATGTGGACCATTGACGGCGGTAGCGAGCGGATCGTATCGATTAATCCCAGCGCAATGGCTCAATATAAGGGCAGCTTTATGCCCAACCTTGATCCGGCTTTTGCCACTATTTCAACGGCAGAAATCACCAAAGACTTTGCCATCAATGTGGAAGCGTTAATGAATTTAAAACCAGAAATCGCCTTTATCTGGAATGATCAGACGGCTGAAGCTGAACAATTAAAAGCGGTCGGGATTACCCCAGTAATGCTGAATTATGCTGAAAACCTGGATGACTTAAAAAAGGATCTGCTGCTTGTTGGTCAGGTGTTAGGAAAAGAGGATGAAGCTGAAAAACTGACAGATTATCACACTGAGGTAGAAAATTATTTTATCGACAAGAAAGCTAAACTTGACACCGTGACGAAAAAGAAAGTGTTGTATTTACAGAACAGTAAACTAAGCGTGGCTGGTGCGAAAAACATCAATAATTATTTACTTCAATTAACCGGTGGAACTAATGTTGCATCCGGACTCGATAAAAAATGGTCAGAAGTGAATATGGAGCAAATCCTAGAGTGGAATCCGGAGATTATCTATCTCTCAAATTTTGATGAAACAATGCCTGAAGACCTGTATCGGAATAAAATTGAAGGTCAGGATTGGAGCAATATCGATGCGGTTAAAAACCATCGGGTTTATAAAACACCAGTGGGAATATTGCGTTATGATGCCCCCTGCGTGGAAACACCACTGATGCTTAAGTGGATGGGTAGTATCCAACAACCGGAACTATTTAAAGATTACGATATCCGTAAAGATCTGAAGGCCTTTTATAAAGAGTTCTTTTCTCGTGATCTGACTGATGAAAATATTGATACGATTTTGAAAGTCGATGTAAATAATTAAGTCGACGGTGACAGCAAAATCAGAAAGTTGTATTAAATGTTAAAAAATATAAGTTTTAAAGAAAATCGCTTGAATTTTTCAGCTTTGCTGGTGCTGTTAATCGTAATTTTGGGAGCCCTGGTGATTGTTTCATTATGTATGGGACGTTTTCCTATTTCAATACCAGAAGTGATCCATGTGCTGGCGGCCAATATTTTTCCAATTCCCCAAGTCGGGGATGTGAATGTGGAAAGCGTCGTAATGACGCTCCGTTTTCCCCGGGTTGTAGCAGCGATTCTGGTGGGTGGTTCATTGGCTTTATCGGGAGCCGTGTATCAGGGGGTTTTTCAAAACCCTCTGGTATCGCCGGATTTGCTGGGGGTATCTTCTGGCGCCTGCGTTGGAGCCGCCATTGCAATTTTAATTGGCATCGGAACCTTTGGTATTCAGATTGGTGCCTTTGCCGGCGGTATTCTGGCAGTGGCGTTAACAACAACGGCTCCGAAGCTGATTAAAAACAGCTCCAATATGATGTTGGTTATGTCAGGGATTATTGTCGGCGGACTGATGAGTTCAATTATGGGGATCATTAAGTATATTGCCGATCCGGAAACGGAATTGGCTGAAATAACTTACTGGCAGATGGGCAGTATCGCCAAGGTGTTGCCTAAGAGTATCCTGATGGTGGCACCGGCGATGATCCTTGCAATTATCATTATCATGGTACTGCGTTGGAAAATCAATGTGCTGTCATTAGGTGAGACGGAAGCCCGAAGCCTGGGAATTAATGTGAAAACCACCCGGCGGATTGTCATTATCTGCGCCACCTTATTGACAGCCAGTTCTGTTTGTATTAGTGGAACAATCGGCTGGGTTGGTCTGGTAGTGCCACATCTGGGGCGATTGATTGTCGGCCCCAATAATATGAAATTATTACCAGTTTCTTTTGTCCTGGGAGGAATCTTTTTACTGATTATTGACACCATTGCCAGAACCATCACCAGCGCAGAATTACCGCTGAGTATCTTAACCGGTTTGATTGGCGCACCGTTCTATTTTTATCTGTTAAAAAAAGAGAGGATGAATCTGTCATGAATTTAAGGATCGCTGAACTGGGGTTTGCCTATCCCAACGGCAAACAGATTTTTACAGAGGTCAATTTCAGTCTAAAAAAGGGTGAAATATTTACTATATTGGGACCCAACGGTGCTGGAAAATCGACCTTGCTGAATTGCATTGGCAATCTGAGTGAGCCGACACAAGGGGGAATCTTCTTAGAAAAGGATAATATTAAAGATTTGTCACTGCGACAGTTTGCTAAGCAGATTGGCTATGTGCCCCAGATTCATCAGCCGACCTATGCCTTTACCGTTGAAGAATTTGTTGCCATGGGCAGAACTCCCTATTTAAGCGCCTTTAAAAAACTGAATCAGCAGGATCAGTGGGTAATTGAAGAAGCGATGGAACTGGTCAGAATTACCCATCTTAGGAACAAAGCCTATACTCAGTTAAGCGGTGGGGAACGACAACTGGTTACCATTGCCAGAGCCATTGCCCAGGAGCCGGACTTTATTTTACTGGATGAACCGACCGCCCATCTGGATTTTGGGAATCAGATCAAAACCATGAAACTGGTTAAAAAATTGTCGGATCAGGGTTATGGTGTTATTATGACAACCCACAATCCGGATCAGGTGTTTTTTATTGGTGGACGAGTCGGAGTGCTCAATCGCTCAGGAGCCTTTGAAATCGGAGTGGTGGATCAATATTTATCGGAAGAATTGTTAAGCAATCTCTACAATGAACCGGTGCATCTGTTTTACTCAGACCAGCTTAATCGTAATATCTGTACTGCGGGTGCCTAGCTGTTTAGGACAGGGGTAGCTTTATATAGGTGTGTGATAGATAAAATTCATCTTTATGGCAAGGTTAATAGGTTGCATGAATTTTTGTGCAGATAGTTCTTATCATAGTTGCTTCAGGTAGTTGAATAAGTTATTGACAAATGTTTATAATTAGGGTAAACTAACGATAGTTTAATCATATCGAATAAAAAATAAGCCAATAAGGCATTTACTCCTTGAAAGGAGTTGTGTTTTGTTGGCTTTTTTTGTTGGAAATTAAAGGAGAAAAACAAAATGAATCAGAAATTATGGGAAAAATCAGTAGCGTTTCACGGACATCATTGTCCCGGATTGGCCATTGGGGTGAGAGCATCACAGGAAGCCATTAAGGCACTTAGTATTTCATTTTCAGAAGATGAAGATGTTGTTTGTATCACTGAAAATGATGCCTGCGGCGTTGATGGAGTACAAGTCATTCTTGGATGTAGTGCGGGTAAAGGAAATTTGATTTTTAGAAATCGTGGGAAACAGGCCTTTACTTTTTTTAATCGGAATACCGGAGAAAAGATCAGACTGGTATTAAAAGCCCTGCCGGAAATGGAACGAGATGAAATGGAAGCTTATATTTTAAATGAGCCGGATGCCAGTAAAATATTTGACTTTAAAACTCCAGATTATGAATTGCCGGAACGAGCTCGGATTTTTCAGAGTGTGATTTGCGAAGAATGCGGCGAAAAGACCGCCGAGCACATGATTCGTCTGGAAAATGGCAAAAAACTCTGTGTGGATTGTTCTAATCCTTATACCCGAGGTATCTAGCAGTAGACTTCCAATACAGAATTCATTCAAGAATAAATGAGGAAAAATTTGAATATAGAAGATGTAAAACAGAAGTGGGATTATCATGAAAGAGATGTTGCGGCGAGCGTCGAAATGTGGGATTCCATGGCTCAGCAATTTGCTGAGTTTGAAATGCCAACAAAAGAGAATAGTTTCTTAATGAAAATGATCGCAGAAAAAAAGTTGATTAACAAAGACGGAAGCATCCTTGATGTGGGATGCGGTGCCGGGAAATATTCATTTGCGCTTGCTGATGCCTGTCATAGGGTAACTGGACTGGATTTGTCCCCTAAAATGATCGAAAAAGCAACGGAAAAGAAAAGCGAATTAAGTAAAGAAAATGTCGAATTCTTTGTCAACGACTGGCATGCCTCAGATCTTGAAAGTATGGGTTACAAAGGGAAGTTTGATCTGGTTATTGCCAATATGACGCCAGCAGTACGAAATGCTCATACCTTTTTGAAACTTAACGAAGCAAGCAAGGGACATTGTGTTTTGACAAAGCCGATTAAACGAAAAGATCCTGTCTCTGATGCCATCCGAAAAATGTTAGGTATTGAAGAAAAGAAAGAATCGGCGGATATCGAGGTGTTATATGCACTGGAACTACTTTGGCTTCAGGGGATGCTACCGGAAATGCATTATGAAGAGCAACTCTGGGATATGAAAAAACCCATCGATGCGGCTTATAAGCTGTATGCCAATCGGATGAAGTCCTACCGGGCATTGACTCAGGAAGAAGAAATGAAAATTAGGGACTATTTAGTATCCATTTCAACAGATGGTTACGTCGAAGAAAATGTGGAAACAACGATTGTGACAATCTGTTGGAAAGTATAAAGTAAGAATTAAAAAAATCAGGAGAATGAAATGAAAAGAATAGTAGCGGTTTTATTGAGTTTTATGATGATTGTAACCTTTGCGGGTTGCACCAATACAAAAGCAGAGACCACTAAGAGTGAAGCGACCGGGAAGGTTGTAATCGATAGCTTGGGCCGACAAGTGGAAGTGCCGGCAGAAATCGACAGTGTCGGGTCGCTTGGGGTGATGCGGCTGCTAACCTATATGGACGCGGTTGATCTGGTAAAAGGCGGGACCGATATGGACAATGTTCAGCAATTAACTCGTCCATACACCCTAGTTAATCCCAATTTTGCATCGATAGCTCAAATTGGTCAAGGCGGCTCTGGTGGAATTGTTCCCTTTGATGAAGAAATCATCAAATTGGCCCCCGATGTAATTTTTGTCGTGTCAGACTACACTCAGGCCGATGAATTACAGGCCAAAACGGGCATCCCGGTGGTGGCAGTAGCCAGTCCCGGATTATTTGATGGAAAAATGAGCGCTTCGATAGATATTATTGGTCAGGTACTGGGCAAAGAAGACCGGGCCAAAGAAGTCAATGAATTTATGGATGCCGCGCAAAAAGATCTCAATGATCGAACCAAAGACATTCCGGAAGCTAGCCGTATCTCGGTATATAATGGTGCCCTGAATTTCAAAGGCAAACATGGCTTTGATGGAACCAGCGGGAATTACGGTCCCTTCGTGGCAATCAATGCCAATAACGTGGTTGATCAAACGGGTCAAAAGACCGCTTTTACCGTGGATCTGGAACAGGTATTAGCCTGGAATCCGGAAATTATTTTCCTGAATCCAGAAAACATGGATCTGGTTAACGAACAATATGCTCAGAATCCAGACTTTTTCAGCTCACTAAAAGCAGTGCAGAACAACAAGGTTTATACCCAGTTGGCTTACAACAATAATTATACCAATGTCGAAATTGCCTTGGCTGATGCCTATTATGCTGGTGCCGTTATTTATCCGGATAAGTTCAAGGATATCAATATTGAAAAGAAAACTGACGAAATTTTTGAATTTCTGTTGGGAGAAAAACTGTATTCAAAATACGTAGCAGCCGGTCAGGGCTTTGGTCCGCTGACAATTGGCAAGTAAAAAAATGGACAACAAAAAAAAGACAGCTTGCGGCGTTAATTATGATCAATACGTTCACCGCAAGGTTTTGACCCTTGTAACGCTGCTGATACTGACATTTCTGACCGCTCTTTTTGCCATATCTGCCGGTTCCGCAGATATTCCGGTCACGGAAGTACTCAAGGCATTATTTGGATTTGGGGCGGCAAAAAATGTGTTGGTAACCGTTAATATCCGGTTACCGCGGATTCTGATGGCCATTATATCGGGCATCGGTCTGGCCGCCGCTGGCTGTGTCATGCAGAGTATTTTAAGAAATCCTCTGGCATCGGCATCGACCCTGGGGATCTCCCAGGGGGCTTCTTTCGGAGCTGCCATTGCCATCACTTTCTTGGGTGGTGGAACAGTGATGGGAAATACTGCTGATGCGGTGACAGTCAATAACCCGTACTTAACCAGTACCTGTGCCTTTCTAGCTTCGATGTTTGTAACCTTTGTGATTTTAGGTTTATCCAAAGCCCGGAAGGCCTCTCCGGAAACCATGATTCTGGCCGGGGTAGCCCTCAGTTCGTTATTTGCTGGAGCAACGGCGTTGCTTCAATACTTTTCCTCGGATGTTCAGATGGCCGCTATTGTGTTCTGGACCTTTGGGGATCTGGGCCGGGCCAGTATGCAAAATATTCAGGTGGCGGCTGTAGTGACTTTTAGCGCATTGATTTATTTTATGTTTAACCGCTGGAACTACAATGCCCTGGAATGCGGCGAACATACAGCCACCGGTTTGGGGGTCAATGTCTCCCGGGTGCGGCTGATCGGGATGACGGTGGCCTCCCTGACAGCAGCGACGATTGTATCGTTTGTCGGAATCATTAGCTTTATTGGTTTGATTGCCCCCCATATCATGCGTCGTTTCGTTGGTAATGATTACCGTTATTTATTACCAGCATCAGCCTTAATGGGGGCGCTGATGCTGCTGATCAGCGATACCTTTGCCCGACTGATCATTTCACCGGTTATTCTGCCCATCGGAGCCATTACCTCATTTCTGGGGGCTCCGCTATTCTTATATCTGATATTTAAAGGAGTTGGTCATCATGCTGAAAATTGATGCGTTGGAATTTGGATATCGATCCAACCGAAAAATTCTGGATCACATTGAATTTGATGTTGCCAATGGCGAATGTGTAGCGATATTAGGTAATAATGGTGCCGGCAAAAGCACCATGCTAAAGTGTCTGAATAAGATTATCTCACCCCAAAAAGGCCGGGTAGTTGTAAATGAGGCTGATATTCTCAAGATGACACGACTCGATATCGCCAAAAATACGGCCTATGTCGCCCAGAAAAGCGAAGGCAGCCGCATTACCGCCTATGATGCCATTTTACTAGGCCGAAAACCCTATATTAAATTGGCACCTAAAAAAGAAGACTACGAGATTGTTGAAAAGATTATTGCCAGCATGTCGCTGGAAAAATTCTCACTGCGTTATATCGATGAGTTAAGCGGCGGGGAACTGCAAAAGGTGATGATCGCCCGGGCCTTGGCTCAGGAGCCAAAGGTGCTGCTACTAGATGAGCCCACCAGCTGTCTTGATCTCAAGAACCAGTTGGAGGTACTAAAACTGATCCAGAACATTACCAAAGAAAAAGACATTGCCGTGGTCATTGTGATCCACGATCTGAACCTGGCATTGCGGTATTGTGATCGGTTCCTCTTTCTCAAAGATAATGAGATTTTTTGTTATGGCGGAATGGATGTGATGACATCCGAAAATATCGGTGCCGTCTATCAGGTTCCTGTCACCGTCGAATCTTATCAAAATCAGAAAGTCGTGATTCCCTTAACCTGAATAGAAAAAAATCTAGCTGACATCACGAATATTATAGGGAATAGTAAAGAGCTAGTACCGACAATTGTTACATCATGTTGTACGCATCAAGGCGGACACGGCGATAGCCTGTCCGATCTTGCGCGAAGGCAACGAGCCAATCACAAGCTTGCTTGTAGTTGGCGACTGCCCTCGACCAATGCGAAAGGAGCGTAGCGGATTTCGCATGGTGTGGCGAACAACAGATTAACAATTGGTCGGTACGGGGCTTGCCGTTGACCTGACTTTAGCATAATTTGTTGAACCAGGGTTTTTTTATTGTCGTTGATCTAAATAATACGATTGTCGATAGTGGTGAATTCTGATAAAATAAAAGAAAAACCAAGGAGGTCTGTTCTTATGTCAGCGTTCAAAAATACAGCACCGGTTGTTTGGTTGTTAATATCCATCGCAGTTTTTATTGGCGGTATGATTATGCTACTGAATGTTAACCTTGCCTGGGATATTATGATGATGAGCATGTCGATTATGCTGATCGTCGTGGGAATTATGTATCTGTCAGCGATTCTTCTAAAAAAGGATGAAAGTAAATTTAAAGAGCTTGGCATCGGATTGCTTTGTATCCTTGGCGGGATTTTTGTCTATTCCTATCCTCAGTTTCTCAAAGGACCCTTCAGTTTTGCAGTGGGGATGTTGGGGATCATCATCGGCTGTTTTGTCTTGATCAGCAGTTTGAAACTAAAAAATGACGGAGCGCCCTGGGTCTGGACCCTACTGGTGGCCCTGGTCTATATCGGACTGGGCATTGATATGGCTTTTTTTGCTACCACCGGACGGTTGTTTGGAATCATTTTTGGAATCTATCTGATCTTTTTTGCCTTTAATATTTTTGGTGATGCCCTGGTCAGCTTAATGAGACACAATGACGGGGCGCAAAAAGCCAAGAAACACATGCGGGTAACCCTGCCATTGGTTTTTGCAGCCTTTTTACCAATGCGGATGTTGAAAAAAGTCAATGAACTGGTGGAAGAAGAACCGGATGCTTTATTGCTATTGGAAGACCACACGATTGAACGAACCACTGACATGGAGATTTTTATCCATACCAAAGAAGGGTTGATTCCGGGAATGGGACATGTGGATGCATCCATCGGCGCGAATGTTTACAGTTATGGTAATTATGATGACTCCACCTGGAAACTGGGCGGATTTTTAGCCGATGGCGTTCTGGTTGAAATGCCTAAAGCCGAACATGTTAAACAGGCCTTGAAAGTCGAAAAGAAAATCTTGATGGGTTATGGTCTTTCGTTGACCCCGGAACAAAAAAAGGGTGTCCAGGATCAATTGGATAACCTTCTTTCTCAGGTGCTTCCCTGGGAACCAAAGGCGGAACAGGCGGAAAAGGGCGAAATTGAAGGAAGTCCAAAGGACTTTGAGGATGTTTCCAGTCAGCTTTATAATGACGCTAAAGCCAGTTTTTATAAATTTCAGCAGGGCAATGAATTCAAAACCTATTATGCCCTGGGCACCAATTGTGTCAAGCTGGTGGATACCATTGTCGGTAAAACGGGGATCGATCTGATCAAGGTTAATGGTATTATTACTCCCGGGGCCTATCTGGATTATCTGGATCGTCTCTACGACCGGGGGGATTCCATTGTGGTATCCCGGACCTTGTATCAGGATATTGAAAACAACATGGAAAAGAACGCAGAAATCAACCCGGTGTAGCTGTGCAGCTGAATTTTAAAGCAGCTTAAAATGATTATTGGTGTATTCAATGGTTCCTTCTTTTTGAAGTTTGGAAAGAACCCGGGACAGGGCACTGCGGTCCACACATAAAAAATCAGCCAACTCATTGCGGGTAAAGGGGATCTCAAAGGCGAGGTTTCCTTTTTTTTCGGCCTGCAGCGATAGATAAGAAAGAACCTTATCCTGAATAGTCCGACGTGATAATAACTGGTTTTTATTGCTGAGTAGAATATTCTTCCGGGCTAAAATCTTTAACAGATTTTCAATCAGGTGATTGTGGAAAATGCAGGAATTGGGACAGGTGTTAATAATCCGTTCGATCCCCAGAAACATCACTGTCGTATTGGTTTTAGCCAGCACAGTTACCGGGCTTTCTTTAATGCCGGCACTGGCAAATGCTTCCCCGAAAATATGACTGGGACTTAGTTCGGTGAGAATGGAACGATTACCATAATAATCCTCTTGAATGACCTGGACTTCTCCGGATAGAACGACACCAACAGCGGGCACCGGCTGACCAGTCAGCAGGATGATTTCCCCCCGGTCATAGGTTTTTTCCTCACCGCCCAGACATTGAAGCATGGCTTCGAGGTTTTCATCAATCCCATCAAATAATTTAACTTTTCTTAAAACATCTAAATTTTTATTCATAATATCCCTTTGCGTTGCATATGCAACAGTGGTTTTGGGTAGATTATATTATGATTGGTTCAAGAAATCAATACACGATATTCCAGGGAGGAAAAAAAGATGATACGAAAAATAATTACAATAGATGAAGAAAAGTGCAATGGTTGCGGATTATGCGCCGAAGCCTGTCATGAAGGTGCCATTGGAATGGTTGATGGGGTAGCAAAATTATTAAGAGATGATTACTGTGACGGATTGGGAGATTGTTTACCAAGCTGTCCCACCGGGGCAATCACCTTTGTGGAACGGGAAGCGGCAGCTTATGACGAGGCCGCCGTTTTGGAAAATATGAAAAAGAAAGAAGCAACGCAAAACAATGGCGCCCAAAAAGCAGCTGGATGTCCGGGAACTCAGGCAAAAACCATTGTCCGTGAGAGTGGAGCTGCAGACGATGGTTTGGAACCACTGGCATGTGGATGCCCCGGCTCCTCCTCGAAGGCAATTGTTCGGGAAACTGCGGCTGTGGAGAAACCGGCGGCAACAGCAGCACCTGAATCTCAATTGCGACAATGGCCAGTTCAAATTAAGCTGGCCCCGGTTAATGCACCCTATTTCAATGGTGCCCACCTGTTGATTGCCGCAGATTGTACCGCCTATGCTTATGCCGATTTTCATAATCGCTTTATCAAAAATAAGATTACCTTAATTGGCTGTCCGAAGTTGGATGCTGTTGACTATGCAGAAAAGTTGACCGAAATATTAAAGCTTAATGATATCAAAAGCGTCACTGTTGTACGAATGGAAGTTCCCTGTTGCGGCGGGATCACAGCAGCGGTTACCACGGCGCTCCAGAATTCTGGAAAAATGATTCCCTGGCAGGTATTAACGGTCACTACAGATGGAAACGTTCTGGAAAATGTCTAAAAAGCATCGTAAATTATGATATATTACAGGAATGAGTAGAAATATTATCCCTGCTGTTTCGGTAAAAGAATAATTCATGCTGTTTTGAATTGATATTTTTCCTCAACTGAGGGAATAAATAACGATAGGTGAACAGCGATTAACTCCAACTAATCGTCCTACCGATAAAATTTTGTTCTAAAATTTGTTGCCTAAAAAATACGGCCATATCCCAAATCTCCGGGGATGTGGCTTTTTTAATTTGAAAATGGAAGAATATGGTCGGTTAAAGATCGAAAATGAAACGCATTTTAAATGTGTAAACAAAGACAAATCGTAAAAAAATCACAGGAATTATCAAGGTTTCGTAAACCTTTGCAGAAGTTGGCAAAAAATATTTTACAAAGACCTTAATTTGAGCTTTAGATGATAAAGTTCTGTTGTAAAATCAGAATGATTATGATATGATAGCCCTGTCGATACATATATATACAAGTTGACAAAATACGAATTTTTCCTGTTGAAAAATCAGTGATAATAACATACACTGGTTAAAGAAAATTGACCGGGGAAACGATAATGGAGGAAAACATTATGGCTTTTAATATTGCAGTTGCAGGTAAAGGTGGCGTTGGTAAAACAAGTCTTACCGGTATGCTTATTGAATATTTAGTTGCAGAAGGTCTGGGTCCTATTTTAGCAGTAGATGCGGACGCCAATGCAAACCTCAACGAAGTGCTGGGGGAAGAGGTGGATCTTTCCATCGGGGAGATCAAAGAAGAAGTAAATCGGGCTGAAATGGAAGGTGTTCCACTGCCTCCTGGTGTGACCAAAACAGACTTCTTAAGACTCCGTTTAAATCAGGCGGTTGCTGAAGGAAATGGTTATGATCTGCTGGTTATGGGTCGCAGCCAGGGAGCCGGTTGTTACTGTTACGTTAACGGAATTTTGAAAACCCAAATTGATATGCTGGCAACAAATTATCAATACATCATCGTCGATAACGAAGCTGGGATGGAACATCTAAGCCGGGGTACCCTTGGTAAAATTGATATGCTGATTCTTGTCAGTGACTGTTCCCGTCGTGGAATTCAGGCGGTTGGCCGAATTAAAGAGCTGGTTAGCGAACTTAAACTAAAAGTACCGGTGATCAAACTGATCGTCAACCGGGCACCTGATGGTGTTTTAAACGAAGGAACCGCCGAAGAAATCAAAAATCAGGGTCTTGACCTGATTGGTGTCGTGCCATTGGATCAAAATGTTTTTGAATATGACGCTTATGGTAAACCACTGGTTCAGCTACCCGCTGATTCACCAGCCAAGGTTGCCTTAAGAGATATTGTCAATAAATTGGAAATTATCAAAAACGGCAAAAAATAGATAAAATAGATTTTAAATAACAAACGGGGCTGGTATCCAGCCCTTTTAGACGGAAACTGCGGAAAAGGGGAGATTGTTATATGAAAAAGGTACGATTTAATATCAAAGGAAAAAGAACGGTTGATTTAATTGCAAGCGATGGAGAGAACTTACTGGAAGCAGCCAGAAGAGCCGGTGTCATGATTGACTCACCATGCAGCGGGAATGCGACCTGCGGTAAATGTAAGGTGAAAATTGGATCGGGTCAGGTTAAAACTGAAAAAACCAGACATATTTCTGAGGAAGAAATGGCCAACGGGATCGTTCTTTCCTGTAATGCAACCATCATTGAAGATATCGAGGTGGAAGTACCAGATTTAGCATCTTCTTTTGTAAACGAAATGCAGATCACCGACCTGTCAAATAACGAAAATAAGAACATCAAATACGTTCGCAAGAAAATGATTAAGGAAGGCATGACCAATGCCAGTCGGCTCTGGTCAGAGATCATTCAATTGCCATGCCCGAGCATTGAGGATAATAGTGCCGATGAAGATCGGCTAAAACTTTATTTTAAACAGAATTTAGGTTATGAAGATATCGCCATCAGTTTGAATGTGATCAAAAAATTGCCGGATGCTTTTAGAAAAAATGATTTTTTAATTGAAGTTGTCTATTTGAAACGACGGGAAGTGGCCGAAATTCTCGATGTCAAACCAGCTATCGGCGAAAAGTCGGTGCTTTATGGCATCGCGCTGGACATCGGAACAACTTCTGTATCAGCCTGTCTGGTGGATATGAATACCAATGAGATTTTAACAAAAGCTTCCATGGGTAATGCCCAGGTTAAATACGGGGCTGATGTTATCAACCGCATTGTCTATTCTGAAAAGCCTGGCGGATTAGAAAACCTTCGCCATGCCATCGTTGATGAGAGTATTAATAATCTGATCGAGAAGATGGTCAAGACTGTCGGTATCAACAAAGAAGATATTTATGAAGTTTGTGCCGCGGGAAATACCACCATGAATCACCTGTTATTGGGATTAAATCCCGATTATTTAAGACGTGAGCCATTTATCCCGGCCATCAATGACATTCCCGAAATGAAATGTGCCGAGTTGGGGATCAATGTTAATCCGGAAGGAAAAATATATCTGGCCCCATCGGTCGCCAGCTACGTTGGCGGCGATATTACTGCCGGCGTCTTTGCCGTACCGGTATGGATGCGGGAAGACTTTACGATGCTGGTAGATCTGGGAACAAACGGCGAAATTGTCTTTGGCAACAAAGATTTTCTGATGACCTGTGCCTGTTCGGCCGGACCGGCTTTTGAAGGCGGAGAAATCAGCTGTGGTACAAGGGCCGTGCCGGGCGCCATTGAACAAGTCACCATCAATGAAGAAGATTTAAGACCTTTTTATAATACCATTGGTCATGTCAGCCCAGTGGGAATCTGTGGATCGGGGATTATCGACTTAATTTGTGAAATGAAGCGAACCGGTATTATTAATGGCAAGGGTCGAATGGAACGGGATCTTGATCATCCCCGGATCAAATTTGATGAATACGGAATTGGCCAATACTATCTCTATTCCAAAGAATTGGATAATGGCTCAAAAGATATCTATATTACTGAAATTGATATCGACAGCTTTATCAAAGCCAAAGGAGCTGTTTTCTCGGCCATTTATATTTTGATGGAAAGCCTGGATATGCCCATCGACGTCCTGGAAAACATTTATGTTGCCGGGGGCATCGGGACCAATCTGGATATCACCAACGCCATAGCCCTGGGAATGCTGCCAGATATCCCAGTGGAAAAATATTATTATATTGGCAATAGCTCGATGCAGGGATGCTATCTGGCCTTGACCCTCAGTGAGGGAAAAGACAAGATTCGGGAAATATCACAAAATATGACATACATGGAATTAAGCGTTCACCCGACCTATATGGATGAATTCATCTCGGCATGCTTTATTCCTCATACCAATATGAATTTATTTCCCTCGTTAGAAAGCTAACATGGAAAACTAAAATAGGAGATTTTGAATGGAAAATACGTTACGGGATGAAACCGCAATTGAAGAGAAAAGAAAAGATAAAATACCCTATGAACACTATAAGGGTTTATTAAAAGACCACGATCCCCATATGATCGCCGAAAACAGCACCTGTCCCTACAACGAAGCAGGCAGTTATTTTACCGCTACCCTGATGGGTACCCCTTACAAGGTTGCTTATCCTCAAGGTGATGTAACGGATATGGCTGGACAGGATTTTGATAACTATAAACTGAAAACCATGATTTTACGTTATCTGATTAATGCCAAAGGGGTTAAGGCCACCGGTGAAAATATTGCCTATCGCGATGTTTCAGGTGGAAATATTTATTATCCCTGTTTTGAGGGACGCTGTCTAAAACGTTTTGCCTTTACCTTTAACTATAATCTTGACGGTTTGAAAAAAGCCATGGCCGTTCTGGATGCTGAACCCCAAAAAATCGGGGATCTGTCGTGGCGTTTTGAAGTCATTAATAATATGTTTATGACGGTTATTCTATGGATTGGTGACGATGAATTCCCGCCGGAAGCACAAATATTGTTTGACGCCAATTTCCCCAGTGCCTTCAGTGCCGAGGATATGGCGGTGATGGGTGATATTTTCATTCCAGCACTCAAAGAACTCAGCAAGAAATAATGAAACAATCGAAAATACTTGATATTGATCCCCATTTTTCGGAAAGCAGTTATATCATCAATCGTGATTTATTTAAAAATTATGATCCTTTTGAGATGAGCCAAAAATCTTTTTGCCCCTACGATCCGAAAAATGGGCGGTTTGAAATAACCGTCCTGGAAGAAACTTATTTTGTTGAATATCCCAGCGGCGTTGTTCTCAATGCCCAGGGACAGGAATTTGATAATTATTCTGTCAAAATTTTTATACTAAGATACTTAATGAATGCCAACGGGAAAGACACTACGGGTCAATGGATCAGCTTCAAAGAATTCCCGGATGGTCCCTTATATTATTCCAATTTTCATAAACGCTGCATCCAGGTTTTCGCACAAATCGGTAATGAAATGCCGGAACATCTTAAAAATTATATGAGTTTTCAAAAAGCCGTAACCTATGGCAAAGGAGATCTTTCCTGGCAGTTCACGGTGACACCCGGAGTTGATATCGTCTGGATTTTATGGTTTGGGGATGATGAGTTTGAAGCAGAGGCCCAGATACTATTTGATAAAAAATTAACAGACATCTTCAACATTAAAGATTTAGCAATTTTAGGAGATGTTTTAATGATTTCGTTGAAAACCTTTACTTTCTCTTTAGACTCTAAAAAAAATTAGGATAAATTTTAGAAAAATGCCGAAAATTAATTGACAAACTTTTAACTAATATAGTACAATCTGTGTATACTTATATATACAGGTAAAAAGCTGTAGAATATGTAATGGTTTTAATTTGGTTTTAAAGTGTGAAGCTTTGAAATAAATATTTTGAAAAAAGGTAACAGGTTAGGAGGAAACAAAAAAATGCCATACAAAAAAGTGGAACAAAAATTTAGTGGCAAGATCAACGTATGCGAGTTAGGTGTAGGAGATGCAGCTATCAGCATAGGTGGAGAAAACTCATTACCATTTTTAGGTACTGAAGGATTCAAGACCGCAGTTGGAATCGCAATCTCAGACACCACCGATGAGTGGGCAGATTGCTTTGGAACAATTTACGGTGATGATCTTAAAAATCCAGCAGCTTTAGCAAAAGCAGCAGTAGAAAAATCAGGTGCTGATTTCTTGTTAATTAAACTTGAAAGTGCAGATCCAAACGGCGCTGATGCATCAGTTGCAAACTGTGTTGCAACAGCTGTAGCAGTAGAAGCTGCAATCAACGTACCTTTAGTTGTAGAAGGATGTAAAAACGCCGAAAAAGATGCGAAGTTATTAGAAGAAGTAGCTAAAGCGCTTGAAGGAAAAAATGTTGTTTTATTCTCTGCAGTAGAAGATAATTACAAAACAATTGGTGCTGCTGGTGGAATGGCTTACGGTCAAAAAGTAGCCGCTGAATCTTCAGTAGATATCAACCTGGCAAAACAATTAAATATCTTATTAACACAATTGGGTGTTAAGAGCAAAGACATTATCATGGATGTTGGATCAGCAGCTGTAGGCTACGGCTTTGAGTATGTTGCTTCAACCATGGATCGTATTCGACTGGCCGGCCTGGGTCAAAACGATGAATCCTTACAAATGCCAATTATGACAAACATTTCTGGCGAAGCATGGGGCGTTAAAGAAGCCGTTTCCACAATTGAAGATGCACCAGAATGGGGCGATCAAGAAGCGCGTGGGATTGGTATGGAAGTATCGACAGCAGCAGCTTGTGTTGTTGGCGGATCAAACGCAATCGTTGTAAGACATCCAGAATCAGCTAAAACTATTAAAGCTTTAGTTGCTGGATTAGTAGGTTAGGAAAGGAAGGCGAATACAAATGGCAGTAAAAGGTTTAGATATTTTCAAACTCACTCCTAAGTCAAACTGTAAAGAGTGTGGTTTCCCAACATGTATGGCTTTCTCAATGAAAGCAGCTACCGGTGGAGTTCCCATCGAAAAATGTCCTTATATTTCAGAAGAATCCAAAGAATTATTATCAGAAGCAACAGCTCCACCAATGAAAACAATCAAAGTTGGTTCTGGCGAAACTGAAAAAGCTCTTGGTGGCGAAACTGTTTTATTCAGACATGAAAAAACATTAGTTAACAAAAACTTATTTGCAGTTGAATTATCAGATGCAATGAGTGATGCTGATGTTGATGCTGCATGTGCTAAACTTGAAAAAGTTAAATATGAACGAATTAGTGAACCAATGTTTGTTGAAGTTGTTGCAGTTCGTTTTGCAGCTGACAAAGACAAATTTGTTGCTCTTGTTAAAAAAGTAGCTGATTGTGGCAAAATTCCAATGATCGTTACAGTTGATGCTGAAGTAGCAAAAGCAGCGGTTGCAGTTGCAGGCGCAAAAGCGATTATCATGGGTGCAACCAAAGATAACGCGGCAGCAATGGTAGAAGTAGCTAAAGCTGCAGATGCTGTTCTTGGTGTTTCTGCAGATAGTATTGAAGCACTACACGATTTAGTTGAAGAAATCGAAAAATTAGGATACAAAAACCTTGTATTAAATGTCGGCGAAGCTTCCATCAAAGAAGCTTATGCTAACGCAGTTGATATTCGTACTGCAGCTATTAAAGGAAATGACCGTACTTTCGGATATCCTTCAGTAGTATTTACAAACAAATTAGCACCAGGCAACATTAACCTGCAAATTGCTTTGGCTTCTGCTTTCGTTCTTCGTTACGGTTCAATCATCGTAATGGATGAAGTAGATTTCAATGCAGCATTACCACTGTTTGGTTTAAGACAAAATATCTTTACAGATCCTCAAAAACCAATGCGTGTTGAACCTAAGGTTTATGAATTCAACAAACCAACCGGTAAAGATCCAGTTCTTGTAACAGTTGACTTCGCATTATCTTACTTTGTTGTTGCTGGTGAAATTGAACGATCTAAAGTTCCTGCTTACCTGGCAATTCCAGATGCTGGTGGTTACTCAGTTCTTACTGCCTGGGCTGCTGGTAAATTTG
Organism: Acetobacterium malicum subsp. dehalogenans DSM 11527; assembly: GCF_000472665.1. Classification (GTDB taxonomy): domain Bacteria; phylum Bacillota; class Clostridia; order Eubacteriales; family Eubacteriaceae; genus Acetobacterium; species Acetobacterium malicum. The sequence continues at coordinate 70,071 of NZ_AXAC01000017.1, read as the reverse complement.
GTTCTTCAGTTATTGCTAACTTCATTAAAGAAGCTGATGTTGCCAGCATTACTACCTCTCGTAAGTTAATCTTACCAGGTAAAGTTGCTGTACTTCAAGGCGATTTAGCTGAATTACTGCCTGAATGGGAAGTAATCGTTGGACCAAACGAAGCAATGCAATTACCTAAGTTCTTAAGAGATATGCAAGCATAATATCAATCTGTGTCCGGGGTTATTCCCGGACACACCTAAACATTTTTTCAATTTGAAAGGGGAACAATATGTCAAAATTCATGGTTATTGGTGAAAGAATTCACTGTATTTCTCCAGCAATTCGTCAGGCATTTGCAGATAGAAATCCAGAACCAATTCTTTTAAGAGCAAAAGAACAATTAGATGCTGGTGCAGACTACTTAGATTTAAACATCGGACCTGCTGAAAGAGGCGGCGAAGAATTAATGCAATGGGGTGTTAAATTACTCCAGGAAAACTTTGATAATGTGCCAATCGCATTGGATACAGCGAACATGAAAGCAATTGAAGCTGGTATTCAGGTTTATAACCGATCAAAAGGAAAACCAATCGTAAACTCTGCTGATGCCGGCGACCGTATTGAATATGTGGATTTAGCAGCAGCTAATGACGCCATGGTAATCGCTCTTTGCTCAGGAGATGGCGTACCAGCTAATAATGACGAACGTATTATGTACTGTTCACAATTATTAGAACGTGGTATGGAACGTGGCATGGAGCCAACTGATTTATGGTTTGACCCATTATTCATCGTTATCAAAGGAATGCAAGATCAATTAGTTGATATTTTAGAAGCAATCCAAATGATTACTGACATGGGCTTGTTAACAACTGGCGGATTAAGTAACGTATCTAACGGTGCGCCAAAACATATTCGTCCATTATTAGACTCAGCAACTGTGGCTATGGCAATGAAATGTGGATTCAGTTCTGCAATCGTTAATCCATGTGACCGACGATTAATGGAAACTATCGTAGCTTGCGATATTATCAAAAATAATATCCTTTATGCAGATTCAGTTTTCGAGTTTTAATTAGAATACCTTTTTAAATCAATAAAACAGGTATTTGAAAATACTCAATAAAAAAAGCCCCCGACCACACTTCATCACTTGCCGCACAAGATAAGATGAAGGTCAGGAGCAAACAACTATGTATAATGTATCACTCACCTACATTGTATAACATTTAACAATGTTTGTAAAGGGAATTCTGACTATTTTTTTCAATATGACGAAACTTTTTACAAATACGTAAAAAATAACTTTTATACGAAACGGGTGCGTTGATATAAATTATAAAATTTAGAGAGGTAGAAAAAATATGAGCAATGAAGTTTTGAATTATGATAAGATTGCTGAAGCATCTCTAGCGAAAGCTCAAAGAGATGGCGCAGAAACAATGTGGGATCGTCGTGCAGCCCAAAAAACCCAATGTGGTTTTGGAGAAGCAGGGGTATGTTGTAGAATTTGTACAATGGGTCCATGTCGAGTTAGTCCAGTTCCTGGAAAAGGTGCTGAAAGAGGTATTTGTGGAGCGAATGCTGACACAATTGTAGCCAGAAACTTCGCTAGAATGTGTGCCGCCGGAACTTCTGCCCATTCAGATCATGCCCGTGATATCGTTCATGCATTACATCATTCAAAAGCCGAAGGTCCTTACAAAGTTCGTGACGAAGCTAAATTGCGACGAATCGCAGCAGAATGGGAAATTGCTGATGCTGACACCAAAGAAACCTATGCACTGGCTCACGAATTAGCATTAATGGCATTAGAAGAATTTGGAAAACCTTTTGGTACCCAACGTTTCTTAAAAAGAGCTCCAAAAGCCCGTCAGGAAGTCTGGGCAAGAGAAAACATTGCACCACGTGCGATCGATATGGAAGTAACTACTTTAATGCATTCAACACATATGGGTTGTGCAGCTGATTACGAAAGTCTTTTCCGACGTGGGATGAGAACGAGCATGTCAGATGGTTGGGGCGGATCAATGATCGGTACCGAATTCTCTGATATCTTATATGGTACCCCAACTGCTCGTGCTTCATCTTCTAACTTAGGTGTTATTGATGCTGAAATGGTAAACATCATGGTTCATGGTCATGATCCAAACCTTTCCGAAATGGTTGTTCTAGCAGCTCAAAACCCAGAAATGGTCGAATTAGCTAAATCTAAAGGTGCCAAAGGCATTAACATCGTTGGGATGTGTTGTACTGGTAATGAAATGACCATGCGTCATGGTATCAAAATTGCCGGTAACTTCTACCAACAGGAAATGGCAATCATTACTGGTGCGATTGAAGCCGTTGTCGTTGACGTTCAATGTATCTTCCCAGCACTGCCAGAACTTGCTAAAACATATCATACCCGATTTGTTAGTACCTCACCAAAAGCTAAAATCGCTGGTGATATCTTCATCGAATTCTCAGAAGCAACTGGTTTAGACAATGCAGCTGAAATTGTTAAATTGGCAGTCGAAAACTTCTCAAATCGGGATGCTTCAAAAGTAGAAATTCCAGATATCAAACAAGACACCATGGTTGGATACTCAGTAGAAACCATTATCGAACATTTAGATGCAGTTGTTAACTCTCAATTAGAAGATGAACTGGGAACCGTTAAACCATTAACCGATGTTATCTATGCAGGCGTTATCCGTGGTGCTGCTGGTGTAGTTGGTTGTAATAATCCAAAACAACAACATGACTATGCTCATATTACTGTTATGGAAGAACTGATCAAACGTGACGTCATCTGCGTTGTTACCGGTTGTGCTGCTCAAGCCGCTGCCAAAGCTGGTTTATTAACATTAGAAGCAAAAGACAAATGTGGTCGTGGTCTTAAAGAAGTTTGCGAACGTGTAAACATTCCACCAGTTCTTCATATGGGTTCTTGTGTAGATATCAGCCGTATCCTGCATATTGTAAACTTATGTGCTGACCAACGAGGCGTTGACCCTGCATTATTACCAGTTGTTGGGATTGCACCAGAATGGATGTCAGAAAAAGCCGTTGCTATCGCTAACTACGTAGTTGGTTCTGGTATCAATACTTATCTGGGCGTTATTCCACCAGTTTTAGGTGGACCTAACTTTACAAAATTAATGACCGAAGATTGCCATGAATTTATCGGCGCACATTTCGTATTTGAAAAAGATCCAATCGTTATGGTTGACAAAATCATGGAAGACATGGAAGCGAAACGAACTGCTTTAGGTATCTAATTAATAAAAGATAGACAGGTGATAAAATGAAGATAGCATTAACAGGAAAAGGCGGGGTTGGAAAAACAACCATCTCCGCAAGCTTAAGCCGATATTTTGCCGATGAAGGATATAATGTATTAACAGTTGATGCTGATCCCGATGCCAATCTTGGTCTTGCCTTGGGCATGACCGAGGAAATGATTGACAGTATTGTTCCCATTTCCGAAATGAAAGACATGATAGAAGAGCGAACAGCTGCCGATACCGGTTCTTTTGGATCAATGTTTAGAATGAATCCGGAGGTTGCTGATATTCCCGAGCGTTATGCCAAAGAGTTTAATGGGGTCAAGCTTCTAACGATGGGAACCGTCGACACCGGAGGATCCGGTTGCGTCTGTCCAGAGCATGTTTTGCTGAAGATGTTAATGAGCCATCTGGTTTTATACCAAAAAGATGTGGTGATCATGGACATGGAAGCTGGCATTGAGCATTTGGGTCGAGGTACGGCCGGAGCAGTCGATGCCTTTATTGTTGTTGTCGAACCGGGAGTTCGTAGTATTCAGACGTTCCATAAGGTTAAATCCATGGCAATGGATATCGGTGTCAAACAGGTTTATGTTATTGGAAATAAAATCCGCAATGACGGAGATATCGCCTTTCTTACCGAAAAAATCGGAGCTGAAAACATCATTGGTTTCTTAAGTTACCGCGATGCCATCTCTGAATCTGATCGCAACAATCAATCGCCCTATGACGATCCGGTCATGAAGGAAGACATTGCTGTTTTAGGCAAAAAAATTCTGGCGATTGTCGAAGAAAAAAAGAAATAAATAATTTAGAAAGCAAGATAAACCAACAAAAATCTAATGTTAATTGAACGAATCTAAGGAGGAAAAAGTCCATATGAATATGAATCTTTTTGATATTATTTACGACGGTCAAGCCCAGTACCTTCAACGTGCTGAAGAAATGGTTGCCAAAGTCGTTGCTGAAAAGGGAAAAGAAACACCAGTGAAATTCCCAGGAACTGCTTATGCTTTACCTTGCATCTATGCAATCACAGGTAAAAAAATCACCAATGTAGGTGAACTGGAAGATGCATTGGCACTGGCGAAAGAAAAAATTCACCGTACCAATTACCTGCAAGACGCTTTAGATGCTGGTACTGCAGCTGCAATGTGTGCAGAAATTATTGAAGCAATTAAATATGTGTATGAAGAACTTCCATATGAAGGTCGTCACGTAGAAGATTTAAACACAACTGATGTTCGTTACTTAGGCCATATTACTGATGCTGAAGTACGTAACTTCGGTGTGCCACTGGTAACTGACGACATCCCAGGTGTTGCCGTTATTATTGGGGAAGCCAAAGATGCTGAAACTTTAGCCGGAATCGTAAAAGATTACCAGGGCAAAGGTTTATTAACCTTCATGGTTGGTAAAGTCATTGACCAGGCTATTGAACAAAAAATCAAAATGGGTATTGACCTTCGTGTTATTCCTTTGGGATACGAAATCGAATCTGTTATCCACGTTGTATCGGTTGCGATCCGTGCCAGCTTAATCTTTGGTGCGACACCTCCTGGCGACTTCCTGGCTCACCGTACTTATACCAAAAACCGTGTAAAAGCGTTTGTTAACGTATTTGGACCATGGGATAACAAAATTATCGCTGCTGGTGCTGCTGCCATCGAATTGGGCTTCCCAGCTGTTACCGAAACATTCATTAATGAAGTACCAACCTTATTATTACACCAACCAGATAACAGCAAAGTTGTTGCCACTTCTTTAGAAGCCCGTAACATCAAAATCAAAGTTACCGAAATTGACTGTCCAGTTGCTGTTTCTTCAGCTTTCGAAGGTGAACGTGTTCGTAAAGATACCATGTTTGCTGAATTTGGCGGAAACAAAACTGAATGTTGGGAACTTGTTACAACTGGCGATTTAGCCGAAATGGAAGACCACAAAATTACCGTGGTTGGACCTGACATCGACGACGCGATGTTCGCTGGCAAAGACGTTGTTCGTCTGCCAATGGGTGTTGTTGTTAAAGTTGCTGGTAAAGCAATGCAGAAAGACTTTGAAACTGTACTTGAAAGACGTATCCATTACTTCACAAACTATATTGAAGGTGCAATGCATGTTGGCCAAAGAAACATTGCCTGGATCCGTTTAACTAAAGAAGCATTTGAAAAAGGCTTCCGTTTAAAACATATCGGCGAAGTTTTATACGCAAAAATGCGTTCTGACTTTGACAAAGTTGTTGATAAATGTGAAGTAACCATCTACACTAATGCAGAAGATGTAAAACGTCTTGGCGAAGAAATGGTTAAACCAATCTATGCTGAACGTGATGAAAGATTGGGCGCTCTGACAGATGAAAGTGTTGATGAATTCTACACCTGTTTATTATGTCAATCATTTGCTCCTAGCCACGTTTGTGTTGTAACACCAGAACGTTTAGGTCTTTGTGGTGCTGTTTCCTGGTTGGATGCTAAAGCTACTAAAGAACTTGATCCAATGGGACCAAACCAACCAATCGTTAAAGGTGAAGCTATCGACGCACGTTTAGGTCGTTGGGATTCTGTAAATGAAGTAGTTGCCAGAGATTCACAAGGTGCTGTTGAATCAGTTACACTTTACTCTATCCTTGAAGATCCAATGACTTCTTGTGGTTGTTTCGAATGTATCTGTGGTATTATGCCAGAAGCTAACGGTGTTGTTATTGTAAACCGTGAGTTCGGTGATACTTCACCAGTTGGTATGACTTTCGGTGAATTGGCTTCTATGACCGGTGGTGGGGTTCAAACTCCAGGCTTCATGGGTCATGGTCGATTCCTGATCGGTTCTAAAAAATTCATGTCAGCTGAAGGCGGTTTATCTCGAATCGTTTGGATGCCAAAAGAATTAAAAGACGATGTAGCAGAACGTTTAAATAAAGCTGTATTTGAAATGACCGGTATTGAAAACTTCGCAGACATGGTTTGTGATGAAACAATCGCCAGTGATTCAGAAGCAGTATTAGAATTCTTAGAATCAAAAGGACATCCAGCATTAGCTATGGATCCAATTATGTAATTAATTTTTGACCTGAGTCAAAAATAATAACATGCCTGAAGGCAGAACACAGACGTGTTCTGCCTTTTTTTCTAAACAAATGTAAAAGTCAAACCAGTTTAGAATAATTCAAAATAAACTATAGTTTTATTAAGCAAAAAGTGCTATAATCATAACAAAATTTAGAACAACAGGAGGAAATAATATGTGCAACAATAAAGAGCTTCACAGTCATGGCGAACACCACGACCATGAAGAAGGTCATCCTCATAGCGGAGCCACAAGTCACGATCATCAACACGCCCATCCTCATGATAGTGAAGAAGGACATGAACATGCCCATGAACACAATCACGAACACGGCCACACCCATAGTCATGCCCATAGCGATGACCATGAACACGGCGGTGAACATACCCATGAAGCAGCGCATGAACATGATCATACCCACAAACATGCCCACCCCCACCCCCATAAACATGAACATCCTCATGGTCATGATGAACAGGAACATGGTCATGGCCACGAACACCCTCATGGCCACGCTCATCCCCACGGTCACGAACATCCCCACCCTCACGGACATTGTGGGAATCATGGCAAAAATGGAGCTGGCTGCTGTCACGGTGGCGATGTCGAAAATAAAGATATCGAAATCTTAGGCTTGTTGCTGGATCATTGGGTTGCCCATAATCAGGATCACGCCATGGAATACAATACCTGGGTTGAAAAAATGAATCGTCTGGGTAAAAATGATGTCGCCGAATCCCTGATTGAAGCGATCGCACTGATGAGTGAGGCCGATAAACATTTGGTTGAAGCAAAAAAAGAATTAAATTAATGACAAGGATCTGCGTTTCAAGTGTTATAATAACCTTGGAACGCAGGTTTCGTAAATCGTTACATAAAATAGAAATAAAATTGATGGGCGGTTGACATAAACCAACCGCCTGTGAATGTTATTTTACCAATGTCTGAAGGCATTGAATTTCTTTAGAAAAGGAAGTGTGTAATTGTTATGAGTTTAACAGATTTAATTTATGCTGGTTCGAATGCGGTTGCCGGATTAACGGAAGGCGCAGTCAATGACGCCATTGAAAAATATGGCGAAGGTCATACGGTCGGCTACCCGGATACAGCTTATTTTTTACCGATCATTTATGCGGCAACTGGGGTTAAAATTAAAACTCTGGGCGATCTGCCGGCAGCAGTGGGAATTCTTAAAAGTCTGATCACCAACAAAGAAGATTTGGGCGAAGCCTTAAACGCGGGACTGGCCACTGCCGTCGGCGCCGAAATTATTGAAGCGATCCGTTATCTTGATGGCGACCCCTATGCTAACGATGCCGGTATTGGTTTTGTCGCCGATCCCATCATTCGATCTTTGGGCGTGCCATTGGTAACTGGCGATATCCCCGGGATTGCCGTTCTATTAGGCGAATCTTCAGATCCAGCTGCATTGGCTGCGATAGTCAAAGATTATCAGGAAAAAGGTTTACTAACCTTTATGGTTGGTAATATTATCGAGCAAGCTTTAGAAGCCGGTGTGAAAATGGGACTGGACTATCGGGTCATCCCCCTGGGTCATGAAGTAACCTCGGTGATCCATGTGGTCTCGGTTGCAATTCGGGCCGCGCTGATTTTTGGTGGCATCGAACCGGGTAAATTAGCAGAGTTTTTAACTTACACCAAAGAACGGGTACCGGCTTTTGTCAATACCTTCGGCGAACTGAACGAAGTGATTGTCTCCGTTGGCGCTGGGGCCATAGCTTTAGGCTTCCCGGTCATCGCCGATGTCCCAGTGCCCGAAGTACCCGGTGCCTTAATGACTCAGGCTGATCACGCCAAAACCGTCGAGTTCTCGTTAGAAGCCCGGGAAATTAAAATTAAAGTGACCAAAATCGATGTCCCGGTTTCTGTGGCCTCCGCTTTTGAAGGTGAACGGGTCCGTAAAGATACCATGTTTGCTGAATTTGGCGGCAATAAAACGAAATGTTGGGAATTGGTCAAAGAAGCTGATTTAAGTGAAATAGAAGACCATAAAATTACCGTCGTAGGGCCAGAAATTGACGATGCCCAATTTGATGGCGCCGATGTGGTTCGCTTACCATTAGGAATACTAGTTGAAGTTGCCGGCAAGAGTATGCAAAAAGATTTTGAATCGGTACTCGAACGTCGCATACATTACTTTACCAACTACATCGACGGTGCTATGCATGTCGGCCAACGAAACATTGCCTGGATTCGCTTAACGAAAGAAGCGTATGAAAAAGGCTTCCGATTAAAACATATCGGCGAAGTTCTTTATGCTAAAATGCGGGCAGATTTTGACAATGTGGTCGATAAATGTCAGGTTACACTTTATACAAATTTGGAAGATGTTGAACGATTAGAAGAAGAAATGGTAAAACCAATCTACGCTAAACGAGACGAACGCTTAAATGCCCTGACCGATGAAAGTGTCGATACTTTCTACACCTGCACCCTCTGCCAATCCTTTGCGCCGAGCCATGTCTGTGTCGTAACACCGGAACGTCTAGGTTTATGTGGTGCGGTTTCCTGGTTGGACAGTAAAGCCACCAAGGAACTTGACCCGGCCGGACCATCTCAGCCAATCGAAAAAGGTGAGGCAGTAGATGCGAAAATTGGCATCTGGGAGGCTGTTAACAAAACTGTGGCAGCGGCATCGCAAGGGGCGGTTGAACGGGTAACCCTGTATTCAATTCTGGAAGATCCGATGACATCCTGTGGTTGTTTCGAGTGTATCTGCGGTATCATGCCAGAAGCAAACGGTGTGGTAATCGTCAACCGTGAGTTTAGTGAAATTTCGCCAGTGGGAATGACGTTTGGCGAATTGGCATCGATGACTGGCGGCGGGGTTCAGACCCCGGGCTTTATGGGTCATGGACGTCACTTTATCGGTTCTAAAAAATTCATGTCAGCTGAAGGCGGTTTAACCCGAATTGTCTGGATGCCAAAAGAATTAAAGGACGACGTCGCGGAACGGTTAAACAAAGCCGCATTCGAATTAACCGGAATCGAAAACTTTGTTGACATGGTCTGTGACGAAACCATTGCCACTGACTCCGAAGCAGTTTTGGAGTTCCTGGAAGCAAAGGGTCATCCAGCCCTATCGATGGATCCGATTATGTAGTTTATGGTCCAAATTAAGAATAAACGGTTATAATAAAAAGCAGTCGCCCCTTAGCTTGTGTTAAGGGGCGGACTGTGTTAAAATAGCCTCAATTAAAAGAAAGGAGACTGAGAACATGTGTGAATCTTCAGCTTATATGCTTACTCCTGAAGGAGAAACAAAGATAATGGACTATGTTGTTGATATCGTTCCAAACGACGATGGCAGCTTAACCTTGTCTGACTTATTGGGTGGTACAAAAATTGTTCAAGGCAAACTCAAAGAAGTGAAACTTCTTAACCACAAAATTATTATTGAAGGAACAACGGTTTAGCCAATGAACATTGTAGTGCTAGATGGTATGGGAGGAGGCATTGGATCTCGAATTGTTGGTATTCTGAAAGATGAAATACCGCCATATATTGAAATATATGGATTGGGAACCAATGCTCTGGCCACTGCGGCCATGTTAAAAAAAGGAGCCAATAAGGGCGCTACCGGCGAAAATGCGATTGCCGTTACTGTTAAGAAAGCTGATTTCATTATCGGTTCGATTGCGATGACGATTCCAAACTCGATGATGGGAGAAGTCACACCGAAGATGGTCGAAGCCATTGGCAATAGTGATGGATTAAAAATCTATATTCCGATTCTGCCCGAAAATCACCATATTGTTTCACTGGAAGAAAAACCATTATTACTCCAGATTCGTGAAGCAGTGTCTTTGATTAAAAAAGAGCTTAATTTAGGAGAAGTTTAGATGGATGCTAAATTAAATATGGACAAGGAAGCAGATATTTTAAAGGTGTTTCTGGCCCATTGGATCAATCACACCGGCGACCATATCGAAGGTTATCGGGAGTGGGCCGAAAAGTTAAAGGGAACTTCAAAAGATAATGTATCCCAGGAAATTTTTATGGCAATTGATAAAATGCGGGAAGCGCAAAAGAAGATCCTGGAAGCGAAGTTACGCTTCTGACGATTGGCGGCGTTGTTAAGACCGGTACTTTATAAAATCAATAAAACCCATGCTTGAAAGCAGGACTTTTTTGTTCTGTTTTTTTTCGTATTATTGAAGAAGCTGTTCAGCAAAAGAACGGTCATTAATAAAGACGTGGTGCGAATGATGAGTTCCGGGAAAAATGAAAATTTTTCCCGGGATTTTTTTATAAAAAGATATGTGGATTTTTCGAGATGGTGTATAATAAAGCTATGACAAAGATAAAGAAGGTTATTAAAAATGCGAATAAAAGATAAAAAGCGTTTTATTATTGCATGTGGCGGGTTGGCAGCAATTCTGATTCTGATTATTGTGGTTTTAACCATTGGTTTTTGGCATCGCAACGAAGTCGAGACAGAAGCTGACAGCGCGAAGAATTCACAGACCCCAACAGCACAGACGACAATGACGACCAAAGAAACGGATACTGCGACCACCACTCAACCAGCTGTAACCGAACAGCCAGCCGCAACAGAAAGCAAGGAAGAAATAAAAGCCACCACAGCAGCAAATACAGGCGGCACCGACAGTATTACAACACTGGTGAACAAGAACCACAGTATCTCAGCCAGTTATGTGCCCGGCGATCTGGTGACGGTTGATTTGCCATCGACCCGGGATACCCAGTTGCGAAGCGTTGCTGCTGAAGGACTGACAAAGCTGTTTGCTGCGGCCGAGGGGGCCGGACATGAACTATACTGCTGCTCCGGCTATCGTTCTTATGAAACCCAGTCCGAACTGTACGCCTGGAATGTCGATACCTATGGAGTCGATGGCGCTGAGCTGGTTAGTGCCCGGCCGGGAATGAGCGAGCACCAATTGGGCTTAGCCATGGATGTAACCAGTGCGGCAGTCGGTTTTGATCTGCTGGAAAGTTTTGGATCAACCTCAGAAGGGCAGTTCATCAAAGAAAACGCTCATAAGTACGGGTTTATTGTCCGGTATCCGCAGGGTAAAACCGACATCACCGGTTATGCCTATGAACCCTGGCATCTGCGCTATTTAGGTGTCGATGTGGCGACGGCGATTTACAACAGCGGCAAAACCATGGAAGAATACTATGGTACCAACTAAGCTGTTTTCCGAGACAAACAAGTCATATCAAAGGATATCTTTAGTGATATCCTTTTTACATGGGTTTTATCTGGTTTATCAGGCGCGTATCGAAAAAAACTATTTTCAAAAAAATGAATGTTTGATATAATAAGCAGAGTTCGTGCGCCCGTAGCTCAGGTGGATAGAGCAGTAGTTTCCTAAACTGCGTGCCGGAGGTTCGAATCCTCTCGGGTGCACCATTTAAAATGGACGGCGATGGCCGTTTTTTTTATTGGCTGAATTTGCGGTGGGAATCAAAACGCAATGTTTTGTAAATAATTGAATAAATAATATTAAATTGTTGCAAAGTATAACAACAAGGTTTATACTTCATAGAGTTATTAAGCTGAAGCAATATCTTTAGTCAGGGAGATGATGATGGAAAATTACAAGAAGTATTTAATTGTCTGCGGACTTCTGTTATTATTTGCATTGATTTCGCCAGTCATTATTGCCTGGATTAGTGTGATCCTTTCACCAATTATAACAACAGCAGGTGTGGTTGCAATTATTTTTATTGCGACGGTGATGATTGCCTGGTTTGGAAAAATAGGTCGCAAATAGACGGCGAACCAGTAAAGTAACAACAAAAATAAGATACATTGTGAATTAACAGGAGATAATTGACTAAGTTGAACGTACGATTAGTAGAAGAAAAAGATTATGCCCGGGTATTGGAAATTTTAAACGAGGCCATTGCCGCCCGAAAATTTACCGCCCAGCTTTCACCGGCGACCATGGCGATGCGAAAAGACTGGTTTATTCATCACTCGGCGCCCAGGCACCCAATGTTTGTGGCCGAAGTGGATGGTTACGTGGTGGGCTGGGTGACGCTCACCGAGTTTCGGGCTGGCCGGGAAGGATTCCGCTTTACGTCAGAGATCAGCTATTACCTCGACAGTCGCTTTCACCGCCAGGGCATTGGTTCCCTGTTGATGCAGCGGGCGATTGAGGCCGCCCGGGAAATTGGTTTTCGAAATCTGGTGGCAGTTGTTTTTGATACCAATTTCAGCAGCCGCAAGCTGGTTAAAAAGCATGGCTTCAGGTTGTGGGGCCACATGCCGGATGCGGTCGATATTGACGGGAAAACGATCGGCTGTGATTATTGGGGATTAAAAATAGAAAAATAGTAAATCCCGCTTGATTATTTCCAGCGTTGCTGATATAATTTTAATGTTGTTCAAAAGGCTATACGCCTTTTTTTATTTGGACGAAAGCAACAATAATCTGTCGGTCAGTTACAAAGAAAATCACGGATAATTATCAATGTTTTCATTGACAAAAATAAGGTTCTCGTGGTATTCTATGTTAGTGACTATGAAAATAGGGAACGTGTGCCTGCGTGTTCCTGCGGGTGTTGATATAAGGATGTAGGAGGTGCTGGAATGAGAGTAAAAGTTACTTTAGCATGTACAGAATGCAAGCAAAGAAATTACGATACCATGAAAAACAAGAAGAATAACCCTGATCGTTTAGAAGTGGATAAATATTGCAAGTTTTGCAAGAAGCATACACCACATAAAGAAACGAAATAATGGATAAAGAGGAATATCATGGCAACTAATAAGAAAACTAAAAATGCCAGTAGTAAACAAGGAAAAGAAAACACCCAACAACAGGCGCAAAAAACCGATGATAAGGCAGCAAACCTGGTAAAAGAGGAAAAGAAAACGCCTCAATCAACGGCAAAAAATGAGAAAAAACCACAAAAGAAGTCAAGCGAAAAAAGTAAGGAACCAAATATTTTTCAAAAGATGATCGGCTTTTTAAAAGGCGTACATCATGAACTGCGAAAAGTTACTTGGTTGACTAAAGAGGAATTGATTAAGAAATCCGGCGTTGTCGCTGGAATTGTTGGGATATTCACTTTGCTCGTTTGGGTTGTTGATTCAGGATTAGGTGCACTTGCCGCGTTATTTATGAACATTTAGGTAAGGGAGAACCATGGATACTAATCAACACGAACAGGCCCAATGGTTTGTTGCACATACCTATTCCGGTTACGAGAATAAGGTAAAAGCGAGCATTGAAGCCACAGTAGAAAACAGAAATATGGAGGACGTGATCCTTGAGGTTCAGGTTCCCGTACAAGAAGTAGTGGAAAGCAAAAACGGCAAAAAAGTCGTTAAAGAAAAGAAGCTATTTCCAGGTTATGTCATGATCAAAATGTTCATGACGGATGATTCATGGTATGTTGTCCGAAATACTCGTGGTGTTACCGGGTTTGTTGGTCCTGCTTCAAAACCTGTTCCGTTGTCCAAGGCTGAACTTAAGAGCATGGGCATTCGTCAGCAGCGTGTGGAAATCAGTATGCACGTTGGTGAAGAAGTGAAGGTAATTGAAGGACCACTTGAAGGTTTCACAGGAATTATTGAAGAAGTACATGCCGAGAAATCAAAGGTTAAGGTCAATGTTTCCATGTTTGGACGAGATACCCTCGCTGAACTGGGATTTGAACAAATAGAAAAAATAAACACTTAAGGAAAAAAACTATTCTTCATGCTACTCCATTAGGAGAAAAAATACTATAATAAAATGAAGGAGGTGTTAACATGGCAAAAAAAGTAATTGGTATGATTAAATTACAAATTCCTGCCGGTAAAGCAACACCAGCGCCACCAGTTGGACCTGCATTAGGTCAACATGGGGTTAATATTATGGGATTCTGTAAAGAATTCAACGCAAAAACTGCAAATGAAGCAGGGATGATTATTCCTGTTGTAATTACTGTTTATCAGGATCGATCTTACTCATTTATTACCAAAACTCCACCAGCTGCTGTTCTGTTAAAGAAAATTGCTGGTATTGAGTCTGGATCTGGCGTACCTAACAAAACCAAGGTAGCTAAGGTAACAACTGAACAATTAAGAGAAATCGCAACATTAAAAATGCCTGACTTAAATGCAGCATCTGTAGAATCAGCGATGAGAATGATCGCTGGAACCGCCCGTAGCATGGGTATCACAATCGAAGAATAATTTTAGAAGGTAGAAACACCTTAAGTGGGAGGGAAACCGCTATTACCACAAGGAGGCAAAGATGAAAAAAGGAAAAAAATATCAGGATTTGGTAAAAAGCTTTGATAAGCAAGAGTTATTCGAACTGGATGCAGCCATTGCACAGGTTAAGAAACTTGCAACAGCAAAGTTTGATGAAACCATTGAATTGCATGTTAAATTGGGTGTTGACTCACGTCATGCAGATCAACAGGTTCGTGGAGCAATCGTTCTGCCACATGGTACAGGAAAAACAGTTAAAGTTCTGGTTATCGCTAAAGGTGATAAACTGAAGGAAGCTGAAGAAGCCGGTGCTGATTTCTTTGGTGAAGACGATATTATCGATAAAATTCAAAAAGAAAACTGGTTTGATTTTGATGTAATGATTGCTACTCCAGATATGATGGGTAAAGTTGGTCGTTTAGGTCGAGTATTAGGGCCTAAAGGTTTAATGCCTAACCCAAAATCAGGAACTGTAACCATGGATGTTGCAAAAGCTGTTGCCGATACCAAAGCCGGTAAGGTTGAGTATCGTTTAGACAAAACCAATATTATTCATGTCATTATTGGAAAAGCATCTTTTACCGAAGAAGCTTTAAAAGAAAACATGATGGTCTTATTGGATACCGTCAAAAAAGCAAAACCAGCTGCTTCCAAGGGTCAATACTTTAGAAGTGTTACTCTGGCAAGTACCATGAGCCCTGGAGTTAAAGTCAACACAGGAAAAATCTAGGAGTCTATTGCTTCATTGAAGATAAACTTCGAAACGACTTGACATAGAAAATGACAAATGATACAATAGCATCGTTGTTAAAGACGCATTCATCCAAAGACAGTAGGTATGTAAATCCTACCGAGGTTGAAGAGAAAAAAGCTTAATGAATATGAGCTCTCTTCACGCTGTGGAGTGAGCTTTTTTGATACGATTTTATAAAGGAGGTGCAGATAATACATGCCAAAGATTGAAGTAAAACAAGTGATTGTACAAGAGATTGCCGGAAAACTTCGCAACGCTCAAACAGCGGTTCTCGTCGACTATCGTGGTTTGAATGTTGAAGAAGTGACTGAGTTACGTTCTCAGGCTCGCGCAGCAGGTATCGACTACAAGGTATATAAAAACTCAATGATGCGGTTCGCTGCTAAAGAAACCGGTTTTGAAGGTTTACTTGACGTTTTAGTTGGACCTACTGCAATTGCTTTCTGTGATACAGATCCAGTTGCGCCAGCAAAACTACTTAGCGAGTTTGCAAAAAAACATAAAGCTTTAGAAATTAAAGCAGGTATGGTTGATGGTAAGGTTTTAGACGTTCAAGGCGTCGCCGATCTAGCCGAATTACCACCACGAGAAGTACTGGTTGCCCAGGTTCTTGGTGGCTTAAACGCACCAATTTCAGGTTTTGTTAACGTACTTAACGGAAACATGCGTGGATTGGTTGTCGCACTAAACGCGATTGCAGAACAAAAACAAGCATAATTCGAAAGACAAATTAAATTAAAGAAAGAATATTTGGAGGTTTTATAAAATGGCAAGTGAAAAAGTAACACAATTAATTGAAGACGTAAAAGGTTTAACAGTATTAGAATTATCTGAACTGGTAAAAGCATTAGAAGAAGAATTCGGCGTTAGCGCTGCAGCTCCAATGGCTATGATGGCTGCTCCAGCTGCTGGTGGTGCTGCTGAAGAAGCAGAAGAACAAACTGAATTTGATGTAATTTTATCTGCTGCTGGCGATCAAAAAATCAAAGTTATCAAAGTTGTTCGTGAATTAACTGGCTTAGGCTTAAAAGAAGCAAAAGCATTAGTTGATGAAGCTCCAAAACCAATCAAAGAAGCAGCTACTAGAGAAGAAGCTGATGATATTAAAGCTAAAATTGAAGAAGTTGGCGGAAGCGTCGAAGTAAAATAATTACTCGATAACCACTAAAAATCACTTGCTTGCGCAGGTGATTTTTTTGTTTAACAGACGAAGTCTGAGAAAGAAGAACAATGGGAAAAAAACAGACAAATCAAGTCAAAGAAATCACACCCATGGCAGTGGATTTCCCCCAATGGTATACCGATGTTATCTCCAAAACAGAATTGGTGGATTATTCGCCGGTAAAAGGCTTTATGGTGATCAGACCCTATGGCTATGCGATTTGGGAACTGATCCAGGGCGCTTATGACAAACGCTTCAAAGAAACCGGTCATGAAAACATGTATTTTCCGCTTTTGATTCCAGAAAGCCTCTTAACCAAAGAAGCTGAACATGTCGAAGGGTTTGCCCCTGAGGTAGCCTGGGTAACCCATGGTGGCGGCAAAGAACTGGCTGAACGACTGGCAGTGCGCCCGACCTCAGAAACGATCATTTGCAGCATGTACTCAAAGTGGCTGAATTCTTACCGTCAACTCCCTTACTTGTATAATCAATGGTGTTCGGTAGTCAGGTGGGAAAAAACCACCCGACCATTTTTAAGAACTTCTGAGTTTTTATGGCAGGAAGGTCATACCCTTCATGAAACTCCAGAAGAAGCCCAGGAAGAAACCATGCAGATGCTGGGGATCTACCGGGAGATTGCGGAAAGTCACCTGGCCATGCCGATGGTAGTGGGTCGAAAAAGCGATAAAGAAAAATTCGCCGGAGCCGATGCAACCTATACCATGGAAGCACTGATGCATGATGGTCAGGCACTCCAATCAGGAACCTCCCATAATCTCGGTCAGCATTTCACCAAGGCCTTTGAAATTACTTATCTGGATCGCAATAATGAGCAATCCTTTCCGTTTCATACCTCCTGGGGCGTATCAACCCGGTTAATTGGTGGTATCATTATGGTTCATGGGGATGACAATGGCCTGGTTTTACCACCAAAAATTGCCCCGATCCAAGTGGTCGTCATTCCAGTAGCCCAACATAAAGAAGGGGTTCTGGATAAAGCCTGGGAAATCAGCAAAACGCTGGGAAAAGACTTTAGAGTTAAGGTCGATGATCTGGATGGCTATTCGCCGGGCTGGAAGTTTAACCAGTGGGAAATGAAGGGCGTGCCGATCCGTCTGGAAATCGGTCCTCGTGATATTGAGAATGGTCAATGTGTACTGGCCCGTCGCGATACTGGCGAAAAAATTCAGGTCAACCTGGATAATGTCGCCCAGGCGGTGGCCGACTTACTGACCGAAATTCAGGCGAACCTTTTTAATAAAGCCTTGAAAATGCGGGAAGACAAAACCTCAACCGCGGAAAACATTGATGAATTCAAAAGGAATTTAGCAGATAATCCCGGCTTTATCAAAGCTATGTGGTGTGGTGAGCGTAGTTGTGAAGATAAGATCAAGGAAGATACCGGGGCATCAATCCGTTGTATTCCTTTTGAAGATGAACAGGAAGTGTTGTACGAAGGTAAATGCGTATGTTGCGGCAAGCCGGCGCAAAAAATGGCTTACTTCGCCCGCGCTTATTAGAAAGAGTGAGCGTGTGAAGATGAGCAGCATTACAATGACTAACCTGGGATTTTTCTTGAATGAAGTCGAATTTTATGAACATATCCGGATGAAAAAAGGATCAAGACGGGCACTACCCATCGAACGGATTCTTGAGACCGCAAGAAACATTCCGAAACCGAAGGTTTTGTATCGGGTTTCCGAAGCGAAAATCATTGATGCTACCCACTTCACCCTGGATGGTGTCGAATTTGTCAGTGAAATTGGGGTCGAAAAAATTTCTCAAGCGACCTACGTTTTTCCGAATATCGTCACTGCCGGACCGGAAATCGAGAACTATTGCCTTTCCCGGGAAAATGTTCTGGATCAGTACATTATCATGGAGCTCTGCAATTTCGCCTGCGAATTTGCCAGAGAAGCCCTAATTCGCGATATTAAGAATCGCTATGGGGTGGAGATCAGGGATTGTATCTATCCCGGCGAAGACGGATTCCGGCTGGAATCCGGAAAAAGAATCTTTGAACTGTTTGAAAATGTCGAAGCTGAAATTGGTGTCACCGTTACCGAAATGGGTCTTACCACCCCCAGCCGGACAGCCTATGCAATTTATTTTGGATAGCATCGATTAGAGATGAATTAGTTATGATAAAAAAGAAAAGAGTCCGTGAAATTAAAAAAAATTCACGGACTCTTTTCTTATGCGTTTTTTAAGTTGTCTAAAATTTCAGCCATCCGTTGATTGAGTAGCGGGTGGACAAAGTAAGGCGCAATTTCTGCCATTGATTCCATTACGAAAGCTCGCTCCTGAACGCGCGGATGGGGCAGGATGACATGGGGGTCATCAGTCACCAGGTTATCATAGAATAAGATATCCAGATCGATGGTTCGCGGTCCCCAATGGATCGTCCGTTCCCGCTTGAGGCCCAGTTCGATGTCGAGCAGCTGACTCATCAGGATATGAGGGGGCAGGGTGGTTCTGATTTTCAGTACGCAATTAAGAAACGCATCCTGATCGGTATACCCCCAGGGTTCGGTTTCAATGATGGTAGACTGGGTCAGGACTTCTATGCCCGGGGTAGCTCTGATGGCCTCGATGGCCAAGGTTAAATTCTGATTGCGGTCGCCCATATTGGTGCCCAGTCCGATAAAAGCTTGATGCCAACCGCGATTAATTTCGATGGCGACAGTATCCATCGATTTTAATATCGGGGCCCAGGGTTTCTTGATCATGATACTGACATGTTTAACCATCGGGTAATGTTTTAAAACATAGGTAGTCAGCATTTCCCCGGCCGTTTCGATGAGGTCATAACTCTCCTTTTTAAATTCGACTTCCAGGGCATGACACAGTTCGCCATAGTGAACCGATTTCGTCAAGTCGCCAGTGAGGGCGGCTTCTTGCATATCCAGACTTAAGGTTACCGAAATCAGAAATTTTTGGCCCAGGGTTTTTTCTTCGGGGAAAACCCCGTGGTAGGCGAAGACTTCAAAATCTTTTATATAGAGTTTGTCCATGGTGCTCCTTTCAGAATGCCGATAGTCATTTGAGCGGCCCGTTTATTTTCCCGGACATCATGAACCCGAATAATCGAAGCGCCCTTCATAATGCCAATAACAGTGGTGGCAACGGTGCCTTCCACTCGTTCGGTAACTGGTAAGTCCAGGGTCAGGCCGATAAAGCCTTTCCGGGAGGTACCCAGCAGCAGCGGATAGCCCAGACTTTGGAGGGCTTCCAGGTGGTGCATCGTTTCCATATTCTGGGCATAATCCTTGGCAAAGCCAATGCCGGGATCGAGGATGATGGCATCCCGGGAGATGCCTGCCTGCAGTGCGATGTCAATGGATTCCTGTAGATCGCTGATAATATCGGTGATCAGATGACAATAATTCTGATTATTGCGATTATGCATCAGCACACAGGGGACCTGGTACCTGGCGGTAACGTCGGCCAAGGTGGGGTCATATTTAAAGCCCCAGATATCATTGACCATATCGGCACCGGCCTGTAAGGCTGCCGCGCCGACGGGACCCTTGTAGGTATCGATGGAAATGGGGATATCAAAACGCTTTTGGATCGCCGTGATCATCGGCACGATCCGGTCAATTTCTTCTTCATCACTGATCTGGGTATGACCGGGTCGGGTGGATTCACCACCGAGATCGATGAGATCGGCGCCGTCAGCGATCATTTTTTCAACCTGTTTAAGGCTGGCGTCCAGATTGTTGAATTTTCCGCCATCGGAAAACGAATCCGGGGTAACGTTTAAGATCCCCATAATGAGGATCTGATTGGTTAAGTCAAAATTTTTATTGCCAATTTGCATGGGGGAACTCCTTTAATAAACAATGGTCAGGTTTTTCTTTTGACTTGACCAGTCACATTCTTTTTCAACCGGGCAGCAAAAACATGCCCGGGATAATTTATCGCTTTCATAAACGATTCGACTGAAGCCCTGGGCTTCCGGATTACGATGATTGCGGATAGCATCAAGGATCAGTTTATTTTCATCGTCGCTGTAATCGAGGGTTCTAAGCAATGGAATTGCCAACTGATGAGAGGCAATTTCATGGGGGGTTTTATCCTGATACTGCACAAAACGGCCAATATCGTGGAGCAGTGCGGTCGTATAAATAAGATCCCGGGAGAAGTTTAAACCGGCTTCTGTGGTCTTTATACTGGCAATGCGGGCGACCGCTAAAAAATGGTCGAGGTCGTGACGACAAAACTGGCGTTTGATCTCACAGATTTTTATTTTTTCGAGATAGTTTTGAAAGTCCTTGTTTTGATAAAGTAAATTGGTATTTTTCAACTGATCCATTAACCACGTCCTATTTGATGCTTAAAAGCTTATGGACTTCATCTTTCAGTTCTTTGTTATGTTGAAAGATGCCGGCTTGCATCGCGGTGACGGTTCGGGTACCAGGACGTTTGACGCCACGCATGTTCATGCACAGGTGTTCGGCTTCGACGATAACCATAACTCCTCGGGCGTGCAGATACTCCATAATCGCTTCGCCGATGTCAGTGGTTAAGACTTCCTGAAGCTGTGGTTTTTTTGAGTATAAATCAACCGTTCGCACAAGTTTTGAAAGCCCGGCTACGCGACCGTTGGGGATATAGGCGATATGGACCTTGCCATAGAATGGCAGCAGGTGATGCTCGCACATCGAATAAAAGGGGATATCCCGTTCGATGACAATGTCGTCAGATTTCACCGCAAAGGTTTTGGCCAGGTGAACTTCAGCAGTATGGTTCAGCCCTGAAAAAATTTCGGCATACATCCGGGCTACCCGGGCCGGGGTTTCAACCAGTCCTTCGCGGGTGGGGTCTTCGCCGATGGCTTCTAAAATCATTGTGACAGCTTCTTGGATTTTCTTTTGATCAATCATTTTTCTCCTATCGCCGAATCAACTTGATATTGATCCGGAATGGTTTTTACTAAAACCAAATAAAAAAAGCATTACTTAAATAAAACAAAATGTTTTAAGCAATGCTCCCGCAACCCTTAATTGGATGTTAAGGGGTCCAGCGGAAGCAACAAGATATCGCAATGAGTTCATTTCGTTTAAAGGCAACTTCCCATCCTCTAACACTTTACGCATCTTGTCTACTCTGTTATATTTAATTGGGTGTATTTTAACATGGGACAGGGTCAGTTACAAGGGTAATATAACGTATTCTTAAAATGGCTAAGACTCTTTTGTTAAGGAAATAACGACTAAAAACATCCAGAAAAAGTTAGATAAATAAATGGAAAAAGTAAAGAGAAAAAATTTAACCAGATTTTTAACAAAGTCGTGAAAACCATGTAATCGGTGGGCAAGATTTTTACTTATTTTGGGTTGGAAGATGAAAACGAATAGCGGAAATTGATAAAAGAAAGCGTTCATTATTAAGAATTTCATCGTTTACTTAAGAAGACTATGTTAAAATGACTCTGCCAAATAAGAAAATAACATCAACAGAAATATGAAAAGAAATGAGTAAAACGATGACAGATTCAGAAGAAAAAGAATGGGAATTGCTCAGTCCTGATCAAGTTACCGTAAAAACACTTTATATGCGGGGGATTCCCAGATGGGAGTACGAACGTTATCTGTCAGCGAAAGCAACAAGTGTCCAGGGCGATACCTATGCCGGGGCGGGCTGGCAGGTGACCTTATCCGAGGAGCGTCAGGAAAGTCTGGGGGTATGTTCGCTGGTTGCAGTGGACGTCACCCTGGCGGTAGCAAAAGATCAGTTTGAAGATTTTTTGCGCACGTTTCGAAAAAACTTTCTCAGAGGCGGGGGTTGATGATGGAGGAAAAGAATCATAAGAAGAATTTTTATTCCCTGGATAATGCCGGGGTGCTTTATACGGCCATTGCCTCATCGCGGATGACAACGGTGTACCGGATGACGGTGGAATTATCGGAAATTGTTGATCCGGCGACGCTGCAAAAAGCGCTGGAACAGATTATCCATCGTTTCCCTTATTTTCAGGTAACGCTGAAGCGGGGTTTTTTCTGGTACTATTATGAACATACCGAAGCGATCCCGAGGGTTGAGGAAGAAACCTATTATCCCTGCAAGACGATGCGCCAGCGGCAGGGAAAAACCTTTCCCTTTCGGGTACTCTATTATAAAAAATATATTCATGTGGAATTTAATCACAGCATCTGTGATGGGAGTGGTGGCCTGGCCTTTCTGCAAACCCTGATTATTGAATATTTTAAGCTGTTTAAGGGGATTGTGCCGAAAGATCTGGGCAAAGCCATGGACATCGATGCGGATGTGGATCCGGGGGAGTTTGAAGATTCATTTAAAGTCTACTATGAAGAAAATGTTCCCCCGCCACCGGGCAGTAAAAAAGTCTTTCATTTTCCCTTTGAACTGCTGGATAAAGGCGAATATTTGCTTTTGACTGGCTTTGTGCCGGTGGCACCCTTGCTGGCTTTGGCTAAAAGCCAAGGCTGTACCCTGACCCAGTTTATTCTGGCCCTTTATTTTGAGAGCATTCAGGAATATATCATGGAATTGCCGATCAGTGAGCATAAAAAGCATCGGCAACGGATTGCCATCAATGTACCGGTGGATTTAAGACGGATGTTTCCCTCGATTACGCTGAGAAATTTTTTCATCAGTCTGAATCCGGAGATTGATCTGGCGTTGGGATACTATACCCGGGCCGAAATAATCGAGCAGATTAAAGGATACATGGGCCTGTATATGAATCGCAAGCATATTAACCGCTATATTTCCAGAAATGTTCGCAATGAACAGCTGATCTTTTTGAGGATCATTCCGCTATGGGTCAAAAAACTGTTTATGCCGGTAGTCTATAAACGTTACGGCGAACGGGGATATACCAGTGGATTGTCAAATTTGGGGGTGGTTACGGTGCCGGAAGAGCTGCGCCCTTATGTGAAGAGTTTTGAGGTGTTCCCCTCACCCAGTGCCGAAAGCCGGCTGAAAATGGTAACCGTCAGTTATGACAATTGCCTGGCCCTATGCTTTGGAAAAACCACCGGCGAAACGGTGATTGAGAAGATCTTTTTCAGAAAAATAAGACAACTGGGTATTCCGGTAAAAATCGAAACGAATAAGAGGTGAGACTATGGCTTATTGTCCGAAATGCGGCGTTGAAGTGGAAACTGATGTGAAAAACTGTCCATTGTGCGAATTTCCCATCCCTGACGTCAATGAAGGGAATTATCCCGAAGACAGCAAATATCCCCAGGCCATCAATACTTATGATGAAGATCATCTGGGAAAGAAGAATAAGGCGTTCTTTTCGCTGACTATTATCGCCATCAGTATTATGGTAATTATTGGAGTGATTTATCTGGTCTATCCCTGGAACCATGTGTTGCTTAAATATATTGCTCTGGCCGATCTCGGTATTTTTGCGATTGTCTTTTTTGCCATGGGTTATCTGCACCCGAACTTAAATTTTCTGGGTGCCTATATAACGGTGGTGATTACCTGTCTATCCGTTTATCTGATTAGCGGTAGTCAAACGAACTGGTTTCTAAGCTACGCATTTCCAATTGCCACCCTGGTTTATCTGGATGTCAGCCTGTTCCGATTTATTTTGAAACATACCCGGCATAAAAGTCAATTTATTTTTATTCCCTCTAATCTGATTCTTTTTGTGATTGTTCTGGCAATCGGCATTGACGGAATTATCAGCCTGAACGTTCAGGGCAGCATTCATTTGACCTGGTCATTGATTGTGGCAGTCTCGGGAATTTGCATCATTGTTTTACTCCAGACCATTTATCACCGGATTCCGGAAAAAACCAGAAGAATGCTGAAAAAGAAAATGCATGTCTGAATTTGACGAAATTGCCGTGCGATCTGATTAAGGTTAACTTTAATAATAATGGATAATAAATAAAATAGAGAATAACTGGATAATGCAGCTGCGCTGTTTTATCCAGTTATTTTTTTGTCGGCTCATAAATTTGTGTAGAGAGGGTAAAAATTAGTTAAATAAAATGAATATAATTCGATATTTAACAAACAATTGAATCAAATCTGGATAAAACTTAAATTTTCTTAATAAACAGATATTTTGTTGGGAATTATTAGATTATAAGACAGTTCTTGAGTCTGATTAAAGACACGTGAATAATGATTATATGAGTAACATTAATAGTTCAAAGTTATACTTAAACAAAATTGGTTTAAACCCTAGCGAAATAATATGAAAAATTCCATTTATCGGTCAAAAAATTGTAGTTGTAAATGGCTGGTTTCATGTTAAATTGAGGAACCATCTAAAAACGATTTGGTAAATATCGGGTACAAAAGGAGGTCATGAAAGTGGCAGTACAAATTACGACGCAGGAAGCCGTAAAAAAGATTATTGATAAATCTTCTGTTATGATCGGAGGATTTTTAGGGGCTGCTGTTCCACTAAAAATGATCGACGAAATAGCGGCGGCAGGGATCAAAGATCTAACCGTCATCAGTATTGGCGCCGGCTACCGGGGCGGCGGTGTTGATATCGGAAAAATGGTTTTAAACAAGCAGATTATTAAATATGTGACATCGCATGTGGGTACGGATCCCAATTTGATCAAACAGATTGTGGGCGAAGAAGTGGAACTGGAACTAAGTCCGATGGGCACCTTTGTGGAGCGGGTTCGGGCTGGCGGTGCCGGGCTGGGGGCAGTTGTGACGCCGGTGGGAATGGGAACTGAGGTTGAAGCGATGGCCGAAAAAATTATCGTCGATGGAAACCCCTATCTGTTATTTAAACCGATCCGGGCTGATGTGGCGGTTATTAAAGCCTATCGCAGTGATCCTTTAGGAAATTTGCAGTACCAGGGGATGAGTAATACCAATCCGGTTATGGCAACCGCAGCCGACATCGTCATTGCTGAAGTTGATGAGATCGTCGGGGTTGGCGAGATTGCCTGTGAGCAGGTAGGGACACCGGGGATCTTTGTGGATTATATTGTTCAGGGACACAGCTATGAAGAACGAAAAAATATTTATGAAGAATTGTGGATTGCCACAAATAAATTATAGGAGGTCGAAAAATGCCGCGAAATTATATTGCCAGAAGAATTGCCCAGGAATTTAAAGACGGAATGTATGTCAATTTAGGAATTGGAATTCCCACCGAATCGGCCAATTATATCCCTGCCGGAACCCAGGTGTTCCTCCAGACTGAAAATGGCGGTTTAATGTTTGGTCCCAAACCTAAACGGGGCGAAAGCAATCCGGATATTGCCAATGCTGGAGCCGAACCGATTACGATGATGGCCGGTGGTGCTGTCTTTGATGTGGCGACCTCATTTGCGATGATCCGGGGCGGACATATTGACATGACGGTGGTCGGAGCGCTGGAGGTTGATGAAGGTGGCAGTATCGCCAGCTGGAAAATTCCTGGTAAGCTGTTAACCGGAATGGGCGGTGCCATGGATTTGCTTTACGGATGTAAACGGGTGATTGTAGCGATGACCCATACCGATAAACATGGCAACCCGAAAATCAGAAAAAAATGTACCCTGCCGTTAACGGCTGCTGGGGTGGTGGATATGATTATTACCGATAAGGCGGTGTTCCGGGTGGCGGAAGCTGGTTTGTACCTGGAAGAACTGGCACCAGGGATAACGGCAGCTGAGGTTGAGCGGCTCACCGAAGGGACGATTATGAACATCATCGAATGGGAACATATCGAAATTACTTAGAAAGAATTGAAGAGGAAAATAAAATGAATAACAATAAAAAATGGTTAATCCTGGCAGTTAGCATTGTGATTAACTTGTGTATCGGCTTTGCCTATGCCTGGAGTGTTTTCTCAAAACCGTTGCAGATGGATTTTGGCTGGACCCCCTCCCAGGCATCAATGGCGTTTACGATTAATTTATTTGTCTTACCGATTGCGATGATTTTTGCGGGACCACTGGTGAAACGTTTCGGTGTCCGGGTGGTCGTCTTATTAGGCGGGGTGTTGTTTGGTTTGGGTCTTTACTTAAGCGGCATGATCACCACCGTTTATCAAATCTACATTGCCTATGGCTTAATTGCGGGATCGGGAATCGGATTGATTTACTCGATTACCGTTTCCAATACGGTTAAATGGTTTCCTGAGCATAAGGGTTTGGCCGGCGGTTTGACGGCTGGCGGGTTTGGAGCCGGTTCGCTGATCTTTGCCCCGGTGGCGGTCCAATTTATTGCTGCTCAGGGTGTATTGGGGGCCTTTCAGACCTTGGGTTTGATCTTTGCCGGGGTGATCCTGGTGTTGGGGATATTTATTGCCGCACCGCCGGTACCTGTAACAGATAATAACGTCACTGCTGCGGCAATCAGTCAGTCCAGTAGTGATGTCGCCACCCGGGATATGTTAAAAACCCCCGATTTTTATGTGATATGGGGATTAATGGTGTTAGGTTGTATTTCCGGGTTAATGATTATCAGCCAGGCTTCACCAATCGGCCAGGTGATGGTTGGTTTATCCCCCGAGCAGGCAGCTTTTGCAGTTGGTTTTATCGGCCTGGCCAATGCGACCGGTCGGGTTGTCTGGGGAACGGTATCGGATAAAATTGGACGCTACAATACCTTGATGTGTATGTTTGCCTTAAGTGGCGCCGGTTTAGTGGCCTTGTATTTCACCAAGGACTTACCGCTTTTCATGGTTGGCATCTGTTTGATCGCCGCCAGCTATGGCGGAGTGTTCGGTTTATTCCCATCGATCACGGCCGATAATTTTGGTATCAAAAATTTAAGTATGAATTATGGGGTGGTAATGACCGGGCTGTCTATCGGGGCCTTTATCGGACCACAGATTGCCGCTTATGCGGTTGAACAAAGTGGCGGCAGCTATAACCTGGCCTTTATCATCACATTAGGGATTAATATTGCGGCCATTATTCTGGTCTTGTTTGCCAAACGAATGAATGCCAAACATAAGATGACGCTGGCAACCGAGAATTAAAAACACTGAGAACTAAAATGTAAAAAATAAGATCTGTCTCAGCGAGACAGATCTTATTTTTGGTTCAGGTTAAGCGATATTTACGGTTGAGCATATCTTCCCGTTCTTTCCAGTCTGACATCAGTGTGCCCAGGGCACCATAGAAGGAAAGATTATGATTGGGAAAACGAAAGTGCAGCATTTCGTGCAAAGCGATGTATTCAATACATTCCTTGGGGGTCTTAATCAACTCCAGATTAAGGATAACCCGTTGACTTTTTGGTGAACAGGCACCCCAGCGATTGTCCAGCCGATAGATTTTCAAGTCGGGAAAACGAACCTGATAAGGAGCGGCTTTGACAATGGCAGAGGCCATCGCTTCGACAAAAACTTCCCGGGCCTGTTCCCGATACCACATATCTAAAACAAATTCTTTATGCGAAAGGGATTGAACGTCATTTACATTGAGAACCATATTATAATTGTTGATGATGACGCCAGTGGTAGGTGATTCTTCAATCATCAGGCGATAGTAATCACCAAGATATTTATGCTTTTCACCAGTTTTATACTGATAATTTTTTAATAATTCAGGGACGGTATCAAGATTGCCAAACATAGGGGTTACCTCCATCTTCTTGTAAAACGACTCCATTTTGACCTATTATATCCAAGAATGGCACAAACCTGAATAGAAATAGTTGTCACCATAGGGAAAGAATTGGTGATCGACTTGCAAATTTTTAAGATGCTGTTTATGAACTGTACTTTCACAGGAAAAATGTTATAATGAGATATTAAAGCTCCAGAAGAAAATGTGGAGAATAATTAGGAATGTTTTTAAATGAAAGGAGAATCTTATGGAAACAACATTAAGTGTAACATTGATTCAACACACACCAGATCCCGAGAAATTAGTTGCCGCAGCTGCCAAGCTATGTTATTCCAAAGCCGGCGCCGGTGAGATTATGGAAGATCTGACCGATGACAATGTCGAACGCTTTTTAACCCGTTTGATGGACATGGGTCATGCCTCACCCATCGAACATGCCAGTTTTACCTTTGCCATTGAAGGGGTGAGCCGGGCTTTAACCCATCAGCTGGTGCGCCACCGGATGGCAAGTTTCAGCCAGAAATCGCAACGCTATGTCAGTGAAGGTCAGTTCAATTATGTGATTCCCCCAGAAATCAAAGCGCTGCCAGGTGGTGAAAAGATCTTTGTTGAAGGGATGGAAAATGCCCAGAACACCTATGACGCCCTGGCGGAAAAGCTCATTGAAAAGTATACCAGGGATTTGATGGCGACCGGCTTATCCGAAAAACAGGCCGCTATGACCGCCGAGAAGCAGGGAATCGAAGATGCCCGGTTTGTTTTGCCCAATGCCTGTGAGACTAAAATTGTGACCACCATGAATACCCGGGAACTGCTGCATTTCTTCAATCAACGCTGTTGCAACCGGGCCCAATGGGAAATCCGGGAACTGGCCACGCAAATGCTCAGAGAATGTAAAAAAGTGGCGCCCTTGCTGTTTAAAAACGGCGGCCCCCGCTGTGTCGAAGGCCCATGTCCCGAGGGAACGATGACCTGTGGAAAAATTACTGAGGTCAGAGAAAAATTCAAACAAATTTAAATAATCAATGGACAAGATGTTCAATAAAAATAAACTAAAAATTGAAAAGGTTGTGAAAAGGTATGTTGGAAATTAAAAATCCTGAAAAGCAGAATATTATTCTATCATTAATCGTCGCTGTTTTAGGGGTCGTTATTATTTTTGTTCCGTTTGTGATCAAAGCGGTGGGAATCTATCAGTTTTACTTTACCTATGCCGGGGTCGTTATTATTGTTTTTTCGCTTGGCTATGCCTTCTTTTTCTATCGCCGCTATCGCCAATTTGAGGCTTTTATGGAGAAAAAAGACGAAGCCCTGGTCTGGGAATATGACGAAGCCCAGTACGAGGGATTTATTGGCGAACTAAACGAGATCCAGAAAAATTCCGAAAAGAAAAAAATCTGGATTTTACTGGGAATTGAGCTGGTTATTTCGATTTTACTCTTTATTATGTTATCAGAAGGGCTGAAATGGCTGGGCTTTGTCTTTTTTGCGTTCTTTGCCACCTTGTCAGTGCTGTTCACCCTAATCTTGCCGCAGAGTTTTAAATATAAGGCACTGGTTAAACCCTATGTCACGATCATTCATGAAGACAGTGCTTATATCATGGGGCGGTTTCACAAATGGTCAAAAGCCCAGGCTAAACTGAAAAACTATGATAATGGTGAGAAAATGTATAAGGTTCTGGCCATTAATTATGAGGCTTTAACGCGAAATGGGCGATTGTTTCAGGAATGGACCGCGGTGATTCCAAATCCCGATGACAGCAGCATGATTGCTGAGGCGAAAACATGGGTTGGTCGGATCAATAAGTTCACTCGCATCCATGAGAAAAAAATGAGTGAAAGAAAATCGCGTTCGGAGCAATTATTTGAAAAAATGGTTGGTAAAAATAAGAATGAAAATAAGAAACTGGAAAAAGCAACGGAGTCGAAAACTCGGAAATAAAAAAAGCCCGTCAGGGCTTTTTTTTATTGGTGGCTGTTATTCCGGATAAACCATATTTTCCGGCTGGATGTTTTCAAGAATTTCGGTCAGAAATTTCTTGGCTTCATAACGGGCCATGGGCAGGTTCATATCGAGGTAGTTACCGCAGTCCCGGGGCGTGGCGCCAGGTATTTCGTCATCATAATCGGCCATAAAGGTAAACAGTTTGATAATCAAGGGCATGATATCCGCCGGTGTCCGTTCGCCTTTCATCAGCAGATAGAAGCCGGTGCGACAGCCCATTGGTCCAAAATAAACAATTTCATCACTGAGAACCGGGTCGTTTCGCAGGAAGGTTGCGCCCAGATGTTCCATCGCGTGGAGTTCACCGTTGTTGATCACTGGTTCGCGGTTGGGCTCTTTCATCCGAATATCAAAGGTGGTAATGCAGTGGTCGCCGCAATAATCTTTGCGGGAGATGTAGACGCCCCTCAGTAAATCCAGATGGTTGATGGTGAAGCTGGCAATTTTTTTCATTTTTGTTTTTCCTTTCCGGTAAGATAATGGTTGATCGCCTCCAGGTAATGGAGGAGGATATTGTGAAAAGGGTAAATGCGCAGATTCTGATCAAAATCTGCATAGGGAATGGACTTTCGACCATCATGCTGGGCATTATCCCAATAGGTTTTCAAGATGTTAAAAGGGAGCAGGAAGGTTTCGTCACAGAATTTAAAGTGGACGATCAGGAAGGACAGCCCCTCCTGTTTTTCAAAAGCTTCCATAAACTCCATCTGATGCTTATGGATATTGGCAATCGGCAATCGTTTCTGGCTGGTTTCCTTGGCGTCAAAACAGACTGGGATGCCCTGGATGTTACCCAGATAATCGACGGTGCTTTTCTCTTCAAAGTAAGCCAGTTTGATGGTTCCCTTAGCCGGGTCCAACTCAATCGGTTTGATGGAAGTGGGAATTTTCTGAACCACCGCCAAACCCTGCTCCAGATAAATTTTATTGGTAATATTTAAGTTTTCTTCGAGCTGACTGCCCCGCAGCCCGCGGCTGTTCCAGTACCCCATGATTATTTCTCAGAGAGAAAGGGGTCTTTGAAACCAAAGCGTTTCAAGGCTTTTTCAAAAACCGGGGGGACTGGGGCGGTGAAGGTTTTTTTCATATCCGTCAGTGTGTATTGGGCACTGTGAAGTAACTGACTTTTCAGGCCGGATTCCTCATATAAACGGCTGTTGACCTGACGGCTGCCATATTTGGGATCCCCCACAATGGGAAAACCAACGGCAGCCAACTGGACCCGAATCTGGTGAGAACGGCCGGTTTTTAAAATCACTTTTAAGAGCGCATAATCACCATGACTTTCCAGGGTTTCATAGTTCAGCACCGCTTTTTTATCGGTGGGGGCAGTTTGCTGCTCGGAGAAGGTAACGGTATTTTTATCGCCGTCTTTTTTCAAATAACCGACGATCTCATCGGCGGCTTTGGGTTTGCCGGAGACGATCGCAAAGTAGATCTTTTCAGTTTGATCCTCACGGATAGCACCATTAACCTCCTGCAGGGTTTTGTAGTTCTTGGGTACCAGGATGATCCCGGTGGTATTTTTATCCAATCGGTTGGCACAGGCCGGCGTGAAAGTAAGATTGGTTTTAGGGTCATAATCACCCTTTTTAATCAGATAGTCAACAGCATAATCAATCAGCGAAAGCTCCTCGGTTTTATCAGGTTGGGTGAGCACTTCGGCGGGTTTGTTAAGAACCAGCAGGTCATTGTTTTCATAAATAATATCAAGAATGGTACTATTTTTATCCAGCTTTTTTTTGGTGGAATCGGTTCGGAAGCTGGCAATGGTTTCTTCAGAGAAATAAATCTGGACCACGTCGCCGGCGGTGATCGCGGTGGAGGGTTCCGATTTTTGACCATTGAGTTTGATTCTCTTTTTTCGCAACATCTTCTGGAGAAATCCCGTCGATGCCTGGGGCATGAGTTTTTTTAGAAAGCGATCCAGTCGTTGGTTACTTTCATTTTCGGTGATAACAATTATTTTCATTTATAATCCTTAAGAAGTATTTTGTGATTATTATACCATGGAAGCCGGGTAAATAAATTAAGTTTCGATGTCATATAAAGAATAATTTAACCGCTCCGGTAAGCTTTAAGTTCCGGTTTGGCTGCTGAACTCAGGGAGCAGTACGGTCGGTGCTTTTACATAAAAAGAGCATGTCGCAAACAACCAAAGTTTTTTTGCGGCACGCCCTAAAAACGGAGAACGAGTTAAGGATAATTAAAAATTATCGTTTGTGGCTGCAGTCCAAGACATTCTTGATTTTATGGGCAACCATCGCTTTAATGGCAGAACGCCCAGGTCCCAAATATTGACGGGGATCGAACCAGCCGGGATTTTCTACAAATACCTGGCGGATTGAAGCGGTCATCGCGAGACGCAGATCGGTGTCGATATTGATTTTACAAACACCTGACTTGGCAGCTTTTCGTAACATATCTTCAGGAACACCTTTGGCACCAGGAATTTGTCCGCCATATTGATTGCAAAGATCGACAAATTCTTTGGGAACGGAGGATGCCCCGTGAAGGACCAGCGGGAAGCCGGGTAACAGGTCGGAAATTTTATAAAGTCGTTCAAAATCCAGACGGGGTTCGCCTTTAAATTTGAAAGCTCCATGGCTGGTGCCAATTGTGATCGCTAAAGAATCACAACCGGTTTTTTCAACAAATTCGACCGCTTCATCCGGATCGGTATAGGTTGCGTTGGGGGTGTCAACATTTACATCGTCTTCAACACCAGCCAGTTTACCCAGCTCGGCTTCAACCACAACGCCGTGATCATGAGCATATTCAACCACTTTTTTGGTTAAGGCGATATTTTCAGCAAAGGGATGTTTTGAACCATCAACCATAACTGAGGTAAAACCGCTATCGACACAGGTTTTGCAAATCTCGAAATCATCGCCGTGATCTAAATGGAGACAAATATCCAAACCGGTAACCTCGATGGCTGCTTCAACTAATTTTCTTAAATAGACGGGATGGGCATATTTTCTGGCACCTGCCGATACTTGTAAAATAAGGGGAGCTTGTTCTTCAGCGGCGGCTTCTACGATGCCCTGGATAATTTCCATGTTGTTGACATTGAAAGCCCCAACAGCGTAGCCACCTTCATAAGCTTTTTTGAACATTTCAGTTGATGTTACTAATCCCATTTTCTAAAACCTCCTAAGTGTTTATCATAATTTTGCCTGTTTATATATAGTACATTTATAATTAGCGACGGTATTAGTATACTATCTTTTATGGCAATACTCAAGCAAACAGAACAAATTTGACTGGCTTTAGGACTTTTTTCCAGATAGAAATTAAGACAAGATCGAAATTAGCGTTTTAAACAAAACAATCATAGGAATGAAAATCCGGTAGATTGGGGCGAGAACAAAATAGAAAGAGGCAAACTAAAAATAGCTGCCTCTTTTGAGAATAGATTCTGGACTAACGTTGTTTGATAAAGCTGGGAAGAATTTTTAATAAACCAACGAGCATAATCGTGTACAACGGAATCAGGAAGATATTGGTAATGAGTCGGGCCGGAAGTAATACTGCCACCGCTTGTCCATAAAGAATACTCAAAAACCACGTATTCAACAAAATTGATGTGACCAATTGTGAAACACTCACGATAAACAGAATATGATCGCTGCGATATTCACTATCAAGATTGGATTTCTTTACAACAATAATGGGGAACACCGCAAATGCGATCATTAAAGCAATAAAGAGCACAAAGAAAACCATACTCAACGGTTCTCCCGCATAATAAATGGTGCCATTGTCAAAACTAAAGGTCCCGGAAACAGCCAGAATTATTGATGCTAAAGCAATGAATACCAGGTTGAACCATTCCAGATGTTTGATTTCTTTTTTTCTTAACATCATAAAAAGTAAGCCTGGAATAAAACCAGTCAGTCCATTGGCAAGCGTAAATCCGATAAAGAAAGGGCCACCTGGTTTAATGATAAAGCACAGGATATCGGAAATAAAACCAACAGCAAAGCCTGCCAGCGGTCCAAACAGGATACCACTTAGCATAATTGGCAAAGCAGTAATGTTTAACCGGAGCGATGGAAAACCACCAAGAGGGATATACACCTCAAACAGAATCTTCAGCACGATGCTGATGGCAATGAGCAGTCCACAATTGACCACGATCCGGGTCCGGGTGGTACTACTAATAAAAGCATTACTTTTCATAAAACCTCCTTGATTTTAAAGTAATGCTTCCGCAACCTACAATCTGCATTGTAACAGCGGAAGCGACAAGATACCGCAATGGTCACATTTCGTTTAAAGGCAACTTCCCATCCTTTAACACTTTACGCATCTTGTCTACTCTGGTATTTAATTGACATCATTTTAACATGGAGTTAAAGGTTTACACAAGGATAAAAAATTATCGTTATTTTTTAATCAAAGTAGATATTTTTATTATTTTGGGTATATAATAGTATCAGTCAAACAAAAACTGAAAGAAAAAAAGTAAATGGAGGGTAATAAATGAAAAAGTTATGGAAATGCGGAGTATGCGGTTATAAGATGGAAGGCGTTGAGGCACCTGAGACTTGCCCTAAATGTGGAGCACCCCGGGACCAATTTGAAGCTTTAAGTGATGAAGATGCCAAAAAGGTTTATGATTCCTATGTTACCAATGATATTCATATGGAAGTGATTGGCCTGGCAGAAAAAATCGTTCATCTGTCAAGAAAGGGTGCGGAAATTAATCTGGATCCTGCTTGTTTGCATATCTTCCAGAAAGCCGAAGCAGATTGTTATGTAATCAAAGAAATGTGCAAAGCTGAAATAGCCGGACATATCTCAAAAGGTAAATGGTAAAAAAATATTGAATTGGAGCAATGGTTTGTGTTATGATAGTTCAGTAAGTTTTTACTGCTGGCGTGGCACAGATGGTAGCGCAACTGATTCGTAATCAGTAGGTCGGGGGTTCGATTCCCCCCGCTAGCTCCAGTAAAGAATAATATTTCATCGAAAGAATGGCTTTAAATAGCCATTCTTTTTATTTTGTTCCGTACACAATTTAGACGACCGACTGTTTAAAATGACATATCTCTTGCTATTTCTGGCTATTTCTTGCTATTATTGTCCTACTTTTTGTCCTACTTCAGTGTCCTACCTTTTTTACGTTCATTTTAGTAGTTGTTTTAAGGCAATTTAGTGAAGTCAATGCGGCTTCTTATGTCTTCTACAGTGTCGTGAACATAGATTTTTGTTGTGATTTGCACATCAGCATGCCCTAGAATTTTTGAAACAGTATAGACGTCGGTGCCTGATCGGTAGAGTAAGGTTCCATAAGTATGTCTTAACTCGTGAATACGGAGCTTTGGTAGTGGATCATAATTTTCAACATTAGCTTTTTCTTTTTCTGCTATATAAAACTCCGATAAATCGAGAATGAAAGGGTTATAGCGTCTTTTGGTCCAATTATCCAGATCAGCGATTTGATTCAGTTTACTGCCCAATGTGATGATATATTCGCTATGCTGAGTTTGATTTTTTAAGTGGTTAACAAATTCGTCATCCAATGGAATTTGTCGCATGGATGAAAAAGTCTTTGTCTTATCGATCACATAACTTCCGAATTCTTTTACAGCTGCATTTTTTATGTACATAATTTTCTTTCCAAAATCGATGCTGTCCCATTTAAGGGCAAACAGCTCACTTCTTCTTAAACCTGTTTTGAGCATAATAAAAACGCCCAGACCATAAGGGTGCTCTTTGGCAAAATCGATTACGAACCGATATTGTTGATCTGTGTAGGTACGTAATTCTTTTGGATTGCTTACCTGACCTTTTTTTACCTTTGTCATTGGGTTTTTATCAATCAGGTCGTTTTCGAAAGCAGTCGAAAAAACAGCGTTGGCAATGAGATAAAGTTTATCCATCTTTGACTTACTGATCCCGGATTGAGCGCTGAAGAATTTCTGAAGATTGATCTGGGTGATTGATTCCAACAATTTATCTCCGAATGCAGCTTCCAACACCTTCATATTTGTTAAATAAGTCTGCTTATAGGTATTGTCGTTCACTTCATCGCGCTTTGTTTCGAGCCAAACTTTCGAAAATTCAGAAAAAGTGTAATGAAGGGCGGTTTTGTTTTCTTTTTCAGCTTCCTTCAAGAACTCTAAATATTTTCTTTCGCCTTCACGTTTTGTTTTTGCGTAAAAGGACTTTCTGATCGGTTTTCCTTCAACGGTATGTCCGATTGTTTTTCTTACTTGTATAAGTTTTGTTGGCAAGTTTGTTACTCCTTTCAAATAAACATCCATCCCTGGTCACAAACTTTGAGAAGCCACGGACTGCCATCCGGAGCGTTAATTTTTCGTTCACACATAAATTTTAAGTTGAGATTGAATATATCGAAGGCTTTTTAAATTTTGTTCATATCTATCATTAAATTATAAGTGTGTTTTGTAGAGCAAATTACCGGCAAGTTAAAAAATAGCGTTATATTGCGTTTGATCAATCAAATGATTACTTGATGAAAGTTACTGGCAAGTTAAGAATCTAAGGTATAAGAGTATTTGATTGTTTTGGGTCGTGAATCTGAGAAAGAGATTTTTCATTGGAAGCTGTTGCTACTTTGTTGGGGCCTGGAACTGTGTTATGCGCAGTTGGCGATTAAATGAATAGATTGATCGTTATGCATAGAAAACATCTATTGTTTTAGAAACTAAGGATTTAGATGTAAACTTTCATCAATTATTTTTAAAATGAGCCTGTTCGAAATATCTTCAATAATCCCGATGGAAACTGAAGAGAATGGGCCACAACAAACTTAGTTTTTTCCCAAACATTATCATCCCGAATGTTATCCAGTAACTCATGCCCACACCAGGTTAATGATTGAATGTGAAATGTTGGTATTGTTTCAGCTGAATAGGAAATTTGGGATGTTTTGATATAGTTTGCTTCTGTGAGTTTTGCAACTGTGTATATGATATCTGTGGTTTCATAAGGAGCAATTTCAATATTATTGGCGCACAGATGAGATGTGAATGGAAGCTTGTCTTCAAGATATAAAAGTAGTCACGTACGCATTCAGGATTCAATCTCATAAATATACCTCCTTTTTTTTGCTTAGTGAGAAGTTGTTAATTTTTTTATCTGAGATCACATACTATTCTAACCAACGATTTTCTTTGAGCGAGTAGATGGGGCATGGCCGGACTTAAAATCACCGATCACTTGTTCAACAATTTCATCAAACCGGCCAATGAGTTTTATTTGATCACGTTCGTTCGTTACCTTATTGAAAATCTCGAGTAATTCTTGCTCGTTCTGAGTTAAATTAATTGTGGTATTGACTATTTTCGTATACTCATTAGGAAAGTCAGATAAACACAAAATATAATCTGTGGTTACATTAAACAACTCAGAAATTTTTTTAATTGTTTCTGCAGTTATAGGAATTCTTTCAGATTCATACTTTGAAATGGCTGAATCCTTTACATTAAGCGCTTTTCCAAGCTGTGATTGTGTCCATCCTTTTTCAATTCGTAATTCTTTTATTCTGTTCACTTTCCCCCTCCGAACTTAGAATTCTACGTGTATTTTAACACTATAAATATGTAAATTGCCAAACATTGCCTAATTGGAAAATATATCATAATATCTATTGACAATTTCCTGGTGAGACAATATAATACAAGTGAATACTTTCCTAATAGGAAATGAGGTATGGAATGAATATCTATTTAAAAAAAATACGATCCGAAAACAATCTGACACATAAGGAAATGGCTAATCTAATTGGGCTTAAGACAGCTTCGGCCTACTATAAGAAAGAAATGGGATCGACCCCGTTTTCGTTAAATGAAGCAAAAATAATCTCCGAATTTTTTGATAAAACTATTGAAGATATTTTTTTTGACAACGAACTTTCCTAACAGGAATATTAAGGAGGGAACTCATGAACCTTGATAACGCCCCAGAATCAGTAAAAAAACAATATGAAGAATTGGTTTGGTTGATGGATAAAAATCCTAAAAGTTATAGTGTTCCTGCAACTGATGCTGCGAAGGTTTTAGGAATGGATGTTGAGTGTCTTAAAGCGGCAGCATACCAAGGTAGGTGTCCGTTTGCTATTGGTGGAGATAAAGGTGAATTAACAAATCGCTTCACAAAAATACCTAAGCTGGCACTGTGGAATTTTTTTAATCAGTCTTATACATTCAGATAAGAAAGGGCGAAGTGAAAATGAGTAGTACTTACGCTGATTTTATGCAGGACCAAAGTGATGATGTAAAAACTGATCGTATTCGTGATGACATAGCAATCGCGCTTACAGATGAGCAATATTCCAATCTTAAACTGAAAGCTTATAAAGCTGGCTTTAAAAACCCAGGAGATTTTATTCAATCGTTTGTTGCGGATCTAACAGGATGGTGTTCCAATGGCAGTGATGAATGTGATCTGGCGGGTCAATGGTATGAACGGGCATATGGAATGAGTGAATTTTATTATTTCTTCCACTATTTTCTTTACAATTACGACTATGATTTAGAGTCGATGTCTGAAATGCTGGAGAATGATGAGTATTTTAATGAAGTTTATGATGAGTACTTAGAGGAAGCCTATGGCAAGGATGTTCAAAGCAAAGAGGAATGTGTTCAGTTATTAAAAGAAATTGTTGAATGTGGCATCGAATTATAAGTGAAGTGAGAATTTAAATGAAGATAAACTATTTTGAATTATCGGAAGGGATTCATCAGATGAAATGTACCAAAATTGAGTTTCTTCATTGGCCGGAATCACAAGATCGGGAGAAGTACATGTATTGAAGCGAATTCGCTTATTTCCAATATTTCAAGCAAAGAAGTGAAACTGTTATTAAAAGAAATTGGTGGTGCTACTGGGATCAATTGTAGTTGTCGATCAGGAATCATTTTTATAACTTCATCAATCGTTTGAAAAGGCAATAACAGTAGTCAGCGATAATAACAGACATCTATAAAAAAAGACCTTTTAAAAAGAATGATCTCATTTTGAAATTAATACATAAACCGACTCCATGCTGCGCATTCTTTTTATGGAAAAGAATATCGGTATTCATCTGGGTTCGAGTCCCAGCTTTTCCACCAGTACGATAGTTAAAAACTATCAGGTGATCATTGACAAAGATATAGAATGAATTGCGACTTCATTCTATATTATATCACGTATCATGGAGATCCAAAGATCCCTTCGGTCGATGAGGCTAAGCGCCGAAACGGAATAGATTCATCTGTTTTGCTAAAATATTCTCGTGGTAGAGAATAAGCGCAATGACACGGGGAGATTTGGCTATGCAGCGCTTAATGGTGCCGGCTTATGTAGCGGGATTTAGTTCTGTCCATCCCTAACCAGGAGAATTTCATGGTATGCCCTCGATTGGGGAAGCGATGTCAAATGCAATCAAATAAAAAAATCCCGGACAGGATTTAATAATCCTGTCCGGTCATTATACCCGATTTCAACTGAAATAAACAACGAATTTATTCATTGTCAGCAATTTTTCATCAGATCTTTAGCATATGCTAAAGATTTCCGTCATACCCAAAGAAAATGAATAATCAATTTGCCTTTTTCCAAGGGTGCATTGATTTTTTATTTTTATTAAACAGAAAGGGGAAAATGATGGAATATTTGACTGAGTATGATTTAAATGCTATTGATAATAATACGTTTAGAGTGCCACGTTTTCTATTCAGTGGTTCTTATCAGAAGATCAGTGCTGATAGTAAACTACTGTTTGCACTGATGATGGAACGCCAGTCAACGGCCTTAGACGAGTTGGGTAAAGAATCTGGATATTCGCTGACGCTTATGAAAAAATGCGTAAAAGAATTAACAAAAGCTGGGTTAATCCAGGTTCAGGATCCTTTGATACTGATAACGCAAATGCGGAGGATTCTATGAATTATTTTACGATGTATGATGCAGACCAGTTTGCATTCATTAGAGTACCTAAAGAATTAATGACTAATCCGGAGTATAAAACTCTGTCTGCAGAAAGCAAGCTGCTTTATGGGGTACTGTTAGACCGGGTAAGTTTATCCAGAAAGAATAACTGGGTTGATGAATTGGGGCGGGTATTCATTATCTACACCCGTAAAGAAATAATGGAAATTATGGGTGCTGCGGATAAGAAAATCACCCGACTCTTCAATGAATTGAAAGAAAAAAGTCTCGTTGAGGAAAAACGACAGGGATTACAAAAACCAAATTTGATTTATGTTGGTAAGTTTCTTGAGAATATGATGGTAAATAATAGAGCTCCCACAGAGTTGGATGTGATGCATTATAAGTGCGATTTGTTACAGAACCGTCAAAACAACGATTCTGGACACGTCAAAATAACGATTCCGGAACCGTCAAAACAACGACTAAATAATACTAATATAAATAATACTGATATAAGTAAGACTGAGATTCTATTCAGTCAGTCAAACTATGTCTCGGTTAAAAATGAGTTAAACATGAAAGATGGATTGACGGAATTTGAAAAGATTGATTTCTATTTTGAAACGAAAGTGTTTTCGGAGAATAGAGAATCACAAGTCAATGATCAAATTATCGATGATATTAAAATGAACTTATTGGACATGTATTTTGCGCCTGCAACTGTGGTCAATGGCGACAGTAAATGCCAGGAGTTAGTGAGAGCAGCACTAATGCGTCTGGAGCCAACTCATATTGACAATATTATTCATAAATTTAAAAATATCACGGATCGAATTGTAAATTCAAAAGCATACATTCAAACCATGCTTTACAATGAATCACTGGAAACGAACCTGTTTATGGTTAACCAAGTGGCCATTGATATTGCTGACTGGAAGGATTAGTAGAACCTATGAAGATGACGCATATAGAGGAGTTGATCAAGATGGGAGGAGCAGATTTTGACTAGTGGTAATGAAAACTTAAAGCGGTCAACGCGAAAGAATGTTATAATATAGTTTCTATCGTTGAGGTTTAGTATTAATATCAAAATGAGGTGGAGAATGAAGCCAATAAACGGTTATTTAATGAGTCGAGATAAAAAAATTGCCCAAATCGTCAATGACGACCTTGTTCCCATTGAATCAGGTCTTCTGCCTTTATATTTACAGCGAAATGGTAGCTTAGTTGAGTGGCTGGAAAGCCGGGCCATCGATCGGCACCGGACTAATTCACGATTGTTAAAACGGGTTTTGAGATTGACCAGTGCTGATGATGCGGAAGTTACCATGCGAGTCAATGGATCAACGATCACCGATACTTACTGGATCAAAATGGATGAAGAAACAGGCTTAGATTATAATCAGGTTCGCTTTAGTCAGAATTACTTTGATAATTTAGCATTGTTGGGAGATCCGGACAGCTTTAATCAGGTGAACCGGCCTGAAATCATAAATAGTCGTACACCGGAACTGACAAATATTGGTTCGTTTGAAAAGTGCTGGCGTCTGGAAAATGGTCAATGGTGGTTATATAAGCTGGGTAATCAACTTGAAGTATTTTCTGAATTGTTTATTCATGAATTAGGAAACTTAATGGGATTTAGTATGGCATACTGTGAAGCCTGGGACAAAGGAATTAAGAGCCGGGATTTCACAAATGGGGCAAAGTTGAACTATGAACCGGCAAGAAGTCTTGTTGGCGACGAGGTCGACTATGGATTTAACTACAATCGAATTAAGGAACTGAATGCGGCCATGGCCAGAGAATACCTGGATATTCTGTTTATAGATACAATTTGTTTTAATATGGATCGTCATACTGAAAATTATGGATTTCTAAGAGATCCTGAAACTGGAGTATTCTTAAGTATGGCGCCAAATTTTGATAATAATATTGCACTAATCAGTAAAGGTTATCCATCAGATATTGAAAGAAAGAATGATCTGTTTATTCACGATTTTCTTGAATTGTTTGATGAAATAACAGAGAGCTATCATATCCCGGTTCTCAATGAAGATCTGATTCGCCTGGCAATACTTAATACAAATATAGAGGTGAATGCAGACTATATCGTGAAATTTATACTAAACGGCTATAACCAGTTGACCGATCGTTTTCGTCAGAGAGCAAAATAGCAATTGGCTAGAATAAGAAACTGAGACTTTTACTCAAAGTGTTTTACATAAAATTAATAACGAACTTTTCCACCCGGTGGACGAAGTAAATAGAGATTCGAAAGGGTCTCTTTTTTTTATAAAATTTTGGAGGATATTAATGGAAAAGAAATGTACGACAATTGCAATTGTTAATCAAAAAGGCGGTGTCGGAAAAACTACTTCGACCTATAACCTGGGATGGGAATTAGGTAAATTAGGGAAAAAGGTGTTGCTTGTTGATCTGGACTCCCAGGGTAACTTGACTATGCAATCGGGGGTGCAAAGACCGGATGAACTGAGAATGACCATATCGACATTGATGACAAAATCAATTTATGATGAAGAACTTCCTGCTAAAGAAGAAGTCATCTTGCATAAAGAATTGGTTGATCTTCTCCCTTCGAATATTGAGTTATCGAATGTGGAAATTCAGCTGGTGAACGCAACCATGAGAGAGTTTGTGCTCAAAGGAATTCTTGATGAGTATAAAACCGACTATGATTATGTGCTTATTGACTGTATGCCATCACTGCTTATGCTTCCGATCAATGCCTTGGCAGCAGCAGATCTGGTTGTGATACCCGTTGCTCCAGAGTTTTGGGCAGTTAAAGGGATCGAAGCATTATTTAATACGATTAAAACAGTTAAGAAAAAACACATCAATCGGAAATTGGTGATTGGCGGAATTTTGATTACAAAGTATACGCCAAAACTAAAATCAACCAAAGAGATGGAAAATATTATTATGGATGTGTTTGGTGAACGGATCCACGTATATGATTCTAAAATACCATCATTATCCAAAGTAGCTGATGCTGGGAAGTTATCTCTTAGTGTCAGAGAATTGCACGATAAATTTACAATCAAAAGAGAAAAGGAAAGCATTATCAAAGCGGTTGAATCTTATGAGAGTTTAGCAAAAGAATTAGTTGAAAATTAACAAAGCAGGTGAAAGTAGTGGAGAATCAAAAAAATTACGATAGTATGTTTAATCTTGATGACGACGAGGATAGCTGTCTGGTCATGATTGAAACAGATCGTTTGATTGGATTTGGTGATCATATTTTTGCACCTTATTCGGAAGTGGATATGTTAGAACTGATGAAAAGTATAGAGTTAAGAGGGCTTCTGACACCTATTATTATTAGAGATCACCCCACTGAAACTGGGATGTTTGAAATATTGGCTGGACACAACCGGGTCAATGCTTGTAAGCGCCTGGGAATCGGAAAGATCCATGCCAGGATTATGGAGAACATCTCGGAAGATGAATCTAAACTAATTGTAATAGAAACGAATCTGATGCAGCGTAATATTGAAGACTTCAAATTATCTGATCGGGCCAGAATTATCACGGAGTGGCATAAACTAATGAAAAAACAGGGACTAAGAACGGATCTATTAAAAGAAAATACCGAAGACCATCACAGTGAGAAGGATGAGGAAAAACCATTTCACTTGGGAAAATCTCAAATATGTAATTATGTCAGAATAAATGATTTTCTATTTAGTGATTTAAGGGACTTAATGGATTTAGGTAAACTATCGATCAAGTCCTCAGTCGAATTAAGTTATCTTGAGGAAGCTGATCAGGAACTGATTTGGGATTTGATTAATGATGGCATTAGAATCACAGATTCAAAAGCTAAGGCAATAAAAAAACTTTCCCTGGATGAAGGATTAACGAAAGAATCGCTGGAACGGTTATTGCGCCAGAAAGATAATGAAAAAAAGAAACTACTCAAAAT
The DNA here is from genome assembly GCF_000472665.1 of Acetobacterium malicum subsp. dehalogenans DSM 11527. Lineage (GTDB taxonomy): Bacteria > Bacillota > Clostridia > Eubacteriales > Eubacteriaceae > Acetobacterium > Acetobacterium malicum. The sequence goes on along the minus strand of NZ_AXAC01000017.1, from coordinate 26,287 downwards.
TCCAACGATTCTTTTAAAAAAGTATTTTGGGAACAAAGGAGAAGCTGAGATTATTGATATTCTGGAATTAGCCTTATCAAAATATTTTGAAAATAGTGAAAAGCAAGTCACTATCACGACGCACATACCTTAAATTACTTCTTCCGCTTGGTGGAAGAAGTAATTTCGGAGGAATTTTACAAGGAGGATTATGGTATTTATATCATATACAAAATGATGGCGAATTTAATTTGGGAAAAAGAATCAGGTGAAAAGCACTATGAAGACGATTTGGTGAAATATGTCTGTTATGGTTGTGATAAAGAATTTATCGTTGGCAAGCACTTCGCTGAAACGTCCGATCAGTTACGTTGTCCGTACTGTGGACAGATAAGAGACCTAGATGTAAAAGCTGAAGTTACAGGAGAATGGCTGGAAGAGCTGGAGCTGGGATGCTTTGGAATCAGTTATACAATTGATAATAATGGAAATCATGTCACTCATCCACTCGAACTTTTTGAGAAAGAAGTCTTTTATAATCGGCAGAATATGACGGATGATGAAATCAATAAGCGCTATATTCAATTAGTGCAACAAATTAATTGAAATGAACTGGGATAAGCAGATACTTCGGGTTTTCCCAAAGAAAACCAGTTACACGCCTGAAGATCCCCTGACCTATTATCCGGATGGAATCATCCAGGCACCCATGTTTTCACTTTTTCCAACGTTTGATGAGATTCATATTTCCTGTTCCTTTACCTGGGACAAGGACTATTGCATCAAGCTTCAGGAACAATACCAGGCATTTACAGACCGGCCAGTGAAAGTTGGTGGCCCCGGATTTGTAAGTGCAGCGGAAGATTTCGTGCCGGGACTATATCTCAAACCAAACATTATTTTTACCAGCAGGGGATGTAATAATCAATGTCCCTGGTGCATCGTACCAAAGATTGAGGGGCGCTTAAAAGAATTACCTATTTGTCCTGGAAATATTATCCAGGACAATAATTTTCTTCAGACCAGTAAAAAGCATAAAGAAAAAGTGTTTGAAATGTTACGGTCGCAGCGACGGATCCAGTTTAAAGGGGGATTGCAATCAAATTTGATCGATGATCATTTCGTTGAGAATGTCAGAAGTCTAAAAATTGATGAATTATGGTTGGCCTGTGATACCGATCAGTCGCTGCCGGCTTTCAGAACGGCCTGTGATAAGCTAATTAAAGGGGGATTTAATCGGGAAAAGATTAAATGCTATGTCTTGATTGGTGATGATATGGAAGCGAATGAAAATCGGCTCCAGGAAGTATACCGGATGGGAGCCATGCCCTTTGCCCAACTAAGGCGGGATTTCAAACCGTTTAAAACCGAGTATTCGATGGAATGGAAAGCGTTCACCAGACAATGGCAGCGACCGGCGTCAATCAAAGCGCATATGGAACGAGGAACACAATTTAGAGACTATTCAACATAGAATTTTGTTTCCTCGGGAAACAAAATCAATTGGACCCAAACAGGGACTTTTATTTTTTATTGAAAGGATGTTAAGTAAATATGGCTGATTATTCTGAATCTTCAATTTATGCTAGAATTGAAGTTAATCGTCTCATTGATTTCAAGAATCACATTTTTACCAAGTACAATGAAAGTGAAATGAAATCGATGATGGAAAGTATTGAAGATATGGGAGTGACAGATCCGATCCTGGTTCGACCACATAATGAGTATGAGGGGATGTTTGAGATTATTTCCGGACATAATCGTGTGGAAGCTTGTAAAAGACTTGTAAAAAGAGATATTCATGCGGTTATTTATGAGGGTTTAAAAGATGATAGCGCTGCTGAACTGATGCTGATTGAAACAAATATCAAAAAGCGAAATCTCAATGATTTCAAAATATCTGAGAAAGCAAAAATTGTAGCCCGTCGATATAAACTGATGAAGGACTTAAATAAAAGAAAAGATCAATTATCAGACATTGAACGATCTAAATTCAATGAATTGGAAAAAGATAATCCTTTCAATATTGGGACACGACAGATTTTTTATTACGTGCAGATTGATGATAATCTGACCACAGGGTTAAAAGATCTCTGTGATTCAGGGAAACTGAGCGTCAAGTCGGCGGTGGAGCTGTCTTATCTCTCTGATGCCGAACAGGACGTGGTGAGATCCTTTATGCTGGACGGAAATAAGCTTTCCTACCATAAAGCAAATATCATCCGGAAAAAAGCGGAAAGTGTCGAAATTTCAATGGAAGTGCTCAATGATATCTTCAATGATAAGGCTTTAAAAAAGAAGACGGAAAAAACCTTTAAAATCTCACCGGAGATTATCGAAAAATACTTTCCAGATCTGGAGGATGAAGGTGACATCCAGATGACTGTTGAGTTGGCATTGGATCAGTATTTTTCCCGGAGCAGTTAAATGGCAGTTTTTAAAATCATCAAGTTCATGCATGGCCAAACAAAAACCGGAATGCGGAACTGTATTGACTACACCAAGAAAATGGAAGAAGAAAATCACCTGGTGTCAACCATAAACTGTTCGTCTGAGAGTGCTTATGAAGAATTCATGCTGATCAAAAATATTTATAACAAGGAAAGTGGACGACTTTATATTCATGCCGAACAGAGTTTTCCACCAGAAATACAGGACATGCAGCTTATCCATGACATTGGGCGCCGACTGATTGAAGAAACCGATATTTTTAACGGCTTCCAGGTCGTTATTGGAACTCATACGGATCGGGATCATATCCATAACCATTTTTGTATCAATTCAGTGAATGCTGAAACTGGTGCAAAATGGCATATTAGCAAAGCCGATCTGGAGGACATCAAGGATAAATCTCTGGAGCTGTGTCGGGAGGAAAATATCCGGATCTGGTGGGATAAGCAAAATGACCAGGACCAGGTGGTTCAGCCTGAAGACAATAATGAGAAGCTGCATACCGTTAAACAGGGAGAGTATGAAAAGCAGAAGCAGGGACAGAGCTGGAAATATGAATTATTTCTGGCCGTTAAAGAGTGCGTAAAGCATTCCTTTAGCCAGGATGAATTTATATCGAACATGGAAAAGCTTGGTTATGAAGTCCAATGGGATCATCATAAGCACATCACGTTTACAACGCCAGAAGGTAAGAAGTGCAGAAATAATAAACTCTATCCGCCGGAGCGGTTCACTAAAGAAAAATTACTGGAGCAGTTTGAGAGAAATTGCCAAAGAAGAAGTGAGCGGACGAAAAAAATGCACCAGAAAGAAATGGACGATTTCGCCAGAAATGCTAGGAATATTCTTACGGCTTTACGATCCGGTAAGAGTAAGGAGTCTAATTATTATCCATTAACTCACATGAAAAAGAAGCTGGAAGGAGAAGCGCTAAAAGAAAAGATCAAGCAAAAAGAAAACAGCAGCTATGATTGGGAGCAGGAATTATAAATTTGTTTCCTCGGGAAACAAAATGATTAAAAAGAAACTTATTTCTTTAAAATAAACATATACAATACGCACACGGTGCAGTAGCCGATCAAGCCGGAGGGCGGATCAAAAAGTGCACCCGGTGCAGTAGCCGATCAAGCCGGAGGGCAGATCAAAAAGTGCACCCAGTGCAGTAGCCGATCAAGCCGGAGGGCAGATCAAAAAGTGCACCCGGTGCAGTAGCCGATCAAGCCGGAGGTCAGATCAAAAAGTGCACCCAGTGCAGTAGCAGACCAGACTGGATGATCGGAGCAAAAAACGCACCCGGTGCGTAACGATGGACTGACATGAAAATATAAAAATTTAAAGGAGTGTAAGATTAATGAAAAATAAAGGCAGATCATTCGATCAAATGGTATTTAATAAAAAGCCTAAGAAACCATGGGGACTAAAGGAAGATGAAACAGTGGTGGAATCACCCAGAGATGATTATGAGGATGCAATAATCAGTGAGGTTGAACCGGATATTCCTCAGTCGGATGTTGATCAATTAAAACATAAAGTGGATCATCCACTTGAAAAAAATGATCATGACCGATTACCGATTGAAAAGCAACGAGCAGAATTAGCCAACCAGAATGACGATAAAAATTCAAATGATGAGATTGTGATCAAAGCTGATCATAAAGATATTACGACATTGGAAAAAATTATCGCCAAGCTTCAGGCCGAAAAAGAAGAATTTGCATTAGAAAATGACCGGTTAAAATATCATAACAGCGAAATGAAAGAAATTATCGTGGATATGGGCTTAACCGGAAAAATGGATTTGCTGGAAAATTACAAGAATGAAAATGAAAAGAAGGATTTCATCATTAAAAAACTGGAAAATAAATTAAATGATAATCAAGCCTACATTGAAAACCTCAAAACCAATTTATTTTCAGGAATAAATCAGTTGTTTGAACAAAAACCCATGCAGACCCTTCAAATTGAAGAAATTAAAAACGAAAATATTTCGAAAATCCCAGGTGAGAGCGAAGAATCCATCGAAAATAAGGTTTTAAATTTAAAAAGTGAAGGGAAAACCCCTCGACAGATAGCAAGTATCACTAATTTAACCACAATAAAAATCGATGAAATTTTAAAAAAGCATGAAAGGATCGAAAAACATGCCTAGATTATGGCCGATCAGCCCCCTATTTTCTTTTTCAATCACTCGGGCGTTACAAATGCCCATTTGTAACGCCCAAAAGACCGGAGTTGGGACGAAGGGCAAGATTCCCGAATGTTTACAGATGGGCGAACGGCCCATCTGAAACATTCAGATCTTGTTTTCTCTTTCTGAGAAAATGAAGTATGGGGGACACCCCCAAACCCCCGGAAATAAGATTCCTGTTTCCTCGGGAAACAAAATAACGTTGATAATAGGATTAAATAGTGGAGGTTATAATCAATGAATAGTGATGGGCGGAGTGAAGGCGGAGGTCGATTCATATTTTTAGTTGTTATTGTAATTGCTGCTACTGGATTAATTGGTTATATAAGCAAAAGTAATGATCTCCAATATCTAAACAAGCCGGTAGTTGAAAGAATAGATGAAATTGTATTTTTGAGTGATTCAAATATAGAAACAGTCGACTTGTACCGAATAAAGGCGAAGGATGGGTTAATCGAGATATATCATAATAGCGAGAATTATAAAGCTGTCTATAAAGTCAAAGATGCAGATTCCCTGGAATTCCAATCGCCAGCTGGTGAAACAATGGTTATCAGGTACATGGATTATACAAAGCCTGAATCAATTGAAAAATTTGATATCTTTAATTATGTAAACAATGTTATGAAAGGGAGCAGTTCCATCGATGAACAGATTAAGCTGAAGCTTTCTGGTAAAAATACGGCTGAGATTGTATTAAATAATGAAAACATGATAAACAAACAAACTAGTGGAGTTGAAAATGACGGTGTAATCGGAAAGGGGATTGCCTATTTTCTATTAATTATTGTGGGTGGCATTATCGCAGTCGTAGTTGTTTTGATCACTGTCTCGAATTACAGGTTAAAAAAAGAGCGAAAAAAAATCGACGATGAGTGGAGAAGTATGTTTTAGCAAAACCTTAATCGTCTGGTTAAGTCAAGGATAATGTAAAATCTGAGCGTTTTTTTTCTGATAGAAAATTTTAAATAGTGGTAAATCTTGTTTCCTCGGGAAACAGGATTAAAGGAAAATAACATAGGAGGATGTATCAATGAATGAACTGGAATTTAAGAATACCGCTGAATTTGCAAACTGGGCAAATGACAAAGAGATTTTCAATATGGAATATCTTGGGACCCTGGGTGGCAGAAAAAGCCAAAACTGTTTCGAAGCAGATATTGAAAAGAATGGGGTCTATTTGATCTGTATTGAAAAAAGCGAAAAGGAAATCTTTTTAAAAAGTTTTGATGACTTGATAGAATGGCAAGAAAAGAACAAGTCAACAGATTTGATCAACAATGGATTAAGTGATATCTATGTCGGCTTTAATCAATTTGTTGCTCAAAGCGATGGCCAAGAAACTCAGATTTATATCGATGCTGTTTCCTGTTCTTTATAAAATCTTGTTTCCTCGGGAAACAGGATGGAGGTGATTTTGATAAAACAGAAAACACTTTGCAGTTTGCGTCTGGAAAAAGAATTGTCCCAGGATGCCCTGGCAACGATGCTGGGAGTCTCACGAAAAAAGATTTATCGGTATGAAAATGGGTTAACCATTCCCAGTGATCAAGTAAAGCAGCAGCTGGGCCTGATCTTTTACCTGAGTCGGGATGACCTGGATGAAGTCATTAAAAATACCGTGAACGCTGCTAAAGAAAAAAGCCAAACCTATCCCTGTACCATCTCGTTTCGGTGTACAGCGGATATGCATTCAAAAATAGAAGCCAACGCGAAAATGGCCAACATGACAGTGGGTCAGTATGTCAGAGAAACCTATACCGGGGGGCAGCTAGTCGTTTTAGACGGACTCAAAGATTTTTCAAAGGATCTGACCAGGATCGGCACGAATCTTAATCAATTGACCAAACTATGCCATATGGGGAAGATCAATGCCCCTGAATTAAAATCAGTACAGAAAACACTAACGGAGATTTATATCAAGCTGAATCGAATTATCAGCAAATGAGATAGATCTTTTTTTATTGGCTCATTCCTGTTTCCTCGGGAAACAGGGAAATATAAATTAAAGGAGAAGTTGATGAACAAAGTAAATTTAGTTGGCAGGCTGACCAGAGATCCGGAGGTAAAAAATACCACCACCGGTAAGGCCGTGGCGACATTCACCCTGGCGGTGGATCGGCGCTTTAAAAACAAAGACGGACAAAAGGAAGCTGATTTTATACCCATTGTGGTGTGGGGGAAGCAGGCCGAGTTTGTCGGACAGTATTTATCCAAGGGCAGTCAAATTGGGGTGTCGGGGCGATTACAGGTGCGGAGCTATGATGGCCAGGATGGTCAGCGCCGGTACGTGACCGAAGTGGTGGCCGATGAGGTCTATTTCATTTCCACCAAGCGAAAGGAGAATAACGGCAGTAATCCAAATGGTTCATCCGGAATGGAAAATGGAGTGATGGGACTTGATGAAGATTTTCATCTAATGGCTGACGAAGACGATATCCCTTTTTGAAGCGATTCTGATAAATGGGGTGCTTAAAGAAGGAGAAACTTACCAGACAGATATCACAGATGATGATCTGTTTTTTTTATGTAACAACTCAAAGCTGTTTTATCGGGAAACAAAAATAAGGGGGATAACTGACATGAAAATGGTATATGTGTGTTCGCCACTGAAGGCGAACGAAGAAAGAAGCATGGAAGACAATATGAACCGGGCCAAAGAATGGTGCCGGCAGGCCAGCGAATTAAATGTGCTGCCACTGGCACCCCACACCATCTTTACCCAATACCTGGATGATACCATCCCAAGTCAGCGGGAAAAGGGGCTTGAAATGGGGATCGAACTGCTTAAGCAATGCAAAGAGATCTGGGTGCATGGTAATACCTTATCCGAAGGCATGATCAGTGAGATTATTTTGGCCAAAGAAATGAATAAACCGATTATTGCGAAGGATATGGATCGGGAAACCTATAAAGATTTTATGGCCTATCAGGGGGTATTTAAAGAAGCGTTTTCAAATGAACAGTGGGAACTGGTATGCGTTGGACTCGACGAGGGACTGGATGTATCAAGCTATGCCCGATCCAATGTATCAGCCGATCAGATGATGGAACGGATTGATCAGTTAAAACATGGAATTGAGAATGATCCGGAGATTATCGATATTTCAGCAATAAATCGCCATGAACCGGAACCGGATTATGAAGAAGACTGGGCGCAGGAAGCATAAGCTTGTTTCCCGAGGAAACAGGAAATAGAAAGGAGCAGGTGATGGGGAGATTGCCGGAGGAAGTGTTTGAAAAGGTCAAAGCGATCAGCATCGTTGATTATGCCATGGCCAATGGTTATGAACTGGTTGAGATCGGAAATCAAGTTAAACTCAGGAAGCAGGGTGGTCTATTTATTGATCCCGATTTAAACCGGTGGAATCGACTTTCCGATGATTCAAAAGAAGCGTGCGGTGGGATTATTCAGTTTGTCATGTATATGGAGGGAAAAAGCATGGGTGAAGCGATCCATGAACTGGCAGCCTTTATTAATCATCATCCCGAACCCAGTGAGGTGGCAAAAACCTATATCACAAAAGCCAGGGAGTATAAAAAAACAAATGATGGCATCTTTAAGCCACCAGAAAAATCCGCCAATTATCGGCGGATTTTTGCGTATCTGGTAAAAACCCGCTGCATCGATCCGGAGGTGGTCAACTACTATGTCAAGCAACATAAAATCTATGAAGACAAAAATCATAATTGCGCCTTTTGTGGATTCGATGAAAATGGGGTGATCAAGAGTATTTCCCTTCGGGGAACCTATGATGTCCCCGGAAAGGAACCGTTTAAAGGGATCGTAAAAAACTCAGACAAGCACTATCCTTTTATTCATGAAGGTAAAGGGAACCAGGTGCTGGTATTTGAAGCACCCATTGATATGCTGTCCTTTCAAACCCTCAAACGTCAAATCGGAGATGTTACTCAGAATAAGGATGATCACTATATTGCGTTAAATGGAGTAGCGCATATTGGGCTGCTCCATTATCTGGAAACACACCCGGAGATTGAGAATGTGGTCATGTGCCTGGATAATGATGAACCCGGACATAAAAATACTCTGGAGCTGATTAATGCTGTTGAGGAAGAAAGCCCGGGGAAATATAACTTTGATTTAAAATTACCGACAGAACCGCATAAAGACTGGAATCAATTGTTGCAGCATATTTCTAAGGAGCGAGAAAAAGCAGCCCTTCAGGAGGTAGCAGAAGATGAGTGGGCGCAGGAAGCTTGAAGGAAATCTGTTTCCTCGGGAAACAGGAAATAAAAAAGCAGATGATCAACGTTAATCGTGTTTCCTCGGGAAACAAGAATCAGGAAATGGAGGAAGTCGATGTACTATTTGGATAGCAGTTAAAAGAGACCAAAAAAAATGAAAGGAGGATTGACAAATTAAAAGAATAGTACTGCTGATATTGTTGGTTGGTACAGTGGCAGTCGTAACTTGTGTATGCGACATAGCCGATCTGGTCACTGATATTTTTAAAAAGCCGGTAGTAACCGGCGAATGGTACAACAAAGACAGCAATACCTATATTGCGCTAAATGACGATGGAAATTTTACCCTGGGGTATGGCAAAGGGAATGCCAATACAGGCGGTACCTATGATTATGATAAGAAGGAAATTATCCTCCACTTGGATTATACAATCAAAGCTGACGGAACAAAGGAGGATTGGGATCAGAGCAGCTTAACAGGTGGAGCGGGTAAAATTATCATGACCTATGAATTGCAAGGCGATGGCACATTGAAAATAAAATCAGAAGGGGGCAATCTCACCTATGAAAAAATCGGAGGTGAAGCGGTGACGACAAACCAAAAAAGTTTAGCAGGTACCTGGAACTATGAAAAAGGCGGGTTACAATTGATCCTGACAGAAGACGGTCACTATACGATGACCGATGGCCACGCTTTATCAGAAGATGAAGCAGGGCATGAGGGCCATGATCAGGGAGACTACACCTTTACCGATGGCACTTTAAGCTTATCACTAAACGGGACAAGCCGGGACTTTCAGGCCGAACTGGTAATGAAGGATCGGCTTAAGCTGGAGAATGAATCCGGAACATTCTATTATGTCCGGGTATCGGAATAGGCGGTGAAAATGTGAAGTTAAAAATTGTTCGTGGGCTGATGGCAGGATTCGTCTTTGTGTTGCTGGCCATCGGAAGTCTGTTTTTTATCCGGACCATTGATGGCTTTATGACAGGGCAGGGGATTTTACCCTATAACGTCCCGTTAAAGGAAGTGTTTAATTATGTTGTTGTGAGAGAAAATACCTTTCACATGTATCTTCTGTGTCTGGCCTTTGCCTTGTTTATGGCAGTGGCTTTTTTTATTGGCCAAAGCAAAACTTATAAGAGTGAGCTGATCAGTATTACCCCTGATATTCAAACCCCCAGGCCGGCCGGTCAGAATCAGCATGGTTCGGCCCGGTGGCTGGATCCCAACAAGAAGGATCGGGCCTTTGATTACGTGGTCATCCGCAAGAATAATCCCTTTATTCAATTTTTGTTACGCAGCGGAAAGGAGGAAAGAAGACAGATCAAAAAAGGTAACTACTGGGTTGAGAAAACCATCACGGAAAATAAAAAGCCCTTTAAAATGGGTGGTCTGATTATTGGGAAAGATCGACAGGGATTACGAAATGAAAAGGTCTATTTTATCGGGGAAGACGTTCACGGCCTAATCATCGGCGCAACCCGCTGTGGTAAAGGGCGAACCGTGATCCTGCAAACCATCGGCTTGTTGGCAATGGCCAGAGAATCGGTGATTGTTTCGGATCCCAAAGGCGAGAACTACGATTATACGGCCCCATTTCTAAAAAAATGCGGTATTGACCTGTTTGCTCTGGATTTTAAAGATCCCCTTAAAAGTAATCACTACAACTTTCTTCAGTCGATTATCGATGCGGTCGAAAGCGGAAATATGTCTCAGGCCATCGATTATGTTTGGGATATCACCGGAGCACTGGTCGGGGAAGCCAAGGGGGAAAAACTATGGAACAACGGTGAAGCCAGTATTATTGCCAGCTGCATTATGATCGTGGTTTTTGAAAACATGGATAATCCGGAGTATCAGAACCTGACCAACGTATTTTATTTCATAGCCGAGATGTGTAAAGCTCCCAAACAAGGGGACGAGATGATGTTGGCCAAATATATGAAGAAACTGAAAGTTGAGAATCCGACACATCCGGCCTTGGGGCTGGTAGCTATTTCCGATATTGCCCCATCAAAGACCCGGGGCAGCTTTTACACCAGCGCGCTGACGACCTTAAGACTCTTTACCAATCCGCTGATTTATGAAATGACCCGGAAAACGGATTTTCGCCCCAAAGACATTGGCAGTCGGCCCACGGCGGTATTTATGATTCTACCTGATGGTAAAACCACCTATTACTCTCTGGCTTCACTGTTCTGCACCCAAGTTTATAGTGCGCTGTCGGATTTTGCAGATAAGCTGGGCGGACGTTTACCGATCCGGGTCAATTATGTGCTGGATGAGTTTGGGAACTTTACCAAGATTCCAGAGTTTGCCACCCAGCTTTCTGTTGGTGGCGGTCGGGGGATCCGCTTTAACATTTTTGTTCAATCTCTGGCACAACTGGAAGAAAAATATGGTCGGGAGATTGCCCGGATTATCCGATCCAACTGTGAAACCTGGATTTATCTTCAGGCCGAGGATCTGGAAACCCAAAAAGAGGTGTCCGAACGACTGGGGAAATATACCACCACATCCTATTCCTTGTCATCGTCCCAGCAGCATTACACTTCCAATTCCAGTCAATCGGTGAATCTGGTGGGCCGGGAGCTGCTGACAGCCAATGAAGTCAGTCGGATCCGACGTCCCTATAACCTGGCAACCAGTCGGAATGATCCGGCGATTATGACGTCCCCGGACTTAAGCAAATGGTCATTTAATGACTTCTATGGATTAGGCAGCAAAGAGCATAATAACAAGCTCCGGATGATCCGCAGCGATGCCAGATCAACCCACCAGGAGAATGGAATCCAATTATGGGGAATCTGGAAGCGCTATCAGATTTAAGGAAGCGTTGAAACTTCTGATGAAAGGAGGTGATGGCGATGTTGACAGAATTTGTATGGGTAACCGGATTAGTTAAGCTTTTGACCGATGCGTCCCTGGCACTCTATATTGTTTTGCCGCTTTTGGCGCTGATTGTCATCGGCTGGAATGTGGTCAAACGGCTACAGGCTGACGATCATGAAAAAATTAAGTATAAAGAAAACATGAAAACGACGCTGGTTTATCTGGTTATTGGAATGACGGTCAATGGTTTTATCACTATGCTCTTAAGCTACTTCCCGAGTTCCTGAAAAGTTGTTTTCCGAGGAAACATGAGAAATTAAAAATAAAATTAAAGGAGAAATTTAATGGCTTTAAAATTAAAAAATGTCGCAGAATCGTTGGGTAGATCCCTGGTGCTTAAGCACGCAAAATTTGTAAACGGCGAAGCGAAAGAAGTGAAAACCGATTCCGGTTCAATTATTGAGGGCGCGGGGATGTGGATTGTCGGGTTGCTGGGCGTGGCACTGTTTTTGTTTGGATTTCGGGACATCATTGGGAATACGATTTTACCGTCGATTACTTCAAACATTCAAGCGTTGTTCTCAAATATACCCACATCTTAAATGCAAAGATTTAAGAAGAACGGTTGTGGTTTGAACCGTTCTTTTTCTTTTTTTATCAAAGAGAGAAGGAAGAACCATGTATACAATCTTTAAAAATTTTATTTATGATTCAGTTAATAATAGCGGAGTGATCACCGGCAGCATCAAGAATCTGGCGGAGCAGGTGTTTTACATCGATAAATATATCGGAGATGTTTCGGGACTCGATTTGTCCACGGGGCTGACGCAAATTTTTTATCAACTGGCCCTGTTACTATTGGTAATTAAGTTTTCTAAGAGTGGCTTTGAAACCTATATCACCTGGACAGGCGGTGATCCGGATAGCGATCCCATGGCGATGCTGCAACGAACGGTTAAAGCGGTGGTCATGATTGTGGCTTTTCCGATGCTCTATCAGATCTTTGCCCGGGTGTGTACGGGGGTGCTGTATGAAATCTTGAACAGTATGAATTCAGAGTTTCTATACGAAGAAAACTATGTTAAGAACTTAATTGAAGCAAATATGGGGCCATTTGCGGTGCTTGTTTTTTTCATTGGTGCATTGATCCTCTATTTTCAAATGCTGGCCCGAGGTTTTCAGATGTGGATCATGCAGATCGGTTTTCCACTGGCCTGTGTGGGACTCATTGAAAGTGACAACGGGGTGTTTGCCCCCTTTATGATGACCTTTTTCAAGGCCGGTATTACCACCATTATCCAGCTGTCACTGTTGTCACTATCCTATGTACTGATGGCCACCGGTGATTTTGCCATTGGCTTTGGTGCCCTTGCAGCAGGAATTTCCACACCGGTCTTGCTACAACAGTTTATGGTTCATGCTGGCAATGCCAATTTATCGGGAAAGGCGTTAACCATTGCCCGAGTCACGGAGGTGGCCGTGCGGTCGGTAAAATAAAAACAGAAAATTGCGAAGAAAGGAGTCTCATGGAAACCATTGATTATTTTGCGGATCTGAATAACATCTACGGCCTACTGCTCACCTTGATCAATGTTGGTGTTGCCTTTCGGGTGGGTTATTGTATTACCCATATGATTCATTCGCCTGATGAAAAAGGGGTTTACGTCAGGCGGATCAGGCACGTTTTAATCTTCTGTGTCATTGTCAATACCCTGATCCCGTTTCGGGATGTGATTCTGGCTTATATCACATAAAGCTGTTTCCTCGGGAAACAGAGAAAGGAGGAATTGATGGAGTATCACGAGGAACTGTATATCCCCATGGGGATTAAAGCCAACCGTCAGGTGATTGAGGGAATGGAGGTAAAGGAAGTATTCCTGATGGGAGTGATGGTCTGCATCACCGTCATTCTGTGTGCCCTTTACTATGTTACCTTTGCCGATCCCATCGGAACATTTTTCGGTGGCCTGGCGATTCTGTTGTCTTCTTATCTGATTTTGAAGAAAAGCGAGAAAGATAATCAGTCTTTTCTGGATATGCTTTCGCACATCATCAGTTATTATCGGGGCCGTAAGCACTATGCCTACATCCATTTAAATGAGTGGGAATAGGAGAGGAAATGGCAGCATTAGGGTTTGCCGGCGTATTGGGGTGCTGGTTCTATATGGGATCGGTATTAAAAAGGCAGTTTGAAAAGGCGTTTTTATCCACGACATTCATTGTGGTAACGCCTTTATTATTTTTATTATTGGTGATTGATGATCCGGTGATTATTTTACGCACCGGATTGTTTTTGTGTCTGATGTTTTACGTCGGATACTTCGATTTTAAGACAAAAACGATACCCCGATTTGTCCATCCCCTGATTTTGTTAGTGGGTTGTCTTGGGATCAACGGGGAATGGTTAATGAAGCAGGCCATCCCTGGGGCAGTGACGCTGGGAAGTCTGATGGCTGTTTCTGGCTGGCTAATTAAAAAAGCGACCAAACAGGATCAGGCTATTGGCTTAGGGGATGTTAAACTCGTCACCGCTTGTGGGTTTTATCTGGGATGGGATGCTGGCGTAACCGGTCTAATGATCGGATTACTCTTAAGTATCCTATGGTCCCGGGCCAGGCATCTGAAGCGCAATGAAGTGTTTGCCTTCGCACCATTTCTGTGCTCGGGTTTTATGATTGCTTTAATGCTGTTAGAAAGGATGGTGTATCAGTGAAAAATGGAGGTAAGATGCTGATTGGTTTTTTTGTAGTCGTCTTTGCGTTGTTATTATCCTGGGTGATTGTGCCCCTAGGCACAGGAATGATTGGCAATACCACAACGATTGTACGGGTCAAAGAAACCATCCGGGTGGGGGATCAACTCACCGAACGGAATGTTGAGGAAGTGGAGGTTAGCGGATATAACTTGCCGGCTAACGCCATCAAAAATAAGAATGAGGTCATTGGTAAGTATTCCACCGCAAAGCTGGAATCCGGTGATTATGTCCTGCAAAGCAAGTTGGTTAATGACATGATCACCAGTGGGAACTATATGAGTGCCCTGGATGGCGGGAAACAGATTATTTCGGTCACCATCAAGGACTTTGCTAATGGGATTTCCGGAAAGCTGATGCCTGGCGATGTGGTGATGATTTTAAATAATGCCGAAGCAGTGGGTAACCGCAGCACCGTTTATCCCGAACTGCAATATGTCAAAGTTCTGGCGGTGACCACCCAGACCGGGGTGGATATGGGTGGAGAAAAACTCTCAGATGATACGGAGCTGCCGGCGACGGTGACCCTGCTGGTCAATAAAGCCCAGGCCCAGCTGCTCACCGGTTTGGAAAAGAATGGTAATATCATCTTTGCCCTGATGTATCGAGGGGATGAAGATACAGCCAACCAGTTTTTACAAAAACAGGAAGAAGTATTTAAGGTGGGTGGCATTTAAGTTGTTTCCTCGGGAAACAGGAAATGATGGATTGGACGATTTACGATCTTGTTTCCTCGGGAAACAAAATGATCAGGAAACGGAGGATATAATGGAGCAAAACCAGGAACCATCAAGCAGGTTTATGGGAATGCGTTGTGATTTTCAACGATTGAGAGAATTTTTAAAAGACAAGAAGATAATTTTTATTGATCCGAAAAGCGAGCATCACGCAATAATGGAAAAGGAGGCGTCAGTATGGAAGTAATCACCGTATGGGGATCCCCGGGGGGTGGGAAAACAACTCTCAGTCTGGAGTTGGCCAAGAAAATCAGTGAAAAAACAAAGGAAAATGTGGTTCTGATTTTCACCGAAGATCAGGCCAGTCCCTTATCCTATCTCTTTCCCAGTCTCAATAAGGAAGGTGGATCTCTGGGAAAGATTATTACCATGGCCGGGTTTGACCAGGAAGAACTGCTAAAAACGTTAGTCAATCACCCCAAGAATAAATACCTGGCCTTTTTGGGATACCGCAGTGAGGATTCCAAGCTCAGTTATCCGGAGGTGGTGGAACCCCAGGTCATTGACCTGTTTGTCACCCTGGGCCAGAAGTTTAAATATGCCATCGTTGATGGTCAATCCAACTTTCACAACGATTGGATTACCCAGTATGGATTACGTTATGGAAAGTGTGTGATGGTCGGTGGCGGTGATTTAAAAAGCATCGCCTTTTTTAATGGAACCACTGCCATGCTCCAGGACTTTACCGGGTTTCGGGACAATGTTATCCGGGTATTGAATAACCCCTGGGATTTTGACTCCTGGCTGCTGGTGGGGGATAAATACGGGGGCGTCGATTATGCCTTTCCTTACAGTATGGATATTCAGATGGCTTATCTGGAGGAAACATCCATTAAGTCCCTTAAACAAACCAAACGGAATCGGGAGTTTGTGGATGCACTCAACCAGTTAAGTCAGGAGCTGATCCAGGAAGAAGAAAGTAAGGATCAGAAAAATAAAAAAAGAAAATCGGGAAATCAAAAAAAACGGCAAAAAAAAGAGCGCATTAAAAAAGAAAAAAGTCCGAAACGTAAGCTTTTTAAAATTCCATTTAGAAAAGCGAAGGAGGAAATCGAATGAACAGTCAATACAAGCGCAATCAGGAGCTGCTGGATCTGATCGGGCGTATTCAACAGTATATCAGCCGAACCAATTCCAAGGCGCTGGGTGATGTCAAAAAAAATGAAGCGTTGATTAAGAAAGATATTCGTAAGTATATTGAAGATCATCGTGTATTAATCGATGGATACACCAGCATTGAGCTGCTTAATCGGATCTTTTCAGAAATGGGGGAATACGGGATTTTAACGCCTTATCTGGAAAATGAGGATAAGGAGCTGGAGGAAGTCAATGTCAATAGTTTTGATAGTGTGGTGCTGCATTATAAAAATGGGGATGTGGTTCGTGCCCCGGAAACTTTCCTGTCAGCCGAATCAGCCAAAAACATCATGATCCGATTATTATTTCAGCAATCAGAAAAAACCTTATCCGCTGCAACACCTGTTGTGACTGGGTACTTAAAAAATAATATTCGAATCACCGCAGTTTGCCCACCGATTATCGATGAGGAAAGGGGCGTTCAGGCATCAATCCGTTTTGTCAATCCCAGTAAACTAAGAAGGAATGATTTAATCAGGAAGGAAACCCTCACAGAGGAAATGTTTGATTTTATCAATCTGTGCGCTTCCAGTGGCTTGAGTGGGGTTGTAGCCGGATCGACCAGCTCCGGAAAAACGACAACTTTAGACGGAATTCTCGGAGATGTGGATAAACGAAAGCGGATCGTTTCCATTGAAGAAAATGTCAGAGAACTGGATTTAGTAACCCGGGATGAAAATGGGATTATCGATAATAACGTGGTTCACTGGAAAACCCATGGGTCGATTAACTCAAGAGAGTTATTAAAAACAGCCCTGACCTGTGATCCGGATATTATCGTCCCCCAGGAAATGAAAGGGGAAGAAGCTTATGCTGCCCAGGAAGCAGCCCGAACCGGCCATGCGGTTTTGACAACCACCCACGCCAACTCCTGCCGGGCAGCCTATACCCGGATGCTGACCCTCTGTATGATGGATTCTACTTTGGAGGATAAGGTGCTGTACCGACTGGTATGCGAAGCCTTTACCATTGCTATCTTCTGTAAGCGTCTGGACGATTACTCCCGAAAAGTCATGGAGATCACCGAATGTATTGTGGATGAACATGGGAATTCAAACTTCCGGACGTTGTATGACTATGAAATTGACAGCTCGGAAAAAATTTCAGATGAAAAGACAGTCATTAAAGGACATTTTGTTAAGCGTAACAACATGTCAAAAAGTCTGCAACAGTGGCTGATTACCAATGGTGTTCCGACCCGTACCCTGGAGCGTTTCATTGATAAGCAGTTAGACGAGGATGGAAAGGCGCGATGAACGGGATAAGCTTTTTAATTTTTGCGCTGCTGATTGCGGGCCTGTGCCTGTTATTTAACGTATCCCCTTTTGATCTGACAAGCCAGCTCATGGATCGGGTCGTCAATGATAAGCAGGATATTCAATCGGTGATTAAAAAGACCGTCCCGAAAAAGCGAAGGTTACTATTTCGAAGGTCGCCATTTCAGGGACTGACCACAACCATCCGGGAAGCCCAGATGATCTTAAAAACAACCAATCGGGAAAGTGTTTTTACCATTCTGGTGATGGCAGCAACAATTCTGTTTATTGTGGGTCTGATTCTTGGATTAATGATGGAGAACATTTTAATATCAGCAGTGCTTGGCGTTGGTCTGGCTTTATTCCCGTTCTGGTACATCAAACTGGCAGAAATAACCTATCGGAAGGAATTAAATGATGAACTCAATAAAACACTGTCGGTGATCACGACTTCCTACAGTCGATCACGAAATATCATCAAAGCCATTGAGGAAAATTTGCACCATATCAATCCACCCCTGTTGCCGGTGTTTGAAGCCTTTGTCTTTGATATCAGTTATATCACGGCGGATATTCCCGGGGCACTGCTGGAAATGAGTGAAAAGATCGATAACCAGATTTATAAGGAGTGGTGCCGGGCGGTGATTGCCTGCCAGGACAATCCCAACCTGATTGAAACGCTGCCGGCGATTGTCCGTAAATTTACGGATATCAAAGAAGCGAATGATGACTTTGGAACGGATATGCATACGCCGTTGCGGATTGTTCTCACCATGGTTTTTATGAATGTCGGTGTGCCGGTGCTTTTTTATTTCATCAATAGAACCTGGTACCTGGCACTTATGGATTCATGGGGCGGGAAGATCATTCTGGCCGTTGTACTGATGATCATTTTTATCTCCCTCAATGCTGCAATAAAGGATATCAAACCCATCGAATACAATCGTTAGCAAAAGGAGGCTAAATAATGAATAACACGGCCTATTTAATCATTCTGGCAATGCTTTTTGGTTATGGATTATTTCAGTTGGTCGGTGGCATTTTTGATGTGCCATCCCATCGGGAAATAAAAACAATCATGGCAGTTGGCAAAAAAAAGAAGGAGAAGGTCAACTTTCTGGATGCCTTTATCTTTAAGGTATCCCATTTGATTCTGCCCTATGTCCGGCTCAATCCCTACAAACGTAAAAAAATGAGCAATGCCCTAAAATCCCTGGGATCTTTGGATACCCCGGAAATGGTCTATGGACGTGCCTTTGTGGAGTCCGGTATTTATGCCGGGTTGGGTTTAATCCTGGTATTTGTTCATCCGATTTTTACGCTCATTCTACTTTTTTATGCCTTCTGGCGATTTTCAGATCAAATCGGAAAGATTGATCAGTTAATGCGGAAACGTCGTGAAAAAATTGAATGGGAATTACCCCGGTTTGTCAATACCGTCCAACAGGAAATAAAAAAACGACAGGATCTGTTGGCGATCCTGATTGATTACCGTAAAAACTCGGACGGCGAACTGGGCGAAGAAGTAGAAATAACCATTGCCGACATGAAAACATCGGATTATGAAAATGCGATATCCCGGCTGGACGCCCGGGTGGTCAGCTCCCTTTTATCGGATGTAACCCAGGGCTTAATTGCAGTTATAAGGGGCGATGATATCGTGGCTTACTTTGAGCAGCTGGGGATTCAATTGCGGTCTTTTGAAAAGAACCGGTTGAAAAAGGAAATGAACCGGCGACTGGAAAAAATTAAAAAGTACCCCTATATTTTGCTTTTTACATTTCTGCTCATGGTGGTTTATGCCATTGGTTATGACATTATGACCACACTGCCAAGTATTTTCGGATAGGAGAGTTCAAATGAAAGTAGATAAAGGTTCAGCCATTTTGGAGTTTTCGATATTCTTCCTGTTGGCAATGTTTATTTTAACCTTGATTATGGGGGTTTTACCGGTCTGGACACAGTATCAGAAGTTAAACTACATCGCCCATGGTGTCTTGCGGGATGCGGAGCTAGTGGGGAATACCGGGAATACAGTAATGGATACTTATGAATATTTGCAGGCAGAAACGGGATTAAAAACAAAAGAAATCAGTTTTAACGGAACACAGTATATCGGGGGGACAAAAAATGTGCAGATTAACGATCCGATCCAGGTAACAGTGAAGTCAGATTTTGTCTGGTTCAGCAGTTTTATTGGGGGTGGTTTCAACATTGAACTGGTGGCTCCTGCCAGTGGACGAAGCGGAGTGTACTATAAATGATGGGATTGACGGAGCTATTTAAGAAAAAAGATTCTGGGATGTCTGTTCCCATGGTTGCGGCACTACTGCTAATTCTACTGATGCTATTCTGTGCGATGTACGAGTATTTAAGGGTTGTATCCATCGTTATGCAACTGGATCAGGCGGTGGAGCAGTCGGTTCAGGGCGTGGCGATAGAAAACTGGGACGAGGTTTATCAGGGTGTCCGGGAAGGTTATGCCGGGACGTATACGAAAGCCGAATTAACCGATGACTGGGAAGAAGTGATGAACCGGGAACAGATCCTTGCTCAAATGAAAAAAATGATCGAATTTAAGGTGGCGGGCAATACCTGGGTCAAGGAGGATGATGCCGGCAATGTCTTGTTTTCCTTAAAGCCAAGGGATACAACGGTGAAAATCACCAACACCCAGCTGGCAGCAGCGGAGGGGGATGCCCTTACCGTAGAAACCACCAATACCATCACGGTGCCCTGGCGGTTTTTGGGAGCCATGTTTAACGCTCCCCCGATTGTGGTGGAGCGGGTAACGGTATCTGGTTATACACCAAAGTTCTAGCAGCGCATTAAAAAAATAAAAATCCAGAAAGGTTGGGAGGGAAATAAATGTGATGAATAATATAACGGAATTAAAGACGATGGTTCAGATAGAAGTAAATGAGGAAACACCTTGTTTACTGGCAAAAACAAAACGGCTGGTTGATATTTTAAATGAGATTCAACCCAATGATTACTGGCACACGGATTATTTTCATGCCCCATTTAATGAAAAAGATATGAAGCCGATCCTGATTAAAGGTCTGCACTACCTGGAAAGATTTCAAAAATATTACATAGAACGCTGTTACGAGGAAAAAATAATAGCCCCTTATTACACACGGGAGATGATGGGACGCCAGTTTATGGTGGCCTGCAAAGCTCTGATGGCCATTGAAACCGGCCACTATAAGGATGCATACCATCGTTTATGGTATTGCGTTTCGGGACACGGAATCTATCATATGGATTCATGCATCAATTTAAACGAGTATTTAATCTATCGTTCTTTAATTAGTTGTTTTATTCAATCACTTTTGAAACAGGAGCAGGTGATTAAAAAGGCAAGCTTGTTTCCTCGGGAAACAAAACGGAACAGGAAATCGAAAAAATCAGATGGATTGAGGGGAGTGAGATCTTGATCATTATTTTAGTTTTGCTAACGGGTCTTGTCATGATTGAAGCTGTTTGGTTAAAACGATTAAAAAAAGAAATTGAGCGAAAGGAAGTAAAAATAAATATGCTTGAATGTGCTATAATGAAGCTTAAGAGAGAATAAAAAACGAGGATGAGACAATGACTGATCAGAAATATACTGAAACCTATCAAGTGATCGAAGAAACAAGGGATCGAAGCCAAAAAGAAAAATACTGGAATATTGGTTTTGGACTGAATAAGATCGATCAGCTAAATCCTTCCGAATATCTGACCAATGAATTACTTCCGGATCATTTCAGTGGCAAGCTGACCTATCAGGAAGTTGAAAATGCCCTGGTCAACCATTATCAGACCTTGCCGGAAGATGACCAGGTAAAAGGCGAGCGAGAATGCGACATAGTTTCGACACGGATTGCTTCTCTGCTGGATAACGCCGGCTTTGTTCTAAGTCCGGTATCGCTTAAAGGCATTCATCGGTATCTCTTTAAAAATATTCTGCCGGCGGAATGGGTTGGTGTTTTCAGGGAGAAAAATATTTATAAAAAAGAGCCGGTTCTAGGCGGTGAGAGCGTTTCTTATGCTAATTATTTCATGATTGAAGATACTCTGGCCTATGACTTTGAGACCGAAAAAAAGAAAAATTACGTCAGTATGGACGATCAGGAAAAAGTCGGCAGTATTTGCAGCTTTACTTCTTCCATCTGGCAGGTGCATCCCTTCCGGGAAGGAAACACCCGAACGGTGGCGGTATTTATGGTTCAATATTTAAATGGTCTGGGTTTTCAGGTGAATAATGATCCTTTTGAAGATAATGCGCTTTATTTCAGAAATGCTCTGGTACGGGCCAATTATAGCAATCAAGTAAAAAACATCAGTCATACCGATGCCTATTTGATCAAGTTCTTTGAAAATCTGCTCTTTGATCAGGATTATCCACTGCTCAATCAGGAAATGCAGCTTATTTCTGAAGATGAAAAAGAAAATGACTGGGAACCGGAAATGTAGTTTTGTTTCCCGAGGAAACAAAATAATAACAGGAAACAGCGTAAAATTAAAATAATGAGATTAACATAAGGGGACAATTTGAGAATTGTTCTTTTTTTATTGATCAAAAAGAAGGAGTGAAGCCATGGAAATGTTACTAATCGGTTTTGGTTTAATCACAGTTGTGGAAGGGTATCTTATTGTCAAGCAGCGTAGACTGCTGGATAAAAAGGAGCTGATGATTAGCCGGTTGGAAACAGGGATTGAAAAAAGAAAACAGCCTGCTGGATAAATGTTTCCGATGGGAAAGAAATTTGTCGGCAATAAAAATAAAATTATAAATATTAAAATTAAACCTTGACAAGAAGTTGATTATGGTTTATTCTGATATAATTTTTAGATGATGAAAGAGAGAGGTAAAATGATGAAAACAAATGTAGCAGCTTTAACCACCTGGTTGGCAAAAACAACGTTGAAACAGCGGATCGTTCTTGGTATTGGCGGAGTTCTGATGACTGGTATGATTGGCCTTGGCATTTATACAATTTTACCCAACAATACAGATACCTGGCAGTCCACTGCCGATGAAAAAACAGTGAAGGTACAGGATATCAATACCGAAAAGACAACGGCGGTAACCACCACCCCGGTGGAAAGCAAGGTGGTTGAGGCCCAAACTGTCACCAATGATAACAGCACCGTGGTCGAAAGCAACGTGACCACCGTTAATACCCCGGCAATTGCATCAGAACCGGTCTACACCAGTGAAGAAACCGGTGGACATTACGAAGCTCCCCAGGACACCTATGTTGAGCCAGCTTATGAAGAACCAGCTTATGAAGCGCCGGCAGCGGAGAGCAGTGGTGGCGGATGGAATGGTGATTTAGGGGCGACAGAGGGTGATTCAACTGGGAATTCATGGGGCGATGGATCTGGTGGTTTTGTGAGCAATTAATATGGATAATGGATATTTAAGAGAACAATTTTCGGATTGTTCTTTTTTTATGCAGAAAATAAGGAGGAATGAATGGATGTGCATGTAAAAAGTCATTTCAGGTCACTGTGGTTAGTGATGCTGACTGTTTTACTGACAGGTTTTTTTTGGGGAATGACACCCATGGTGGCCCGGGCTGAAGATAATTCCAGTACCGTGCCTGGGAACCCGACCTATACTGAAGATGCCTTCTACTACAGCGATCAGTATATGTGGAAGGTTTCCTTGTTTGTGGCCAAGTCAGATACGGTCAATAAGGATTCATCGAACATGAATGAATTTTACCGGATTGGTAATCAGGCTGTTTATCTGACTCCAGTTTCCAATTGGAATGGCTGGGCAGCTGGTTCTCGGCCATCGAATATCTCCGGATTATTCTTTTCCAAGGAAAACAAGGTTGATACTTTAATGGAACTCCAGAGTAAAGGCGGGGATGTCAATGCACTGGATCCGGTTCAGCTTGCATCAGGTAGCGGTATTTATTTATTAAAGCCTCCTGTACAACCACCTTATGTCCCACAGCTCAGTGATGGCGATATTTACGACAACGGTGTTATTTATGGGGATTCAGTGGGCAGCATTACCAAGGTAGCTAGTTATTTCAATAGCCTTGATACGATCAATACCGTTCTCAATTTCTATGCCGGTAAACAAGGGGTGTCAAAGGAAGACCTTGTCAAAAATCTGGAGTTTACCATTGATGGCGAAACCCGAACCGGCTGGAATCCGAAAGGGATTTTACCCGATGCAATCAGTGACAACCCCACCAATCAGGTGGAATGGCTGATCGTTTATGAGCCGGTATCGATTGTCTATGTGAAGGATACTGCCCACCCGGGATCCTATTACGGTTATGCTTTATCAGCTACTGATTTTGCAGTTTCTCAGATTAACCATCAGATGGACTGGCGTTACGATGAAACCCGCTGGACGGCCTGGGCCGGACAACAGCCGGATGCCTGGAAGCCCAATGCCAATCGGCAGCATGTCTCCCGGTTGGCATTTTTGCTGATGGGAAACTCAGTCATTACCAATAGCACCTGGTATGGGTTGGCAGCCGGCTCCGGGGTAGACCAGAATGCTGCCATTCCTTTTAATCGCTGGTTCAGCGATCAACAGGTCAAATATGGCGGTTGGGGTATGGCTCGGGCACTTAAACCCGCCGAATACAATAAGCCCCGGGATAACGATTATCGGCCCAATACCGATGTTATTTTAAGTACGCCGGTTTACTCCAATATCAATGCGACCCCCGGGAGTGAGCTGACGGTGACTTATAAGATCAACGGCGAAGTGATTGGTACCGATTCGCTGGTGGCTCCGATGAAAACCGAGTCCTACAGCTATTTAAAATGGCATACCCCGGATGTCAGTACAGTAACCAGCTATGATCTGGAAATGTCGATTTCACCTTATCCGGAGGGTACCATCAATTGTGGTGGGAATGAGTACACCCATCGGACGCTGACGATCCGGCCATTGGAGGAAAGTACCCCACCGGATCCAAAGGTGGGTGATACGATGCCCACCGATCTGCCGGCCAACCTGGTACCGCCAACCAGTGTACCCGGGGAAGATACCACTGATGAAACGGTGGCACCGGTGATCAAATCGGTCAAGGCTGTCACAGAAGCACCGTACTATAAGAATGAAACGGTCAAAATTGAAGTGGTGACCAATCGGGCCACCAAGAATCTGACCTTTACCAATACAGACAGTGGTGTCGGGAAACAATTTGGATCCGATTCCCTGGGTGACGGGATGCTGATCAGCCGGTCGGTCAATGAGCTGGCCAATGAGATCGTCTGGACGATTGAATTTGTTCCGGCCAATCTGGGAACCAATCGTTATGCCTTTAAATCCCTTAATGCTGCTGCCGGTGAGAGTGAAGCGTATGCGTTTGACGTAGAGGTTGTGGTTGATCCGGATCTCCCGGTTATCTACGACGTGCTTATCAATCCGGTACAGGCTGTATATACCTTATATGAGGAAGTGATCAAAACACCGCTCACCTATGAGGTTTATTTTGATACCAACGGTGGCAATGACATAGGTGCCCAGAGCGCTGAATACAATGCGCTGCTGACAGAACCAGGTCAACCGACCCGGGAGGGATATTCGTTTAAAGGGTGGTTTAAAGATCCTGGTTTTGCTTATCCCTGGAATTTTGAATCGGATCGGATTATGGGAGTCACCACACTCTATGCCAAATGGGAAATAAACACCTATTTAATCCATTTTGATCCCCAGGGAGGAACTGACACTTTTAGTTCGATTACGGTCGAATATGGCTCAAATATCGAAGAACCGACACCAATTCCAACCCGGAGTAATTATGTTTTTCTGGGATGGTTTAAGGAGATTGAATGCAATACCCCATGGAACTTTACTGAAGACACCATTGCCGGCGACACGACCCTTTATGGGAAGTGGGATGCCACCGCTTTAACGGTCACGTTTGACTCTCAGGGTGGCAGTCTGGTTGGTTCAATCAGTGCTGATTATAACATGATGATTACCAGTCCGAGTGACCCTTTCAAGCCGGGATTTACGTTTAAAGGCTGGTATCAGGACGCAGCATGCAACACTGTCTGGACATTTGCCAGTGATCGGGTGCAGTCGGATTTAACGCTGTTTGCCAAGTGGAATGTTAATCTGTATACGGTAAGCTTTGATTCCCTGGGCGGGAGCGCTGTGCCGGCACAGACGGCACAGAATGAGTCGGTAACGACAAAGCCGCCCGATCCGATCCGAAGCGGGTATTCGTTTGGTGGCTGGTTCAAGGAAGACGCCTGCATTACGCCCTGGGATTTTGGAGTTGATACAGTCACCCAGGACACGACCCTATTTGCCTTATGGACAGCGGATGAAGCAGCGATTGAATTTGTCACCAATAACGGTACCGACGTACCGAAGATGGTTGGTGCCACGGATCGGGAAATTCTTGATACGAGTATGCCGATCACAGTCCGGGACGGGTACACCTTTAATGGCTGGTTTGCCAGTGCTGATTTCAGCGGGGATGTCGTGACCGCACTACCTGATAAGTATCCGGTCGATGGCTTAACTTACTATGCGAAATGGGAAGCCAACCCATCGGTGATTAGTTTTGAAGAAAATGGTGGAACGGAAATACCGGATTTAAATGGTGTCACCGATCAGGAAATCACTGATCGAACCATGCCGGTGCAAAACAGAGTTGGCTATACGCTAAGATGGTTTAAAGAAGCTGATTTTTCCGGTGAAGAAGTCAGTGAGCTGCCAGAAAAATATCCGGTTGATGGGATTACCTATTATGCGAAATGGGAAGC
>NZ_AXAC01000016.1 GCF_000472665.1 Acetobacterium malicum subsp. dehalogenans DSM 11527 | reverse complement strand
GTACTTCCGAGGTTAAGTTGCTCCGCTTGTTGTTAAAACGACCATCTCAATATATATGACTCAGCTAATTTTCGGACGTCCCCACTTTTGGAAAGGTTATCCTTCATATATACCATCACTGGTTCACTTGCGTTCCGTTCCAACAACCGCCATCAGCTTCCTTCAGACCCTTCCGTCGCCGGAAACGCCCTTGCTTACAGCTTGTCTTCCCAATTAGCCAGGTGACAGGTCTTCTTTCAGACCATTAGCTCGGCAACATGCCTCGCAAACCATAAAAAAAACGGCAATCTCATGCCGTTTTTGTAAATTCTAAATGGTGCGAGAGACGGGAGTCGAACCCGTACGCCTTGCGACACACGCCTCTGAAACGTGCTTGTCTGCCAGTTCCAACACTCTCGCATAAATCATTTTGAATACCACTATAGAATACACTCTTTTGAGTGTATTGTCAAGGCCTGCTCTAAACTTTTTTTTAGATTTCAGCGATTTTTTATCTATTTCTTCTAATTCAATACTTTAAAAAAGAATAACAGCCCCAAACCGATCTGGAGAATCAAAATAATCGGAATTCCCCAGGCAAATAAAAAATGTTTTGTTTTATGATGAAAAACCCGCATCCCCAGAAAACCGCCAATTGACCCGCCAACCAGACACAGACCAATCAGGGTTTTTTCCGGAATACGCCAGGCCTCCTTTTTTGAACGTCTTTTGTCATTCCAGAAAAAAATAAAGGTGATCAGATTCACCGCAACCAGATAACTAATAAAATAATTCATTAAAAACTACTTCCTATTTGTAAAATGATTTTCCATTTAATGTAATATTCTCCCCTAATACATATATGGTTCTTTTTCCGATGGGATAATCGTCCACTGTTGAAAAATAGATGTTGATGCAAAAAATCGGCATATTTTCGTTAATTAACAGCCGGTTTGAAATATATTTATTGGGATAATCCATTGTCACTTCCATTGTTTTTTTCACTTCATAACTATTTAAGATCTGATCCATGATGGCGATATTTTTTTCTGCTTTTTTTTCAATACCTTCCGTAAGATAGCGACCTTTTAAGAACAATGCATCGATACTATAGCCAACCGGCATTGAATCAGAAAAGTACATTCTTCTGATTTCCAGTGTTTTTAATTCACGTTTCTCACCCTTTATTTTTGTCATCGAAATAAGAATATCTTCGGTCTCGATATCCGTTATTTCTTCATTGATATTACCTTCCAGCGAAAAATTAACTAAAAAAAGATCCTTCTCACGCTCTTTAACAAATGTTCCCACGCGCTCAATCGAAACCAAATATCCTTTATTGACAAGTGCTGCTAAACTTTTGCGTACCGTTACACCGCTGGTCTGATATTTTTCTGCCAGCTCCTGATTTGTCGGCAATTTTTCGTTTGGTTTAAGTAACCCACTTTTAATATCTAAGAGAATATCATTCTCAATCCGTTCGTATATTTTCACTTTTATTCACAATCCTCATTCTTTATTCCCGGTGAGAAGTACCCCGAATGCAGCACCATTCTCTTTTAATAAACAACTGACGGTAACCCATTGGTTCATTATCATCCAGAATCTTTTGCGTGATCTGCATAACTGGCGTTCCTACTGGTATTTTTAATATCTCCGCAATTTCCCTTTCGCAATTAATACCTGAAATATTCATTCTTCCCTGCATTTGAAAGAGCTTATTTTTCTGGGACAGTATTTCACTGAAACTGGTATATTCAAAATTATCATTCCAAACCGTAATTCCCGGAAAATAAGGGATGTACTGCATATCATAAGCAATCGGTTTTTCGTCGTCAAGCAACACCCAACGGATGTAAACAACCCGAGCATCTGGTGCTATTCTCAGGTGGTAAACCAGGTCAATGGTTGGTCTGATAATTTCTGATCCTAAAAGTTCAACCCGTTGATATGGTTTTTTCAAAAGCTTGTCCGTTTTTAATGATATGAGATACTTATCATTATTCTTTTCGAGAACAAAATTTCCTTTTCCCGGGATTGAATAAATATAACCTTCATCAATTAATTTTGAAATTGCGTTGCGAATGGTGATCCGACTGACCCCATACTCATCAGCCAGGGTGTTTTCCGGGGGGATCGAAGAATTAATCGGATAAAAATTTTTCTGAATTTTATATTTAATATTATCTGCAATATCTTCATATTTGTGATTAATTAGCCTCTCCTCCTTCGTTTACCCATATTTTGCATTGTTTGACACCTTCATAGACATCATTGGCAAAGGCATCCACGCCCGTATATTCGATCGCCTGACGATGGGTTGAAAGTCCACCGACAATTATTTTAACCTGATCCCTGATCCCAGCGGTCACAAGCTTTTCATTCACTTCTTTAATATATCGGACCCCTTCTGCTAAAATTGAGCTGATTGCAATGATGTCCGGTTTACGGTTGATGGTTTCATTTAAAATCTCCTGAGCCGTGACATTAATGCCCATATCGATTATTTCAAAATTTGACATTAACGCTGCACTCTTGAAAATTGATTTCCCAATATCATGCAAATCCCGTTCGATGGTACAAAGCAGAATTCTGCCGATCGGCTCTTCTGATTCCTCATTAATCAGCTTTAAGCTTGGCAGCTTTAGAACCTCTTCAAAAATAATGCCTGCCATCATTAAATCCGTGACCCCATATTTTCCTTCTTCAAAAAAATGGCCAATCTGATCCAACCCCCGCTGAATCGCCTCAATGATCTGTGCTTGAGCAGCGCCTTCACGAATTGCATAATTTACAAGTTTAAGGACTTTTTTTTCCTCAATTTTTTTCATTGCCTCCACAATACTTTCTAAGGTAGAAACATTGACGGCGTTTTTAATCGATGTATTCATCTGGTAAATAACCTCTTAATATTTTAATTTGATCTTTGGTCGGAGCTGGAAATTCATAATTATTCAAACGCCGGTTTATTTCATCATCAGTCTTTTTCAATACCTCAGCTTTTGTTTTTCCTTCTCCAAAACCATGTTTAGGATATTGCTTTCGGATTAATTTAAGATTCCGTGACGATATATAATTACCGGTTGATCCGACTTTCAGAATTTCATCCGTCATGATCGTCACATCATTAATTTCCATGCCCTTGACAAAGTCTTTAAGACTCAGGTACATGTATTCATCCAAAACATATTTATTGTAATTTATGGTTTTAAGCGCATCCTCCATCCCAAAGCTATGCATCAGACAATCGACTTCAGCGAGCAGGCAAGACAACAGGTTGATGCCACTTTCAAAACCGCTTTGATAATCCAAATATTTTGAGTCCGTGAAAGTTCCGCCGGCCCGAAACGGGATTTGATAATATTCAGCCATCCCTTTGGCTGCCAGGGTAAATAGAGCGGTTGCGGGACTCCCCACCGATGTTTCGGCCTTGAATGGATCAACTCCAAACAATGGCAGACCATATATGATTGGCAGTCCAGGGCTTTGGATTTGCGCAAACACAATCCCGGCTAAAATTCCGGCGTTTGCCAGCAGAAAATTGCCACCTGGTGTTGGAGGTGCCGTTAATCCGCTTAAACCGCTGCCACAGGCGATCATCAAAGGTTGATTTTCTTCACAGTGGACAGTGATTGCTTCTGTGGTCGAAAGTCCCATAATCATGGGTGCTGACACATTCACATTCCCAAGAACTACCGGTTTGTTGGTAATTCCATAATAACGTCGGACCATTTCAATACATTTACGTGACTCTTCCCTGCTACCGACAATGGAAAGACTCGGTTTATCAGAGTATTTTAGAATCATCGCCATCCGATAAATATTTCGTTGCTCTAACGGAATATCGAAAGGTTCCAAGGTGTAGGGACAAGCCATACTGATATATTCATTAAGCTGATTGAGTTTTGTGAAATTCAGGTAATCGTTGCGAGTGCCTAAAGCAATGTGTTCATTTCTGGAAACATACGTTCCCCCATACGGTGGTAGTGAACATAATTTACCCTTTCCAACCACTACACGCTTAGTATTTGAATAAATCGGGAATGCATGTGGCACCATTTTAAGGCTTTCCTCTACCAAATCGGCATCAATAAAAACCTGATTCTCCTGCACCCTGGCACCCGCTTTTTTGAAAACTTCCAGTGCTTCTTTCGAAAAAATTGTTATCCCCATGGTTTGTAATAGTTTCAGCGACTGTTCGTGGATAAGATCACATTCCTTTTTCGAAATACTAAGCGTTAATTTCATGATCACTGCCCCCTGCTATCCCCTCAGTTTTGATACGTTTTAAGATTATATCATAATAACCTCGATTTGTTTACCGTTTCATTATGATAATTATCGCTCTCAATTTTTCTGAATATTACCTTTGTCTGCAGCGATATTACATAGGGCTTTCTGCGTTGCATCCTGAGCTATACATTTCAAACACGTCTTTCTACCATAAAATGAAACAAACCGTAGCGAATACGGTTTGTGAGGTTGTCAATAAACTGCCGTTCCGGCCAATTGTTAATCGGCAGACCAAAACATCTCTTCAGTGATTACTTCGCCTGGTGCTAATCGGATAAACCGATCATCCTTGCTGTCTCTTATCATTTCATCCAGTAAATGAATATTTCCGCTAGTTTCATTGACCTTCAGTCCTAATTTTTCAGCCATAGACAAACATTTTTGTTTATCTTCCGCTGTTTCCACCCCGGTGCGGATAAACAACAAATACTGGTAATTTTTAAACATCGCTCTGGCAATTCGCAAGGCCCGCTTTTCACCATATTTTTCTTTTACCCGATCATGCTCATAGCCGATCCCATCTTCGCCCCACAACCAGCCCTGGGAGACAAAGTAAGATGAACAGCGTAAACTTCCGAGATCGGACCGATCATTCAAAATCATGGCAATACAGTCATCGACTCTGGGCATCACCACTGGACAGGATCTTGCCTTAATATCAACCAATGCTTTTCCGCACAGTCCATAACTGAGATAGATGATATCGGCATCTGCTTCCCCATCGATGGCCGCTTGTATTTCGAGATGGAGGAGATCCGGGGTGTTGTGAAGATGCTCTTTAAGCCACCGGTATTCAATATCTGAGCACTTAAGCCTCGCTTCGACTTCCTTTTTTAAAACACTACACCCAATCATAACTCTTTTCATTTTTACAACCATTCCTTTCATTACTCAAATCCACGCTCTTCGGTTTGCCTCGTTTACATTTTTTAATTGTCTTTATTGATGCTTTCATTCTTAAATGCTTTATAGATTGAAACACAAATCATGATGATGACCAATACAAATGGCAACGCCATAATGATGGCAACATTTCTGATTGCCACCAAGCCCCCGCTTAAAAGTAAAACAATGGCCATTGACGATAACACCACACCCCAAATCACTTTAATCTTTTTATCCGGATTTAAATCGCCATTTCGGGAGAACATCGCGATGACAAAGTTTGCTGAATCGGCCGATGTCACAAAAAAAGTGACGATTAAAACGGTAGCCATAAAGGAGATAACCTTACCAAAAGGCAGGTATGACAAGGTTACAAATAGGCCCACCGCAACGTCTTCGGTAATCGCATCGGCAACATGAAGTCCCTCAAAGATTTCAAAATGCAGCGCCGTGCCGCCAAAGACAGCAAACCAGATACAACAAAAAATAGCCGGAAGAATAATCACCCCGAGAATAAATTCTCTAACCGTTCGTCCTTTTGAAATTCGGGCAATGAAGGTCCCCACAAAAGGCCCCCAGGACATCCACCAGGCCCAATAAAAAATCGTCCAGTTCCCCAGCCAGGGGTCATTTTCAAACGGTGTCAACGCTAAACTCATAGTCAGAATATTTTGTACATAACCGCTTAAACTGACAAAAAAAGTATTAATGATAAAAACTGTTGGTCCAGTAAAAAGCACAAACAACATCAAGACCACGGCAAGAACAATATTAGTATTGCTTAGTATTTTTATTCCCCGATCCAACCCGGACAATGAAGAAATTAAAAATAAGATGCTAATAACAATTATGATAATGATTTGAACATTAATATTATTGGGAATATCAAAAAGTGTCGCCAACCCCGCATTTGCCTGTAATGCACCCAGTCCCAAAGACGTTGAAACACCAATTACCGTTAAAACTAGCGATAGAATATCGACCATTTTGCCAAGTGGCCCCTTCACCTTTTCACCAAGCAATGGCCGTAATGTAGAACTGATCAAGCAAGGCTGTTTTTTTCGAAACGTTGCGTAAGCCAGGGCTAATCCGACAATGGCGTAAATTGCCCAGGGATGAAAACCCCAATGCAAAAAGGCATACTGAAATGCCATTGTCGCTGATTCTGTCGTTTCTGCTTCAATCCCCAGAGGCGGCTGCAGATAATGAAATACGGGTTCAGCAACACCCCAAAACACCAGTCCAATCCCCATTCCGGCACTGAATAACATCGCAAACCAGGAAAAGTTCGAATACTCTGGTCGATCATGGTCATTTCCTAAACGTACATTACCATATTTGCCGAAGGCCAGATAAAGACAAAAAATCAATATTCCTAAAACTGAGATCAGGTAAAGCCACCCCAGATTGTTGGTGATCCCCCCAAACAAAAGATTGGTAAATGTTAATAAACGGTCGGGAAACATGAATCCAAACAACAAGAATATTACTAAAAAAACAAGCGAAATATAAAATACCATAATGTTATCCTCTCACCAGAATCTTAAAACGCATTCAAATCCTTCGTGCCAGTTATTCAATCTTGTTTTATCAATAGCTCGTCATAGTTTCATTTCTCAATATCGATTTGTGATAATGAAACTACGTCAAGCTACCTGAAGTGTTGAAGAAGTTTATTTGACCGGTCCAATCTGTCCCTGCCGATAGGCTTTACTATATTTTCGGCAATGCTTATCTTGTCCCAGTAGTGCATAGGTTGCAATTATTGTCCCCATCATATCCCGGTTTAGTGGATCTAACACAGCTGAATCCATACCTGCCTGAATGGCAAAGGCCATACATGTTTTATTCAGGAGCGATCGTACCGGCAAACCAAAAGACATATTGCTGATGGCACCAGTGACATGAATAGTCGGGTATAGTTCTTTAATTTTTTTAATTTCCTGGGCAAAGTTTAACATCGAGTTATTCTCGGTTGACAATGCCATCACGCAGGGATCAATATGGATCCGGTCTGGCGTAATTCCGAATTTTGCTGCCTTTTCAACCATGATTTCTGTGATTTTCAATTTCGTTTCAAGATCACTGGGGATACCATGGTTATCACAGGTCAAGCCGACAACTTCCCAGCTATTCCCTTCTAACAGAGGCAGTAAAACCTCGCATTTATCTCCTTCTTCTGAAATTGAGTTGATCAGGCCGGGTTTGTTCGCATACTTAAAGACCGCTTCAATTACCTTAGGATTGGGACTGTCGATGCCCAGTGGTGTGTCCGTTGCATCCTGAACCACTTCCATCAACCATTTCAACGTTTCAATTTCATACTCCGGTGCAGTACTAGCACATACATCGATAAAATTGGCACCGGCCTCCGTTTGCTTAATCGCCAGTTTTGCAATAAAATCAGCATCTCTTCTTTCGATGGCCTCTTTAACTGACGGAATTGTTCCGTTTATTTTTTCTCCAATTATGATCATACTTTGTCTCCTTAAATTATACATAGAAGACAAGTATGGATCTACTCGTCTTCTATGTATTTGATTTTTTGATGATTTATTTTTACCGTTACCGAATTATTCGATGATGATATGTTATTATCTTAATCGGGTTATTTATGCCACCCAACCTTGACAAATTTTAACCCCTTCAGCAGCATTTGTTGTATACTGATCGGCTCCAACCATTTCACATGATTCTTTGGTTACAGGATTTCCGCCGATTATAATCTTTGCATCAATGCCCGCTGTTTTAATCGCTTCAACGGTCTCTTTCATCGAATCGATCGCCAAGGTTAAGACACCACTCATACCAATAATGCAGCCTTCATTTTCTTTTGCAGTTTGAACAAATAGTTCCGGAGCCACGTCGATTCCCAGATCCACCACTTCAAAACCGGCTGCCTCCGACATACTTTTAAAAATATTCTTGCCAATATCATGCAAATCACCATGAACGGTCCCGATTACAATGGTTCCGGCAATCGCTGTTTCACCACTGCCCAAAACTGGTTTTAAGAGATTGATTGATTCCGTTAATAACTCACCGGCAAAAATAAGATCACCAACAAAATATTCTCCTTTTTCAAACAGATCACCAACGATTGCCATGCCAGCCTGGCAGGCAGCAATGGCCTCCTGCGCTTCTGGTTCAGTCGGATTTGACTTAACAAATTCATTCAACAAATCCATCACTACTTCTTCTTCCAAATCTCCAACAGCCTGCGTTAATTCTTTTAAATCCAGCATATCTTTTACCATTCCTTTTCTTATTTTCATTATATTTAAACCGACACTTATTTTTTTGAATGTTATCCGATCAACACATTGAAATTTATCATCAATGCGCTTTTCTGTTTAAAAATTCAGTTCATGATCCAAGTTTCTCAACCATCCGTCAAGGAACAATTATTACTTAGAATTTTTCACTTTCCGGCAGGTAACGATTGAGAATTTCCTGTTGTTTTTTTGTTAAATCAGGGGCTTTGTAGCTAGCTAATCTCGCTTCAACCTGTTTGGAAGCCCGTTCTCTGATATCACCAACTTCTTCAAATATCTGCGTCGGATCGCCAGCAGTTTTATTGAAAATTGCCGATAAATGATGCTCATCGCGGTATTCCTTTGGTGTTCTGCCGGATAGATAATTTCCTAACGGACCGGCTTTCTTGATCTCTTCAAAGACCTTACTGGCCTTGGTATCAGAGATGTCAATCCCCTTGTTTAATCGCATTAAGATCCGATTTACTTCTTCATCAAGGACAAATTTTTCATAACTGCCGACCGCATAAGACTGAAGGATACCAGCATTGTTCAAGGCAAAGTCGGATTTTCCCAGATATGTAGTCATTAACGTCGTCATTGTCTCAACACCCGCCTGATAATCAGGCTTGAGAGAATCTGACCCGCTGACTCCGGTTCTGACCGGCAGCCCATAGTAACGACCCAAAGCTAAAGTTGACATTTGAATCAATTGGGCTTCGGGCGATCCGATGGCAATCGCAGTTTTTCGCATGTCAGTAGGTGAAGAGACGGTTCCGTAAATAACACCAACGCCAGGGTTAATCAACTGTGTCAAAACGATGCCTGCAAGGATCGTCGCATTGTCCTGGATTACCGAACCCATCAACGCAGCTGGTGCGGTGAGATTCGTCATTGAACAGGTAATGATTGTAACTGGTTGTCCTTCTTCAACAAGACCCATGATGTTATCAAGTACCTCATAAGAATAACCCATTGGTGAGAGCGCACAACAATTGGTTAATAATACAGGTCGATCCCAGATATCATAGAACTCTTTATACATGTTGGCAATCTCTTTGGCGGCATCCTTTAAGCTCTGTTTTTTAACATTCAGACTATTAGCAACGTTTCCGTAAGTTGGTCTGTCTGAATATTTTAAACACAAGGCCACTTGTGGCAAATAAAAATTATCTACGGTTTTATCTAAATCTGGCGTGTCATAGGCTGAATTATTGACAAAGTCGGTAACATCACTGGTGTGCATCAGTTTTAAAAATTTAACGACATCTGGCAATAATGCCATTCTATAAGTATCATCTTCAAAAAGGAATTTTGATGGACCATAGCAGCCAACTGTCTTAGGTTTGAAACGCTCACCAATTGGAGTTTCGCCGGCGTTGGTCGTTACCGCGAATGATTTGGGTGCTGTTTCTAACGCTTTGTTTAAAAGCGCTTCACTAATTTTTACGATATTGCCTTCAACCGTCGCACCATGATTTTTAAAAATCTCAAGTGCCTCTTCACTGGCAAATGAAACCCCAACTTCTTGTAAAACCTTTAGTGAATACTCATGTAACAACTCTACATCACGGGTAGATACATATTTTTCATAAAAACGTCTGTTAATATACATTTGAAATAGCCTCCAGTTTTTTAATTAATACATGTATTTCGCAAGACAAATATATCATGCTCCGGAATCCGTTGTCAAGCGATTTTTCAACTAAATTTGCTATTTTAATCGTCTACATTTAATATGTCTAATTAAGAAATATCCTATTCTGCACACTTATTACGATTACTTTCGCTCGAAATTCCTCAATTGCTGTAAATAAAAATAGTTGTTGACCGTTTACAAGTATCATGTTATACTCCTTGCAATAGACATGTATTTCGCACTCATGTTTAGGAGGATATTTATGAAAAATTTTGGATTTAGAAATGCAATGGTATTTTTGGTTCTTAGTGCAACCGTCGCTTTGGCGTACCAGTTGCCGTTTTTACGATTTACATTTTATGATCAATTTGCGGCCGCGTATCAACTTAGCAATACGCAAATCGGAATTCTGGCTTCGGCATTGAATTTAACCTATACTTTTTGCTATCCCATCGGCGGCTGGATGGCCGACCGCTTCTCAATGCGGTCGATGATTTCCACTACCCTGGCCGCTTATGCTGTGTTAACGTTCGCCTTTGCGATGACCACTAACTTTACAGCCCTGCTGATTATTCATTTTCTTTACGGATTTTTCGGTATTGCCACGCTGTGGTCTGCCTACCTCAAGGGGATCAGAAATTTGGCTAACGAAGACAACCAGAGTAAGATGTTCGGCGGAAGCGAAGCCTTGCGGGGCGTTATTCAAACCCTGATGGGTTTTGCATTTCTGGCTATTGTCGGTCTGGCCGCTACCCCTGCTGCCGGTATGAAAGTTCTTTTCTTATTTGGTGCCGGCGTCTGTGCCCTGTTTTTTGTTCTGGCCCTAGTCTTTCTTCCTAAAACAGACATCAAACACGAAGCACAGGTCGCTGTTAACGAAACGAAATATAGTGTAATGGATGTCCTAAAAAACAAAGGCGTCTGGATCTCAATCCTCGTGATTATGTTTGCCTATCTCACCTGGGCAATCGGCAACGCCTACATGACAACCTATACGGTACAGGTGCTAAACATCTCGACAACAACAGCCAGTGCCATTGGAATTTTTAGAAGCTACATCATTGTGCTGTTGGCTGGCGTGATCGGCGGCTTTTTCATGGATAAGTTCACTTACAAAGGCAAGGGCTTTATTATCGCTTTTGGGGCCATCTCCGCCGCCTTGGTTGCCTTGCTCTTCTCTGCCAAGGTTATCGCCATTAGTATTATCCTGACCCTGGTGATTGCATTTATCGCAAACATCATGAAATCTACCTACTGGTCAATTATGGATCAGGCTGGTATCCCCGTTGGTATGACCGGAATGGCTACAGGTATTATTTCGTTTATCGCTTTTATCCCGGATGTATTCTACGGCCTGATTTGCGGTAAATGGTTGGATGATGCCAAAGCCGCCGGTGATATTGCTGCTGGTTTTAATCAGATTTTCATCCTATTAATTGTTTGTGCCATCCTCGGTATTGGTTCAGCGATGTTGTTGGTAAAACGAACGAACGATTTAAAAAAGTTGGAAGTGGCGGAATCAGAAGCTACACCGGCAGCTAGTATCTCTCAGATTTAATATTACATAGCATCCAGTAGCATTCAGTTTTTCAGATCAATGTATTCTAGCTAGCGTGTGACGGTATTATTTCTATCGATCTCTTAAACGTCTTAAACCTTCACACCACACAGCTTTTTCTCTGTATAAAAAAAGTGTCTGACAGATTATTTATCTGTCAGACACTTTTTTGTATGTACCAGTTTATCCCATCAAGCCTGGATATAAAGGATATTTTTCTGTTAAAAAGGCGACTTTTTCAAGCGCCAGTTCCATGTCTTTTTTAATCAGTGCCGCTTCAATGGCATCGGCTACCACTTCCATATCGGCTTCAACCAGACCTCGGGTGGTAATGGCCGGGGTACCTACCCGGATTCCACTGGTGACAAAAGGACTTTCTTTGTCATAAGGAATGGCATTTTTATTGGCGGTGATATTGACTTTTCCCAGGGTTTCATCCGCTTCTTTTCCAGTCAGACCCACCTTGCTGACATCTAACAGCATCAAATGATTGTCGGTTCCGCCGGATACAATCCGAAATCCCCGTTTTTCAAGAGCAGCTGCCAATACTTTGGCATTTTTAACAACCTGTTCCTGGTATGCCTTAAACTCTGGCGTTGCGGCCTCTCTGAAGGCTACCGCCTTGGCGGCGATCATATGCTCCAGCGGACCGCCCTGAGTACCTGGGAAGACACCCTTATCAATGAGTTTGGCATATTCCTTTTTACATAGAATAATCCCCCCTCTTGGGCCTCGCAAGGTTTTGTGAGTAGTGGTCGTAACAAAGTCAGCATAGGGCACCGGACTTTGGTGTTGTCCAGCGGCCACCAGACCAGCAATATGGGCCATATCCACCATCAGATAACAACCAGCGGCCTTGGTCATCTTTGAAATGCGTTCAAAGTCGATGGCACGCGGGTATGAACTGGCACCCACTACCACCAATTTGGGCTGATGTTCTTTGATCAGTTTTTCTATTTCATCATAATCGATGGTTTCTGTTACCTGATCCACCCCATAAGAGATAAAATTATAGTATTTTCCCGAAAGATTGGCCGGGCTACCATGAGTCAGATGCCCACCCTGATCCAGGCGCATCCCTAAAACGGTATCGCCAGGTTCTAAAATTCCCATATATACGGCCGTATTGGCCTGAGCACCGGAATGAGGCTGAACATTGGCGTGTTCGGCACCAAATAAGGCCTTGGCCCGATCAATGGCAACCTGCTCGATGGTATCAACATGAACACAACCGCCATAGAAGCGGTGTCCCGGGGTACCTTCAGCGTATTTATTAGTTAAATGGCTTCCCATAGCAATCATCACTGCGTCTGACACGAAGTTTTCAGAGGCGATGAGCTCTAAATGACTTTGTTGCCGGTGCAATTCCTTTTCCATGAGTTCGTAAATCTCAGGATCTGCAACTTTTACTTTTTCAAAAAACATAAATTCCTCCATAAAACTCTTTCTAATAGTCATTTCGCCGATTTGAAAGCCTTTCGAGGGAAGCGGCAATACTTTTTAAATAGATCGATATTTCTTCAATTTTCACTTTGAAATAAAAAACAAACATGATGCCTGACATCAAAAAAAAGATCAGTAATATCGGGATGATACTCCAGGCCACACCGGCCATACTATTTATAAATTCATTCATATTGTCCTCCATTAGGCGACTGTCTTCATTTGAAAGACACTTGTACGGCAATAACATTTACTATTGTAACACTAAATTCTGATAATGCAATACACATTCAATCATTTTTTTGTGATTTGTTTTATCTCTGGAAAAATTTAAGCTATATTTCGATCAGATGTCTACACTGCCGAAAATCTCCCGGCATCTGTCTCCAAATCCGACCAGAATCAATTTATTTTTGTCTGATTTATTCCACAACTTCGATGGTGTCACCAGCTTTGATGATACCGCCTTCCAGAATCATCGTAAAGATTCCTTCACGTGGCATCACACAATCGCCAACCTGTTGGGCTATTTCGCATCCAGCATGACATTCTTTACCGATCTGGGTAACTTCCTGAAGGGTTTCGCCGATTCTTAGCTTCGTCCCCACCGGCAATTCATAGACACAGATTCCTTCGGTCGTAATGTTTTCGGCAAAATTTCCAGCGCATAGACCCGCCGCCCCCATGGCGATCATTTTATCGATACTCTCCTGTCCTAACAGACTGACCTGCCGATGCCATTTTCCGGCGTGCGCATCGCCCTCGAGACCAAAATTTTCAATAAAATTCCCGGTCGGAATCGGTTTTTTCATGACGCCTTTTTTCTCACTGATATTAATTGCAATTACTTTTCCACTCATTACATTTCTCCTGTTAATTTTATTGATGTTTGGGATTAATAAACTCGCCGGATTTACCACCGGTTTTTTTAGCCAGATAGATTGCTTCGATAGTCATTTCTTTGTCCACCGCTTTACACATGTCATAGATGGTCAGTGCGGCCACTGAAACCGCCGTTAAGGCTTCCATTTCCACACCGGTCTGACCAGTATTTTTAACCGTCGCTGCGATTAAAATCCGGGAATTCGCCTCATCGATTTCAAAGTCAATATCGCTGCCCGAGATAAAAATATTATGGCACATCGGGATCAGATCCGCGGTCCGCTTAACACCCATAATTCCGGCAATCTGAGCAACTCCCAGAACGTCTCCTTTTTTCATCTGTCCGGCAATTACTTTTTGCAGGGTCTCTTTTTTCATGGTGATGGCGCCTTTGGCAACAGCTACCCGCTCAGTACTTTTTTTATCGCTGACATCCACCATTTTACTGCGGCCTGCCTCATTAAAATGGGTGAATTCTAAAACTTCTTCGTCCATATCATCCTCCAATTTCGTTCATATTTCTTAGTAACTGTTTTTCATCTTCATTAATATGATGTTTTTCCGGTTTTTCATTAATCGCCTGCAAGAGAATTTCTTGATAGGTCATCCCGGATTGATGCAGCGCGACCAGGTCAATCTCATAGTCCGAATGGAGACAGGGTTTGATCTTGCCATCGGTGGTGACCCGGATGCGGTTGCACTCGCTACAGAAATGCTTGCTAATGGGATTGATCAGTCCCACTCGGCCCTTGGCTCCAGGTAGCTGATAATATTCCGCCGGTCCGGTTTTGTCGGGCATTAGCAATGGGGTTAAAGCCGGCATTCGTTTTAACACCTCATCATTGGACAGGTATTTGTTTTCCGCAAAACCGCTGGATTCACCC
This sequence comes from Acetobacterium malicum subsp. dehalogenans DSM 11527, assembly GCF_000472665.1. Lineage (GTDB taxonomy): Bacteria > Bacillota > Clostridia > Eubacteriales > Eubacteriaceae > Acetobacterium > Acetobacterium malicum. The sequence continues at coordinate 83,762 of NZ_AXAC01000016.1, read as the reverse complement.
AGCGGCATCAGTTCAATGAACCGCACATAAACCGCTTCGTCTCTGGTGTAATTGACAAAGGTTTCAATTTCATTGTCATTGAAGTCCTTGATCAGCACGGTGTTGATTTTAATCGGATGCATCCCCACGGCTTTGGCCGCAGCAATCCCCGCAAAAACATCTTCCAGATGGCCCCACCGGGTAATCTCATTAAATTTGACCGGATCAAAGGTGTCGAGACTGATATTGACCCGATTTAAGCCGGCGGCTTTTAAATCTTTGGCATATTTAGGCAAGAGAATCCCATTGGTAGTCATGGTGAGATCCTCGATCCCCGGAATCTCACCGATCTGTCTGACCAAATCGACAATCCCATGGCGTACCAGCGGTTCCCCACCGGTTAACCGAATCTTGTTGACACCCAGGCTCACCCCAGCTTTAATCAGCTCCAGAATTTCTTCAAAAGACAGATTCTTCTGATGGGGATGTTTTTCAATCCCCTCTTCCGGCATACAGTAGACACATCTTAAATTGCATAAATCGGTGATGGAGATACGCATGTAATTTATTTTTCTTCCATAATGATCCTTCATCTGTTTCCTGCTTTCTCCCTCGTGATGTCTAGGGTTCAACTATTTCTCCCGGTTGTTCCAGTTCATATCCTCCCAGCCGCTTCAGGGCCTCTTTAAATTCCTGGGATTTTAGCACCTTGATAAATATCTGTACCCGGGGATCATCGAGATTCTCTTTTAGAATAACAAAATCGTAGGCTTCCTCGCCGATCGGGATAAAATCCAACGCCATCATATTGGCCGCCGATAAAACCCCAATCCCGACATCGCAGGAACCGGATTTCACCGCCGAAGCTACCATCATATGGGTATTCATTTCCCGACTATACCCCAAAACCTGATTGGTATCAAGCTGGGCGGTTTTCAGTAAATAATCCAATAGCACCCGGGTTCCCGAGCCCCGCTGGCGATTAACAAAGCGAATCTCGGGTCGAACCAGATCGGCAATGCCCTGAATATTTTGGGGATTGCCTTTGGGGATGATCATCCCCTGGGTTCGTTTGACCCCTTTGATCAGCACCACCGCTTCATCAGCCAGATAGCGTTTTAAATAAGTCAGATTATATGTCCCGGTCTCCTCATCCAGCAAATGGATCGGGGCGATATGGCATTCGCCTTTTTTGATTGCCATAATCCCCCCTAAACTGCCCACATGGGCCGAAGACAGGTTCACCAGTTGCTTGTTTTTATGGATAATATTGGCAACCATATCCATCAATACATCGTGACTGCCAATCGAAACGAGGGTATTTTCAATTTCTTCCCGGGGCCGCATCAGAATCAGCTCAACCTCTTCCCCGGCTTCATAGCCTTCGACATTTTTGGGAATCTTCAAAATACCGTCGGCATTAACCAGCGACATTGTGACCCCTGCACCGCGATCCAGTGGTGTTGCCACAAAGCGCTGGTTGACCCGACCACATTTCATTCGCACAAACTCCAGATATTTAAGCGACGACATCAACCGCTTGGACAGCACTGCTTTAATGGTAACCCCTTCCGTAAAGGTCTGATGGTTAAAGGCCAGCATTACCGGCTTGACAAAGCTCTCAAAGACGAAGTAGGCAGAAACCGGATAGCCGGGAATGCCGATCACCGGTTTTCCCTGAACGATTCCCAAAACCACCGGTTTGCCCGGTTTAATGGCCACGCCGTGAACCACCACTTCACCCAGTTCTTCAATCAGTTTGCGGGTGTAATCTTCGGTTCCGGCCGAGGAACCGGCCGAAATCAGGACCATATCGTTTTCATCCACAGCTTTGATGATGGCGCTTTTGATCAGTTCGTAGTCATCCCGAACGGTTTGATAGCGCTTGGCTACCCCGCCGTATTCTTGCACCAGCCCGACAAACATATGGGTATTGGAATCGACAATTTTTCCCACCGCCATGGCCGCTCCGGCTTCCACCAGTTCAGTACCAGTGGGAATAATCCCGACCCGGGGTTTGTCCATCACTTCAAGCTCAGTGATACCGCCAGCCAGAAGGGCACCCAGATCGATTGGGCGAACCTGATGATAGGCCGGGATTATCAGTTCTCCGGCGACGATGTCTTCGCCAATGGGACGGACATTCTGCCACAGCGAAACCGGATTGTTGATACTGATTTCGTCATCACTTTTAATGATCACATCTTCGATCATTACCACGGCATTGTAGGGATCGGCAATCACATCGCCGGTATCCACAAAATTAAAATCGGTTCCTTTTGTCAGGGTTCGGGGATGACGTTCATCCACGCCGATCATCGCCATCGCTTCAACACAGATTCCATCCATGGCGGAGGCATTATAATAAGGTGATGAAATTTTCGCAAAAACTGGTTCTTTCGTCACCCATCCCTGAGCTTCGATTACTGGTAATAAACGGCCTTTTTCCTGAGCTTCGGTAAAGGACAATAAGGCCAGATACTTGGCTACTGCCACATCCAGATCTTCATTTTTTAAATATAAATTCCGTTCATCTTTTTTTCCTGTATTTTCGGTATTCATTCTTCCCTCCAGTTCTGATGCAAGTAATTAGACCATGAGCTTTCTAAAACAGGGTCACTTCAACCTGGTCCCCGGTGTTTTTTCCTTCTTCGTTTTCAGTGATTTCAATGTATCCGTCGGAATAGGATAAGAGCGTAATCATCCCCGATTTACCATGGCTTGGCCGGACTTCGATGCCATTTTCGGTTTTGCTGATGGACACCGTCTGAAAGGTCCGCCGACCTGGCGCGGCATGGATATTTTCCATCAGTATCCCCTGGACGGTCTGATATTTGAAAACATCCTGACCATAGTAGCGCTTCATAAATTCCTGCAGCACGATCATCAGCACCATAATAGCCGCAGCCGGCTGACCGGGCAAGCCGATTACTGGTTTTTGCGAAACGGTTCCCAATATCGTCGGTTTTCCCGGTTTAACGGCCAGACCATGGAGCAGCACCTGTCCCAGCCCATCAATGACCTGGACAGTATAATCCTTTTCACCCATCGAACTGCCGCCGGATAGAATAACCATATCGCCGTTTTCTATCCCTTTCACCACAGCTGAGCGAATCTCCTCACGGTCATCTCTGGCGTAGGAGGTCGAGATGACCTCAGCCCCCAAACGTTTGGCCACCGCTGCCAAGGCCGGCGTGTTGATGTCAATCACTTCTCCGGGCTTAGGCGTTTCGCCTGGCCGGATGATTTCATCTCCGGTGGAAATAATGCTGAGTCGAGGACGTTTATAAACCTCAATGTGCTGGTAACCCAAAGCCGATAAAACGCCGATGTCCTGAGGTCTTAACAGATGACCCCGGGAAAAAACCAGTTCCCCGTTTCTGATATCATCACCAATCCGCATCATATTTTCATTGGCTCCAGCATTGGTATAAATCGCCAGATCTTTTGTTCCCAGTTTTTCGGTATATTCAATCATGATCATGGCTTCGGTACCAGATGGCACCATCCCCCCGGTTGGAACATAGAGGGTTTCACCCTGATGAAGGCTCTCGGTGGTTTCTTTGCCCATCTGGACTTCTCCGGTTATTCTTAAAAAGCCCGGTATGGCATTGGACGCACCCTGAACGTCGGTTAGCTTCACCGCATAACCATCCACCACTGAGCGATCAAAATGCGGGACATCCATGGTCGAAACGATATCCGAGGATAATACCCGGCCCAATCCATGGCTGATCTCAATGGTTTCATTCTCTAAAGTTAGGTCCTTAAATGTTTCATTGATGATTTTTTTCATTTCATCAATGGTTTTTACCTTCAGTAACTCCATTTTTTCTCCTTACCGACCAAATTTTGTCATTTTTATCTACTTTCTATTCTAACGATTATTGCCAGAAAAAACAATATCAATTCAAGACTTTAATTATTCGTTAAAAATTGTTATACTGGAGTTAATTGTTAGTTTGGGATACAAGGAGGTGGCGCGATGTCACGTTATGAACGGAATTTTCCGGCTTTTTCCGAGGAAGAATTTGAACGCATCCAACATGCCACGGTTTGCGTAGTCGGCTGCGGCGGTTTGGGTGGCTATATAATCGAAATGCTGGCCCGAGTCGGGATTGGCGCTCTGATTTTGATTGACGGCGATGTTTTTGAGGATTCCAACCAGAATCGGCAGATTTTTTCCACCGAAAAAAATCTCGGCACCCCCAAGGCCAAGGCTGCGGCAGCCCGGGTTAAGTTGATTAATAAAGAAGTGACGACGACCTATTATCACGATTTTCTGGACGATGAAAACGGGTCTGCCCTGATTGGTGAGGCTGATCTGGTGGTGGATGCCTTGGATAATGTGCCTGCCCGGCTCACCTTGCAGTCTCTGTGTAAGGAAAAAGACATTCCTCTGATCCACGGCGCGATCGGCGGCTGGTTTGCCCAGGTCACCACCGTTTTTCCGGAAGACGATACCCTGTCCCGTCTCTATGCCGGCGAAAAAGAGTACGATTCCAAGGCTCTGGGTAACCCATCCTTTACCCCGGCCCTGGCTGCTTCGCTGCAAGTTTCCGAAGCCTTAAAAGTCCTTACCGGCAAAGAAGACATCTTGCGGAACAAACTTTTATATATCGATTTACTAGCCAACGATTTTTTTACATTTAATATTTAGGAGGAAATCATGTATCGAACTGGAATAATGACCTTAAGCGATCTGGGCTCAAAGGGCCAACGGGAAGACAAGAGCGGTCCGATGATCGCGACGATGCTGGCCGTAACCAAACTTTATGAGGTAGTCAAAACGATTATCCTGCCGGATGATCTGGACACCATTAAAAACGCCCTGATGACCTGGGCTGACGACGACCAGCTGGATCTGATTCTAACCACCGGCGGCACCGGCTTTTCCGGGCGGGACTGGACCCCGGAGGCCACCATTGCCGTTTGTGACCGAATGACCCCGGGTATCCCCGAAGCAATGCGTTACCACAGCCTGCAGATCACTCCCAAAGCGATGCTCAGCCGCAGTGCCGCCGGCATCCGCAAGCAAACCCTGATCATCAACCTCCCCGGTAGCCCCAAAGCGGTCAAGGAAAACCTCGAAGCTATTCTACCAGCCCTGGACCACGGTCTCGACATGCTCCTGAGCAGCGGTTCCGCCAATTGCGCCGAACCCATTAAATAACCACGATTCCGTTCTGCTCCATCTTTGGTTCGTGGGCGGTCGCCAACTACAAGCAAGCTCGCGATTGGCTCGTTGCCTTCACGCAAAAAAGCGTATCTCACCAAAAGGAGAGATACGCTTTGTGTTCAGATTAACAGACAACCCAGTACCGACAATTGTTACATCATGTTGTACGCATCGGAGCGGACAACAGATTAACAATTGGTCGGTACGGTAGTATTCCTCATACCAGGTTTTACTGCATCTTTTTTCTAAAGTTCCATCCCGTTAAGAATATCACGCAATTGAACCAACTCATCAACGGTCAATGTGATGCCTTTACGCATTTTTTCATGGTCAACATTCCAATCCCGAATATCATACTTAGGATCCCGTTCATTCCAGCTCACCAGATTCAGTTCTTTCTGCCATCCACTGGGTAATTCGCTGAGAACACCGATTTCTTCTACCACCTTAAATGTTATTGCTGCCATCTTAACCTCACCTTATAATAACTCGTCGAGTTTACCGCTAAACTCAATTTCTTTAAGTTCCGAAAAACCACCAACAAATGTCTCTCCTATAAAGACAAAAGGCACCGTATAATGACTTGTCTGATCCTGCAGTTGGCGACGAGTCTGAGCGTCATTGTAGATATCAATTTCCGTATACTTTAACCCCTTGTCGTCCAGAAGTTGTTTGGCGGCTCGGCAATATGGACAGTGGGCCCAAGTATATAATTTAATTTCCTTCATTTTTAGGTCACCTTCCTTTTTTTTAATTTCTTCAACACTTATATTTAATCGTATTATTTCATTTTAACCCTTATTTCCCAAGTGTCAACAAATAATTCTTAAATAATTGTAGAATTATTCACTCAATTATCGTATTATTAATCTAATAAACAATAAAAGGAGATTACCATGCAAAATGTAACAATAGTGGATCACCCACTTGTCATGCACAAATTAACCCACCTTCGTAAGATGGAAACCCCTTCCCGGGAGTTTAGAGAACTGGTAAAGGAACTGTCCAGTCTGATGGCCTGGGAAGTTACCAAACATTTTCCGCTTAAAGAAATTGACATTGAGACCCCCATCTGCAAAACCACACAAAAAGTTCTGGCCGAAAAAGATGTCGTTATTGTCCCTATTCTGCGGGCAGGTTTAGGAATGGTGGAAGGTTTTACCAATATTATCCCCAAGGCCAAAATTGGCCACATCGGCTTGTACCGAGACCCCGAAACCCTTCAGGCTGTCGAATATTACAAAAAGTTACCTTCTGACATTGCCGAAAGAGAAGCCATTATTGTCGATCCGATGCTCGCTACCGGGGTTTCGGTAATTCATACCATTCGCCTTTTAAAAGAAGCCCATTGCCCCAATATCAAGGTGGTTCATATTCTGGCCTGCCCGGAGGGTATTAAAGCCGTTACCACCGCTTATCCCGAAATTCCCATTTTTTGTGCTGCCATTGATGATCACTTAAACGACCACGCTTACATTGTGCCTGGTTTAGGCGATGCCGGCGACCGACTTTTTGGTACCAAATAAATCCCAATATTATTTTCAGGCAATTTAAAAGAATTCACACCAAGTCTTTTGCTTAATTGCCGGAAATCCAAACCCTGGAGGTTGCCATGCAACAGTCACGATACAACTTATTTACCGCCATCGCTCTAATTGTTGGCGTCGTTATCGGTTCTGGTATTTTTTTCAAAAGCGATAATATTCTTGTCGCCACTGGTGGTAGCGTTGTTTTAGGAATTCTGGTCTTTGTCATCGCGGCGATCAGTATTGTCTTTGGCTGTTTAACCATTGCCGAACTGGCCGCCCGGACCGATCGGCCTGGTGGCGTGCTTTCTTATGCCAAAGAATTTATCAGCCCCAGCATGGGTTCGGCCTATGGCTGGTTTCAGACTTTTATTTATTTACCCACCATCACCGCCATCTTGGCCTGGGTTTCCGGCATCTACTTCTGTATCCTCTTTAATGTGGACCAAACGCTGGAAATTCAGATCCTGGCGGGGATCGGCTGTTTTCTGGTACTTTATGCCACCAATATTTTTTCAGCCAAAATCGGCGGTCATTTCCAGAGTGCCGCGATGGTCATCAAACTGATTCCGCTGGTGATCATCGGTTTTGCCGGCCTGATATTCGGCGGTACCGGAGAACATTTTACCAGCGCAGCGGTTTCCGAAATCGGTTCAACCGGCTGGATTGCTGCCATTGCACCGATCGCCTTTTCATTTGACGGCTGGATCATTTCCACTTCGGTGGCCTATGAGATTAAAAACAGTAAACGGAATCTGCCGCTGGCACTGGTCATCAGTCCACTGATTATTCTGGTTCTCTACATCATTTATTTTGTGGGTATTTCCAATCTGGTCGGTCCCACCGAAATTATGAACACCGGCGATGCCCATCTTGATTTTGCGGCCAATATGATTTTTGGTCCCAGCGGCGCGAAAATACTGATGCTGTTTGTTTTTATCTCGGTGCTGGGGACCCTGAATGGCCTGGTAATGGCGATGATCCGGATGCCCTATGCTTTAGGACTGGATCAGATGATCCCCAAATCCGGGGCTATGACGACGATCTCGTCGCGATTTGATTTTCCGGTCAATTCAGCGGTTTTGGCACTGTTAATTGTCAGTTTCTGGTTAACGATCCATTATTTTTCCCAGAAATACACCCTGTTCCCTAATTCCGATATTTCCGAAATCGCCATTGTGACCAGTTATCTGCTGTATCTGGGTCTATATTACAAGGTCTTCGTCTTATGGAAAAAGAAGGAAATCAAAAGCGTCTTCAGAGGTCTGATCTGTCCGATTCTGGCTTCTCTCGGTTCGCTGATTATTTTCTCCGGCGGAATTCAGAATCCCTTGTTTGGACTTTACTTTGCAATCTGCGCCGTTGTTTTTGGCGCCGGATATGCCTACTACCATTTTAGCGTCTTAGCAAAAAATCACAAATAAATAAAAAAAATATTTTTTTTATTTATTTGTGTTAATTTAAAAAATTGGGGTAAATAAGTTATATAGCTTTTCTCCTCAAAGCATATTATTTAGAAGCGGAGCACCCTCACCGGGGTGTTCCGCTTCTCTTTTTTGCTTGAATCGCTTATTTGAATTATTGTCATTAACTTATCGTGTTTAAATCAAACATAGATGATGTTAACTTCTTTATTGATACTGCGCAGCATATCGATGAGTTTCTGAGTCACCCGCCACTTGGTTGTCAGTTCCTCGGGAAAGTCTGGGTTCTGATGGGCGGGATTAATGGAATTCCCCATGATCAGATCAATGGTGGTGCATTCATTCATCAAAATATTGGCCAGCATCGCGGCGCCGTTTTTTTCCTGAAAGATTTCCCGGCCACAGCGATTATTCATATAGTCGTCACAAATCCGCAGGGTTTCCTGAAGGGTCAGAACCCCTTCGGTCACCAGGTCGATCCCTTTGATGGTGGCAATCGGCGGCACCCGATCCGACATGGTGGAAAAATCAACCTTAACTTCTTCTCCAAATTCCCGAGCGACAATATTGGCCGCCGTCCCGCCGCAAACAATTTTCTTGCCCCGGGCCCGTTCCAGCAGCCGTTTAATTTCGGCATCCTTTTCCTGATCCAGTGGTGGTCCGGAAAAGATGGTGACATATTTTCGTTCTTCCACCTTGATCACGGCAACGGTGGTATCATCTCCGGGTTCTTCGCCATAGAGGTTATAACAGGTGTCCACCAGCGCCATCGAAATATCCTTGGCCTTTTTATTTTCGTAGGATCGGGCCAAAATGTAATCCGCTGCCTCTTCCCATTGCCAGCCAAAATTTAACAAATGGCCAATCCCGGCATGTATTACGCCGTCACTGAAAAAAGCCATGATGTCGCCTTTTTCGATTTCCTTGGTGGTCTCATAAACCGATTTCCCCTGAAATTCGATTTCCTTCCGCTCCAATTCAATAATCTCACCATCCCGGATAAACACCAGCGGCGGATTATCAAATTCCAGAATATAGGCCATCCGGTTCCTGAACACCTGAACAATGGTAAAGGTGGAGTAGGCCATATGGCGGACACTGCATTTTGGCAGGGTCGCTTCCAGGGTTTCCAGCACATCCATGATCCCCATTTTTTCTTCCAGCATGGTGGCCGCAATGGTGGAGGTCAGGGTTGCCAGAATATTGGCTTTGACCCCACTACCCATGCCGTCAGCCAGCACTACAATGACGCTTTCATCATTAATTCGCACTTCCACGTTATCGCCACAAAGCTCTTCATGAACCTTGTTGACGCTATCGCTGGCGATATCCATAAATAAAGGCATTAAAGCTCAACCTCCCGACTGGTCACGACTTTCTGAAGCTTGGTCAGCGTCACCTTGGTTTCAGCCGTAGTTTCACCCAGTAAGCCGGCGATTTCATGGGCAACCCGCATTTGCTTATCAATAACCCGTTGGGCCATTTTCAGGGTTTCTTCCTGGATATTCAGCATGTCCTGCTCCTGTTTTTCCTGCCGGGTGATATCAATAAAGATCCCCATATACAGTTCCTGTTCTGGAATATAGGTTAAGATTTCCATAAACGTACGGTTTTCTTTTTCATAATGACCTTTTCCGGTATAGGTATTCCCGCGGTCATGATCCAGTTTTCGGAAGGGGTTATAATCCAGGGCATCGACAAAATTATAACGCATCACATCTTCTTTTTTCATATTAAAGAGGCGTTCGGCGGCAGCATTAAACTCGATGATCCGGAATTTTTTATCGAGCACCGCAATGGCATTGGGGGTCGTGGTAATAATCAGATTGGAGATGGCTTCGGTTTTGCTGGTAATCAGCGGCAGGCACATATCCATTTCCGCCATATTCCAATATACAGCTCTCGCTTTATCCCGGCATGTTTCATAGCCGCAGGTACCGCAATTGAGCTCATCCCGTTCAGTAAACTTGGACATCTGGTTTAAGATTTTTTCCAGTTCTTCCTCGGGCACTTCGCCCAGATGATGAACCGGCCGCTTGTGGAAAGAGCGCTTCGTATCCATCTGGGTAATATCAGCGGAGGGCTCCTTTTTACTGTTCAGATCAATATAGGTCTGCAGCATTTCTACCTTTTCATATTTTGACAACGGGCTGTGAATATTACCCGGTCCATTAACACAGCCCTCTTCGCAGGCATTCATTTCAATCCAGTATTTCTTGTCCAGCTGGTGGATTTCATCCAAAAACTCCATGCAATCCTTAACTCCGTCGATCCGCAGAATTTTCCGGCTGCCGTCCAGATTCTCGACACTGTTTTTAGCCAGACCACCCGTAATCGGATAGAGCCGTCCAGTGTTGGTACCAATGGCATTAAATTCTTCCATCGGCATTTTACTGGGAATGATGTGCTCTTCTTTAATCCAGGAATCAATTTCATCAAAGGTTAACACCCCATCGATGATACCACGGACATCTTTATCATGAACTTCCATTTTTTTAGCCAGGCAGGAGCCTGCGTAAACGATTTTGGCATCCGGATATTTTTCCCGAAGCATCTTACCATGGGCAATCATCGGCGAAACCTGGCGGCTCAGAGACGAAAGATACTGAGGATAATAGATTTCAATCAGATTTTTAATGGCAGCGCAGGATGACGAAATAATAAACTTCTTATCACTGCGATATTCATCGGCGTAGGCTTTGGCCACCACCTCAGCACCGATGGAGGTTTCCTCAATAATCGTAAAACCCAGTTCACGAAGAATCCCCAAATATTGTCGGGGATGCTCCAGATAATAAGCTGTCGGGAATACTGCTGACAAACTTAACACCACTTGCTCCGTTTTCAGCCATTCCTTAATGGTATTGACATCACTATGTATTTCTTTGGCATTATGGGGACAGGTTGCAATACAGACCCCACAGCCAATACACATAGACTGAATAATCTGGGCGTGTTTGTCCTTCAATTTAATGGCTTTCACTGGACAATTCCGGATACACTTATAGCAATTACGGCATTTATTTTTTGAAAAATTGATAATACTCAATTATTTTCCCCCCAATATTTTTTCGAAAATCTCTTCGACATTTTCAACTGAAACGGCGTAGATGATATCATCACATTCTACGGCCACACCTTCGGTGCATTTCCCCATACAAAATGATCCCACCAATTCCACTTCGTCCCCCAGCTCCCGCTGATCAATGATCTGATTTAGTGCTTTGACCACCTTATACGATCCATTCACATGACATGAACTGCCAACACATATTCTTATTGTCTTCATCACATATTCCTTTTTAAAAATATTCTTCATAAGTCTGGTTGATTCATGGTATCATCAGATTTTTTGTCTGTCAACGGCTGGGCAAAAATGTCATGGTAAAAGGCCTAAAATAAAAGTATATTAAAATAAGGATAAAAAAACGTTCATTTTTTATCCACAATCACCGGTTTTCCCAGCGCTTACGGATACTTTTTCTCCGCCAATTTTGATTCAGCTAAATTTTATTCAAATATCGGGAGATTCATGAACAAATCAGGCTTCGACCTTGACGAAGCCGGTAATCTTTGCTAAAATCAGAATAATTGAATAATGTTTTCTCAATGAAAACAATACAATCCGAATTGATGAGCCTACGGTTTTCTATGGTTTTTCAATCGATAGAGTACAGTTAGAAATGACTGTGCTTTCCAATGTGTAAAGGATGGTGGAATTCATAGAATTTTCTGACTGTTTTTTTAAACAGTCATTTTGTTTTTTTGAATCGCCTCACTACTATGTTATTAAAGAGATTTCTCTTTAATCTATTATTTTAGGAGGAAGAAAATGAAAAAGAAATTGTCAGTATTGGTTATTGTTTTGTTTGTCTGCACCATTGCCCTCAGCGCTTTGGGCTGCACCCCGGCAAAGAAAGATTTAGAGCCCGGTTCCAACGGGGAGATCATTCTTGCCACCACCACCAGCACTCAGGATAGCGGTTTGCTGGAAGTGATTTTACCAGATTTCGAAGCGCAGACCGGCATTGCCGTTAAGGTTGTCGCTGTGGGAACCGGTAAAGCTATGGAAATGGGAAAGGCTGGAGAAGCCGACGTGCTTCTGGTCCATGCCCGATCTCAGGAAGATCAATTTATCAAAGATGGTTATGGCGTGGAACGTTTTGATGTCATGTACAACGACTTTGTGGTACTGGGACCAAAAGAAGACCCGGCCAAAGTAAAAACAACCGCAGCTGCTGATGCTGCCAAAGCATTTACGGCGATTGCCGCTGTTCCATCAACCTTTGTCTCCCGGGATGATAAATCCGGCACCAACACCAAAGAACTGGAAATCTGGAAGGCTGCCAGTATTACCCCTGCCGGCGACTGGTACATTAAAACCGGAACCGGAATGGGCGAAACCCTGACCGTCACCAACGAAAAACTAGGTTATACCCTGGCTGACCGAGCAACCTACGCCAACATGAAAGATACCATGGCTAATCTGGAGATTGTCTGCGAAGGTGATAAGATGCTGAGTAATCCTTATGGGGTTATTGCCGTGTCACCGACTATCAATGACCAGATTAATGCCGAAGGCGCTCAGGCCTTTGTCGATTGGATCATCTCACCTGAAACTCAGGAACTGATCGGTGCCTACGAAATTAATGGGGATCCACTGTTTACCCCGAACGCCGCCCAAAAATAAAAACTCAACCGCGATCCTGGGAGAATTGCCTTCTTCCAGGATCTCATTATGGAGAAATCAATGGATTACATACTCAATGGTTTTGTTGAAGCTTTTCGGCTTATTTTTTCCTTTGACCCTGAAATCATTCAAATCGTGTTATTATCTCTTTTTGTATCTTTTTCATCCACTCTTTACGGCACCCTAATTGGTGTTCCCCTTGGTATTTTGCTGGGAATCAACAATTTCAGGGGCAAGAAAGTGGTGTCCCGTTTTCTGTATACCTTTATGTCATTTCCACCGGTTATCATCGGTTTGTTTACCGCCCTCTTTTTAGCCCGCTCCGGACCTTTCGGTCAATTGCAGCTGATGTATACCCCCACCGCTATGATCATAGCCCAAACCATTCTGGTGACCCCGGTTATTATGGGCATTGTCTTTAACAATGCCAGCACCAGCGGCTATGAGGTGGTGCAAACGGGCAAAACATTGGGCGCTCAGCGGTGGAATATTCTGATCTTGCTGGTGCTGGAATTGAAAGGCGTCATTATGATCGCCCTGGTCACCGGTTTTGGCCGGGCCATATCTGAAGTCGGCGCCGTCATGATAGTCGGCGGCAATATCCGGGGCTTCACCCGGGTGATGACCACCTTCATCGCCATGAATAACAATATGGGCCAATACAGTGTCTCCATTGCCATGGGACTTATCCTGATGACCATATCATTTATTACCAATTCGGTTTTATACCATTTTATCATAGGGGATCATAATGAATATCGAGACTAGAAATATTGTCAAAACATATCAAGAAAAAACCGTCCTCAACCTGACCGGCGACTACCGTGAGCTGCTTTTTGAGTCCGAAAAAATTCATGGCATTATTGGTCCCAACGGTTCCGGAAAAACCACCCTGATGAAAATAATGGCCGGCCTCATTACTCCGACCGCCGGGGATGTGCTTTACAATGGCCAGCCCTTATGTCAGGATATTTTTTCCGAAATGACCTATTCCACCCATACCCCCACTCTTTTCTCCCGATCCGTTTATGAAAATATTGCTTATCCGTTAAAAATCCGCAAGCGTGAACAAAACGACATCCATCAAACCGTATCACAGTTGCTGGAGGAGTTCGAAATCACCGATATCAAAAATCAGAGTGCCCGGCGTCTTTCCGGTGGTGAATCGCAAAAAACAGCCCTGGCCCGGGCTCTGTCCTTTTCGCCCCGGGTTCTTTTTTTAGACGAACCAACGGCAAATATCGATCCCAAAAGCATCCAGATTATTGAAGCGGCACTCAAAAAAAGAAATCGTGAAGAGGGGCTGACCATTATCATCATCACCCATAATCTCAGTCAGGCTTTTCGAATCTGTACCCATCTGACTTTTCTGGATCAGGGATCCTGCCTGTTTTCTGATACGCCAGAAAAAATCATGGCCGCCACTCATCCAACCATCGATGAATTCATCTCATTCAATCGATTTTAGGGTTTTATTGTTTCAACTAAACGCCTGCAAACTTAAAAATCTGTTTCAAAACCATTTTTTATCAGCCTTCCCGGGAAATTTTGATTGCATAAACGGGGTTCTTATAGTTATAATAATTACTTAGTCCAGACTTTATAAAGGGTCATTATATTGGGAGGAAAACCATGAGATATGTACCAACATTTTGCCTGCGTGAAGGAATGATGTTAGGAAACAATCTTTGGGGTGAACGGGGCGAGTTAATTCTTGCCAAAGATACTGTTCTTACTGAGGATTACATCGAACGAATAAAAAAATTGAATTATAATGGCATATATGTTGAAGATGATCTGACCAAAGATATCCAAATCATTAATATCATAAACGACCGGGTTCGGGCCGAAACAGTTAAATGTGTGAAGGACGTCTTTATTACCACCGAGAATAAAGGCGCATTAAAAAAGAATACCTTTAATGACATGCAAAAACAAATCGAGAACATTGTTGATGAAATTCTGCAAAACAGCAGTATGGTCATCAATATGGTGGATCTGAAGGTTTTTGACGATTACACTTATTTCCATTCGGTGAATGTGGCGGTCCTTTCGATTGTTCTGGGAACGGCTCTGGGTCTGCGCCGGGAGCAATTGTGTGATCTGGGCATCGGTGCCATTCTCCACGATATTGGCAAAGTATTTGTCAAAAAAGATATTCTCTGCAAAGCAGGGGTACTCTCCGATGACGAATCCTGTGAAATGCAGAACCACTCCACCCTGGGTTACGATTACATTAAAAAAGTTTCGAATATCAGTATGTCAGCCCGAATTGGGATTCTCGACCACCACGAAAAATTCGGCGGTGGCGGCTATCCCAGTAATTTAAAAGAAGAGAAAATTTCCCTGTTTGGAAGGATCATTGCCATTGCCGACGTCTATGATGCCATGACCTCCGACCGACCCTACCGCAAAGCGATCATCCCCTCAGAAGTCATCGAATACATTATGGGCGCATCCCATACCTTATTTGATCCTGATCTGGTGAATATCTTTATTCGCAAGATCGCCCCCTATCCGATTGGTACCTGTGTGGAACTGAGCAACCGGTTAACCGGAATTATCATTGAAAACTATGAAAGCTTCTCGATGCGTCCCAGGGTTCGGATCTTTAAAAAAGACGGCGAGGACGTCGAACCCTTTGAACTCAATCTCAGCGACCGGGCATTCCTGAATATTACGGTTACCAGCATTTTATAACTATCCTCAACTTAACAAACTACGATCAGAGTGTTGTTCCCGGGAATGGGACAGCACTCTGATTTTATCTCAATTTAAAAATCCCGGTTCACAAACCTAATTTCATTGCCATCTGCGCCATTACATGTTAGAATAAACTTAATTGTAATAGAGCTTATCAATAAGCAACGAACCGCTTAATCAACCCTGGGGAAAGCCTGGGGATTTTTTTGCTTAAATTTATCGTATCGATACAGACGGAGGATTTATGAATTGAAAAAAAATACCGAAAAAATTATTCAAGTTAAAAACCTGGTCAAATTCTATGGGGATAAAACCATCATCGATGAAATCAATTTTCACATTCGCGCCAATGAATTCCTGACTATTCTCGGCCCCAGTGGCTGTGGAAAAACCACCCTGCTACGGATGATCGGCGGTTTTGAAACCCCGGATGGCGGTGATATTCTCTTTGAAGGCAAGACACTGCTCAATATTCCGGCCAACAAACGGCCCATTAATACGGTTTTTCAGAAGTATGCCCTGTTTCCTCATTTAAATGTTTATGATAACGTTGCCTTTGGGTTGAAAATCCAAAAAAAATCCAAGGCTGAAATAGATAGCCTGGTTCAGGAAATGCTGCGAATGGTCAATCTCCAGGGCCAGGAACAGCGGGATGTCAATTCCTTAAGCGGTGGCGAGCAGCAACGGGTCGCCATTGCCCGAGCGTTGGTCAATCATCCCCAGGTACTGCTGCTGGACGAGCCTCTCGGCGCGCTGGATCTCAAGCTTCGCAAAAACATGCAGCTGGAGCTGAAAAATCTCCAGAAAAAAACCGGTATCACCTTTATTTACGTCACCCACGACCAGGAAGAAGCGATGACCATGTCTGATACCATCATTATTATGAACCGTGGCCGAATTCAGCAGATCGGATCGCCGGTGGATATTTATAACGAACCCCGCAACGCCTTTGCTGCTGATTTTATTGGCGAAAGCAATATTCTTGACTCGATTATGCTTAAAGACTGTCTGGTCAAGCTTCAGGATGTCGAGTTTCCCTGCGTCGACAAAGGATTTGAAGAAAACGAAGCGGTGCTCACCGTGATCCGGCCCGAGGACATCGAAATTCTGCCCTCCGGTGCCGGATTACTGGATGGTGTCATCGAATCAGTTACCTTTCTGGGCATGCATTATGAAATCGTCATGAACTGCAAGGGTATCAGCTGGCTGATTCACACCACCCGGGAATTTTTCGCCGGTGATCAGATCAGCATTCAGGTTGACCCCAATAATATTCATATTATGAAAAAGGAACAAGACCATGAAATCATTTAAGGAATACATTGCCTATCCCTATGGTCTGTGGATGCTTATTTTTATTGCGGTGCCGCTGCTGGTGGTGGTCTGGTTCAGCTTTTTATCCAATCCGGATTTTAAGGCCGGGGTCTATACCTTTACCTTGGATAATTATCAGGAGTTTATGGACCCGGTGTATCTGGAACTTCTGTATCGCTCATTTTTATATGCCGTTATCGCCACGGTGATTTGTTTTATCATTGCCTATCCGCTGGGAAATCTGATCGTGTCCCTACCCGGCCATCGCCAGAATCTGATGATTGTCCTGATGATCATTCCAATGTGGGTCAATTTCCTGCTACGAACTTACGCCTGGATGGTGCTGCTCAGTGGCAGCGGTCTGATCTCACAATTTCTGGGCCTGCTGGGCTTCCGCGATGTTTCGCTATTGTACACCCAGTCAGCGGTGATTCTGGGGATGGTTTACAACTTTTTCCCCTATATGCTGCTACCCATTTACACCGCCCTGAAAAAAATCGATCCGGATCTGTTGCGGGCCGCCACTGATCTGGGTGCCAACCATTTCCAGATGTTTGTAAAAATTAAGGTACCCCTCAGTCTGCCCGGGATCGTCTCCGGCTGTATGATGGTCTTTATGCCAGCAGTGAGTACCTTTGTTATTTCCAACCTGTTGGGCGGCGGAAAATATATGCTGGTCGGAAACCTGATTGAGCAGCAGTTTTTAACCCTCAACAACTGGAACTTCGGCTCGGCCATTTCGATGGTTCTGATGACGATTATCTTTCTGGTTCTTGGTATCGCCCGTCTGATCACCGGGAAAGAACTTGATACCGGAGGTCAGCTACTATGAAAAAGATTTTCAGAAACCTGGCCTTTGGCCTGATCCTGCTGTTTTTATACGCCCCCATTCTGGTGCTGATTGTTTATTCGTTTAATGATTCGAAAATTATGGGGCCCTGGGCCGGCTTTACCCTTAAATGGTATGTGATGCTTTTTCAGGATCGCTATATTCTTCAGGCTTTGTACTATACCCTGATTATCGCCGTGGTGGCCACCACTGTTTCCACCATTGTGGGAACCATCTCGGCACTGGGAATTTACCGGATGCGAGCCAAGCTGAAAAGACCCTATCTGTTATTAAATAACATCCCGGTGCTGGTGCCGGATATTGTCATGGGGATCACCCTGATGTCACTGTTTATTTTTGCCGGCATGAAAATGGGGTTAACCACCATCATTATTGCCCACATCACCTTTTGTATTCCCTATGTAATCCTGGCGGTGCTGCCCCGCTTTAACCGACTGCCAGAAAATATTTTTGAGGCCGCTCTGGATCTGGGTGCAACCCCGCGGCAGGCTTTCTGGAAGGTGCTGTTTCCGGAAATTCTGCCCGGTATCACTTCTGGCGCTCTGATTGCCTTTACCCTGTCCATCGATGATTTTGTGATCAGCTTCTTTACTGCCGGCAACGGCGTCAGCAACCTGTCGATCACCATCTACTCGATGGCCAAGGCTGGCATCAACCCCAAAATCAACGCCTTGTCAACCATCATGTTCGGGTGTATCATGGTCTTATTGATCCTCATCAACATCCGCAGTGAAAAAGGGATCAAACATATTCAATAACAAAGGAGAATGCAATGAAAAAAATCGTATTAATTTTGTCGTTACTGTGTCTGCCTTTTCTGGCTGGCGGCTGCGGCTCCGATGATCGGGCTGAGCTCACCGTTTATAACTGGGGCGATTATATGGACCCTGAGGTCATCGCCCAATTTGAAGAAGAGTATAATTGTCGGGTCAATTACGAAACCTTTACATCCAACGAGGATATGTATGTCAAGGTCAAGAACTCATCGGACACCTACGATGTGCTGGTCCCATCCGACTATATGATTGAACGACTAATCAGCGAAGACATGCTCCGGCCGATCGCTAAAGACAATATCCCCAATCTGGCCAACATTGATGCCTCGGCCCAGAATCTCCCCTTCGATCCGGGCAATCAATACTCAGTGCCCTATTTCTATGGGGTTTTAGGGATTGTCTATAACACCGCTCAGGTCACCGATCCGGTGGATAGCTGGAATCTACTCTGGAATGATAAATACGCTTCCAAAATTCTGATGTATGACAGCATCCGCGACAGCATGGGCGCCTCTTTGAAGCGACTGGGTTTCTCCATGAATGAAACCAGCGAAGCCAATATCAATGCTGCCCGGGATGCTCTGATCGCCCAGAAGCCGCTGGTCATGGCCTATGTCACCGATAACGTCAAAAGCCTGATGGCCAGTGGCGACGCCGCCATGGCCGTGGTCTACTCTGGCGATGCGGCCATTATCATGAGTGAAACCGATAATCTCGATTTTGCCGTTCCCAAGGAAGGCTCCAATGCTTTTTATGACAATTTTGTCATTCCCAAAAATGCTCAAAATCCGGAGCTGGCTGAACAATTTATCAATTTCATGTTGACCCCGGAAATCGCTGCCCGGAATATCGAATATGTGGGTTATTCCTCACCGAATACCCCGGCTCTGGCCCTGCTTGATGCCAGCTGGTCAAACAATTCCGGTTTTAACATCGACAAGGAAGATCTGACCCGTAGCGAGATCTTCAAGGATCTGCCCAGTGATGTGATGGACATCTATAACCGGGCTTGGACCGAGATTAACGTATCTAAATAATGTAGCTTACCACAGTAAAATTTTTTAGTGTGACAATGTTCGCACACTCATCTTTGTAATGTTTACATTACACCCATGTCGGACCACAAAATAAATGCGCTGGAAAGTTAAACAACTTAACCTCCAGCGCATTTAATTTATTGCCAAAATCACCTTACAGCAACGGTGCCGCAATCCTTAAAATAGATTGACTAACTTTTTTTAAGAAATACGACTTCTTCCAGTCCGAGTACAAAACCTCGCGACTTACTTCAATAATGTCTAACAAATCTTCTTTGATATCCATCACTGTATCGGAATTATGAATCCATGTTCCATACTCATAATTCCAGGTCAAACTGCGATAATCCATCAACTTCGTTTGTTCTTTTGTGACGTATTCCCAGATATTGAGAAACATGGCGGTCATTTTGAATTAATTTTAATAATACTTTTTAATCCAATCATTTTCACCTCCATTTCTAAATCTCAGTTTTTCTTACTTGAGTTTTTGATAGACCTTCCCGACTGTGAGTCCCTGGAATACCGTGGTGAACAAAACGATGGCATAGGTAGCAATCAGAAAAATGTTATAGGTATCCGAGGCAAGAACAGTTCCGGTTCCCATCACTAAAGCCAGACACAGGCCACCTTTTAAACCTGCCCAGGTGAAAAAAACAGTAAAGCCGAATTTTGACATATCAAGGGGCAATTTTTTTGCCAAGGCGATATTTCCAAAAACACCGACGACTCGAGCCATGGTGTTGATCAGAATCGCACCAATGATTGTTACCAGAATTCCCATTGTCGAAAATCCTTCCATATTCCGGATATCCACAAACAATAGACCGACCAGTAGAAACAGGATGCCATTTAACAGATTGTCGGTAACCCCCCCAAAATCATAAAACACAAAACCCCGTGAACCAGAAAATCATTAAAATTGAATTGTTTGAGCAAATCCAGCAATTCTTCCGGCAGCGTCAATGCATGCATTTGTTGCAATAAGATCAGGATCAGACAGAATCCGAATCCAAAAACAACCAATCCGATTTCATAGGGTAATTTTATCGTTTTTTCATTAATAAAGCTGAATATCACCACCAGGAAAAGCACACCGGTAAAAAGGATCAGCAGTTCACTAAAATTATACATCGCGCTGGTTTCCGTTAAACGCCTAAAATCTGTCGCTTCTTGGCCTCAAACTCCTGCGGAGTTAGAATCCCCTGATCCCGCAACTGTCCCAGTTTGGATAATTGCGCCAGTTGTTCGTCAAAGTCCACATCTTCCTGATAGCTTTGCTGTTGCGGAGCTTGCTGCTGATAGGCCTGTTGCTGCTGGACATAAGCCTGCTGATCTTTTTCAGCAAACCGCTGAGCCTGACGACGGCTGACATTGTTTGATACTGCTGTGGCCGTCCCGGAAATAACTGCAGTTCGGGCAATTCCTCTTAGTAATCCAGCCATTTAATTTTCCTCCTCTTTATCTAACTCTGCAGCCGCATCGGGATGGATTCGGCCTTCCGAAACCAGTTTGCCATTGGCATTGATCAATGCCTTCTTAAGATCTTTTGCCCACAAATGCTCGATGATCAATAATCCGGCTGAATTATTCAGGTCCAGTACCTCTCCGACCTCTTCGGTATCTTCAATGCTGATCAGTCCAGCTCGTTCCCGATGCAACCCCTCTATCGAACGGGCCAGTTCTTCACCCAGGTTATTGAGTTCAAGTGCCGAGACATTCCCGTTTTGATCTTTGTAAATCAATGCCAGATCCAGTACATTGATGATTCTTTTATTTACAGCATCAGTCAAGGCATTCAATACCTCACCTTTAAAGTGGTTTCCCTCAAACTCCAAAACAATGTAATCAATTGGGCCACGCATATTTTTCTCCCT
Source organism: Acetobacterium malicum subsp. dehalogenans DSM 11527 (assembly GCF_000472665.1). Taxonomy (GTDB): domain Bacteria; phylum Bacillota; class Clostridia; order Eubacteriales; family Eubacteriaceae; genus Acetobacterium; species Acetobacterium malicum. The sequence continues at coordinate 62,407 of NZ_AXAC01000016.1, read as the reverse complement.
TCCGTATATTCTTATGATATATCCTACCTATTTTGATATTTTCATCACGTTATTTATCATGTCAAGCTGTTATCTATCTACCCAAAAGAATATCAATTTAGCATTTTTTATAATTTTGTTTAATACTTTTAAAAATGGGAATTTATAGAATAGAACTGATAACAGTTCACCGAAATAATTTTAAACAGGAGGTCTGAAAATGGAAAATGTAATTGGTAATGCTACCAAGGGTCACAAAGGAGTAGGCATTACCGCTTCAATCATCATGGTACTGCTTGGCATTGGGGTATTTGTAGCTCCGCAATTTTTCTTGAATATGATGATCTGGATCTTTGTCATCGGTCTGATGGTTTATGGTGTATTTCTTATCTATGACTACGCCAAGAGTGAAGTAAAAAACGGTTGGAGTCTCACTTCAGGCATCATGGCTGTGATTCTTGGCTTTTTACTGGTTTTTGCCCCAGCTCTTTCCCGAGCTGAAACCTTTGGCTTTATGCTGGCGTTTATGACCTTATTCACCGGTATTAATCAGATCACCGCTTCGTCCGTACTAAAAAAACAGGGCGGTTCCGGAACCGGGTGGCTACTGGCAGCCGGGATCATCAATACCCTGCTCGGATTTTTCTTTCTCTTTAACCCCTACGTCATGCTTTTTGCCTTCTCGATCATTGCCGGAATCTATTTAATTGTTGGCGGAATTGCTCTTTTCGCATCCACCATGTCATCCCACCCTGGCGAACAATAAACAACGTCTTGCCACCATTTAAACTCTGTTAAAGCAAACAAAAGATGTCTCGAGTCTGAGACATCTTTTGTTTTTTATTTATCTTAAAATCTGGTTTAATCCCTTGATTATGTTATTGTTTTGCTTTTCGCCAATTTTATGATAAAATTCCACTTACCGATTTGCCGCTCATTCTTTTTCTCCCAGCCCTGGAAATACTGGAATCGGGATGGCTCCGCCAATAACAGCCCCAATGGCCATGGGGATTACCGCATTAATCGGAAACATGATCAGCAGTAACAAGATCACCGCCAAGGGTTTTCGAAGAATCGCACCCGTGAGGGCAGCAGTAACCACTGCTACGCAGAAGATTGGATCAATCGGCAGTATCATTGCAAAGGCGTAACCAATCGCTGTCCCGGCAAAAATAACCGGAAAAATATGTCCGCCCCGCCAGCCCATTTCCAGACAAACATTGGTAATCAGCAGCTTGACAATGGCGGTCACAAGAAGCAGCGCCACACCAATACTTTCCCAGCCATGCATCAGCTCAGACAACTGGTGTTCCCCGGAAAACATGGTATAGGGTAAGAACATTCCGACACCGCCAAGGATTACCCCAGCCAAAACAGCTTTGACCACTACCTTGTCCTTAAGTGGCCGGATTGCCAGTTTAACCAGGCCCTTAAAAACAAAATAAAGCATTCCCAGCAAACTGCCAACCAAAGCTAAGGGGATAACCAGAGTCCATTCCGTGTTTCCCAGGGTTTCAATGGCGGGAAAATTTCCCAGGCCTGATCCCCCGCCAATATGGTCAGACAAAAACCGGAATGCTCCAAAACCACCAAGAATACCAACAAAATATAATAGCATCCTGGTATTCTTCGGTATTCTACTGATACTGTCATCATCCTCTATCTGATTGATAAATCCAAACAGCGGTGAATTGAAAATAACCCCCATCGTGGCTGCCATACCGATTTCGGCAATTTCCTCAACTTCCGTCAGGGTAAATTTCAACTTGTCAGAAAACCAGAAACATAACCCCACAATAATTCCTGACAACCCAGCTTCAGGCCCCAGACTTCCCCCGAAAATCAGCGGTAGCAAGGCCGCCACACCAATGATATGGAGATTATTATAGGGAATCTTTTGGCCCGTTTTCATCTCTGCCATGATTTCCGAAAGTTCTCTGGGATAGGGTCCAAAGCGCTTTTCCCATAAACCGACCAGCAGACCGCCAAGAGCACAAATCATCAGCGGATAAAAGGTAAGGTCAATTCTTGCCGGGATGAATGACCAGAGAAAGTCAATGCCGAGGTTTAATAAAAAAAGCAACAGCCAGGTAACACCGCCAATAACCGCACCTAAAAATCCGACGACCAGAATCATGACCAGGTTCTTTTTAAATTTAAGGCTCATATTCACCTCCGCTTTTTTACTGTAACTTTTATTGGTGTTGCTGTATTAACCCATTTTCCTGATTTTCCGCAACCGCAATCCATTTAGGCACCGGAATGGCACCGCCGATCACCGCACCGATGGTCATTGGAATAATGCCGTTAATGGGAAAACAAATCAATAGCAGTAGAATCACTGCCAGGGGTTTTCGCATCACTGTCGCCGTTAAGGCGGCAGTCACCACCGCCACACAAAAGATCGGATCAACGGGCAGTAGCAAGGCACAGGCATAACCAATCGATACCCCCGAAAAAATGGTGGGAAAAATGTTACCGCCCCGCCAGCCCATTTCGTGGCAGATATTGCCCATTAATAGTTTGACAATTCCAGTTAGGAGCAACATGGCAAAACCCATGCTCGGCCAGGAGTTCATCACCTCAACCATTTCGTGTTCGCCGGAAAACATCGTGTAAGGCAGAAAAATTCCCACCCCACCAAGGATCACACCACCGAGAATACACCGAGTCAGGATCTTCTGCGCCAATGGTTTAACCGCGGCCTTGGTCATCTTCATAAACAGATAGTAGAGCATGCCCGCTCCTACCCCAACAAGTGCCAGAGGAATCGCTGCTGCCCATTCCGTGCCCGATATTTTTTCAATGGCAGGAAAATGTCCCAAACCCAGCCTCCCACCAAAAATGTTCTGTAGTATGGTTAATACCCCATAACCACTAATGATCCCCACAAAATACATTAACATTTTCAGATTTTTGGGAATTGCTGCCGGTTTGTTTTCATCTTCAATTTGTTGTACAAAGGCAAACAGCGGTGCTCCGAAAATAACACCAATGGTTGCAGCCATACCGATCTGAGGTAGTTCATCAGTTTCTGAAATAACATACTTAAACCGGTCCGAAAACCAGAAACATAACCCGACAATCACGCCAGTTAGGCCGGCTTCCGGCCCCAGACTGCCCCCAAATATCAGCGGCAACAGAGCTGATATGCCAATAATATGTAAATTATTGTAGGGAATCTGTTCCCCCTTTTTAACATCCTTCAAAATCTCCGCCATTTCCCGGGGATAGGGCCCAAACCGCTGCTCCCACAGCCCGATGAGCAGACCACCGCAGGCACAGATAATTACCGGATAGAGGGTAAGATCCACAGCATTTCTAACATCCGTCCATAAAAAATTGATCCCCAGATTCATGATGAAAAGCAGTGCCCAGGTTATCCCACCGATGGTTCCGCCCAGCACCGCCACAAATAAAGTCATCACGGCTGTTTCTTTAAACTTACTCCCCACGTTGTCCTCCTGTCAGTCGGTCTTTAAACCCGCTCATTGATGAATTGCACCCGGTTTTTTCCAAATTCTTTCGCCTTGTACATCGCGATATCTGAATAATTCAGCAGTTCGGCGGCGTTGATCCCATCCTGGGGATAGCGCGCAACGCCGAAGCTGGCACTGATATTCAAATCCATATTTTCAATTACAAAGGTCTCCAGCAATGCGGTCCGGATTTTTTCGACATACTCAAAAATTTCCAGTTCAGTCAAATTACGTTGGATAATCAGCGTAAATTCATCACCACCCAAACGTCCCAGCATATCCTGTTGAAAGACGATTTTCTTAATTCTATCAGCAATCGCTTTCATCAATAAATCGCCGATATAATGCCCTTTATAGTCATTGATCTTTTTATAATTATCCAGATCAATAAACACCACTGCAAAATGCTCGCACTGCTCTGGCGACCGATCTACCAGAAAATCCAGCTTATTAATTAGCATTTCACGGTTTGGCAATCCGGTTAAAACATCGGTAAAGGCAAGGTAATTAAGTCTGACCTCACGCTGTTTCATTTTTCTGTTAAGTTCCTTCAGCTTGACATTCTGCTGTAAAATTTTCTTTTCCGTACTTGCCAGTTCATCGTATAGGTTACTAAGCTCCTTTTTCTGTTCGGTTGCTTCGATCAACTTACTTTCAAACCCTTTTTCATAAAATGTAATAATACTGATCGTAATTATCGTGCAGATCGGTACGATTACCCCCGGTATGGCACTCAGATTTCCGGCGCCAATAACCACAATGAATGCGACGATCAAAGCTACCAGAATATTGATCACTACTGCAATCTGATAACCCTTGTCTCTGATGGCGACCACCAGATAGACCGACACCATCACCTGTAGCTGTGCCACAACACCGGCAATACTCGTTGTCGCTGACAAACGTAATTCAAGAACAATGGCAGTAAAGTATAAAATCAGACAAATGACAACTTTGACCCGTGATGCGACCTTACTTTCCGGAGATGTCGTTTTATTTTCAAAGTAGTTTTTCTTTAAATCGGCGATCTTTTTTATTCTTTCCATGAACCCTCTCCCGCTAATGAATTCTGATCCGCGACGCAAACGATCCGAAGCCTTTTTGATATGATTAGACCCTAGTTTCGCAGGCACTGCCAGAAACCGGTCTGTTCATTAAGTTGACCGAACTGCTTAATCTGCCAATTCGTCCTGTGACGCTTTTTGTCCGTAGGAACTGCCAAACTTTACAATCATTTTTTTCATTTCTTTTTCATCCAGAATCACCGGATCACCAATGGACCGGGCTTTTACATACACCTCGGCACAGTGTTCAATTTGTTCCGCAATATTAAAGGCATTGAGGATATCCTTACTGCCGGTCAGCAAGCCATGGTTGGCCATTAAAACCGCATAGCGATCCGTCATCGCTGCAAAGGTTTTTTCAGCCAGCTCCATCGTTCCAAAGGAGGCATAATCAGCACACCGTACATCCAAACCGGAATAGGCCACCAGGTAACTGGATGCCGGTAGCGACTGTCGCAACGTTGCGAGCACTGTGGAATATACCGAGTGGGTGTGAACCACCGCTGCAATATCATCCCGTCTGACATAAAAAATCCGGTGCAGTTCATATTCACTGGACGGTTTTCTTCGACCGTCTACCGTTTTCCCATCGAGATCCATAACCACCACATCTTCCGCTTCGGTTTCAAAATAGTCAATGCCGCTGGGACTGACTGCCATCAGTCCGCTGTCCCGATTTAAAATACTGATGTTTCCGCCAGTTCCTTTCGTTAACCCGGCACTAATCATCTTACGGCAATAGCTAACCACATCTTGTCGTTCTTTTTGTAATAGCATTTTTTCACCTTCTTACTTGGATAACGTTTACTCAGCCTGCATAAGCAGATTTATTTATATAAAATGTTCCATTCTTTTCATTTTAACACAGAGAAGTACACTAGACAATGTGTGGCACGCACTGTGCCAAAATTTTTATCATAAAAGATAAATACCAAATAGAAAACTGCCGATCAGTCCTGATTAACTGTACCGGCTTCAATCACTTTGATAATTTGGGAATATTAGAAGAAAAACTTCATTCTTCAAAGAGCAGCTAATAGGTGCTTGGCACCATAATCCTATCGTGATTAAAAAAAATCACCTTGATTTTTTTTAATCACGGTGATTTTTATTTATTCGATACTATTCGTAATAAATCTCATCTATGGCACAGCCGGCCGGAACAATGGGGTAAACCCCTTCTTCGTTTGAGATCTTTACATGAACCAACAGTGGTCCTGGTTGGTCTTTGATCGCTTCTAACGTTTCGTCCAGTTCAGTCATGTTGGTAACCTTGTAGCCGGGGATCCCGCTGGCGGCAGCCAGCATGATATAGTCGGTACATTGGACGATGTCGGTTTGAGCATAGCGTTTATCGCTGAACAGCTTCTGCCATTGCCGCACCATTCCCAGGGCTTCGTTGTCAAACAGGAAGATTTTCAACGGGATCTTGTACTTACTGACAGTAATCAGCTCCTGACAGTTCATCCGAAAACTACCGTCCCCGGCAACCAGCAGCACATCGGCATCGGGATTGGCCAGTTTAACGCCGATGGAAGCCCCCAGGCCGTAGCCCATGGTGCCTAAACCGCCGGAGGTAATAAACTGAGCTGGGCGCTTGACGTTCCAGTATTGGCCCACCCACATCTGATGCTGTCCCACCTCGGTGACCACAAAGGCTTCCGGATAGGCGGCATTGATGGTGTTAAGAATATTCTTGGGATGATAATTCCCTTTTTCGGCACAAGGAATGATCCAGTTTTTGATTTTTTCGTACCATTCCGGGTAGGATTTTTCCTCGATGTCTTTCGTCAACAGCGGCAAAACATCTTTGATATTGCCCTGAATCTGAATTTCAGCCGGGATATTTTTGGCGAATTCGGTGGGATCCACATCGATGTGAATGATTTTTTTATTTCTGACAAAGGCATCGCAGTTGCCGGTGACCCGATCACTGAAGCGGGCGCCGATGGCAATCAGGACGTCAGAATTGATGACAGCCAGATTGGTTTCCTGGAAACCGTGCATACCGACCATTCCCATTGACAGTTCGTGATCGCGGGGAATACCGCCTAAGCCCATTAAAGAGTTGGCCACCGGAATTCCGGATTTTTCGGCAAAAGCCAGCAATTCTTCGTGCGCCTTGGATTTAAGCACCCCACCGCCGGCATAGATCATTGGCCGTTCGGCGGCATTAATGGCTTCAACCGCTTCAAGTATTTTTGACTCCTTGATTTCCGGATAAATCTGACGCAGTTTGGGAATAAACATTTTTTCGTATTCGGTTTTCGCCAGGAAGATATCCTTGGGAATATCGATTACAACTGGTCCCGGTCGTCCCGATTGGGCGATCACAAAGGCCTCCCGGATGGTATCAGCCAGATCTTCCACATCAGTGACCAGATAATTATGCTTGGTGATCTGCATCGTCACGCTGGTGATGTCAATTTCCTGGAAGGAATCCTTGCCCAGCAAAGGTGAAGCAACCTGTCCGGTAATGACAACCAGCGGTACCGAGTCCAGATAGGCATTGGCAATCCCGGTGATCGCATTGGTTGCACCTGGTCCCGAAGTGGTAATGGCAACCCCCACCGTATCGCTGGTTCTGGCGTAGCCATCGGCAGCATGAACACCATTTTGTTCGTGACAGGGGCCAATTTCGGTAATATCGTGATCAAGTCGGTAGAAGGCGTCGAATAATGGAATGACGACGCCACCGGGGAATGAAAAGACATGTTTGATGCCCTGTTCTTCCAGACAACGGACGGTGATTTCCGACCCTAATAATAATTCTTTGTTATTCAAATTTTCACTTCCTTTCTGCTTTTGGTGTAGTCGTAGGGGCGTTAGTACCCGCTTGTTGAAGTTTAGTTACACTGCTTTTCCGGGCGGTTGATAACCGCCCCTACAAACCATTTAGTTACTACTTTTATTTTAAATTTCTTTATTTTTCAAAGACAGCGCCGGTGGAGGCGGAGGTTACCAGTCTGGCATAACGGGAAAGATAGCCGGTCTTGATCTTTGGTTCGATGGGAACCCAGGCGGCTTTTCGTTCAGCCAAAACGGCATCGTCCACCTTTACGGCAATCGACCGGTTAGGAATATCGATGGCGATAATATCGCCTTCTTCAATCAGGCCGATGGTGCCGCCAGCGGCAGCTTCCGGTGAGACATGGCCAATGCAGGCACCCCGGGTCGCGCCCGAGAAACGACCGTCGGTGATTAAGGCGACATCCTTATCCAGTCCCATGCCGGCGATGGCAGAGGTTGGGAACAGCATTTCCCGCATTCCCGGGCCACCTTTCGGACCTTCGTAACGGATGACAACCACGTCCCCAGCCACAATTTTGCCGGCTTTAATCGCCGCGGTAGCGTCTTCTTCCGAGTTAAACACCCGGGCTGGGCCTTGATGTTTTAACATTTCCGGAGCCACGGCCCCCTGTTTAACTACGCCGCCATCGGGGGCCAGGTTGCCAAAGAGCACGGCCAGACCGCCGGTGGGGCTGTAAGGATTTGTCAGTGGGCGGATGACTTCCGGGTTTTTATTAAAGACACAGGTCAGGTTTTCGGCAATGGTTTTGCCGGTAACCGTCATTAAACTGGTATCAATCAGATCGGCATCGGCGAGAGTTTTCATCACCGCCTGAATGCCGCCGGCGTAGTACAGATCTTCCAGATGGTGATCTCCGGCTGGTGCCAGCTTACACAGATGGGGCGTTTTAGCAGAGATCTCGTTGACTTCCTGAAGGTCGATGCAGACCCCGGCTTCGTTGGCAATGGCAGGCAGATGGAGGATGCTGTTGGTCGAACAACCCAGCGCCATGTCGCAGGCCAGGGCATTTCTGAAGTTGGCATCGGTCATGATATCCCGGGGCTTGATGTCCCGTTTCCACATTTCCATGACCTGAATCCCAGCTTTTTTTGCCAGTCGCACTCGTTCAGCAAAAACGGCAGGAATGGTGCCATTGCCAGGCAAACCCATCCCCAACACTTCGGTCAGACAGTTCATACTGTTAGCCGTAAACATCCCGGAACAGGAGCCGCAGCCGGGGCAAACTGAGTCTTCAAAGGATTTAAGCTCTTTTTCGTCAATTTTGCCGGCGTTAAAAGCTCCCACCGCTTCAAAGGCGGTATTTAAATCGGTATCTTTCTGACCCACCGCTTTACCGGTAAGCATCGGACCACCACTGACTACCACGGCAGGAATATTGAGCCGGGCGGCGGCCATCAGCATGCCGGGGACGACCTTATCGCAGTTGGGAATCAAAACCAGCGCATCAAGGGAATGAGCGGTGGCCATGATTTCAATGGAATCGGCAATCAGTTCCCGGGAAGCCAGAGAATATTTCATCCCCACATGACCCATGGCGATACCGTCACAAACCCCGATAGCCGGAAATTCGATGGGGGTTCCCCCGGCCATGCGAACGCCATCTTTAACCGCTTTGGTAATGGTATTTAAATGAATATGTCCGGGAATGATTTCATTAAAGGAATTAACCACGCCAATTAAGGGTTGCTCCAGTTCTTCGTCGATATAACCCATGGCTTTGAATAAAGAACGTTGCGGCGTTGTTTCGACGCCTTTTTTTACACGATCACTTTTCATTTGATATCCTTTCTATTGTGGTTTTGATTCAGCGGTCCGGTTTGCGGGCGGGTAATACTCGCCCCTATGAACCGGAACTACCAGGTATTCTGATTTTACAAATTTTCGATAATTTTCTGGCCCATTTCGACGGTGCCGACCAGGGTCATCCCTTCACTGAAGATGTCGCCGGTACGGTAGCCCTGCGCCAGCGTTTTTTGAACGGCGGCTTCAATGGCATCGGCTTCGGCGATCAGATCCAGGGAGTAGCGCAGCATCATCGCTACCGAAACAATAGTAGCAATGGGATTAGCTTTGTTCTGGTTGGCAATATCTGGGGCGGAACCATGGATTGGTTCAAACATCCCGAATTTGCCGTCGGCCATACTGGCTGATGGCAGCATTCCAATGGAACCGGTGATCATGCTGGCTTCATCAGATAAGATGTCACCGAACAGGTTACCAGTCACGATAACATCAAATTGTTTGGGGTTGATGACCAATTGCATGGCGGCGTTATCGACATATAAATGATTCAGTTCGACCTCAGGATAGTCTTTGGCCACTTCTTCCACACAGCTGCGCCAGAAGCGGGAAACTTCCAGAACATTGGCTTTATCGACATTAGTTACTTTTTTATCGCGCTTCATGGCAATTTCAAAGGCTTTTTTGGCAATCCGCAGGACTTCCGGCCGGGTGTATTTCATAATATCCCAGGCCGCAAAATCACCGTCCCGGCCTTTTTCGCCAAAATAGACATCGCCAGTCAGTTCCCGAACGACCATGATATCCAGGCCGTCGCCGATGATTTCCGGTTTTAACGGGCAGGCCGCTTTCAGTTCCTGATAGAGAATCGCTGGTCGCAGGTTGGCATACAGGCCCAGGGCTTTTCGCAAGCCCAGCAGACCGGCTTCTGGTCGTTTATCACCAGGCAGATTGTCCCATTTTGGTCCGCCCAGGGCACCCAACAGCACGGCGTCACTGGCTAAACAGACGTCAACGGTTTCCTGGGGCAGCGGGTTGTCACAGGCATCAATGGCGGCGCCGCCGGCCAAAACTTCGGTATAATTGAAGGTATGGTTGAATTTTTCAGCAATTTTATCTAAAACTTTGATACTGGCCCCGACAATTTCAGGGCCGATTCCGTCTCCGGGAATCACGGCTATTTTATAATTCATTTGTTCTCCTCTTTTAGGTTTCAGTTTTTATTTTATAAATGGACGTTTACGGGCGGTTGAGAACGACTAAGGGTTAGACCTCCACCGCGATGCGCCATATAATTCATTTGCATAGTCATTATTTATTTTCCCGTTCCTCGTCGTTTAACAGTTTATATTCGATGGAGTCGATCAGAGCGATCAGACTGGCTTCGATGATATCGGTAGAAACACCGACGTTAGTCCAGATGTCCACACCATCGGAGCTTTCAATCAGTACCCGAACCTTGGAGGCGGTGGCTGATTTGGAATCAATGACACGAACCTTAAAGTCGGTCAGGCGAACCTCGCTGATTTTGGGGTAAAAGACTTCCAGCGCTTTTCTGAGGGCTTTATCCAGCGCATTGACCGGACCATCACCTTCAGCAGCATTGATTTCCGACTGACCGTCAACGTTGATTTTAACCACGGCGGAGGAGCTGAGGGCTTCTTTGGTATGAGTTTGTTCACCAATGGTTTTGAAATCTTCCAGGGTGAAAAATGGCTTGTGCATCCCCAGCTCTTTGCGGATCAACAGTTTGACGCTGCTTTCGGCCCCTTCAAACTGATAACCCTGGTATTCCAGCTCTTTGATGCGATCCATCACCCGGGTGGTTTCATCAGATTTCTTGGTCAGGCTCGGGTCGACCTCGTTGATCAGCTGAATGATGGTGCTGCGGCCGGAAACTTCGGACATTAGAATCCGGCGTTCATTTCCCACCGCTTCTGGTGAGACATGCTCAAAAGAGGCCGGGTTTTTCATGACGGCGTCGATATGCATGCCGCCCTTATGGGCAAAGGCTGATTTACCCACAAAGGGCTCACGCCCGGTGAGGGCGTAATTGGAAATCTCGGCAATTCGAATCGCCGAAGATGTCAGTTTTTGAAGCTCCGCATCCGCCAGACAATGGAATCCCATTTTTAACTGCAGATTCGGGATAATGGTGGCCAGATTGGCGTTTCCACAGCGTTCACCATAGCCCAGGAAGGTTCCCTGAACTTGACGGGCACCGGCATGAACAGCCATCAATGAATTAGCTACCGCCAGCCCGCTGTCATTATGGCAATGAATCCCCAGGGGAATCCGTAATTTTTGACGAACATCGGTAACGATTTCCTGAATTTCATAGGGCAGGGTGCCACCATTGGTGTCACAGAGGGCCAGACAATCGGCCCCCCCTTCCTGAGCCGCCAGCAGGGCTTCGATGGCATAGGCCGGATCGTTCTTATAGCCATCAAAGAAATGCTCGGCATCAAAGGTGACATCTTTTCCCTGAGCTTTTAAATAGGCCATGGTTTCTTCGATCATTTTCAGGTTTTCGGCCAGGGTCGTTTTGATGATATCAGTAATGTGAAAGGTCCAGCTTTTTCCAAAAATAGCTACCCCCGGGGTTTCTGTTTCGAGAATCGCCTTAAGATTGGCATCATCCTCAACGGCAATACCACCCCGGCGGGTGCTGCCAAATGCAACCAGCTTGGCATGATTAAGGTGGATCCCTTTGATACGATTGAAAAACTCGATGTCTTTTGGATTCGAACCGGGGTTTCCGGCTTCAATGTAATCAATCCCCATTTTATCCAGCGTTTCGACCACGCGGATTTTGTCTTCTACCGAGAAAGATATGCCTTCGGCCTGGGCCCCATCTCTGAGGGTTGAATCAAAGACTAATATTTTTTCTGACATTCCAATTCCCCCTTATCACGGTTTTGAACTTGTTTGTTCCTGGATTTCTTTGCTTTGACTGTCTTTTATGTAAAGCATCTGGTTTACGGCGTCAACATAAGCTTTCAAGCTGGCATCGATGATATCGGTACTCAAGCCCCGGCCATGATAGACATGGGTGCCATCAGAAATTTTCACCTGTGCTTCACCCTGGGCATCGGTACCGTCGGTGACTGCAGTAACCCCATAATCAATCAGGGTCAGTTCACAGTCAACCAATTCGCTGATGGCTTTAAACCCGGCACTGATGGGTCCATCAGCCAGGGATACCCCTTCGATGAGATCACCGTTTTTCCGTAAGCGGATGGTGGCGGCGGTGGAAATGGTATTCCCGGTACTGATGACAAAGCGGTCCAGCGAGTACACTTCGGGAATGGCCAGTTGTTTTTGTTCGACCAGCGCCAGAATATCTTTATCAGAAATAACTTTTTTCTTATCAGCCAGAACCTTGAACTGATTGAACAGATCCAGTACCTCTTCGTCACTTAAGGTATAGCCCAGCGAGGTGAGTTTATCCACAAAGGCATGCTTGCCGGAATGTTTTCCCAACACCATTTTGTTTTCTTTTAAGCCGATCGATTCTGGCGTCATGATTTCATAAGTTTCTTTATTGGCCATCATCCCATGCTGATGGATGCCTGATTCGTGAGCAAAGGCATTTTCGCCGACGATGGCTTTATTCGGCTGCACCCGAACCCCAGTTAACTTGGATAATAAGCGGCTGGAACGATAGATTTGGGTGGTATCAATATTTGTATCCACCTGATAAACATCGTAGCGGGTTTTAAGGGCCATGACAATTTCTTCCAGGGCCGCATTTCCGGCCCGTTCGCCAATGCCGTTAACGGTACATTCCACCTGACCGGCACCGGCCTGAATGGCGGCCAACGAGTTAGCCACACCCAACCCCAGATCGTCATGAACATGGACAGAAATGGTGGCCTTATCGATATTTGGTACATTGTTCCGAATGCCTTCAATGAATTTAAAATATTCACCGGGGGTGGTATAACCGACCGTATCCGGGACATTGACAATGGTAACCCCTTGATTGATAACGCCTTCCAGTACCTGATATAAGAATTCCGGTCGGGTCCGGGAAGCATCTTCAGCAGAGAATTCTACCTCACCGCAAAGGTTTCGGGCAAATTTGGCCATCGCAATGGCTTTTTCCAGCACTGCTTCCGGGGACATCCGCAGCTTGTATTCCATATGGATGTCCGAGGTTGCCAAAAAGTAATGAATTCGTGGGTTAACCGCGCCTTTTAAGGCTTCATAGGCGGTGCTGATATCTTTTTCGGTGCTCCGGGCCAGACTGGCAACAGTGGCATTTTTAATCTCATTGGCAACCAGTTGAACCGATTCAAAATCACCAGGAGATGCAATGGCAAATCCGGCTTCAATGACGTCAATTCTCAGACGTTCGAGTTGTTTCGCCATCTCTAATTTTTCTTTCAGGTTCATACTGCAACCCGGTGACTGTTCCCCATCTCGAAGGGTGGTATCAAATATTTTTACTATTCTGCTCATTGCATCTCCTCCTAATTATTTTGTTTTTTTGTTTTAAAAAAAGGCAGAAGGTCTTCTGCCTTTGAGGTTGTCAAATAACTACCGTACCGACCAATTGTTAATCTGTTGTTCGCTGCGGAATCGGACAGGCTCTGCCGTGTCCGCTCCGATGCGTACAACATGATGTAACAATTGTCGGTACTGGGTTGTCTTTTTTGTGTGTGCTATTTTTTAATCCAGGACATCATGGTTCGTAATTCAGCGCCGACTTTTTCTACTTGAGTTTCCGTTTCAATTCGTCGCACAGCATTGAAGTATGGTCGGTTAGCCTGGTTTTCAAGGATCCAGTTACGGGCAAAAGTACCATCCTGAATATCGTTTAGAACACCCTTCATGGCTTTTTTGGTGTCCTCGGTAATGATTTTGCTGCCAGTGATGTAATCACCATATTCAGCGGTATCACTGATGGAATATCGCATGTAGCCCAGTCCACCCTGGACAACTAAGTCGATGATCAGTTTCATTTCATGGACACATTCAAAATAGGCGCTTTCTGGTTGGTATCCAGCTTCTACCAGGGTATCAAAACCAGCTTTCATCAAGGCTGTTACGCCACCGCAAAGAACCGCTTGTTCACCGAATAAATCGGTTTCGGTTTCTTCTTTGAAAGTTGTTTCCAGGATACCGGCACGACCACCGCCGATTCCGGAAGCATAAGCTAAACCCAGATCATGAGTATTGCCTGATGGATCCTGGTAAACGGCAATCAGACAGGGAACCCCGCGGCCTTCCTGATACTGACTTCTGACGGTGTGTCCAGGTCCTTTTGGTGCGATCATGAAGACATTGACATCAGCTGGTGGAATGATCTGACCATAATGAATATTGAAACCATGAGCAAAGACAAGGCTGTTGCCTGCTTCAAGATTTGGTAAAATGCTTTCTTTGTAGATCGCTGCCTGTCTTTCATCCGGAAGAAGAATCATGACGATATCTGCTGCTTTTGTGGCATCAGCTGCGGTCATGACTTTTAATCCTGCTTCTTCAGCGATTGGCCATGACTTGCTGCCTTCATAAAGACCAACAATTACATTCACACCTGATTCTTTCAGATTCAGTGCATGGGCATGACCCTGACTTCCGTATCCAATAATTGCAACTGTTTTTCCATCGAGTAACCCCAGATTACAATCTGCGTCGTAAAATAATTTTGCCATTTTTAAATTTCCTCCTTGAAATGTTTTAATAATTTAATTTTCAATTATATAAATTCACTTGATGTGACCATTATATACTCACGTAAGTTGTGTAAATCGTACCGACCAATTGTTAATCTGTTGTTTGCTGCAGAATCGGACAGCCTACGGCGTGTCCGCTCTGATGCAAACAACATGATGTAACAATTGTCGGTACTTACTTTTTGTTTGTTCAATTTTCTTAACCGCATAGCTTTATAAACTAAAAAAATCCGCCTCTGTATAACAACAGAGGCGGATATAAGTATCCACGGTACCACTCTAACTTCGAAATAGCTTTACAACTATCTCCTCTTCTGGTCTGAACGCAAGGCGCACCTAACCATAGTCATTTAACGTTGACGTCCCGGATGGGATCACGGCCTTCCCTACTAATTGGGTAAATTTTCAGGTTGGCAGCTCGCAAGTGAGTATTACATACCATTGTACTATTGGAATTACACCATTCTCCAACTCTCTTAAATACAATTTTTGGTATCTTTCTCTTGGTCATAGCAGTTATTTTATTTGGTTATTTTTCAATCACAACTTTTGTATTTGAGTCATTATATCTATTTATTTTGCCTTTGTCAATCACAAAATATCAAAGAAATGATGATATCGGTTTCTAGATTGAACCATCGCAAAGCATCCTCTTAAACCTCGGTAATTTCGTATTCCTTATTACCCAGACCCAGCTTGACGGCGTGATCAACACAAACCTTCCAGTTTGTATCCGGATGAACCAGGGTGAATACATCCAGTTCTGACAGATCCTTTTCTTCATTCTCAATAATCCGTTCCTCCGCACAGCTGCCCCGGAGAATCCGGGCGTTATTGCAGGCATCCGCGCAGGCCATATCCAGGGCCACCGGATCGATGGAGGCAAAAATGCCGACATCCTGAATGATTGGCAGATCGTTTTCGACATGGCAATCACAGTTAGGTGAAACATCGATAACAAAGCTGATGTGGAAATGCGGACGTCCGTCCAACACCGCCTTGGTATATTCGGCAATTTTTTTATTGAGGATATCATTGCTTTCATCATATTTAGGTGAGATGGCATCAAAAGGACAGACCCCAATGCAGCGGCCGCAGCCGACGCAAATGTTGTGGTCGATGCTGGCTTTGCCATCTTCTTTCCCATAAGAAATAGCCTGCACGGCACAGATCTTACCGCACATTTCGCAACTCCGACATTTCTTTTCTTTTACAAAGGGTTTACTATTTGAATGCATTTCCATTTTTCCCCGCCGGGAACCGCAGCCCATGCCGATATTTTTCAGGACGCCACCAAAGCCGGTATTTTCGTGGCCTTTGAAATGAGTCATCGAGATAAAGACATCGGCGTCCATAATCGCCCGGCCAATTTTGGCCGTGGCCACACATTCGCCGCCTGCCAGTGGCACCTCAATGTCATCGGTGCCCTTCAGGCCATCGCCAATAATTACATGGCAACCGGTGACAAAGGGATTATAACCATTTTCGTAGGCGGCATCGAGGTGTTCCAGGGTGTCTTTACGTCGTCCCACATAAAGGGTATTGCAGTCAGTCAGAAATGGTTTCCCGCCCTTTTCCTTAACCATATCGACAATAACTTTGGAGTAATTGGGTCTGAGATAGGCGAGATTTCCCGGTTCACCGAGATGGATCTTAATCGCCGCAAATTTATTCTCAAAATTAATGTCCATCATCCCAGCCGCAGTGACCAGTTTTTCCAGCTTTTTTAAAATGTTATTCGATCCTGTCGTTCGCAGCGTTGTAAAATAAACCTGTGATTTTTGATTCATCATCTTTCTCCTTATAATTTAATCAATTCTGTTCGGGATATTGTTCTTAATAGAAGTACAATTGTTTCTAATTTAAAACATTTTATCGTTTTTCTATTTTTTATCAAGGTCAAATTCCTTCAAATTGATCCTGAATACATGGCTGATCATCATCTTATGCGGTTACTACCTGATTGAATGCCTGATTAAGAATCGTCTGAATATCAAATCCTTCAATATCCAAACCTTCAGCTTTGATTTGTTCAACTTCCTTGATGCCATATAGTCCGCACAATCCTGCGATATAATCATAACCAAAATTCAAACTTCCGATAAAACCTCCCGCCGTAGTGACATAAAACAGTTTCTCAGCTTGACACAAGCCATATGGTACGCCATCCGGGCCGTATGAAAAGGCCATACCGCACACACTGACTGCTTCAAAATAGTTTTTTAAAACAGCCGGAAATGATAAATCCCAATACGGTGCCCCAACTACAATCAGATCTGCTGATGCAAATTGTCTGGCATAATCAAAAATTTCGTCAGAAAAACTGTTCGCTTCAATTAAACGGGTTCGATAATTCAGTGCCTCACAATCCAGAGCGATAATCTTTTCTTTCTCCAGCTTAACTGTTTGCAGCTGATAGTCTTCCTTTTCCATTCTACTTTCAATTAGTTTTTCACAGATTTTTCTTGTTCGGGATTCTTCCCCACGCATACAAGCATCGATAAATAAAATTTTCTTCATTGCATCTCCTTCAAAATAATCGCTCCTGTTAATCGGTCCATCTAAAAAATTAGCCGTTTTTAGACCTTTGCCACATTGCTGCTTAGTCTGATCGCAACCAAAATAAAACACCATTCAACCATTTTCTGCCGTTCTCAAATTCTCAAAAAAAGTAGTCAACATTTCTTCGCAGGCAGCTTCACAAATCCCTGCGTAAATCTCCATCTGTTTGGGCAGCATCGGGTGTTGTCCCAACCGGGCGGTGGATTCGACCCCGCCAAATCTCTTTTCGGCAACACCATAGACCAGTACCGGAATCCGGGCCTGGATAATCGCCCCCATACACATCACACAGGGTTCAGCGGTAACATAGAGCTGACAGTCATCCAGCCGCCAGCGGCCCAGTTTCTGTGCCCCGGCCCGGATCACCAGCATTTCGGCATGGGCGGTTGGGTCGGCTAGGCTTTCTTTCTGGTTGTGAGCCCGAGCGATGATCTTGCCGTCGCAAAGCAGCACCGCCCCGATCGGAACCTCGCCTCTGGCCGCACCTTCTTTTGCCGCTTCAATGGCCAGGGCCATGATCTTCTGCAGATTGTTTTTTTTATCGATAATCGTTTCCCCCTCTATTCATGGCTAGAGCAATCCTACCAGTGGCCCTTGTTATAAGATCAACCTTGCGGACAGTTAATAACCACCCCTACGAACCATTATTTACAGAATCCCAAAGTTAAGCACTGCTCTGAACATAATCGTCCAGGGCCATGTCTGATAGCCGGTTCGGGGATTATTGGCCGACTGCTTTTGCGCCGGCTGTATCGGCTGGGGATTGGGCGTCGGTTTTGGCGCTGTTCCGGCAGTCACATTGGGGCTGTTAATTGCCGTTATAAAGCGTTCGTTGCCGGCATTCTGGAGATAGCTGATAAAGGCTTCGTCACAGGCCGAATACTCATTAATGATGGCGGCGGCCTGTAACCCCGGGTAATCACTACTGGTGGCCAGATAATTATTGCAGGCGATGGTGTACATCCGATTGGGATCAAGGTCTGCCGTCCCCACCTTGGCTGAGAAAACCCGCTGGCCCACGGGCTTCGTTAAATCATAGGCGGCGGTTATGCCGCTCCACTGAAGGTAGCTGCCGCTGTTGCTGGGCCATGAGTTGTCATTTTTATCATTGGCAATCTGGTTATTGACACCAATCTCAATGCTGGTTTCCAGCATTTTTTTAACATCAGCTCCGGAAACCGACTTGGTCACCAGATAATTTCCAAAGGGCAGCACGTCGATAACCTGACCCTTGTTGATCTCTCCAGCCGGAATCTGAGCCCGGATTCCCCCGGCATTTTCAGCGGCAATATCAGCACCGGTGACAAACCGGTAACTGTCGGACAGGGCTCGACCCAGGTTCAGTTCACCCAGCCGCACATCCTGCCAGATATTGTCGGTACTCCCGCCCAGTTTTACCGGGGTATTGCCAACCACCTGTTTTTTTATCGGATCTTCCCGAGCTTCGATAGCAGCCGTCAGGGCCGCCACCGTCGGGTCCGCCGGAATCACATCATCAGTCGCCTCGGCCACGGTTGTCAGATTGGCTGTTTTACTCACAACCGTATAGGAGACTTCCGTCGCTGCTGCCACCACTCCCGTTTCCTCCGTCGGAATTTCTGGTTCAATCATTTCAGCTGATATTAATTCATTTTTTGCTGTTTCTTCTGCTGTTTCTTCTGCTAGTACTGCTTCGGTATTTTCAGCTTCCGGGATTTCAATCCGGGCGGCCAGTGCTACTGCTTTTTTCAGCGTAATCTCAACCTCACCTACCGCGCTAAAAAAACAGCCGGTCTGAACAATCAGGGTGTCGTTAACTTCCCGGTTTTCCACATCATGGGTATGGCCGTCGACAATCACATCGATTCCCGGTGCCCCCTGGGCAATGGCATCGCTGCGCATCAGGGTTCCATTGTCCGAATCACCGATATGGGTCAGAGCCACAATCACATCACAGTCCCGGGCTTCCAGAGCTGCTACTGCCTGCTGGGCCGTGGCAATGACGGACTCCCGGGTGCCAAAGGTTAGTCCCGCTACGTTGGCCGGAGCCGTATCCCCATAAATGTCCGGACTGATCAGTCCAAACACGCCGATTTTTAAGATCTCGCCGTCCACCGCAATTTCCTTGATCAGGTAGTCATCATTAAAAAAAGGATTTCCGGAATCACTATCGGTCACATTATTGCCCAGAATTTTGGTGTTGGCCATGATTCCCAATTCCAGCAATCGCGCGCTCCCATAATTAAAATCATGATTCCCGGGGGCCATGGCATCAAAGCCTACCGCCGCCATCAGTTCGGCAATCGAACCGCCGGTTTCGATGGTAGCAAAGGACTGGCCATGAAAGATATCCCCGGCATCAACAGTCAAATCAGGACTCTCCTGATTGATAATGGTCTTAAGCTTGGCATAGCCGATGGTATTGTTCTTGGCACTGTAACTATAACGGGAATGGGTGTCATTCGTATGAATGATTTTGAGGGTGATGGTCTGATCATCATTGACCGTTGCCGCAAAGGTCATGGATCCCCAACATCCCATTATCATCAGCACGATCAGCAGTAAACCAAGAACCTTATTAATCTGTTTCATCACAACTCCTTTTTACTAATCTGCGGTTATTTTATCTTCATTATATATTCTTTTCGCAGGATATCAAAGTAATAAAATCAATTTATTAAACTCAATTTATTAAAATTAATTCATTACGCAAATTAATACCATAAAAACCGATCAAAAAACTAACAAAAAAACTGCTTCAGGATTTTCGCCCGAAACAGTTTACATTTTTATTATTGTTAATCTAAAACCAGTGGCTTATTGCAGGGCTGGTTTACCGGTATATCGCAATAGCGCCTTACAAATCGCTGTGGTGAGAATTCCCGCCACAATCGCTTCGGGAATACCATTGATCGCAATTACTGACAGAATGACGCCGTATAAAGTCGATAATGCCACATTTTTGGCTTCGGCATAGCTTTGTCCAAAAAACAGATAAATAAAATTCATGACCAGCAGAGTATTAGTCAATGAACCAGCAACTCCAGCAAGGGTCAATGCCAACACATCATTGTTCTTTACTTTCTTCATCCCCTTAAAAACATAATGGGGCACTACGCCGACCAGAATTCGGGGGACAAAACAGATCACCAGACTCCAGAAATTACCAGAATAAGTTCCCAGGGAATAGAACGGCGTGAAAACAAATGATGTCACCGTGGGATTAAAGGTGTTATTGATTAAACTAGTCAGTCCAAAAACAAATCCCAGAAAAGCACCATAGAATGGTCCCAGAATAATACTGCCAATAATGACGGGGATATGAATAATGGTAGCACGGGTGAATCCCAGGGGGATATAGCCAAGAAACGGTGTCGCCGCCAACAAAATAATAATCGCTACAAAAAAGGATAGTTTGACCAAATCGTTGGTCTTTGTATTTTTCATTTTAACCTCCCGCTATCGTTCCAGTCACGCCGGATACAATGCACCTACATTTTAACGCCTTTTTAACTTATTTTCAATAAAAATTTATATTAACATTTGATTTACTTCTAAAAAAAAACGTAGTACCGACTATTGTTACATCATGTTGTTCGCATCGGGGCGAACATGGCGATAGCCTGTCCGAACCCGCAGCGAACAACAGATTAACAATTGATCGGTACGGTAGCAACCGGCTATCTGAATACAATAAAAACTTATATTTACTCCTGACCCCCGGGTTTGGTATAATGATTATGAAAACTAATGAAAACAACCGGAAAAGGAAAGTCGATGAAAAATATATTAAAAAATAAAACTGTTGTTCTGGGCATTACCGGAAGTATCGCCGCTTATAAAATGGCCAACGTGGCCAGCAGTCTGGCCAAAATGGGCTGCGATGTTCAAGTCATAATGACAAAAAACGCCCAGGAGTTTATTGCCCCCCTGGTCTTCGAGAGTTTAACCGGCAATAAGTGTATTGTTGATACCTTTGACCGCAATATCTCTTATGATGTGGCCCATATCAGTCTGGCCAAACGAGCCGATCTTTTTATGGTGGCACCAGCTTCAGCCAATGTGATCGGCAAAATCAATGCCGGGATTGCCGACGATATGCTCACCACCACGATCATGGCCTGCCACTGTCCCAAGCTGATCGCACCAGCGATGAATACCGCCATGTACGAAAATCCGATCGTCCAAAACAATCTCAAAAGCCTGAAAAAGCTGGGCTACAAGATCATCAATCCGGCGGTGGGTATGCTGGCCTGTAAGGATGTCGGTGCTGGGAAACTTCCGGATGAGGAGCTACTGGTTAATCATATTCTTCAGGAAATTGCCTTTTTTCATGATCTCAAGGGCAAAAAAATTATGATTACCGCTGGCCCGACCTGTGAGGCTATCGACCCGGTCCGCTACATTACCAATCATTCCAGCGGAAAAATGGGTTATGCCCTGGCCCAGGCCGCGATGCTCCGGGGCGCTGATGTGACCCTGATCAGTGGCAAAACCGCTTTAAACCCGCCAGCCTTTGTCAATCTTGTCCCGGTCGTATCCGCCAGTGACATGTGCTCCCAGGTAATGGATCATTTTGAGGCTACCGATATCGTCATTAAGGCCGCCGCCGTTGCCGATTTCAAACCCACTGAAGTGGCCACTGAAAAAATCAAAAAACGGGATGGACGGCCTGTTATCAACCTGACTCCGACCATCGATATTTTAAAAACAATTGGCGAAAAAAAGCGGTCCGACCAGTTTATCTGCGGTTTTTCGATGGAAACTGAAAATATGATCGAGAACACCAAAGAAAAGCTTTATTTTAAAAATGTGAATATGATGGTGGCCAACAATTTAAAGGAAAAGGGAGCCGGTTTTAATACCGCCACCAACCGGGTGACGATTATTACCCTGGAAAAAACCGAGGCCCTGCCCCTTTTATCCAAAGAAGCGGTGGCCCACCGGATTCTTGATGCGATCCTGGATGAACTGTAATGACCATTAACCAACTCAGTCATGTTGCCATGGAAATGGGGGTTATCCTCCTTTCCAATGGTGCGGAAACCTACCGGGTGGAAGAATCCATGCATCGGATCTGTATTGCCCTTGGTGCCAAGGAGGCTGAAATTTTTGTTGTCCCGACCACCATCATCATCTCTGTCACTCTGGAAGGGGAGCTTCCGCTGACCCGAACGCGACGGATTCACTCCCGTAAAATAGATTTGACCAAGGTCTCGGAAATTAATCATTTGTCCCGTCAGATCTGCTTTGAACCCACCAACTACAAAGATCTACTGGCAGAAATCAGACGTATCGATACCATCCCCTCTTATCCTTACTATCTTCATGTTTTAGCTTTCGCCTTTATTTCTCAGATGTTCACCCTGTTTTTTGGGGGAAGTCTGATGGATAGCTGCGTCGGATTTCTGATTGGTATTGGAATTAAACTGCAAATGGATATCATGGGTCGCTTTGAGGCCAATGTTTTTTTCACCAATATTGTCGGGGGCTTAATCGTCTCCACGGTTGCCCTAACTGCTGCCGGTCTGGGGCTGAGCACCAATATGGATACCATTATTATTGGCTCAATTATGACGCTGGTACCCGGACTGGCGATTACCAATTCGATCCGGGATATTATCGCCGGGGATTATCTTTCCGGTTTGACCAAGGGCATTGAGGCCCTGCTGATTGGTGCGGCCATTGCCGCCGGGGTAGCTGTACCTCTGAGTTTATTGCGACCATTCTGGGGAGGTTGAAGCCATGAATTATATCACACCCTGTTTATATGCTTTTGGCGCGTCCCTGGCCTTTGCCATCGTCTTTAATATCCCCCGGAACAAGCTGCTCCTTGCCGCTCTGGGCGGGATGTTGGGACAATTGGTTTATGTCCTTTTTCAACTGGTTATTTCCAATGACGTCCTTCTCTATCTGCTAGCCACCATTGCGATCTCACTCTATGCTGAGGTGCTGGCCCGTTTAACCAAATCACCCACCACCATTTATCTGGCCGTGGCTCTGATTCCACTAGTGCCCGGCGGCGGCATCTACTATACCATGCTTTATTTTATCAACGGCGAGATCGATCTTGGGATCTCCACCGGCATTCACACCCTGCTGATCTCCGGAGCACTGGCGGTGGGCATTATTATGGTCTCATCCACTGTTAATCTGGTTCGTAAGGTGATGCTGAAAGGTTCTTCAAAAATAGGAAAGAAGTTAAATCATGGCAAAAAAACTTAAATGGTCGCTTATTCTGGTTGGGTTGGCCGGTTTGATTGTGGTAATCTGGGGATCTTTTTTTTCCCGGCCAGAGGATACGACCCAACTGGCTGATTATGCCCCTATTAAATCTGCCCCGTTAGCACCGATCAACCCGCTTTCCCGGGAAACTCTGAACTGCCAGGCCTTTATCCACAATCAGCTGACTTCTCCTGATGGCGGTATTTATACCAATTATCAGAACACTGCACAAACCGGAGACCTATCGACCGGTCATGAGGTTCTTTCTGAGTCGATGGGATTATTATTGGAGTATGCCCGCTTAACCGGGGACCAACAACTTTTTCATGAAACCACTGACTATATCCAGGATCATCTGATCTTCGATGATATTTTGTTGTGGCGCATCGTCGAAAACAGTGATCCGATCACCAATGTTTCAGCCACCATCGATGATCTGCGGATTTACCAGACCCTGGCCCTGGCCAAAGCACAATGGCCGCTCGATGATTCAGCGTCGAAAATTCTTGAGATGCTGGAAAATCAATTACCGATCAGGGGGTTTCAGTCCGACTACCTGGTCAGTTATTACAGCGCCACCAGTCCCACCCAGGATAAAACCGTCGAAGTGGCTTATATCAACCTTTCGGCCCTCCAGACGCTGGCGGCTGCAAAACCTGAAATCACCACAGCCGTGAATACAAACCAGCAGATTCTGCTGGGCAGCTTTATTAGCGAAACCCTGCCGCTTCATCATAAAAGCTATGATCCTCAAAAGCGCAGCTATACCGATGCTGACGGAAAAATAAACATTCTGGACAGCCTGATGGTGATCCAGAATCTGGCTCAAGCCGGAATCTATTCCCCCCAATCCATTGATTGGCTGGAAGAAAAGGTCGCCAGTGGCACCCTCTATTCTTATTATGATCCCCATACCGGAGCGGCCCTGGATACTCAGGAATCTTCAGCTGCCTACGGCATCGCCGCTCAGATTGGTGCGATGCTGGGAAATGAGTTTTTAACCGGCAACTCCCTGACCCAACTAAAAAAACATCAGAATGCCGATTCCCAGAGTCCTTTCTACGGTGGTTTCGGCTATAACAATAATGCCTACTCCTACGATAACCTTCAGGCTCTGCTGGGGCTGGTTTATAACAAATAATCGCTCGCACCAGGATTCCTTAATGGATCCGTACCGACCAATTGTTAATCTGTTGTTCGCCGCGGCATCGGACAGGCTTTGCCATGTCCGCTCCGATGCGTACAACATGATATAACAATTGTCGGTACTGCTTTAGCTTTTTTTATATCTCAGCGACTCCCACTCGCTCGCTAAAAATCGATATGTTAGAACTGGAAGAAAGTGAGTAACCATGAAAAAAATCAAAATCATGATTCTTTTTGGAACCCGGCCGGAGGCCATCAAAATGGCGCCGCTGGTAATTGCTTTAAAAAAAGATCCCCGTTTCCAGACGCTGGTAACGCTGACCGCCCAACACCGAGAAATGCTGGATCAGGTGCTGGAACTCTTTTCTATCACCGCCGATTATGATCTGAACCTGATGAAGCCCGGCCAAACCCTGTCCTATCTCACGGCCAGTATTCTCAACGAGCTGAAACCGATCCTGGCAGCTGAGGCTCCGGATATGATTTTGGTTCATGGCGATACCACCACCGCTTTTGCCGCAGCCCTGTCGGCTTTTTATGAACAGATCCCGATTGGTCATGTCGAAGCTGGCCTGCGGACTAAAAATAAGTACTCCCCCTACCCGGAAGAAATGAACCGGACCCTCATCAGCCAGCTGGGGGATCTGCATTTTTGCCCCACCGTCGGCAATCGGGATAATCTGATCCGGGAAGATATTCCCCAAAACCAAATTATTATTACTGGCAATACGGTCATCGATGCGTTACTCATGACCGTTAAGGCCGACTACCATTTTGAAAACCCGCTTCTTAACACCATCGACTACCAAAACAGGCGGGTGATTTTATTGACCTCGCACCGCCGGGAAAATATCGGTGTGCCGATGGAACATATCTTCTCTGCCATCCGTGAACTGGTTCTGGCCAATCCGGATGTGGAGGTGGTTTTTCCGATGCATCCCAATCCCCTGATTGCCGAAACAGCCCTGCCGTTGCTCGCTGATCTTGACCGGGTTCATATTCTGGCACCTCTGGATTACAGCCAAATGTCCAACCTGATGGGTCGTGCCTATCTGGTGCTCACCGATTCTGGCGGCATTCAGGAGGAAGCCCCGGCGCTGGGCAAGCCAGTGGTAGTGTTGCGCCACGAAACCGAACGGCCCGAAGCCGTCACTGCCGGAACCGTCGTGATGGGCGGCGTTGATAAAAACGACATTATCCGAATCACCCAGCAGCTGCTGGACGACCCCGATGCCTACCAAACCATGGCTCATGCCGTTAACCCCTATGGCGATGGCAAAACGTCCCACCGCATCTGTACGGCCATCGCCGAATATTTTAACTTATAAAAAAAGACCAGGATTTTTGTGCCAAAGCACTATAAATCCTGGTCTTTTTTACAACTCATAAAACTATTTCAGTCCTAACCAACATCGTATTCCATTTCTTTTCGGGCTTTTTCAATAAATTCCAGCGGCGAAACTGCTTCCCCCGATTTACACTCGTCACAATGGAACACTCCGATTTTTAGATCAATTTCCACCTCATAAGGGGCCGTAATGGTATAAAATTCTTCGCTTTTCATGTGACTTCTGATCCGGTTTTCGACAATTTTTGTTCCGGCCGTATCGGTAATTAAAAACAAGCCAAAGGTAATATCGTCTTTTTCGACCAAATAGAGGGTATCTTCTGACCGCAGACTGCGGTGCATCACCTCCGTCATTTGCCGGATAAACAGCGGCAACCGCTCTTCTCCCAAAATTCGTTTGATTTCTTTATAATGTCGAAATTTGATCATCATCAACGATAACTCAATCTGTCCCCGTTTTGACATACCGATGAAAATTTTGGCATCGCTGATCAAGGTTCGAAAATTCCGCAGTCCGGTAGCCGGATCGACGGTGGACAAACTGACATTTTCATCTTCCAGCTCTTTAACCCGGTTCTGCAGCGCCAGATTTCTTCCGGTCATTAAGCTGACCACATAGGTGAACAGAGGCAGCAGCACAATCCAGAAATATGAGGAAGCTGTCAAGGGTTCGCCATTGACCAGCACCAGAAAAATCGTGTAGGAGATATAGAAAAAAATCACGATCCCGTTGGTGACCAGACCCAGGGTTATATTACTAAAATAAGTAATCAGGATAACCAGAAAGGTAACGTTCAACATCACTAAATTCTGAATATAGTGGGCGGAATCCTGGGCGGTAAAGGTAATGGTAACAAAGGTTAAAACCAGAAAGAAAACAATCCCCATATCGGATAAAACCTGATCCCGATTTTTCATTTTCGCCATCCTCCCTTCCTGATTTCAATCCCATTTTTGCGAACCACCATAACCAACCCCACTGCCAGCAGAATCAGCACCATAATGCTGACGACCAGAAAAATCTGGGCTTCCTGACTCACAGCGATTTGTTGTGCTACTGCAATGGTGGGATTTTTTGGTGCTTTAAAGCGATAGGTCAGCACCTTACCATTGGCGTCTGCCAAAGTGGCATCGTCTGACAGTCTGCCCAGGTTTTTCATTTCGCCAAGGTTATTGCCGATCGCCACCAAACCCGTCTGATCCGGTGCCACAACCATCAGACTGGCCCGGCCCGGTTTACTGTACAAGGAATCCAGCAGCTGGGCCGAACCCAGGGTCTTACCATAGGACGGGTCGATTACCAGCTTTTCATTGGACAGGAAGCTGGTACCGTCTTCGTTAAACTGAAAATACAGCTTATCGTTATTGCTTTTGATAAAGCTATTATTGTCATAGGTACCCACCGCAATAATATTGGCGTAAAGTGCCGCCTCGTTCATTTCTTCGGGATAAAGCACGGTTATCTCCCCGGTATTCCCTTTGGTATAGCGTCCCATCACCCGAAACATTTTGGCCAGCAGGTTGGTGGTTTCACCATCCAACTGATCCGGCACCACCAGACTGACCGCGTTGTAACTATAATCAGTGACAAAGGGGGCGGGATAGTTTTCAAAAACCAGATCCTGATTGGCGACGGAGTTGATTTTTAACATCGTACTGGGGGTGATGTATGCCCAGGGCATATCGCCCTGGCGCAAACTGCACCAGAGATCTTTGATTTCCAGATCAAAGGTCACCTTCACCTGAAATGAACCCCCGATATCAATATCGGTGGGAATCGGAATCGTGGCCTCATCCCCCCCGGCCATATGCTGTGAAAGCTTCCTGCTGCCAACGGGAACGTCATTAATATAAACTGTCATCAATGACCGGTCAAAGTCAAGGTTTTCTGAATACCGGTAATTGAGGTAGAATTCACTGGCATTGGTCAAACTGCGATTGGACGGATAATTGATGGCAAATTCTTTAACCTGATGAAAGGGCCCTTTGTAATAGGTTCCTTCTGAACCGGCAAAACTGATATAGGTTTCCGCCTCATAAACTTGGGTTTTAATGTCTGCAGTTTTTCCCAATAGCTTGGTGGTCGACTGCAATTGATTCATCAAGGCCGGGTTTCCCAACATCCGACCGGCATTGATCAGGGCCACATCGTTTTTGGCAGTAATGATCAGGGTATTCGTTCCGCTTCCTTCGTTGATTAGAACCAATAGGGCATCCTCATCATTGATGCCATTCTGGTCAGCCTGACTCCGGTAATTATCCGGAAGCTGATCGTACCCGGCGATAACGATTCTGTTCAGTGGCAGATTTGCGGCTGGATCACTGAATGTCAAAATCGGAAAATATCCATCAGGATAAATGGTCTGATTGGATACACCAGAGATTCCCAACAGGGCGGCATTCAGTTCCGCCGGATTGTCAGCGTCTGAAATAACAAACGCCGATTCCCCATATCTCAGGGCATCCACTTCAAAAAAACGATTATAGAAGGAATCAATACTGGTGGTAAAAGCGTTTTTGTCAAACCTGACCGAAAGATTCGATTCTTTGAAAATATCCAGCCAATTGGCCTCGCTGACATCATCGACACAGGGCAGCGCATTTTGGGTCCGCATGTAGCCGTCAATTCTGATATTGTTGTAGCCCTGCTGAAGTGACTCCAGTGGCACATAGATATCGATGCCATGACGGTTTCCGGAATTATCAGCCGGGCGCAACGAATAAAAATAAGTCTCGTTAATCGCCACCGTCAGACTGGACAGCTGCGTGTCGGCCAATTGAGTGACCCGATATTCGAGATGCAGCAGCACCGATTCCACATTCCAGTCTTTGGCAATCCAGAAGGTTTGTTCGGCGGTTGAAAACAGCCCCTTCATGGAATGATCAGAAAAATTAGTAACAAAGGTCTGGGGCGCCGTCCGCGCTTCCGACTGCGGTACCCCACCATAATTGGCCGCGCTGACCGGCTGTATCAACATCGTCAGCGACAAACTCAGTAAAATTATCATGATCGTTAATCGTTTCATCTTCTCCTCCTTTGTGTCATTTTAGTGAGGTCTTTTTGAAGCTATAAAGTTGTTCAAAGCTTTCTTTATGTGCAGTGTAAAAATTGTTCCTAAAGCTAACGACCGTTTCGTATTAAAATACGATCCTTTCAGCCCTGGAAGCGCTCGGTTTTGTACCATTTGCTGTCCTGTTTTTTTATGCGGTCTATAAAATACTGAAAAACTCCGTATACGGTTACGATGATCCACATTTGGCAATAAGTAAAGTACATCAGCGCGATGATAAAAAAATTGGAAACGGTCATCTCCCCTTTTTCGGTAGTCAGCGCAATAAAGACGCCCAAAATAAACATGATGAAGGCAGTAAACCAGAGCAGATTGCTGAATCCCTGGATGGTCGTCGATACCAGCCCAGCCATATTCATAAAGAAAATAACATCCGATACCACCAGTGCCGTCAGGAGTAAAAAATACGTGGATAAGAAATAGAAAATATCAAAACGGATTTTCCTAGCATCCTTATCAACCAGATAGCCGATATTTTTAATCAGCACATAAACATTGCCCTTGACCCAACGGGTTCGTTGTCTGAACCAGACTCCCAGGGTTTGGGGTTCCTGTTCCCAGGTTACTGCCTTAGGCTGGAATTTAATTTTATAGCCCATCAGATAGATCCGGAAGCTGATTTCGGTATCTTCAGCCACAGCTTTTTCATCCCATCCGCCAATAGCTTCGATGATGGTCCGCCGGAGAATGAAATTGGTTCCCGGAATGGTGGACAGCTTCATCAATTGCCACCGACCGGCCTGGGCCATCCACTGAAACGACAGGGTTTCAATATTGATAAAGCGGGTCAGCAGATTGACCTCCTTATTTCGGGTCCGGAATTTTCCGATCACAGCCCCCAGCGAATCATCAGCCCTTAGTTCGGCAGCCAGGTAGGTGAGTGCCTTGTGTTCCGGGGTATTATCAGCATCGTAGATGGCAATAAACTCGCCTTTGGCCTGCTGATAGCCAATATTAAGAGCATTGGATTTGCCCTTACCGCCGGTTATATTATCGGTATTGATGACAGTCAGGTTGCGGCTGGGGTTGGAGTCCTGGATTTCTTTGAGCAACTCGGCACTGTTATCCGATGAGTTATCATTGATCACAATAATTTCGTAACGATCCCAGGGATAGTCAAAAGCCAGCAGCGCCGCCACCGTTTTGACAATAACCACCCCTTCGTTATGAGCCGGAACCATAATCGAAACAAAGGGATGTTCGCCAATTATTTCCGGTGGCGGCTCCTTTTCCACCTTCAGATAATAAACATATCCGGCCACAATCAAGACAATATTCACAAATAAGAGACTCCAGATTAAAAAGATGTTGATCAGCATTAAATAATCAAAAACATTCACGGGGTGTTGTCCTCCTGATCTGGTAAATTTTTGACCGGCTCCTTTTTTTCTTCATTGCTGACTACTTTTCTGAACTTGTTCAGATACACCCGGCGACTAAAAATGACGATAACGATAAAAAGTAAAATGATGATCCCGACCACCGTCAGCAGAAAGGTGTTGCCAGCCGTAAATATTTTTTCCAGACTATACTCCGGCGCTTTTTGATAGCGATAATCGGCTTCGATGGGTTCTTCATCATAGCTCAGCGAGACCGGAAGACCATTGACCCAAATTCCCGAAGCACTGCTTGCGATGGTATTCTGGCCGATGGTCCAATAATTATTCAGCCGTTTATAATCTGTCAGCGTAAGCCACTTATTATTAATAATCCCCAGCTGGGCAGCCAGGGCCGCTTCATTTGCCGGCAGCGGCATAATAATGGTGGTATTAATGGGATAATTGCCAAAGTTGCGATTCTGGCTGCTGGTACCGGCAATCGTTTCAAGACTGACTCCCAGGCTGGCCCAACGCAGCGCCCAGGTTTCTTTGCTACCTGGCTCAGTAACACCGGAATCTGGCAGGATAATTCCTGATGAAAAAAGATTTAAGGGATTAACGTTGCTGACTTCATCAAAAAACAGGCTTTCTCCAGTTGCCAGACCCAGAGGATAGACGCCGTTTTCAACCATTTTGGTAATGACCGCATACATTTTTTCCGATAGCACCGCATTGCCGTCGCTCACGGTGGCAGGACTGGGGCGGTGGACAATGATGGTACCATTTCTTGACTGAACATATCGCAATACCTGATAAAAACGGGCCATAGCCGGAAAATCCATGTTATCATCGATGGGAACCACCCCCAGAGCAAAAGGGATACCGTTGGCGTAAAAAGCATTACTGGTTTCGATGACCATATTTAAATCCGAAAAAGGATAAATATCCGGGATTAACAGGGTCATCTGGGCCGTTGCTGCCAGCCCAAACCAGTCTTTCAGGGTTTCTCCCAGGCCCAGGGTAAACCCTGGATCACCAATCAATGTCGGTACAAAGGTCAGTCGCTCCATCGTTTTGGAAAACGGATAGACTGATGTCCCAACGCTGATGGCTGTTTGTCCGGGACCAGGCTGTTCATCAACTACCCGTAAATCATCAACCCAGATGCTGTTGCTAGCCAGGCCATTCAGATTCACAGACACTGTCCGTCCCATTTGACGGCTGATCGGAACACTGTCCAGACTTGGAATCAGTCCCGGAGCAACAAAGCCGATATAAAGCAGTGCCCCGGAATAATTCTGACAGTCTGCCATAAAAGCTGGGTTATTAATGACATTTTTGGTATTTTTTAAGATGATCACTTTTTGATAACCGGACATCTGTCCAGCATCGTAATCATCGATGGCAACTATTTCCGCCGTCTGGGACAGCGCACTCAACAGAGTTTCCACGGTGTTGAGATTATCGCGATAAACCGTGTCCACGGCCAACTGGTCATAGATCAGTAATACCTCCTTTGTGGTCATGGTGAGGTTATCTTTCGCGTCAGCCTCTTCTCCATCAATAGCCGGCATCGGCAAAACGATTAAAGTCAACACGATGAGAATCAAAATGCTCTGCTTCATAGTCGATAACCTCGCTGTTCCCGATTCTTTTGCTTATCCTTGTTCCGCTGCAAAAATGCCTGTTTGCGAGCCTCCCAATCAACCTTTCGCAATTGTTTCTCAAGCCAATGGATGAATTTCCCCAGAATAACAAATGATATCAGATCAAAAGTCAGCGAAAAAATAAATAAATGGCCCAGGGTATCGGTATCCCCGGAAGTGATAATCGCCACATACAATTCCCAGAGCCCGATAAACAGCCAGGTCATCAGCCCCACAAAACGCAGGGTATTGCGTTCGTTTTTTTCGATGATCCCTTTTCTGAAAAAGCGGACGTAAACCCCAATAAGCACCCCTGTCCAGATGATGATAAAGCCAAAATTTCCTGGTAAGTAATTGGCTTTGAGATAACTCCATAGGGTAAAAAAGCTGGTTTGAGCTCCCGGCGGATAACCCTGGGTTATTTCGTAATTACCAAGCCAGGCTGGTCGGATATTAAAGCTGCTGTCCACCGAGCGATTGAGCATTTCATATAATTGACCGGGATTGGCCAGATAATAAATCGCCACCCCGGTGGGATTTACCTTGCTGAAAAAAGTCGCCGCCATCTCCGGACTGTCCATGGTTTCCGGCGAAATCGCCTGATAATAGGAGGTTCCGGTTAAAACGGCGTACTGGGGATTGATTGAAAATTCTTCCAGGGCTTGCTCCGGGTTGTCGGCAGTCATCAATACCCCCCGAGTCATACTATGATAAGTACTTAGCTTTGACAATTCATTGGGCATGATAAAAAATGCCGCCAGTGAAGATAGTAACAGCAGACTGCCACAAATAACACAAATTCGTTGAAAGTGTTTTTTTTCATCCACGTATTTGAGATTGATCCCCAGAATTCCCAAAAAAAGACCAAGCAGGGCATATTGCTGGTTTAAGAGGCAAAGCAATAGCGCACTTAAGAAAAAGCAGCCAATCAGGAGATAATCATTCAGCTTTTCCTGCCCCATTAGAATAAGCGATGACCCCAGAATGGTCACCAGAAAAAAACTGAGGGCCTGGGGGTAAAACGAATTGACCCAGGCGGTATAGGCCGTATCTCCGAAAATAATCACCCCCAGACCAACAATGATATAAGTCCACGTGGCACGCTTGCCATAGGTAACTGTTTCAAATAAAAAGTACATCGCAATCAGATAAAAAAACGCAATGACAGCACCGTAAAACCGCATATCAAACAGCCCATCCCAGGTATAGGCCCGATCCAGATTTCTTGCGGCATTAAGAAAAGGCGTTTGGGCAGTGATCTGAGCATTACCGGTATCGTTGAAATATTCCATAATACCCCAGTCTTTTTGAAAAAAAGCCAGCGCTTCTTTGGGACTCAGTTCCCCGAGATTATAAAGATTACTGCCCGAAATAATGGCGGCGGTGCTGCCATCGTCACCCATTCCGATGACCGGTGGTATAAACAAAACAACTAAAAGCAGCCCAAACAAAACAAGCACCCCCAGAGTCGATGGTTTCATTAAATAATTATAAGACCACGCCCGCATTTTGAGACTGCTTTGGTTTCGTTTTTTTTTGGCTTGAAGGGTATTGATGTCCATGTCTTTATTCATGATGCGGTTCCCCTTAAAAATCTAAATTTAGTTTATTTTTCCAGCGGCATTTTTAACTCTTATCCAATGTCGCTTTTGGCACCAACACAGATTAAACCGTGGTCGCTATAAATTTCAATGACTCCATGATTTCTTACCCAATTGCTGCGTTTATATTCAAATTGTTCCGCATCGGCTAAAAAAGAACCTCTGATAAAAGCAATCAGAAGTTCTCAGTTCCGGAATCGATTAATTTAAAAAGCCATCAATAATTTTTGCTTCAGCTTCCCCTTCGGTCAAACCCAAAGTCATCAGCTTAATCATCTGGTCGCCGGCAATTTTTCCGATCGCCGCCTCATGAATCAGGGTGGCATCGAGACTATTGGCCGTTATTTCGGGAATCGCACTGACGACGCCATGGTCCATGATGATCGCATCACACTCGGAGTGACCCATACAGCGGGTATTGCCGTTAATTTTAGAAATAAAGGTCTGTCGCGAATAATCCCGGGCGACGGAGCGGGAAATCAGGTTAACACTGGAATCCTCCCCATCCATGTCCACCTCAAACTTGGATTCGGCAAATTGTTCACCATGGGTCATCAGTTTTTCTTTGATAACCAGCTTTGCCCCATCTTTAAGTTTGGCGGTGGTAAAGCGTCGGGTGGAATCAACCCCTTTGATCTGGGTTGTTTCCATTTCCATGTAGCTGCCCTCTTCCTGTATCACCTCGGTGACCGGATCGATAACCCGTTTACCGGTACCCGTTCCTTCACCGATGTGTTTTTCAACGTAACGAACCTTTGAATTTTTTCCCAAAAAGAAACGATGAATTCCATTATGCTCCGATCCGTCACAGCTGTCCCCGGTACTGACGCCGCAGCCGGCAATAATGGTGATATCAGCATTTTCGCCAATAAAAAAATCGTTATAGACCAGATCATGAACCCCGCTACATGAAACGAGCGCCGGAATAAAGACGTTTTCTGATTTTGTATCGGGTTTAACAATAATATCGATGCCGGATTTGTCCTCTTTGCTGACGATCTCGATGTTTTCGCTTGACTGTCTGGCCACACTTTTGCTATTTTCGCGAATATTATAGGCCCCTTTTGGCATTTCATCCAAACCACTGACTTCTTTTAATAATTTTTTTGCAATGTCGTTCATTCCTTATGCCTCCAATATATCTTGACAGTTTAAACAGTTTTTCGGATCTTCACAATGCAGGAGCTCCGGCAATACGCTTTCTTTGGCGCCTCGCTTGACAATAGCACCATCAACCATGGCAATGATTTCATCGGCAACGTCTAAAATCCGTTCCTGATGGGAAATGATGATGATGGAATTTTCCTTGCTCTGATGCATTTTCATAAAAATATCAATGAGGTGATTAAAGCTCCACAAATCAATACCGGCCTCCGGTTCATCAAAAATTGACAGTTTCGTATTTCGGGCAATGATGGTGGCAATTTCGATCCGCTTGATTTCCCCACCTGATAAGCCATCATTAAGCTCTCGATGGATATAATCCTTGGCACAAAGACCAACCTCAGACAGATAGTGGCTGGCCTCCATTACTGACAGGTCCTCACCCTTGGCAATGTTGACCAGATCATGGACAGTGATTCCCTTAAACCGCACGGGTTGCTGAAAGCCGAAGCTGATCCCTCTTTGGGCCCGTTCAGTGATCGATAAATTGGTTATATCTTCGCCATAAAAAGTAATCTTACCTTTTGTGGGTTTCAATACTCCGGAAATAATTCGGGCCAGAGTTGATTTCCCACCGCCGTTTGGACCAGTTATGGCGATAAATTTACCTTTTTCGATGGTTAAATTAACATCTTTCAAAATTTCTTTTTCATTTTCGACTTCAAACGAAATATTTTCGAGTTTTAACATTTTTTCTCCTCATCTGTTCTTTTCAAAGTTTTGCTGCTCTTTTTATTATACCAATTTTTTTTTAAATTGAAACACAAAGCGGCTACTATTACCTAGTTTTCTCAGCCTCACTATTTTATCACTTTTTATATTCATTGAAACTGATTTCATGGGGTAAATTTTCACTGCCATCGACAAAGCCATAAATTACCCCTGAGCCGATTTTTCTTACTGCGATTCGCAACCCGATTCCCTAAATCTTCATTGCTTTTGAATCATTGATTGATTATAATGTAGTTAACGTTATTTTCAGGCACGCGCTTTATCTTTCTGCCTGCTGTCGACAGTCTGATTTAAAATAAAGGAGAAAACCATGAAAATTATAGTCATAGGAGCAGTAGCCGGAGGAACCTCGGCGGCAGCCAAAGCCCGACGAAATGATGACTCGGCCGAAATTATTATCTATGAAAAAGATCAGGATATTTCTTATTCCGGGTGCGGGCTTCCTTATTTTATTGGCGGAAAAGTCCCATCGATCATGGCCTTGACCCCCCGAACGCCTGAATTTTTTAAATCCAAATACAATATTGACGTGCGTATCCGCCATGAGGTCTTAAAGATTAATACTCCGGGTAAAACGGTCGTGGTTAAAAATCTACAATCTGGAGCCGTTTTTGAAGATCCCTATGACAAACTGATTCTCAGTACTGGTGCCCAAGCTTTTGTTCCACCAATAAAGGGAATTGATTTAGATAATGTCTTTTTTCTTAGAAATGTTCAAAATGCCGTAAAAATCAAAGCCTTTATGAACAGTCAGCATCCTAAAACCGCCGTGGTTGTCGGAACCGGCTTTATTGGCTTTGAAGTGATGGAAAATCTGATCGAATGTGGCATTAAGGTAACGCTGGTTGAACGGGCTGGTAAACTGACCCCCAACCTTGACGAAGATATGTCTTTATATCTTGAAAAACTGTTGAGCAAAAAAGAAATACCCATTCTAAAAAACGCCAATGTCGTTGAAGCCACCAGCCAGGGTGTCGTTCTGGAAAATGGTACGCTGATCCCGGGCGAAATGATCATTGTGGCCACCGGTGTAAAACCCAATGTAACCCTGGCCCGGGAAGCTGGCTTACTGCTGGGAGTTACCGGAGCCATTCGGGTTGATGAGCGGATGATGACCATCGATACCGATATTTATGCCTGTGGCGACTGCATTGAGACCTGGTCGACGGTCACTAAAAAACCCCATTACCGGCCGCTGGGCTCTACTGCCAATAAAACCGGTCGCATCTGTGGTGATAATATTACCGGGGGCGATGTGCTTTACCCGGGCAATCTGAGTACCGGTATCTTTAAGGTCTTTGATATCAGCATCGGTAGTACCGGTTTATCGGAATCGGAAGCCCGCAGCCAAGGTTATGATGTCGAGATTGCTCATAATATCAAACCCGATAAGCCGGGCTATTATGGCGGGCAAGAAATGCTGATCAAAGCCATTGCCGACCGGGCCACCGAAAAACTCCTGGGGGTTCAGATCATCGGCTATGAAGGAGTTGACAAGCGACTGGATGTCTTTGTCACCCTGATTACCTATGGCGCCACCGTGGCTGAAATCTTTAATCTGGATTTGGCTTATGCCCCACCATTTTCAACGACCAAGGATCCGGTTCACTATACCGGGATGATCCTGGACAACGCCCTGAACAAAGGGCGAAAACTGATCACTCCCGAGGACTTAAAAAAAAACTGAATAATGGGGAAACTTATCAAATTATTGATACCCGGATAACTGAACAATACGCTGCCGGTCATCTGCCGGAAGCGCAAAACATTCCCCATCAGGATCTGCGCAACAAACTGGCGCTACTCGATCAGACCCAACCAGTGATTACCTATTGCAATAAGGGCGTCACCGGTAATGCAACCCAGAACATTTTACTTAACCATGACTTTAAAAACGTATTTAATCTCTCCGGGGGCTTTCAGTTTTATGATGCCACCAAAGAAGATTAACAGAAAAGAGGCAATTATGAATGCTGATGATGTTTCAGTAAAAATCTTCAAAGCGTTGGGACATCCGGTTCGCTTACAAATCGTAAAATTTCTTTTAATTGAACCCCAGTGTGTATGCGTCCTGAATCAGTTATTTGACTACAGCCAGGCCAACCTGTCCCAACACCTGAAAATACTTCGGGAAGCCGGGATTCTCGAAAACCGCAAAATCGGTGTGGAAATGCACTATTCAGTAAAATTAAAGGGCATTGAAAAACTGCTCGCTGCCATGGATCTAACGGCAGCCGAGTATTTCAGCACCCTGGAATTCTAACTTATTTTTTATCTTTAACCGCTCTGAAACTAATTATCGCGATCAATTATTAATCTATTGACTATTCTACATGCTTAACAATATTTTATTCGCCATAGCCTTGGGGGTGGTTTTGATGCCACTTCCAGGCTGTTTTTATGATCTCACCTAAATCTGAATAGACTGGAGTCCAGCCCAATTTCTGCTGGGCTTTTTGAGAAGAAGCAATCAGTTCAGCCGGATCTCCGACTCTGCGGGCGGTGACTTCTACAGCAAAGACTTTTTCGGTCAGCACTTTTGTTTTGGCAATGACTTCTTTGACAGAAAAACCTTTGCCGTCGCCCAAATTATATACATCGCTTTCGGCCCCGGCCAGTAGTTTTTCCATCCCTAAAATATGGGCCGAGGCAATATCCATGACATGAATATAATCCCGGATGCAACTGCCGTCAGGAGTAGGATAGTCTTCGCCGAAAATACTGATTTTATCGCGCTGACCCAGGGCGGTTTTTAAAATCAACGGGATCAAATGGGTTTCGGGATTGTGATCTTCGCCGATTTCTCCGCTGGGATGGGCCCCCGCGGCATTAAAATAACGGAAGGTCATCGATTTTAAACCATAGGCCTGATCCATCCACGGCAGCATTTTTTCGACCGCCAGTTTTGTCTCACCATAGGTATTGGTGGGATTTTTGCTACTGTCTTCCGTTATCGGACTTTCCTCCGGTTCCCCGTATACAGCTGCGGTGGACGAGAAAACAAAACGTTTAACCCCATGTGCCACCATTGTTTCCAGCAGACAAAGGGTGCCATAAACATTGTTATGGTAATATTTGATCGGTTGCTCCATCGACTCTCCCACCAGGGAATTGGCACAAAAATGCATGACACAGTCAATCTGGTGGTTCTCAAAAACCTGGCCGAGAAAATCCTGATCCCGGATATCACCTTCTACAATCACTGCCTCGTCAGGTACCGCTCCCGGGTGTCCAGTAGAGAAGTTATCCAGCACCACCACCTCATAGCCCCGCTCCACCAGCACCCTGACCACATGTGATCCAATATACCCGGCGCCGCCACATACTAAAATTTTCATCATGTTCCTCTATTTCTATTTTTATTATTTAATCCTTAACGTCTCTTTATTATAGATCTTTTTCGAAAAAAAAGAAACCCCGAAGGGTTTCTCAAACTGTCAAAAAGACAACCTAGTACCGACAATTGTTACATCATGTTGTACGCATCGGAGCGGACACGGCAGAGCCTGTCCGATTCCGCGGAGAACAACAGATTAACAATTGGTCGGTACGGTAGTTTAGCGACAACCTCAGAAACCTCGAAGGGTTTCTTGCGATTTATTTATCGGTGAAGGCGCTTTTATTGTTGCTTAAAGCAGCCTGCGCTGCTGCCAGACGGGCGATTGGCACCCGGAATGGTGAGCAGGAAACATAGCTCAAGCCAACACTGTGGAAGAAGAAAATCGATTTAGGATCGCCGCCGTGTTCACCGCAAACCCCAATTTTAAGATCAGGCTTGGTTTTACGACCCAAGGTCACACCCATTTCAACCAGCTTACCAACGCCTTCGACGTCAATGCTCTGGAATGGGTCATTTGGCAGAATACCTTTTTCTTTATAGTCAGTAATAAACTTACCGGCATCATCACGAGAGAAACCATAGGTCATTTGAGTCAGGTCATTGGTGCCAAAGGAGAAGAATTCGGCGGTTTCAGCAATTTGATCGGCAATCAGAGTCGCCCGGGGGATTTCCATCATGGTCCCCACCAGGTATTCAATATCCGATTTTTTCTCATCCCGAATCACTTCAGCTGTATTTCTTACCACCTTATCCAGGTAGGTTAATTCTTCATTAATGCCAATTAAGGGAATCATAATTTCAGGGATTACATTGAAGCCATATTTCTCTTTGACTTCAATAGCTGCTTCCATAATGGCCCGAGTCTGCATTTCGGCAATTTCAGGATAAGTAATGGCCAGACGACAACCACGATGACCCAGCATTGGGTTGAATTCTTCCAATCCCTGAATAATGGTCAGCATATCTTCCACTGCAAAACCCATATCAACTGCCAAGGCTTCGATATCTTTGGTTTCTTTGGGCAGGAACTCATGGAGTGGTGGATCAAGCAAACGAACGGTAACCGGTCGGCCTTCCATCGCTTTATAAATGCCGATAAAATCTTCTTTCTGCATTGGCAGAATTTCAGCGAGGGCTTTTTCCCGTTGTTCTTTTGATTCGGAGAGAATCATCCGACGAACACTGGGTAGCCGATGCTCATCAAAAAACATGTGCTCGGTCCGGCACAAGCCAATCCCTTCCGCCCCGAAACCGACAGCCACAGAGGCGTCTTTGGGAGTGTCAGCATTGGTTCGGACTTTCAGGGTTCTGAATTCATCGGACCAGGCCATGATCTGTCCAAAATGTCCTGATAGTTCTGGGGTGACGGTTTTGATACTGCCCTTGTAAACACTGCCGGTGCTTCCATTTAAAGAGATATAATCCCCCTCTTTGAAAACTTGGTTACCGACGGTGAATTGTTTAGCTGCCTCGTCTACCTTGATGGATTCGCATCCAGCCACACAGCATTTTCCCATTCCTCGAGCAACAACCGCTGCATGGGAGGTCATTCCACCTCGGGCGGTTAAAATCCCATTGGCGGCGTACATCCCTTCAATATCTTCTGGGGATGTTTCTTTTCTGACTAGTAGGGTTTCTTCGCCATTAGCGACAGCGGCGCAAACTGCTTCGGCAGTAAAGTAAATTTTACCAGTGGCAGCTCCCGGTGAAGCCGGTAGACCAGTGGCCAGAAGTTCGGCGGCTGTTAAAGCGGCCGCTTCGAAAGTCGGGTGCAACAATTGATCCAGGGCAATCGGATCCAGTCGCAGAATGGCTTCTTCTTTTGTGATCAGCCCTTCTTCGACCATTTCCACGGCAGCACAGATCGCAGCAGCAGCTGTACGCTTACCGGTTCGGGTTTGCAGCATAAAGAGTTTGCTTTTTTCAATGGTAAACTCAATATCCTGCATATCTTTATAATGCTTTTCCAACAATTCGGCGGTTTCATGGAATTGTTTGTAAACTGCTGGCATAATATCTTTCAGCTCATCAATATCCTTGGGAGTCCGGATTCCAGCCACAACATCTTCGCCCTGGGCATTAATCAAGAATTCACCAAACAATTTTTTCTGTCCGGTGGCGGGATTTCGAGTGAAAGCCACCCCGGTTCCGCAATCATTTCCCATGTTTCCATAAACCATCGATTGAACATTGACAGCGGTACCAATATCGTGAGGAATATCATTCATATTTCGATAACTGATGGCTCGATTATTATTCCAGGATCTGAATACTGCTTCAATCGCCATCAATAATTGATCTTTGGGATCCAAGGGAAAATCTTCCCCGGTTTCGTCTTTGACGATTTTTTTATAAGCAACAACAATTGCTTTGAGATCGTCGGCAGTCAGTTCGGTATCATCTTTATAGCCATTTTTTTCTTTAGCAGCTTCCAGAACATGATCGAATTTTTCTTTACCAATTTCCTGAACAACATCCCCAAACATTTGAATAAAACGTCGGTAGCTGTCAAAGGCAAACCGTTCGTTGTCAGTCGCTTTGGCAATTCCTGCCACGGTTTCATCGTTGAGTCCAAGATTCAGGATGGTGTCCATCATTCCTGGCATCGAAAACTTGGCTCCCGAACGAACAGAAACCAGCAACGGATTATCGGCATTGCCAAATTCTTTGTCGCATTCTTTTTCCAGAACACTCATGTAGTCATTAATTTGACCGACTATTTCATCGGAAAGTTTTTTATCTTGATTGTAATATTCAGTACAAGCCTCGGTGGTTACAGTAAAGCCTCCTGGAACTGGCAAACCGATGTTTGTCATTTCCGCAAGGTTTGCACCTTTTCCCCCCAGCAGCTCCTTCATGTTTGCATTACCTTCTTTAAACAAATAAACCCATTTTTTTGACATTTCCTCTACCTCCTCGTTATATTTGCAAGTATTATCGCTGCAATTTCTTCAATTGCTTTTGATGTGACGTCAATGACAGTACACCCCAATTTATCGAAAAGCTGTTGTGCTTTTTCTAACTCCAACATAACTCTTTCGTAACTTCCATAGTTTGATGTTCCGGTAAGCCCCATGGCCCGGATTCTTTCTGAGCGGATATTGACCAGATGGTTTGGATCCAGGATCAGCCCAAATATTTTATTTTTTGAAATCTCGAATAATTCCTGCGGTGGTTCAACCTCCGGCATTAACGGAATGTTGGCCACCTTGTAATTATTGTTGGCCAAATAGATACTGATTGGTGTTTTGGATGTTCTTGACACCCCAATCAGAATAATATCCGCCTCATCGAGGTCGGAAGTGTTCTTGCCATCATCATACTTTACAGCAAATTCAATGGCTTCAATTTTTTTTATGTAATGGTCATCCAGTTCCCGACTGGACTTCAAGTTCCTGACCGGTTCTTCACCAGTTATGCTGCGCAGTGTTTCCATCAGTGACCCCATCACATCGTAGATGGGAACATCCTTAATTTTAGCTTCAGTTTCCATATGATGTTTTAATTCGATTGACGCAAAACGATAAACGACCAATCCGTTTTCCTGTTTTGCCAAATCCAACAGGTAGTCAATACTCAGCTTATCATCCACAAAGGGATGAAACCGTACTTCCCGGATGGAGTTTTCAAATACGCTGGTCCCTGCTTTTACCAGCAGCTCACCAATTTCAGTGGGCGTATCTGAAACGACGAAAATTACTATGCTCTTCAAGTTTTAACCTCATTATTCAACACTTTTTCCCATGTTAACCACATAGCGGGTAATATTTGTTCGTGAAACCTTACCAATCAGGACTAACCGCGAAGCGCCCTTTTCATCAATTTCTTTGGTCACAACAGGCAGCGATTCGACCTCATAAAACATCGTTTTATAAGCGGCATCATATACAGATTCAGTTGGTTCCAGGTAAATAATATTGGGCATCCGGGTCATAATCATCGGAATCGGCAGCGACTCTACCTCTTTTCTTCCAATCATGGCCTTAATAAAGTCCTTTCGGGACACGATCCCGGAAAGGTATTTCCCGTCAACAACGTATAAGGTTCCGGCATTTTTGGTAAACATGGTAATAATACCATCGTAGATGGATGATGTTTCCTCTACAACTGTTGGCTCTGTCTGGATGTCCATGACATTAATGGTTTTGATATAGCTTCCC
This sequence comes from Acetobacterium malicum subsp. dehalogenans DSM 11527, assembly GCF_000472665.1. Lineage (GTDB taxonomy): Bacteria > Bacillota > Clostridia > Eubacteriales > Eubacteriaceae > Acetobacterium > Acetobacterium malicum. The sequence goes on along the minus strand of NZ_AXAC01000016.1, from coordinate 19,359 downwards.
AAAATATGCAACAATGATCGGCCCGTATAATAATAGCCGACTTTTCGTTTTGCTTCTAAAATACCCATCATCGTCAAAATCTTAAGATCAGGGCGAATCGTCGCCCGGTTGATATTGAGCAGCTCCGAAATTTCATTGCTTTTTACGGGTTGCTTTTCCTTAACAATTTCGATAATTTCTTTTTGTCTATTTGATAACTCCATCTTCAACCCCTTTGACTGTTTGATTTATTAAGTATAACACATATCGTTCTATTGTAAACAGTTAAAATATTTTTTTAAACTCTATTGATAATTTTTTATCATTTTGTTTGCATGTAACCTTTTTCATATCGTTATTGATTCAGATAGTCCATCATATATTTTATCACCTATCCGTGTCACATTCTTTAATTCGTCCAATTGTGTAAATCCACCATTCTTTTCGCGGTAATCGATGATCCCCTGAGCAATGACGTCGCCAACCCCCGGCAGGCTTTTCAGTTCTTCCAGACTGGCAGTATTGATATTTACTTTAGTATTTTCACTGGCGGTCGTTGTTTGTGAAACCTCACCAATAGCAGGGATATGAATTTTCTCTTCATCCTGTAATTTTCTGGCCAGATTCAAGGAATTAACATCAGCAGATTCTGTCAATCCACCAACCATTTCAATGGCCTCGATCAGCCGGGCGTCCTGATTTAGTGAAACGACCCCAGGCTTGTTGACTGCACCAGTGATGTGCACCATTATTCGGCTCTCACCGGCCTGGCTGTTTTCGCCGTCTGCCTCTTTTACAGCGGTGGTATCGGCAACCCGTAGTGTTGCCTCATTACTTTCTTTAAAATGATACCAACCCCAAAAAACGCCCAAAAAAACAAGCACGATGAGAATGTACAGGATTTTATTGCGATCGAGCTTATCCATATTACACTCCCAGAGGCTGTGCTTCCCATCGGCCTTTTTTTAGTACCCAATATTCGTGATAGCCACATTTTTCTAAATACACTTCTGCCTGGTTATATTCGAAAACAATTCCCGCAACGGAGTGGCTGTCACCACCAATTGTAATGGGAATATTTCTTTTTCTCATTTCTGGTACCATCCAATCAGAGGGGTAACGACCCACTCCGGGAATCCGCATATTCGTGCCGGTATTAATTTCCAGTCGCGTCGTTTTTTTTGCGATGCCATCTAGGCAGGCTCGCACCGTTTCCTGATACCAGTTATCATTTTCATTAAAAAAATAGTTGTTCTGATTGTATTTTTTGATTAAATCTACATGCCCCAAGATATCAGGTTCAAAGATCTCCACCATCTTTTCAATGCCCTGGTAATAATCCTTAATAAAAGCCTGCGTGTCTCCCTGATAATATTTTTCGATGCCCCGCTTAAAATCCTGCTGGGATTCATCAATGTAGGAAACATCATCGCCGGTGGTTTTTCCCAAGGTATGAATGGACATAATCGTGTAGTCCAATCGGGGTAACACGGCTTTGGCCAGATCGCTGATATCCTGACGATCGATGAAAAAATCAATTTCCATGCCGCAGTAAAGTTCAATTTGTGATGCATACTTTTCTTTCAGATTTTTGATGTCGTCCAGATAACTCTCGATATTCTCTTCTTTCATTGTCCAGTCATTAGCAAATGGCAGGGGAAAATGGCTTGACAGACCCAAACTGGTTAGTCCCGCTGAAATTCCAGCTTGTACCATTTCTTCAAGGGTATTGGTGCCATCGCAATAATCTGAATGAACGTGATAATTTGCCAGTAACATTTTGATCCCTCCAAAAGTTTGCATGTGATGATTGTATCATGACATGTATTGTAAAGCAAATAAAAAAAAATTGCCAATACGACAATTTTTTTAAAGCATGTTTATAAAATTTTATTAAGAAAGCTTTTGGTCCGCTCTTCTTTAGGATTGAGAAGCACTTCTTCGGGGGTTCCCTCTTCACAGATCACGCCACCATCCATAAAGATAACCCGATCGGCCACTTCCCGGGCAAAGCCAATCTCATGGGTTACAATGAGCATTGTCATTCCTTTTTCAGCCAGCTGCCGCATCGTTGCCAAGACTTCCCCAACCAGTTCGGGATCCAGCGCTGATGTCGGCTCATCAAACATCATAATCTTGGGGTCCATGGCCAGAGCTCTGGCAATCGCTACCCGCTGTTGCTGACCACCGGATAAACGGGAGGGATATTCGTCTTTTTTTTCAGACAGACCGACCATACTGAGCAGATCCAGGGCTCTGGTTTCGGCTATTTTTTTATCGGTTTTTTTTACAATCAGGGGGGCAATGGTGACATTATCGATTACCGTCAGATGCGGAAACAGATTAAAGTTCTGAAAAACCATTCCCAGTTCGGTACACAATGACTGCACCGTGACGGGATCAATCTTCATCAGATCTTTGTCGTTGGCACGTTTATCCGTGAGGACATCTTCAATATATATTTCGCCATCGGAAATCCGTTCTAATTGATTAAGACAACGCAGCATGGTACTTTTTCCTGAGCCGCTGGCACCAATTATACAGACTACTTCGCCTTGCTGAACCTCAAGATTAACACCCTTGAGCACTTCCAAATCTCCAAAAGATTTTCGGACGTTCACTAATTTTACCATACTCATATTCATTTCCCTATCTTTCGTAAATTCCAAGTTTCTTTTCCATCTTATCAAATACTACCTGGATAATAGTTGTTAAGAATAGATAAATGGCGGCTGCATAAATGTAGTAAATCCATGATCCGGTTGCACTTGCCATTGTTTTCGTGGTTCTTAATAAATCAAATAAAGCGATTGTAGATACCAGCGAGGTATCCTTTAACAGCATGATCAGCTCGTTTCCCAGGGGGGCTACCAGCCGTTTATAGGTTTGAGGAATAATAATTTTTGTCATCGCCTGGCGATAGCTCATTCCCAACGCCTTTGAGGCTTCCATTTGACCACCATCGATGGATTCAATAGCCGCCCGAATAATCTCCGCCAGATAAGCTGTCGCATTCAAAGAAAATGCCACAAAAGCACAAATCATCGGATTGATTTCGAATGTAATGCCGGTTGCATCCAGATATATAATTGGAATGGCATAATAAATAATAAATAATTGGAGCAATAATGGGGTTCCTCTAAAAAACCAGATATAAAACCAGGATAGCGCATTGGCTACCTTGCTTTTCGAGAGTCTCCCAAGAGCAACAACTACGCCGAAAATCGCACCAAAAACAATTGCTACAATTGCAATTTCAAGCGTTACAATGGTTCCGTTAAAAATTGCCCATAATTGGATTTCAGTTAACACGTTGATCTTCCCTTCGTCATTAAAAAATTTGAACACTGACTCATGTCAGACTGCAGACAAAACCTTTTTCAACCATGCAAAAACGCAGTCATACACATCACTGAAAAAGACATTAACAGCTTAATTACTTTGTCTCCAACCCTCACGAACATTTGCTCACGATGCACAGAAACACACGGGGTGGATTTCTTCATTTAGCGTTACAGAGGGATAATCTGGCAATACTTATCCGGATCACTTCCGCCCTGTAAACATATGAACAGGACTTGTCACAGAAACTGTACCAAGTCCTATTCCATTGATTTATTCAGTTATTGACAATCCTATTCAATGACAACCAGTTTGGTATCGATATCTTTTGTCATATCTTCGCCAAACCATTTCATCGAAATCTCTGTCATTTTACCGCTTTCCTGTAAAGCTTTAATGGCTTCATTAAACTTTTCAGTTGTGGCGGTGTCAGCTAAGCGGGAGGTTATTCCGATTGGTTCATTAGTTAAGACATCAGAACTGACAACATACAGGTCAGGATTTTGAGCAACGTAGTACATCGCTACCCCGACATCAGTAATGACGTTATCAATTTGTTTGCCTTGAAGAGCTGCGAATGCATCTAACATACCGTCAAATTTTTTGATTTCAACATTGACGCCTTCTTCAACCTTTAATTTTTCTGCCGCAATATCGGCTGTGGTTTCAATTTGGGCACCCAGGGTTTTTCCTTCAAGTTCTTTAAAAGTTTTAACTGGAGTTGCGTCTTTTCTTGAAACAATTACAATTCCGTTGGCAACGTAAGGATCTGTCATACTGAAGCCTTCAAGACGTTCTGGGGTAATACTTGTGCTGGAAATAATAGCATCGTATTGTTTAGCATTTAAGCCATTGAAAATACCATCCCAGGCAACTGTCTGGAATTCCACTTTAACCCCTAATTCTTCAGCTAAGGCATTGGCAAAGTCAATGTCAAAACCAACTAATTCATTTTGATCATCTCTGAATTCCATTGGCAAATAAGTATCATCCACACCAATGCTTAACACACCATCCGCTAAAGCATCTTCTGATGTTTTAGATCCTCCGGAGGAACAGCCAGTCAGAACAAGTGCCGATAACAGTAAAACAACCAGTGATAGACCTAATAATTTTCTTTTCATAGTCTTCTCCTTTCTAAATTCCTAATGTTGTTAATTATATATTATTTTGTAAACATTAACAAGTTTTTTTAAAACCCAATGCATATTTAAACGATCTGTGAGAAGCTTTATTCACTTCTTATGAAAAGGTATTGATGAAAATTCCGATGATGTTGAGTCCGCCCAACCAGGTGCCAATACTACTTCCCAAGTTAGCAAAAACGACCACCATCAACACCTTGGTAACCTTATTCCGCCAGAGACCTTTGATACTGCCAAGATCTTTGGGCAGTGATTCAAAATCTTCGACCTTTGGTTTCCGGAAATGAGCTTCGGTCATTCCGGCAAACCATCCCGCGGCCAGCAACGGATGGAGCGTCGTAATCGGTGCTGCCACAAACGCGGTCAGAATCGACAGGATATGCCCGCCAGCCAGCAGCGTTCCCAACGCCGCCAACAGACCCGTCCAGAGGATCCAGGTTTTGGCCTGCTCCCAACCGGAACTGGGGTTGGCAATAAAGGTCACCACAATCAGCGCCAGCAGAATGATTGGGATCATCCAGCCAATCACCTTGCCGACATTGGATTTAGGGGGAACAACCTCCAACTCCGCAATATTCTGTTCTTTAAATATTTCTTCTTTAATCCCCGGCACATGGGCAGCGCCAAGGACGGCGACAACCTTATTTCCCGGGGCGTTCTTGATTTTATAGGCCAGGTACTGATCCCGCTCATCGACCAGATATTTTTTAACACCTTTAAAAGCCGAACCCATTTCTGAAAGAGCGGCGGTCAGCATATCATCAGATTTCAGGTTTTCCAGATCTTCTTCGGTAATTTCTTCATCATCCACCACGCTGAGCACAATCGAAAAAAGCACCTTGACCTTTTCCCATAAACTGCAGCCCCGCCAGATCCGGTTGAAGGTAATCTGAATGCTGCGGTCAGCCAATACCAGTTCCGCGCCATACTCCTTGGCGCAGGCGATCCCTTCCATCATTTCCTGACCGGATTCGATCCCGAACTGCTCGGCAAGCTTGCGTTGATAGTTGGACAAGAGAATATTAACAAACATAAAACCGGCCCGTTTGCTTTTGATGATCTGAACCAGATCGGTATTAGACCATTTGTCTTTCTGGTTGATCGCTTCGTACCGCTGTTGATCGAGTTCGATACAGATGGAATCAGGCTGCTCCGCTGTTATGGTTTCCCGGACTTCATCGACACTGTTTTTGGAAACGTGAGCCGTACCAATTAAAATAATTTCTTTGCCATTATAATTAAGCCGTGTAATATTTGATTCCAATGAACTTCCTTTCTTCAGGCCCAACAGAAAAACTGGTCAGCGCAGTATGATCCAAAATCAATCACGCTGACCAGCTCTTCTAACGCCTAATTGCTGAGTTTAATATAAAATTAAATCAATTAATGTTTTTGAATCCAGTCCATTAATATAATCGGCCAGTTCAATATTTTTCAATACTTCCAGCAAGGCTTCTTCAGTCGGCTTGATCCCTGTAAACAGGGCTTCCAGTTCTTGGATATCCCCATTGCCAAAATAATCGCCATAAAAATGAATCTCTTTGATTTCACCCTTGACAACCTGAAGTAGGACTGTGATCAAGCCGAAGTCACACTTTCGTTCTTTTCTCAGATTATATTGGGGGGATTTTCCATAATTCCAATCCCAGGTTGCATATTTTTCTGTTTTTAATTGTTCGATGGCCTGGATCTCTTCCTCTAAAAGCGTGATCGTTTCCAGATTATCATTTTCAAACATCGCTTTCAGCAACGCCGTTTTGAAATCATCCAGCGTATACTCTTCATCCAGATAGTCAGAAATGTTAGTGACCCGACTTTTAACCGATTTGATCCCCTTGGATTCAATCTTATCCTTTTTTACTTTTAAGGCACTCTGGATGGTCGCCAGATTTGAATTGAACAAGATCGTGCCGTGGTGAAGAATCCGTCCTCTTTTTGCATACTGGGAGTTGCCGGAAAACTTTTTTCCATCGATGGCAATATCATTGCGGCTGTTAAATTCGGCATTGACGCCAAGGGTTTTAAGGGCCTCCACCAGGGGCCGGGTAAAGGTCTGGAAATCAAATTGTTCCTGACCATGATCGTTGACAATAAAGGTGAAGTTCAGGTTTCCCAAATCATGGTAAACTGCCCCGCCCCCCGAAAGTCGGCGGACCACCTTAATATCCTTTTCCCTGACATACTCCTGGTTGATTTCCTCAATGGTATTCTGGTGTTTTCCGACAATGACGGCATTATCATTTTGCCACAACAGAAAATAGCTCTCGTCTTTATCCATTTGATTAAACACATACTCTTCAAAGGCCAGATTTATTTGTGGATCGGTTTCTTTCCAATCGATGTATTTCATGAAAAGCCCAGTTATTTCTTTATTTCTGTTACCGAACCCCGAATATGAACCTCGTGCGGTACATAAACATTTTTCACGGTTCGGTCGCCGTCTTTTTCGCAAAGTTTGATCAACATCCGCATGGCAATCGCTCCGATGTCGTACATCGGTTGGGCCACCGTCGTAATCTGTGGTCTGGTCCATTCGGCAATCCAGAAATTATTAAAGCCGCAGATACTGATGTCTTCGGGAATTTTCTTGCCCATCTCTTCGGCACAGCGAATCGCCCCCAGCGCGGTCTGATCATTAAAACAGAACACGCAGGTGAAATCGACCCCTGTATTAATGGCTTCCTGCATCATCGTGTAACCGCCGGAAAGACTCAGCTTTTCTCTTAGGATACGGCTGTCATCAAATTCGATGTTATTTTCTTCAAATGCTTTGATAAAACCTTTTTTTCGTTCCTGATAAATATAGCCTTCTTCCAATTCATCGAAAAACAGCATGAATTTTTTATGGCCCATTTTAATTAGTTCCATGGCTAATTCGTAAGCCGCTGTTTCATTATTAATTAATACCCCGCTGAGAAATCCGCTATCATCGGGAATACAGCCTAAAACGACTTCGCTGGGAGCGTCAATCAGTTCGGCCTGCATTTCCGCACTGAGATCTTTGCCGACGTAGATGATCCCGTCACATTGTTTTTCGACCAATACATTCAGTGATTTTTTTTCTTTTTCTGGATCGAAATCGGTATTACTCAAAATGATGTTGTAATGATAGATACCGCAAACATCTTCGGCCCCACGGACGATCTCGGTATAATAGGGATTCGTAATATCTGGGATCATAATCCCCATGGTATTCGTTTTTTGAATTTTTAGACTTCTGGCAATGGCATTGGGTTTGTAACCGGTTTTTTTGATAGCTTCCAATACCCGTTCCTTTGTTTCTTCGTTTACTAAGGGAATATTATTGACAACTCGGGATACTGTTGCAACGGAAACGTTTGCTTCTCTGGCAACATCTACTATTTTTACTCTCATCTCTTTACCTTTCAAATTTCATAAACAATAGGTGATTGCGAAGCTGCCGTCAGCAACTTTTAATCCGCAATCACTTATTTATCGGCCGATTATTAACAGCCTTCCACCTCTTTGATAGCTTCCAGGATTAACTGGGGCGAACGGCGGCATTTTTCTTCTGACACGGCGCAGGGTGCAAAGCGGAGACCTTTTCCCAATGCGACAACAAAAGTGTTTTTTTCCATTAAATGACTGCTGACTTCTTTTGGTTTATCACAGGGAATGCTGATAAAAAATCCGTCACAGTAGGTAACCATTTCCAGACCTATCTTTTGGGCTTCTTCTACAAAGGCGGCGGCCCGACGTCTTAAGATACTTTTGTAGAAGCTCTGTTCAGCCATGGCCTGATTATACAATTCGTCATTATTGAAAATTTTAGTGATGGTTTCCATTGCACCTCGGGTGCCATTTGACCAATTGCCGCGGTTGGAATAGGTACAGGCATTGGCAAATTCACTGGCGATTTCTTCGGTGGGTGCCACACAAAGAATGGCACCGTTTCTCAGTCCATACATGGTATACCCCTTTGAACAGCTGAATGCGTAGAGAGTCAACACGTTATTGGGCATCCCGGTCAGCATTTTCATAAACTGGCGGGCTTCATCTCCTTCGCCGGCAAAATCAATGTAAGCCAGATCTACCAGCAGAATAATTTTGGACTCAGGCTGAGCCTTGGCTGTTTCGGTAACAAAGGTCTTAATCGCTTCCCATTCTTCCAGTGAAATGGTATAGCCGGTGGGATTATGAGCTGGGGTATTGAGAACGGTTAAAACGCGCTGTTGTTTTTCCAGTAACTCCAGCATGCTTTTTTTCCAGCCTTCTAAATTGAATCCGCCTGCTTCATTATAAAGTGGGAAGGTGGTTACCTTTCGGTGATTTTCATCGGCGATAGTGGCATAGGCTGCCCAATACCAGTCGGTCAGTAAAATCGTGTCGCCCAACTGGGTATAGTTGCAAAACGAATGGCGCACCGCACCAGTTCCGCCGGGAGTTGCAACAGCCCGGATATAACCTTCCGGTTTACAGTCTTTAAAACAAGCTTCCGTAATTTTTTCTAAAAAATCCGGCTGACCAGCCAGTCCTGAGTAATCAGCAATCAGATTATTCGGCAAACCTTTCAATGTATCATAAACTGATTTGAATGTCACCAATTCGCCATTGTCATCCATCAGAGCTCCGATGGTTGAATTAATGACAGCCTCCGGTCCCAATTCTTTAGTACGATTTGCTGCTTCTCCAGCAATTCTGAAGATCGGGTCGGTACCACCCTCCCGCAACGACGTTTCAATAACCATTTCTGCTTTTTTCATGTTTCCTCCCACTAAATCCATAGTTTATTTGTAAATTTTTTTCTTTCAGTTTCGTATAAATTGTTCCCCAGGGTGTCAATGACGACAATCGCCGGAAAATCTTCGACTTCTATTTTTCGGATCGCTTCGGTACCCAGATCTTCATAGGCGATTATTTCAACTGACTTGATGCAGTCCTGCAATAACGCTCCGGCGCCACCGACACAGGCAAAATAAACCGCATCATTGCTCATCATGCTATTGATAACCCGTTCACTGCGATTGCCCTTGCCAATCATACCGGCCAGCCCGCGATCCAGCAGCTCTGGAGTATAAATATCCATCCGACCGCTGGTTGTTGGTCCGGCTGAACCAATAATTTCCCCGGGCTTCGCCGGACAGGGACCCACATAGTAAATAATTTCATCGGCAAAATCCATGGGTAAAGGCAGTCCCTTTTCCAGGGCTTCCATCATCCGTTTGTGGGCCGCATCCCGGGCTGTATAAATGATCCCGGAAATCCGCACATGATCGCCGGCTCTTAATTTCTTTCTGGTTTTTTTATCTAAAGGTGTTTTGATCTCAACAACAGCCATTTTATAATTCCCTTTCCACATGTCGATTAACGTAACAGGTTATATTAACCGCCACCGGCAAGCCGGCGATATGGGTCGGAAAGACTTCCACATTGACGCCCAACACGGTGTTAATTCCGCCAAGCCCCATCGGCCCGATGCCCAGGGCATTACTGGCTTCTAAAAGGTAATCTTCCAAGGCTTCAATATGCCCCAGCGGATTATGTTTTCCTAACGGCCGACTTAAGGCTTCCTTTGCCATAATCGCCGCTTTTTCCATCGTGCCACCAACCCCAACGCCGACGACAATTGGGGCACAGGCATTGGGACTGCCGGTTTCCACCGTCTGGAGGACAAACTCTTTAACGCCAGCCATACCATCTGAAGGTTTCAGCATTTTCAGCGCACTGGTATTTTCACTACCAAAGCCCTTGGGCAAGATTTTTATTTTTAAACCGTCACCAGCCACAACCTGATAATGAATCACTGCCGGGGTATTATTCCCAGTATTGGTTCGAATAAAAGGATCGGCGACAACGGATTTCCGCAGATAGCCTTGCTCGTATCCTTTGGCAACGCCAGCCTGGAGGGCCTCTTCAAGACTTCCCCCGACAATGGTCAAATCCTGCCCAAAAGTGACAAACATCACAACCATGCCGGTATCCTGGCAAATGGGAATATTTTTATTTTTAGCTACTTCGAAATTACAAAGCATGGTTTCCAGAATCTCTTTGCCATTTTCTGATTCCTCTGACCCCTTTGCCCGATGCAGACCTTCCATCATATCTGCTGATAAAAAGGTATTGGCTTCAATACACATTTCAGCCACATGATCGATAATCTGCTGAATTCCAATTTTCTTCACTGCACTCTCCTTATTTTTAATGATTTTCTATAGGCTATCCACTTGATCATCACACTCTTTTTCAATTTGCTTCGCTTTATCTTTTCCAACTCTAATGGAGTGGATGGAAAGATAGATTCCGCCAAAGAGAATGACGAAATAAAAGGTGATCAGACGCCACAGGATCATCGCCACCGCTGTATTGCCGGGGCCGTAAATCGGTCCAAATAAAAGTAAAAACCCTGCTTCTGCACCTCCGGCGGCTCCTGGCGTCGGTACAAAGGCTACCGCCACATAAAGAATCGCCTGAAGTGAAATGATCGTAATGGCGTTGGTTTCATTTAATCCCAATGAACGATACACGCAGTAATTGACTGAGTAAAAGATCAGGATCTGTAAAATTGAAACAACAAACATTTTTGCAGTTTGCATTTTATGATTCTTCAGCGCATCGATGGCAAGCTGGTATTCTTTGATAAAGTGATTGACCTTTTCAACATATTTTTCCGCATTTTTTAAAATACGAAGCTTTAATAAAAGCCGCACGCAGGCCATCATAATTCCTTTTGCGGCATTGGCGTTAAAGGCCAGGATAAATATCAGCACCACCCCGGCTACGTTCACAATTAAGCCAATCCCAATCAGCCATTTGGCCGCATCCAAACTCTGATGCAATGTCGTAATACTGAGTATTGTAGCGATGATGGCCAGAAATGTGACCGTCACTTGATACAATGCATATTTTTGTACCAGCACTGCCGTACCCGAACCAAAGCCATAGTTCTTTCTGGACATTTCATAGAGCTGAAGGGGCTGTCCTCCGGTGGCACTGGGAGTGATTAGATTATAATACTGGCCGATCATTGTCACGGTCCAGGCAAAATGAAAGGTCTCACTGGGATTATCCCGCCGCATCAGCTTTAACAACATATAAGCTTCTAATATCCAATAGCCAAAAACACAACCAATTCCAAGAATGAGAAAATAACCATTGGCCTGTTTAATTGTTCTTATAAAGGTTTCCGGATCAACTTGGGTTAAGATCACAATTGCTGTTGCACTGATTAAAAAAACAAAGAACAAATAGCTCGAGTATTTTTTCCAAAATTCTGATTTCCAAAACTTTTCTTTACTTCCTGCTTGATCCATTGTGTACCATCCTAATTTCAATTGAACTAATTATAACACACTGTTATGGTAAAGTAATGTAATTTTCAGCTATTTTCATGAAATTTTCATGAATTTTCATACTAAATCAATCCCTGAAATTCGTGTTGTCGTAGCGCTTCATATAAGACAATGTTAACAGCATTCGAAAGATTCAGAGAACGGGCCTTTTCATGATTTCGCATCGGGATACGGAACCGGTTATCGGGATGGGCTTCATGAATTTCCGGGGGAATTCCGGCAGTTTCTTTCCCAAACATCAGAAATGCTTCCTGATCATATTCAATCTGGTGATAAAATTTGGTGGCTTTGGTCGTTAAAATATAAAGTTTTGCCTCGGGATTTTTTTCCATGAACTGATCGAATGAATCGTAAACGCTCACATTGACAAGCTCCCAATAATCCAGGCCAGCCCGCTTCAAATGTTTTTCGTCCAATGAAAAACCCAACGGTTTAATCAAATGAAGATTCGTCTCTGTCAATGCACATGTTCTGGCAATGTTTCCGGTGTTTTGGGGAATTTCTGGTTGATACAGTAAAATATTCATATTTATTCCTTTTCATTAAAATTATTTGCATATTTTATTATAATCGAAAAAAAGCCCAATTTCTTTCTTTTTTTAAGATCATCCCCGGAAATCCGGGGTGCTCTTAACACCAACAAAGAAATTGAACTTTTATTACTGGTTATGTTTATTAATCATTTTATTGAAGGGTATCCCCTTTAATATTATTCTTCTTTGAATCCGGCTTTTGATTACTTTTGGGTAAAACAATCGAAAAGGTGCTGCCCTTGTTGGGAATCGAGTCAATTTTAATTTTACCATTATGTTTTTTAACGATATAGTCGGCAATATTTAACCCCAGCCCGACACCCCCAGTTTCCCGGTTTCTGGCGTCGTCGACCCGATAAAAACGGCTGAACACTTTTGCCTTTTCTTCTTCGGTAAGCCCGATTCCGGTATCTTTAACCTCGATAACCAGGTGTCGTTTTCCCTGGACCAGACATAATTGCACCTTTCCACCCATCGGCGTGTACTTAATGGCATTATCCACTAAAATCCGAACTGCCTGTTTGAGTCGTTCTTCATCCCCCCGGTACTGGATCCCGGGTGAAATGTTCTCACTAAGTTCTATTTCTTTTTCGTTGGCCAATTCAGTCATCAGCTCGACCATTTGCTGACACATGGAAGATAAATCAAAAAGCTCCTTATCAATAGCCAGCCGTTGATTTTCGGCCTGGGCCAGCAACAATAACTCCGAAATGAGTTTGGCCATGGTTTCCCCTTCGCTGGCAATGTTGTTCAGCCACTTCATGTTATCCTTGATCTGTTCATCCTCTTTGAGCTTTAGCACCTCAACATTGGTTTGGATAACCGTCAGCGGGGTTCGCAGCTCATGGGAAGCATTGGCAATAAATTTTTTCTGATCCTCAAAGGTATCTTTAATCGGCTGCAGCGATTTCCCGGCCAGAAAATAAGAGATCGGAATCAGCACAGCAATGGACCCTAACCCAATTAAAAACAAAAATGAAATAACATAAGCTATAATGGACCGTTCAGTCGATACTTGCTGAAAGACCTGGAGTACATAGTCGTTGGAATTATTGGAGTATGGCAAGGTATACACCCGATACTCGACATTTTCCGAGACCAGCAGATTAAACTGCGGGGTTTCATTTTTCTTAATGGCCAGCTCGTAACCCATCATAATCAAATTGCGGTCTTCTACCTTCATCGATTTAACAACGTGGCTGCTGTCCCACATAATAAATTGATAACCAAATTTATCATGAACCGAATCCCCGGAATTGATCGGTTGAGCGGTTGTTTGGCCGTTGTTTGAGATGATTTCCTTGGCCACCGTTGTCAAATACATTTCTCCGGAAAGCGTAAGACTCCAGTTCACTAAAAAACCCAGGAGAAAGATAAACATAAACATGAAAATAACCAGGATCAGGGTATTGAACAAGGTAATTTTTCGCTTAATTTCTTTAAACATGGGCCTTAACTCTCCAACCTATTTTTTCCCAAGCGTATATCCTACCCCTCGGATGGTATCAATTTTAACCTGCGTATCAACAATTTTTTTACGGAGGTTATGAACATAGATCTCAATATTATTCTCATTGACTTCTTTATCAAACCCCCACACCCGATCCAGAATCTGTTCGCGGGTGAAAACCTGATTGGGCCGTTTTAACAGCATTTCCAGAATCTTCGCTTCTTTAACAGACAGTTTGAATTCCTTGTTTTCGGTTTGCAGGATATTTTTTTTGGTATTGAAGCTGACGTCTTCAAAGACGATTGTTTCGCCCTTGATCCCATGATCCGGGCGGCGGCCCAGGGCCCGAATCCGGGCAAACAGTTCTTTGGCTGAAAATGGCTTGATCAAATAGTCATCGGCGCCCAAATCCAGGCCTTTGACCTTATCATCAATGGTCCCTTTTGCGGTTAGCATCAGCACCGGGGTATTAATGCCCTGGTCGCGGATCTGCTGCAGAATTTCGATCCCGCTTTTGATCGGCAGCATAATATCTAAAACAATGACATCGTAAATAGGGTTTAGTGCAAATAACAGACCTTCCTCCCCATCGTTGGCAATGTCACAATCGATGTTTTGTATTTTACATAATTCCTGGAGTGCATCGGTTATTTTCTTTTCGTCTTCTACAAATAGTATACGCATAAAGCGACTCCTTCCATATTTTGAATTTTGATTATAAGCTAACGTCTAATTATAGATCTGAAATCTTAAAGCTATATAAAACAAGGAAACTATGATATTATTTTAAAATAATTGAAAACTACCATACCGACCACTTGTTAATTTATTTTGACAAGGGTTTGACCCCCAAGTCATTGTTGGTATTGCTTTTGTTTTTCAACTTATCGATTGGTTATGGAGGTTCCTCATGAAAGAAATACTTATTATTGAAGATGATAAGAAAATATCCCGGATCATCGAGCTGCAACTTAAGCATGCAGGCTTTGAAACGGTTAAGGCTTTTACCGGTCGGGAAGGGATTGAAGCCTATCACCAAAACCCAGCCGTTGATCTGATTTTACTTGATATTATGCTGCCGGAAGTCTCCGGTTATGATGTTCTCAAATATATCAAAGCCCAGAATCATCACCTGCCGATTATCCTGTTAACCGCCAGGGATGATACCAACGATGTGGTAACTGGTTTTGAATTAGGGGCCGATGATTATGTGACTAAGCCCTTTAATTTTGACGAGCTGCTGGCCCGGATCAAAGCCAATATAAGGAAAAACACGCCGGAAGCAGCACTGAACACCCATCTGGTTTTTAAAGACATTGAAATCGATCTGGACTCCTTCAGCGTCAAACGCCAATCCCGGGAAATAAGCTTATCCCGGACCGAATTTGATCTGTTTTATTATCTCGTCCTCAACCATGATCTGGTTCAGTCTCGGGAACAGATCCTGGACAAGGTCTGGGGCTTTGATTATGACGGTGGGGATAATATTGTTGATGTTTATATTAAATATCTGCGCGACAAAATTGACCGGGATTTTGATGAAAAACTGATCCAGACCGTTCGGGGGCGAGGCTATGTGGTTCGATAAGCTGAATATCCCGGGTCGCAAAAAGCCGTTGAAAATTTATCACCGCATTGTTTTCTTTTTTATTCTGGCCCTCACCGCTGTTCTGACCCTTTCGTTTTTAATGGTGTTCTTTTTTTCGCAACAGCTTATTTTAAACGAAAGCAAATCGACGATGATCCGGTTTAATAATTATGTCATCAATACCCTGGATGAAAACATGGCCACTCTGCTAAGTTTACCAGCGGACCAGCGACTGGAATTCATTTCTGATAAGTTGTACCCCTATGTTAAAGACAACTCCCTGATTGCCTATCAGCTCAAAGACACCCAGGGCAATATTTATCAGTCCTCGGAAATTCTGACTGATCTGCTGGTTGCTGAAAATCTGGAAAAATACAATTTTCATTTATTCGAGTTCAGTTTTAATGACGATAATAATCAGATGATCTCGGTCAACTCCCTGCGCTACAACCAGATCGAATACTATTATCTGGGGTCTTACTATGTTCTTGAGGACGGCGATATTATCTATCTGCAAATTATCAAAAACCTTAATGACAGTTACGTGTTTATGACCACCTTGTTTGTCCTGATGATCGCTATCAGCATTCTGGGAATGATTGCAATTATCCTGATCGGTATTTATGGTACCAAACAAACCCTGAAACCGTTGATAGAAATTTCCGAAACAGCCAAAAACATTACCGAAAACAACCTCAATGTCCGGATCGAAGAAACCGGAAACAAGGATGAACTGGATCAGCTGATCATGTCTCTGAATCAAATGATTAGAAAACTGGAGTCGGCTTTTAATAACCAGAAACGCTTTGTTTCTGACGCCTCCCATGAGCTGCGGATTCCCCTGACAGTCATACAGGGCTATATCGATATTTTATCGGATTGGGGCAAAAACGATCCCCAGCTCCGGGATGAATCGATCGAGGCGATTCGGGATGAAATTCAGGGTATGAATAAGATGGTCGAAGATTTACTGTTGATTACGCGAATTGAAAATAATTATTTTGATGAAGATTTTATTATTCTGGATGTTTCGACGTTATTGGAAAAAATATTCTTTCAGTGTCAAATGATCGATCCGGACCACCAATACATCATGGAATCCTGTGATCATGCCTTTGTCCGAGGTAATGAAGGCCTGTTAATTCAGGCCATTCGGGGTCTGCTGGACAATAGCCGCAAATACACTCCGGTTGGCGGAACCATCACCCTGAGCTGTCGAGTCCACAGCAAAACCATGAATGAAATCATAGTCAGCGATACAGGCTGTGGGATTCCCCCCTCCGAACTTGAAAAAATCAAAGAACGCTTTTACCGCATCAGCAGCGATCGTTCCCGATCCACTGGCGGTTCCGGCCTCGGTTTATCAATTATTGACAGCATCATCAGTATTCATCGCGGTAGACTGGTCATTACCAGTGAATTAAACAAGGGCACCCAGGCTACCATTTTATTGAAAAAACATTAAAAATAAAACGGGGCAGATCGCCCCGTTTGAGGTTGTCGATAAACTACCGTACCGACCAATTGTTAATCTGTTGTACGCCGCGGAATCGGACAGGCTCTGCCGTGTCCGCTCCGATGCGTACAACATGATGTAACAATTGTCGGTACTAGGTTATCTTTTTTGACAGTCTGAAACAGGGCAGATCGCCCTGTTTTATTTTTATAGGCATTCAGAAAAAATCTGAACAGCCTGATCAATTTCGGCTTTGGTAACCACCAGGGGTGGCACAAAACGGATCGCATTGCTACCGGCGGTGATCAGTAGTAAGCCTTTTTCCATCGCTTTGGCAACGATGGCCCCCAGATCAGCATCAATCTGAATCCCCACAATCAGTCCCATCCCGCGAACCTCTTTAATGGTTGGATGGACTTTTTTCAACGCTTCCAGTTTAGTTTTCAGATAGTCCCCTTTTTCAACCACCGCTTCAAAGAATCCTGGTGCGGTCAGGGTTTCAATGACATATTTGGCCGTGGCTGTCACAAATGGATTGCCGCCAAAGGTGGAAGCATGAGTACCCGGGGTAAAAACTTCGGCCACGTGATCTTTGGCAATAATGCCGCCGATGGGGACCCCACCCCCTAAGCCTTTAGCCATGGTCACCACATCCGGGACCACTCCGTATTGCTGATAGGCAAACAGTTTTCCCGAACGGCCGATGCCTGTTTGCACCTCATCAAAAATCAGCACGATGTTTTGTTCATCACAAATTTTCCGGACTTCTTTTAAATAATCCGGGCCGGCAGGATATATTCCCCCTTCGCCCTGAATCGGTTCTAAAATAATGCCGCAGGTTTTAGGGCTGATCTGAGCCTTCAGGGCGCCGATATCATTGTAAGGCACATGTGAGATTTCCGGCATCAGCGGTTCCAGGTTTTCCTGGTATTTTGGCTGACCGGTGGCGGTAATCGCAGCATAGGTTCGGCCATGGAAGGACTGCTGCATGGCAATGATTTCCACGGCTTCCTTATTTTTCTTGAGCTTGCCGTAAACCCGGCACAGTTTTAAGGCCGCTTCACAGGCTTCCGCCCCGCTGTTGCAAAAGAAAACCTTGTCCAGCCCGCTGGCTTTAGTCAGCATTTCGGCCAGTTCAATTCCCGGTTCGGACCAGTAAAGATTGGAAATATGAACCAGTTTTTCCATTTGCGCCTGCATCGCCGCCAGCAGACCCGGATGGGAATGCCCCAAGGCATCGACAGCAATCCCAGCCACAAAATCCAGATATTCTTTGCCATTATTATCCGTCAGGACACAGCCCTGACCCTTATCAAAGACCAATGGAAAACGCTTATAGGTTTCCATGATCACCTTGTTTCCTCGTGTTATTAAATCCATATTGTCCTCCTAAATAATGGAACGTCGAATCATCGTCCCCACCCCGGCAGCAGTGAACAGCTCCAGTAACATCGAGTGTTCCACCTTGCCGTCTAAAATATGTACTGAATTGACCCCCTGGTTCAAGGCGTCGACGCTGTTTTCGACCTTGGGAATCATTCCACCGGAGATAATCCCCTCTTCAATCAGCTTGGGCACATTTTCAGCAAATAGCCGCCGAATAATCGAATCCGGGTTATCCGGATCCATATAGACCCCATCGGTATCGGTGAGATAGATCAGCTTTTCGGCCTTCATCGCTTTGGCAATGGCATAGGCCACATGGTCAGCATTAATGTTATAGCTCTGGCCGGTTTTATCAGTGCCAATCGGCGCAATCACCGGCAGATAGTCGTCTTTTAACAGCGTATTCAAGAGCCGGTTATCGACCCGGATAATATCTCCGACAAAACCGATGTCCAGATTATTGATAAATTTCTTCTTAACCTTGATCATCCCGCCGTCCTTGCCAGAAAGCCCGACGGCGTTCATTTCCCGGTTCTGGAGCAGCTGTACAATTTCCTTGTTGATTTTTCCGGATAAGACCATTTCGGCAATTTCGACGACCTTTTCATTGGTGATCCGCAGACCCTCCACAAATTCAGTTTGGATCTCGAGGTCATTAAGCATCCCGGAAATATCTTTGCCGCCGCCATGAACAATGATCAGACGGATACCAACCAGCCGCATCAGCGAAATATCATCCATGACCGATTGTTTTCGGGCCTCGTCATACATAAAACTACCGCCATATTTAATGACCATGGTTTTCTTTTTAAACTGTTGGATATAGGGCAAGGCTTCAATCAGAATCTTGGCCTTTTCAATATATTTTTCCATTTAATACTCTTTTCTACTACAATATATTTATGGTCATAGTACCTAACAACCAGTTAGGACATTATCCATCTTGTTGCTTAAGCTGTTAGAATGTAAGAGCAATAGGTATATCGTCTGCCTTTCTTGGACTTCGCGTCCGTAAAAAAGACTGATAACCGGCTCCTCATTCGCAGCGTTCGTTTTATGCAGGTTGAACTGCTGTCCCACAGTACGTTCGTGTCACACCACAGTAGATTGAATAGGCAATGAGTCAAACTGGTATTTATCCATTGCAATAATTTTAAGGAGTGACAAATT
>NZ_AXAC01000015.1 GCF_000472665.1 Acetobacterium malicum subsp. dehalogenans DSM 11527 | reverse complement strand
GTCGCCCGGGAAAATGCAATTGAGATCCCCACCCTGTGCTATGACGAACGCCTGGAGATCTATGGATCCTGCGGACTCTGCGTCGTGGAGGTTGCCGGCATCCCCAANATCTTAAAAGCCTGTGCCACTGAAATCAGCGACAATATGGTGGTCAACACCCGGACCCCCCGGGTCATCGAATCCCGCAAAACCAATCTGGAGTTGCTCTTATCCAAACACATCGGTGACTGCGTTGCCCCCTGTAAACGGGCCTGTCCNGGCACCACCGACTGTCAGGGCTACGTCGGCCTGATTGCCAACGGCGAATTCGCCGAAGCCTTGAAGCTGATTAAAGAGCAGTTACCCTTACCCGGTGCCATTGGCCGGGTCTGTCCCCATCCCTGCGAANCGGCCTGCCGTCGCGGCGAAGTCGATGAACCGATTTCGATCGCCTGGCTGAAACGTTTCGCCGCTGATTTTGATATGACCCATGAGATGTTCATGCCGGAAATTGCACCAGCCACCGGCAAATCCATTGGCATCATCGGNGGCGGCCCCGGCGGCCTCACCGCCGCCTACTACCTGATCCAGTCCGGCCACGCCGTCACCATTTATGATGCCATGCCCAAAATGGGTGGGATGCTCCGCTACGGGATTCCTGAATACCGCTTACCCAAAGGCGTCGTTGACGAAGAAGTGGGACTGATTGAAGAGATGGGCGTGGTTTTTAAAAACAATACCCGGATTGGCGTCGATATCCCCTTTGACACGATCCGACAAAACCATGATGCTGTCTATGTCGCCCTGGGTGCCTGGACCAGTTCTGGCTTAAGATGCGACGGTATCGATGCCACCGGTGTGATCGGCGGGATTGAACTGCTGCAACAGGTGGCCAATAACGAACCGATTACCCTCGGTGAAAAAGTCGCCATCGTTGGTGGTGGCAACACCGCCATGGATGCCTGCCGGACCGCCCTGCGTCTCGGCGCTAAAGAAGTCTATAATATCTACCGCCGCACCAAAGCTGAAATGCCTGCCGAGGCCATCGAAATCAGCGAAGCCGAAGAAGAAGGGGTGATCTTTAAGAATCTGACCAACCCGATAGAAGTTATTAAGGGGGATGACGGACAGATCGTTAAAATCCGGCTCCAGAAAATGGCTCTCGGCGAACCTGATGCCAGCGGTCGCCGCAGCCCGGTTCCAATCGAGGGCGAAGAAGAGATTCTCGATATCGATACCCTGATTCTGGCCATTGGCCAGGGTATCAACCCGGATGGGATTGGTGGGGAAAATGGACTGGCTCTGTCCAAATGGAACACCGTTCTGGCTGATGAACAGACATTTAGAACTAACCTGGAAGGCGTTTTTGCTGGCGGGGATTGTATTAACAGCGGTGCCTCTATTGTCATTAAAGCCGTTGGCGATGCCAAAAAAGCCGTGCCTTTTATCGAAGGATACCTGAACGGTGAAACCGTTGCCTATCACGAACCCTACTTTGTCATCCGGGAATCCGTGGATCAGGATTATCTGGAAAGCATCAAGAAAAACAAACGCCCGGCGATGACTCATCTGGCTCCTGATGCTCGGAACGATAACTTTCTGGAAGTGGTCGAAGGTTATAGCCCCCTCCAGGCCGTGGAAGAAGGGAAACGCTGTCTCGAATGTGGCTGTCAGGATTACTTTGAATGTAAGCTGGTTGCCTATGCCAACGAATATGAGGTTAAACCAGAACGTTTTAAAGGCAAGAATCCGGAAGCCAAAATCCAGGATGATCACCCCTTTGTTATCCGGGATAACAGCAAATGTATCACCTGTGGTCTGTGCGTTCGGGTTTGTGAGGACATCGTCGGCGTATCGGCTTTGGGTCTGGTTGACCGGGGCTTTGAAACCATTGTCGAACCAGCCCTACGCCAGCCGCTGAAAGATACCGGTTGTGTCAGCTGTGGGCTATGTATCTCCGTTTGTCCCACTGGTGCCTTAAGAGAAGGCCTTACTGGGATTAAACAAATCCCCCTGGATACTGACAAAACCGAATCTACCTGTGGCTATTGTTCGGCTGGCTGCCAGATTACCATTGAATCTAAAGGGGATACCATCATTAAAGCGATTCCCCAGAAAAACCATCGGGACCTCAATCAGGGCGTGATGTGCGGCCGCGGCCGCTTCGGCACCAATCTGGTCCAGTGGGGTGATCGCCTGACCACGCCGCTGATCCGTAACAAACAGGGTGAGCTGGAAGAAGCCAGCTGGTACGATGCGTTTGTGATGATTGCCAAGAAATCCCAGAGCATTGCCGCCCGTTACGGCACCAATGCCGTGAAGATGGNNATNTCACCNAAGTATACCAANGAGGAAATTTATAATATGACCGAACTGGCCAAGGTACTGCGGGCTGAAACCTTCAGCTTCAGTAACCGTAAGGCGGGAGAAGAAGCGGTTCTCCAGGGTGACTATCAGATCCGGGATATGGAAGCGATTGTTACGGCCGATACCATTCTGATTCTCGGAATGCTGCCAGCGGACAATCCGATTGTCAAGTATAAGTTGATCCAGGCATCAAAAAATGGCGCTACTATTATGTCGATCAATCACCGGGAAAGTGGCTACGGTAAGCTTGGCCAAGAGTTTATCCTTGATTTTGACCAGCTGCCATTTTTAGGAGAAATCACCAAACATGTGCTGGAAAACAGCAGGGTTAAAACTGATCTTGGAAATATAGAACTCCTGAAAACCTCACTCTTTGATTTTGATATCAGCGAGGATGCCAGAACAATCGGGAAAGGACTGATTCAGGCCAAAAATCTGGTCATGGTTATCAGTGATAAATATGTTACCGAAGAAGCGGCAGCAATGATCGGAAATATGCTGGTTCTGCTTGATCAAGCCGATGGCATACGCAGCGGTGTTTTCAGAGTAGCGTTCAAGAATAACAGTATGGGACTAAATGCCCTGGGGGTAACCAACACCCCTGTAGTTCTGGCAAAGGCCAAAGCCCTGTTGCTTTTCGGCGAAGATCCCAATGCCGATTTAAGTGGTTATGAATTTCTGATGGTTCAGGATACTCACTTGACTGACGCCGCACAAAAAGCCGACGTGGTACTGCCAGCCCTGGCTTTCCCGGAAGTCAGTGGCACCTTTGTAAACACTGAAGGACGGTTGCTGAAGGTGAGACAGGCAGTGGAAAATCCGCTGGGAATCAATAATATTAATATGGTTCAGGCGATTGCCGAAATTCTTTCGACTGATCTGGGATCGTCAGACCCAGGAAGAATAAGAAAATCCATTGAAAAGGATCACCCGGTATTCCGAGGGGTAAAAGCAGGGTCGCTGTTGACGCATTTTTCAGCAGAGCTACTAGGTTTAGCACTGAGCCCCTACATCAATGGCCAGTTGTTTAAGAAACTGCCTGGCACTGATTATCTGATGAATACAATTCAGGATGATTTGAACAAGGTTATTAAATAATAAAAAGAAAGAGCTTCTACCAAATAGCGAATCAGCTAAATGGTAGAAGCTCCTTTTTTATTTTTATCTTTATCTTTATATGTTTTCTTCCTGAATGATTTTTGCAGTTTTTTTCTTTTCAATCAGTGGAATGATGGTGTCAGCAGCTTTTTCAGCGGCCCAACCCATCACAAAACCGAGGATCAGTGCAATGATGACACCGATAGGTTCGCCATCCGGCAATGCGGCTGATTTTGTGCCAAAAAGCGCAGCTGCCCCGATAAATGTTCCGGGAGTAAACGAAAGAATGTCAATTTTAGACTGAGCAATCATAAACAATACCACAAAGAAAACAGTGATACTCATAGTCATTTGCGATTCCCATGTAGCTAAAACCATAAAGATGAGATAGGCCCAAAAAACGCCGGCAAGGTTTGACGCAAGGCCTTTGACAAATCCTTTGTTTTTTCCCCCTGCGGCAAAAAATGTTGCTTCGCCAAGAAAAGCAACCCAGACAATAACTGGCAAAACTTCAGCAACGAAGGCCAAATGGGTAAAAAGACCGGCAATAATGCCCGAAGTGATCCCTAAGATAATTAAATGTAACATAATTCTACCTTTCAAAATTTGATTAATGATTATAATTAGTGATTTTGATTAATGATAACGAAATAAATTTTATTGATGCAGATATTGGTTAATGTGTTTGGAAAAGGGAGTTATCTTGAAATGAAAGCTGTCTAGCAAAGTGCGACAGCTTTCATTATGAGGAAATGGGGTTTAGATGTTAAATATTGTTGTTAATTATTATAAGTTAAAACTAAATTGATCGGCCAGTTACATATCCTTCGGTGGTCGCTTCCATGACGGTGGCAACCTGGTGCGCATCACCGATCACTTTTACTTCGAAACCGGCTTGAGTGAGTTCATCTTTTAAATCAACAACCGCTTTGGAACCAGTGGCAATGACAACCGTATCAGCCGGCAATGTCATTTCAGTCGCACCGGAGACTTTTACAGCATCGGCAGTAATCTCCATTACCTTGGTGCTGGTGAGCATTCTAACCTTGCGATTTTCAAGGGCTTTCATCAGTTGCCATTTTGGACCGATTTCTTCGTCCGGGGCGATTTCATCCAGCATTTCCACAACCGTTACATTTCGTAGCATTTGCGCCAGGAAGTGAGCAGTTTCAATGCCGACCTGACCACCGCCGATGACAACACAGTTAGCACCCGGCTGAACCTTGCCCAGCAGCACATCGATGGCAAACACTACATTGGCATTTTCTTTACCTTTGATGGGGGGCATAACCGGGACGGCACCGGTTGCCAGAACAATCGTATCTGGTTTTTCCGTTTTCATTAATTCGGTTGTCACGATCGTGTTATAGTTGATGGGAATATTCAGCTTTTCACACTGTGTGGTCTGCCAAACGATGAAATCACTGATTTCACCCTTGCATGGCGGGAAAGCAGCACTGTAGAATTGTCCGCCGGCATGGCTTTCTTTTTCGTAAACCGTCACATCATGACCAGCTTTTTTGGCGCTCATGGCCGCTTCCAGACCTGCGGGCCCGGCGCCGATGACAGCTACTTTTTTCGAAATAGCAGCTGGCTCAATGGCTGCATGGGATTCATTACCCAAAGTTGGATTGAGGACACAGCGGATTGGCTGATCATTGAAGAGCACCCCGATACAGCCAACATTACAGCCGATACATTTTCGGATGTCTTCAAAGCGGCCTTCTTGGGCTTTGTTTGGAAGTTCGGGATCAGCTAACGAGGCCCGACCCATGGCGACGAAATCAGCTTTCCCGGAACGAAGAATACTGTTAGCCAGAATCGGATCGTTGATTCGTGATACAGCGATAACCGGGATATTACAGATTTCTTTGATTTCTTTGGCCATATCAACAAACCAGGCATGCTTGACATAAGCTGAAGGCACATTCAGATCGACTGATAAATAGTTGCCGGCCGAAACATGAATCATATCCAGTCCGGCTTCTTCAAGATAAGGTACCAGGGCTTTGTTATCTTCAAGTGTCAAGCCACCTTCCACCAATTCATCAGCTGAAATACGCATGTCAATGATAAAATCTTCACCACATTTAGCTCGCACGTCACGGATGATTTCGATTGCAAAACGAGCCCGATTAAAGAAGCTGCCGCCGTATTTATCAACCCGTTTATTGGAATAAGGCGAAAGGAATTGGGTGATCAGATAACCGTGGGCACCATGAATCTCGACGCCATCAAAACCGCATTTTTTTGCCCGGAGTGCGGTATCGCCATATTTGCTGACAGTTTCAGAAACTTCTTCCGTCGTAAACGCATTGGGAACGTCGGTACCAAATGGACACATAATTGGGGTTGATGAATAGGGTGATGATTGGATAGCGTCCCGATTGGTCTGACGACCGCTATGATAAATCTGAGCCAGAATCACAGCGCCATATTGGTGCACGCGTTTTGGCAATTCGCTATGACTCTCAATCTGATCGTCATTCCATAAACCAGCTACCTTAGAAAAACCGCGACCTAGGGGATCAATGGCATAGTCTTCGGTAATGATTAATCCGAAACCACCTTTGGCTTTTGCTTCATGATAAGCAATAAAACGTTCGGTGGCTTTGCCGTCTTCAGTACAGTAATCCGTTACCATAGGGGGGACGGCACAGCGGTTTTTAATTGTTTTGCCTCTGATGGTTAAAGGCCTGAATAGATAATCTAACATCGATAAATACCTCCATAAATAATTTGAATTGCAAGACAAGATGCTTTATAATGTGAAGTATAACAACAAATGACCCATTAGTCAATAACCAAAAGGTCATTAATGACTTAATGGTCATTTTTAAACGAAAATTCAAAATTATTAATTCACTTATTTAAAGAAACTAGTGTGATCAGTTCTGAAATGCCTGATAAAATTATCTTTAGTTTTTTTAAGATTTATAGTACAATAGCCAGATAAGGAGAGTCTCATATGTCAATATCAGAAGCAAAACGAAAAGAAATAGAGAGCAGAAGACGTGAACAAATATTGTCGGTTGCTTTGCCCATGTTTTTTAATAGGGGCTATAAAAATACAAAAATGTCGGACATCGCCGAAGCGGCTGACATCAGCAAGGGGCTGATCTATCGTTATTTTGAAAGTAAAGCGGAAATTTTATTTTCATATCTGGACTCCCTCAATGAATGTTTGGCCGAAATCCAGTCAATGTCCAGTGCCAAAGAGGCCATCCGGGAATTTGGATTGCGGTTCCTGTCTGCCCCCAGCGAAACTTGCTATAACCATCCCTTACAAGTTTATGTAATTGTCTTTGCCAAGGGTGAGTTGGATGATCCCAAATATAAAAACCCGGTTTATCAGGATTTCGGTAGTGAATTTTTTGGGCCGATTTTTGAGAAAGGGATCCAGTCGGGAGAATTTAAAAAGGGCGATGCCAGAGAGTTTGGGGAAATTTACTGGCACTATCTCCTAGGAAATATCATGGATTTTATTCAGAATCCCGAACGGTCGATCCCAAATGCGACCCTGGATGCAGTGATTGGGCTGTTTGAGCCCTGAAACCCAAGCGAATTTACGGGCAAGCAGCGTATCAGCAACGTTTTGTGTTAGTAACCCCAAAACTAGACAATAAAAAAGAATTGCAAAAAAGCGAAGTGATGAGCATCCGGGATGCTTGGTCACTTCGCTTTTTGAATGTAAAGAATCTTCATGGTTGAATCCCAACAATATCAAACTCAAAACTAATCTTATTGGGAGAGTCGATATATTTTAATCGCCAGTTGAAAATCGAATAGGGCATCCGGAGAATTAAGGTCACAACACAGCTCTTTTATTTTGTTGAGCCGGTATTTAAAACCGCTTAAGGATAGATTAGTGACCTGAGAGGCTTTATAAATATTTTCGCAGGAGAGGTAGTGCTCCATCGTGGTTAACAGATCGGCATTATTTTTTTCGTCGTAATCCAGAAGGGATTTGAGTTTCGTATTCATAAATTTCAGTAGCGTCTCAGAATCCTGAACATCAAGTAGCACGCTCATTGAACCGAGGTCATCATAAAAAAGAATCGGGTATTTTTTATGGAATAAACGGATGACTTTCTGGGCTTTGCCGGCTTCGGTGTAGGATTGGTAATAGCTGTCAATCCCTGTAGTAATGCTGCCGATCCCAACCATGATGTGGCTTTCCGGCAGCGATATTTCGCGGATGGAGTTGAGAACCGTTTTTTCAACAAAATCGCGGGGTTTATTCGCCGGGATCAGAATGACAATATTTTCGTTTGTTTCAGCATACATAAACGATGCGAAGCGTTTCTTCAGCAACTGGGTCAGTTCATCGAGGCTATCTTTTCGCTGTTTGAGTTTTTTTTCGAAACCATCCAATTCCGAATGCTGCTCTATTTCCAGAGCCAACACATAATGGGGTTCCAAGACATTAAACCCCAGTCGCTCGCCCCAGGCGATCAGGGTATCCTCGGAGGTGTATTTCTGGGAAAACAGGGTTTCGATAAAATCGGCTCTGAACTGGTGTTCCAATGTCAGCAGTTCCCGCTGTCGCATCAATTCCATGGTATAGATATCAGCCGAGCGCTGCAGCAGGATAACCGATTCCTGGTGGATGGACGTGCGATCCTGATTGAGAGCCAGGATAAAACCCAGGGTTTCTTCACCGGTGATGATCGGAAATACCAGATAATGATACTCAATTTCGTTATCCTTGACTTTGACATTAATTCTCTGGATCTGATTCAGCAAATTGACCTCACGGTTTGAATAACAAAACAATTGGGTTTTCAGATTCCGTTCAAGTTTACGATTGATCGCCTTGGTAAGTTCACAATCGATACCATGAGTCGCTGTCAGCAGCCGCATGCGGTTGTTATAGAGCAGGATGACCCCGTCAAAAAGTTCGGAAATCGTGTTGGTGATGGTGCTTAAATCGCCAGCATGGAGCACCAGCTGATAGAGTTCTTCATGAGTATCCAGGGATTTTTCCAATTGTTTGTTCTGCTCCTGAATTCGTTTATAGGCGGTCTCCAGTTCTTCGCTGATGGTCTGAAGCTCATAAAAATGAAGCTCGGAAAAATCAGATCCGCCCCACTCAGCTAGGGTCCGGCCTTCCCACTCACAGACAGGATCACCCTTGCCCATGCATTTCGTTTCGACAAAGTAGACGGTTTCACCAAGAATGGCCGATCCATAACCACCGGCGTAACCGATCAGAAGCCAGCAGACCGGCTCATCTGCTTCGCCAAAAAAACGAATATGCTGATCAGCTTCGAAAGAGTTGATCCATCGGCCTTTTTTATTAAAGGTTTTAGTCTGCCGATCGATTTGGATAAAATCATTTTCGGCCCGGCCAAATCCCTCCGATGCGAAGAGCACCGATCCAAAGGCCAGATATTCCTGTTCATTTTCGAAATCAAAGTCCCGCAGCACACTTTCCCCGTCGATAAAACCAATCTGCCAGCCGTATCGGAGCAGAAATCCCTTGGCCCGATCAAATCCGAGATTATGAATCAGATCGTTGCGCAAGGTACCAAAAGCATCAGTATTGACAATCAGAGAGCGGGCATCCTTTAAGAACAGATTGCCTTCCTGTGGTCTGAAATCTAAAAATTCTTCAATTTTGAAATCCGAAATATTCACCTTAAAGCCTCCATCTGTAATACAACTTCCTGTTAAGACAAGTCCGTAAAAACAATTAGTGAGATTCTATCATAAATTTTCGGGAATAGAATATTTTTTTAAAAAAAGTATGATTTTTAAGATTCAGACAATAAACTATGAAAAGTTCAAAAAAATATCGATCGAGCTGTCATAGCAGGAACTTTGCAATCGGTGACCAATGGGTCATTATTAGTGGGAGACTGTCCAAAAAGGTCAGAAGAATCAATCAATCATCGGCTCTTTGAATCGTTGTAAAAGGTTTACATTTCGGATTATAATCAGCCCATGTAATTCAGAAAAACATCTCGTTTTCATTGAAGAACATAACATTTTAATTCTAGGAGGTTCGAATATGTTAAGCAAAGCTGCTGTTGTTCACAACAAGGGTGAAAAGTATGTGATAGAAGAGATTGAGGTCGCCGCTCCAAAAGCCGACGAAGTGTTGGTTAAAATTGTTGGGGTTGGTTTGTGCCACACTGATCAACTGGGTCAGGAACAGTTAATTCCGGTACCTTTACCTGCTGTTTTTGGTCATGAAGGTTCTGGTATCGTTATGGAAGTCGGAGAAGGCGTAACCGGTATCAAGGTTGGTGATCATGTAGTCTTGTCTTACAGTTCCTGTGGAATCTGCGAAAATTGTCTGGACGGAAAACCCTATTGTTGTGTCAATAATGGCATGCTTCAGTTTAGTGGTGTCATGGCAGATGGGACATCACGACTCAGCTTAAATGGCAAAAAAGTATCCAGCTTTTTCGGACAATCATCATTTTCACAATATTCTGTTGCCAATCAGCGCAATGTCGTGGTGGTTGATAAAGAAGTGGATTTGACAATCTTAGGACCTTTAGGCTGTGGCTTTGAAACCGGTGCCGGAACCGTCTTAAACGCATTAAAACCAGAATTCGGATCTACAATTGCCGTTTTTGGATGCGGCTCGCTTGGACTGGCGGCTATTATGGCTGCTAAAATCGCAAATTGTCACAAGATCATTGCCGTTGGCGGTACCGCCAGCAAACTCGAGCTGGCTAAAGAACTGGGAGCAACCGATACGGTCAATACCCGGGAAGTCAAAGACGTGGTAGCAGAAATTAAACGCATCACTAATGGTGGGGCACATTATTCGATTGACACCACTGGTGCTGAGCCGGTTATTAAAAATGCCCTTTATTGTCTGAGAACTCTGGGGGTTTGCGCTGAAGTCGGGGTTTCCGGTGATGTGACGATGAATATTTTCGATGCGATTACCATGGAAGGAAGAACTTTAGTTGGCGTCATCCAGGGAAATTCAGTTCCCCAACTGTTTATCCCCAAATTGATTGAATACTACAAAAATGGACAGTTCCCTTTTGATAAATTAATTAAAATTTATGACTTTGAAAAAATTAATGAAGCCTATGACGATGTTCACAAGGGTGAAACCGTTAAAGGTGTACTAAAAGTAAGCGAAGTATAAAAGCAGTTCTTATCAAAATTGAATAATGCGATCAATTAAACAAAGATGGATGGTCTGAGTACTTAATAATTAGAACATCCATCTTAATTAAAGATTATAAGTAAGAGAGGATTTAAGAATGTCATTTATTAAAAAGTTTTTAACCATTAACGGCGTTGAAAGAATCGTTGTCAGTGATCCTGAAAAAGATACCCTGGCTGCGGTTTTAAGACGAATGGGCCTGACTGGTACCAAGGTCGGTTGTAATGTGGGGCAATGCGGGGCATGTACCGTTATCCTCGATGGCAAACTGACACGTGCCTGTGTGAAAAAAATGAAAAGCGTTGCGGAACACAGCGTTGTGGAAACCATTGAAGGATTGGGAACAGCGCGGAACCTGCATCCACTGCAGCAAGCCTTTATGACTTTCGGCAGCGTCCAGTGTGGCTTCTGTACCCCGGGATTTATTATTTCCTCAAAAGCATTGCTGGATGAAAACAACAATCCAAACCGTGAAGAAGTACGGGCATGGTTCCAGAAAAACCGCAATGTCTGTCGTTGTACCGGTTATAAACCTATCGTCGATGCCGTTATGGCCGCCGCAAAAGTTTTACGTGGTGAGTTAACGATGGAGGATATCACATTTAAAGATGAGGATAATCAGGTTTACGGATCATCCCGACCAAGACCTGCGGCACTGGCAAAAGTTTTAGGACAGGCTGATTATGGGGATGATCTGAAATATAAATTACCGGAAGGCACCTTGCATCTGGCAATGATTCAACCAAAAGTCTATTCTCATGCAAAAATTATCAGCATTGATACGTCGGCTGCCGAAGAAATGCCAGGTGTTGTTAAAATTATTACTGCCAAAGACGTTCAGGGTATGAACAAGGTTATTGTACCGTTTGCTCATCCGCGTTCAATTCGAACTGGCTTAGAACGCCCTTTGTTTGCCGATACCGTAATCAGACGATACGGTGAAGTCGTGGGGATGGTCATTGCTGAAACCGAAGAACAAGCTCGGGCAGCGGCAAAAATGGTGAAAATAGAATTTGAACCATTATCCGAATATATGAATTATCTGGATTCAGCTCAACCAGATGCGTTGCACATTCATGAAGGCGGCGAAAATGTTTATGTCAAACAACCGGTATTAAAGGGTGAATCGGCTAAAGATGTGATTGAAAAATCCTATCGTACAGTTGAAGGTAGTTTTTATTCTTCCCGAGAAGCCCATTTATCGGTTGAAGGAGATACCATGCAGGGATACTGGGATGAAGATGGGAATATGGTTATCCAGTGTAAATCGCAATCGATCGGTTGGAACCGTGCCGGCATCGGCCCCGGGGTCGGCCTACCCATGGAAAACCTGCGGATCATTGAAAATACCACCGGCGCCAGCTTTGGCTGGGCGGCATCCCCAGGAAGTTATGCTTTGATGGCAGCATGCCTGATGGAAATCAAGGACCGACCATTAACCTTCACCATGTCTTATGATGAATTCATGCACTTCAGTGGCAAACGTGGCCCGGCTTATAGTAATGCCAGAATGGCCTGTGATGAAAATGGTAAACTGACCGCCATGGAATTTGATCTGGGGATGGATCGGGGACCTTACACCGAGTTTACTGATCATATCATTGAAAAAGTTGTCCGCTTTATGGGATGGCCATATGCGATTCCCAATGTTACCGGTTTAGCCCGGGCAAGTTTCACCAATCACAATTTTGCTACCGCATACCGTGGATTCGGTTGCCTACAGGCTTATACGACATCAGAAGCACTGATGGATATGTTAGCAGAAGAAATGAATATCGATCCGTTGGAAATCAGATATATCAACGTTGCCCGAGAAGGACAAACCAATATCAATAACTTTGAATTCAAAGAATACCCAATGGAAGAAATCCTGGATACCATGAGACCACTTTATCAAGAGGCTCAGGCCCGTGCCAAAGCGGGGAGCACCGATACCGTCAAACGTGGTGTGGGGATCACCTGTGGCGGCTTCAACGTAACCTTAGGAACCTTTGATCATGCCGAAGTAGCCCTCGAGCTTAATGCCGATGGCACCGTCACTCATTTTAACACCTGGGAAGATCAGGGACAGGGTGGCGATATCGGGACGCTGTCAGTTACCCATGAAGCGCTAAAACCACTGGGTATAAAAGCAGAACAGATTAAACTGTATATGAATGACAGCCATCGTTGCCCGGATACCGGTATCGCAGCCGGTAGTCGTTGTCATTATATGGCCGGCTTTGCCGTCATTGATGCAGCCAACAAACTGATGGATGCGATGAGAAAAGCAGATGGCACATTCCGGACCCATGCTGAAATGGTCGCTGAAGGAATAGAAACCAAATACCTTGGTGTCTATGATGCCGGCGGAACTGGGGTAGAAATTAATCCCAACACCGGTGAAGGGGATCCAACCACTGCTTATATGTATGGAGCGTTCATGGCTGAAGTAGAAGTTGAAGTGGAAACTGGCAAAACAACCTGTGTCGGATTTACCGCGGTTGGTGATGTTGGAAACATCGGAAATAGATTGGCTGTTGAAGGTCAGGCGTATGGCGGAATTTCACATTCGATCAGCTTTGCGTTAAAAACAGAATATGAAGATCTCAAAAAAGGCTCCTCGATTGCTGGCGCCGGTGTTCCGTACTGTCAGGAAATTCCTGATAACATCAATTTGATCTTCCTAGAAAATCCCAGAAAATATGGACCATTTGGCTCATCAGGATGTTCTGAATTGTACCAGTCCAGCGGACATGTTGCTGTGATCAATGCCATTAACAATGCAGTTGGCGTCAGAATCTACGATTTACCGGCCACACCAGAAAAAGTCAAAGCCGGAATCAACGCAAAAGCTGAAAACCAGGAATGGAAACCGCAACCTTATTTCCTAGGTTCAGATCTTTATGATGAACTGGACTACATTAAATCTAATCCCGTTTAAAAATTTTCATTGATAACTTTAACAGAAAACTTTGATAGATAGAGGGTAACTCAATAAAAATAACAAGAGGAGACAACATTTATGGCAAAAAGAATTAAATTAATGAGAGCACCAGGTGCTTATGTGCAGGGAAAAGACGCCTTACTGGAATTTGCAGACCGGGTCGAATATTTAGGAAAATCTTTCCTGTTTATTGCCGGGGGCAGAAGTGGGGCGGCGGCTAAGGTTAAAATTGAAAAAAGTTATGAAGGTAAAGACGCTAAACGCCGCTATGAAAATTTCAGTGGTCATTCCACCATCAGCACCATTGAAGCATTGCGAAAAATAGTAAAAGAAGACAGCATCGATGTGATTGTTGGGATCGGTGGCGGTTCCGTCATCGATACCGCCAAAGCGGTGGCTTTCTATGAAGGCAAAGCGGTTGTGATTGTGCCCACCGTTGCCTCCTGTGATGCGGCTTGTACCGGATTATCGGTTATTTATAATGATGACCACACCTTCAACGCTTACCTATGCTATCCCAAAAATCCCGAAATGGTCATTGTTGACTCCCAGGTTATTGCTGATTCACCAGTAAAATTCCTGGTTGCCGGCATGGGCGATGCATTGGCAACTTATTTTGAAGCTTTGACCTGTGTGCGAACAGCGGCCCCCAGTGTTGAAAATGGCGGAATTACTAAAGTAGCTTTTGCAATTACCGAACTTTGTTATAAAACCATTATTGAACATGGCCCCCGCGCAATTGTTGCCAATGAAAACCATGTCGTCACCGATGACCTGGAAGCAGCCATCGAAGCATCGATATACCTAAGCGGTGTTGGCTGTGACAATGCCGGTGTTTCCATTGCCCATGCCATTTATAATGGCATGACTGACGTGGATGAGTGTACTTCCATGCATGGTGATGTGGTTGCCTTCGGTACTATTTGCCAGCTTCTCTTTGAATGTGCCCCAACCGAATTGCTTGATGAAGTGATGAATTTCTGCTACGCCATTGGATCACCAATGACTTTGGCCGATATGGGTATTACGGATAAAGAACGCTGTAAAATTGCCGCCGCAAAAGCAGCATCGCCAACTGACAGCGCCCAGAATGAACCAGGCGGCTGTACCCCAGAAGAGCTGTATGATGTGATGATTTTAGCCGATGCTCTGGGTAAAAAATTTAAAGCAGCCCGACAGTAAGAAGTAGATTTAAAACACATTGATTTTAAGATATCTCCTGGAAATTAAATCGTCCGAATACCGAACGAAACAAGCAAAACCTTTACGAATTATCATATAGAATTATTAAATGAATAATGGACAACTAAGGGGTATGAGGCTAAAACGTGAGCTTCTGCCCCTTGTCCACATTACTAAGATAATCGATCTTGGATCAATATTGAGTAAATTTATCCTGAAAATATAAACAGAGGTAAAACAAATGGAAATTAATGACTTTGCCAATTATACAGAAGCATGCTTTCAGGGAACACCGGCTCCCTGTATGAGTGTCTGTCCCTTAAAAGTAGACGTTCGGGCGGTGATCGAAAATGTTCAGAATGGCAATTTTTCGGCAGCCTATCGTTTATACCGAAATCAGGTTGTTTTTCCGGGGATTGTCAGCAGAATCTGTCACCAGCCTTGTCAGTTGGTTTGTCTGCGGAATCAATCGGATCTGTCCATTGAGTTGCGAAAAATAGAGATGGCCTGCGTCGCATATACGAATAAGCGGGATCCGATCAGTTTTAATGCGCCTAAAAAAAACAAAAGGGTCGCCATTATCGGAGCGGGTCTCAGCGGAATGGCGTGTGCCAATAAACTGGTCAGCAGAAATTATGAGGTGATGGTTTATGAGAAAGAAGCGTTTCCCGGTGGGGCGCTAAAAAAAACGCTGCCCCAGGAAGTAATTCTGGCTGAGTTTGAACTTGAATTTAAACACGCCAGGTTTAATTTGATCCCTTCCCGGGAAATAGTCGATCTCAGCGAAATTGAGGCGGACGCGATCTATATTGCAACTGGCAAAAATGGCCGGACCTTTGGGTTGGAACCGGACATGAACCGGGATTCCCTCGGTTCACAACAGCAGGGGGTCTTTTTAGGCGGCGAGTTGATTGGATCAGATCCGATTACAGCAATCGAACATGGCGTGCGGGTATCCCATTCGATCGAAAAATATCTGAAGGTTAATTTAATGGACGGGGTACCATCAACCTACCTAAAAGATGAAGTCGAAGAGAAATATCTAAAATTAAAAATTTCAGATCCGCTTTTTCCGGAAGCGATCGATGGGGTGATGACTTCAGAGCAGGCGATCAGCGAGGCGAAACGCTGTCTGAAGTGCGATTGCAATATTTGTGTCAACAGTTGCGAGATGATGCAGCATTTTAAAAAGAAACCGCTGCGGATTACCCAGGATGTCATGGCGACAATGCGGCCGGTTGAACAGTTTTCTAAACGCATTGCCAGTCGGTTGATTAATTCATGCAATCAATGTGGTCTTTGTGAAACCGTCTGTCCCGAAAGTATCGATATGGAAGAGGAACTTCTAAAAGCCAGACACTTCCTGTTTAAAGACAAAGCGATGCCCGCCGCCTACCATGATTTCTGGATGCGGGACATGGCATTTGCCAATTCCGATGAGGCCTATATCTTTATGACTCCAGAACAAAAAATAAAAAGCAAGTACCTGTTTTTCCCCGGTTGTCAGCTCGGGGCATCGGCACCAGGCTATGTTACCGCAGCCTTCGAGTTTATCAAAAAGCTTGATCACTACGCGTCAATTCTGGTTGGCTGTTGTGGGGTACCGGCGGACTGGGCTGGGGATGAAGCACTGCGAGATCAGGTTCATGCCCAAATTGCCAGTCAGTGGAAGGAAGCCGGAGAGCCGCTTGTGGTACTGGCCTGCCCCACCTGCAAGAAAACATTTTCCCAGTATTTGCCCGATATCAAAACCATTTCCCTTTATCAGGTGATGGCGCTCAACCCTGATCCCCGTTGGAAATATGATGATGAAAAAAATGTGGTGGCCATATTTGATCCCTGTGCCAGCCGCTATGATCAGCCGATGCAGAAGAGCGTGCGCAGTCTTTTAACGACCATCGGTTATCAAGTCGAAGAGTTGTCTGATCAAGGCGAACTGGCCAAGTGCTGCAGTTATGGCGGCCACATTCAGGCAGTGAACCCGGGGCTTAAGCAAAAGATTGTTACAGATCGCGTCAATCAGGCCAATTACCCCTACGTGACCTATTGCTCAAATTGCCGGGATACCTTTGCATCAGCCGGAAAAGAAAGCGATCATCTGCTGAATCTGATTTTTGATCTGGGAATCGAGTCAACTGCGGTCGTTAGTTTGTCGCAACGATGGCAGAACCGGATCGCTTTAAAAAACAGCCTGACGGGTAGCGTTGCGGACACCAAAACAGTGGAACTGGCTACTTCAGAGCAAGCTATTCCTAAGTCAGCGCCACGGCTGGTTATTTCGCCGGAACTGCGAAAAGTGATGAATGCCCAGCTGATTATGGATGAAGATGTTATGGCGGTGATCAGTAATGGCGAAACGACCGGAAACCTCGTTATTAATCAGGTAAATTCTGACGTGACCGCTCATCTGACCCGCGGTCTGATAACTTATTGGGTGACTTATCAAAAATTGTCAGACGGCTACGAATTAAAAAATGTTTATGCCCATCGGATGAAAATCGCCGATGAGTTTTCGAACCCGGCAGCAAAATAGTCATGAATATATAAAAATGGAAATGGAGAAGCACAATGAAAATCGGTATTACAACATCAGCAACCGCATTGAATTCACAGGTGTCGGAAGACTTTGAGAGCAGTCCATACTGCCTGATTGTGGAAACGGATGATCTAAGTTTTGACGTCTATTCAAATGAAGAACAACATGGTGATGATGGTATTGCCATGGCCAAAGCAGTAGTTGATTCCGGTTGCGAGGCCGTGATTACCAATCGTATTTTGCAGCCGGCTTTTGATGAATTAGCAGGGGCATGCATTACCCGTTATGCCGGAGAAAGTTTTTCGGCGAAAGATGCATTGGATTTGATGGAAGCCTATCAGCTCAGCCTGATCCGCGACTACGAAGGGGCCGATCCCCATATGCATGAGCATCACGGCGATTGTGAATGTGGCGAGTGATCAGGTTAGTTTTGGAAATTTATGATAACAATGGAAAAGAGAGCCACCAATGAAATTGATCATCAATGATACTTTGGTAAATAAACTGGCAAGCGAAGGAATTTCTTTAGCAGATATCCGTGTCGTGATTGAACAGGCGGAGAACTTAGAACAGAAAATAATCAATACCAAAAAAGAAACATTTACCGCCTACCGGGTAATCGGAAGGCTAACGCTTTGGGTTGAATACAAAATTGAGGCGACTGATGTAATTGTCGATTCGGTTTATTATCATCGCATTCAGATTGAAGAGGTTACAAAAAATGGATAATAACAAACAGGAGTGTGAACTGATCTGCGGGAAATGCCAGGTCCCGTTACAAATGGAAAAGGTTGAGTTTAATTATATGAATCATCAATTCAGACATGATTTTCCGCGCTGTCCAGTCTGCGGGCAGGTCTATATCATGGAAGAGATTGTTAACGGCAAGATGAAGGAAGTCGAAACAGCACTGGAAGATAAATAAAAAAGCTGAGAAAAGGATAAAAGATAATGGAATTAGTAAAGATCACAGAAGCCGTTGGGCATGTATTATGTCACGACATGACCCAGATTATTCGCGGTGAGAAAAAGGGACCGGTATTCAGAAAAGGTCATGTTTTAAGAGCAGAAGACATTCCGGTGCTTCTTTCAATTGGGAAAGAACACCTGTATGTGTGGGAAAAAAAGGCCGGGATGATTCATGAAGATGAAGCCGCCGAGATGCTGTACCATCTTTGCAAAGGTGATAATATGAATGCAACTGAAATAAAAGAGGGAAAAATCGAGCTGATTGCAGCCAGTGACGGGGTATTAAAAATCAATCTGGATAAAATGAATCAGATCAATGCCCTCGGTGATATCATGATCGCCAGTCGCCATGGCAACTTTCCGGTCAAAGCAGGAGATACCATTGCCGGCACCCGGGTCATCCCGTTGGTGATTGAAGAACAAAAAATGAATCAGGCCAAAGCTATTTGTGAAGGGGAGCCGATCTTTGAGATTCGCCAGTATGTCCATAAAAAAGTTGGCATCGTCACAACCGGAAGTGAAGTTTATCACGGTCGCATTAAGGATACCTTCACTCCGGTGATAGCGGAAAAGCTGGCTGAATTTGATGTGGAAATCATCGGTCATGTTATTTCTGATGATCAGCATGAAATGATCACCCAGTCGATCATCAGCCTGATTGAACAGGGCGCTGACATGATCATCTGTACCGGCGGGATGAGTGTGGATCCGGATGATCGGACCCCCCTGGCCATTAAAAATACCGGCGCCAGGATGATTACCTATGGTGCACCGGTGCTGCCGGGAGCGATGTTCTTACTGGCTTATTATCAAGAGAATATTCCCATCATGGGTCTGCCAGGCTGTGTCATGTATGCCAAGCGAACCATTTTTGATCTGGTATTATCGAGAATCATGACCGATGAAAAACTACAGATCACTGATTTTACCACCATGGGCCAGGGCGGGCTTTGTCTTTCCTGTGAGGTCTGTACCTATCCAAATTGCGGCTTTGGCAAATAGATTGTGCAAAGATGAACCAAGGACAGGAGGAACAAAATGCAGAAAAAGTGTGCCTACGAAAGCCCGGAGATGATAAAGCTTTTAGGTACAACATTAAGACCGGGCGGGTTTGAATTAACGGATCGGGGGATTGAGGTGTGTCAATGGCGGTCGGATCAAGTGATTTTGGATCTTGGCTGCGGTCAGGGTGCCACCATGCGTTATCTCAACAAGAAACTGGGGATCCGGTCGGTGGGAATCGATCCATCCGAAAAACTGATTCAAGTTGCCCGAGAAACCGGAGATGACGGAGACTACCACATTGGCAGCGGTGAGATGCTACCCTTTGATGATGACAGTTTTGATGGGGTGATTTCCGAATGTACCCTTTCTTTAATGGATGAACTCGGTACGGTATTAAGCGGGGTTCATCGTATCTTGAAAAGCGGAGGCTATTTTTTTATCACCGATGTCTACGCCAGAAAACCGGAGCTGGTTGTTGAAGTCAAAAAAGATAATTTTAGAAGTTGTATGCGCGGCCTTTATGGACTTGAAGATATTAAGCAGCAATTAGTCAAAAATGGCTTTGAAGTAGTCAAATCGGAGGATCACAGCGAACGATTAAGTCAGTTAATGGTAAAAATTATTTTTGAGTATGGTTCGATGGGGATATTTTGGCAGAAAACCGGCGGGGCCTGCGCCGCTCATTTTCAGGAAGCCCTTAAAAAATGCAAACCGGGTTATTATATGTTGATCGTAAGAAAGGTGGTATAAAGAAGTTGGACGATAAGGCATTTGAAGTATTTAAGATGGTATCAGAGGGTTTTTGCTGCAGTCAGATCATGTTAAAGCTGGCCCTTGATCTGGAAGAGCAGGAGAACGCTGATCTTTTGCGGGTGATGGGTGGTTTATGTAACGGGATTGGCGGTAGTCAGAAAACCTGTGGGGTTTTGACCAGCGGGATCGGGATCTTCGGACTGTATGCCGGTAAAGGGACCACCACTGAATATTCCGAAGCGAATTACGGGAGCATGGTGCGTGAGTTTGCTTCATGGTTTGACTGGCGGTTTGAAAGCACCGAGTGTATGGATATCGTCGGTGTGCGTGAATTTAGTAGAAACGGTAGCATCGAATATCCGATTAAATGCGGCGATATTCTCATGGAAAGCTTTGATAAGATTGGGGAGATTCTCTATGAAAATGGCTATACCTTTGGCGATCGAGAGCTTCGGGAAAACGAATGAAGCGGATTATTTCAAAAACCGAGAGCCTCTGTCCTGTTTGCCTGAAAAAAATCAATGCGATCATCTGGACCAAAGACAATGAAACCTATCTGGAAAAATCATGTCCGGAGCACGGTCGTTTTAAAGCCTTGCTCTGGCGTGGCAGTATTCCGATAGAAAAATGGGTACGCCCCAAAATACCGGCGGTGATTAAGCGACCGAATACGTCGATTGACAAAGGCTGTCCCTTTGACTGCGGTTTATGTGCGGCGCACCGGCAGCATACCTGCACGGCCTTGATTGAAGTCACCCAGCGCTGTAATCTGCGCTGTTCATTTTGCTTCGCAGATGCCAATGGCGATATAAAAGATGATCTGTCCATGGAACAACTGGAATTTATGTATAATCGCGTGATGCAAACATCTGGAAACTGCAATATTCAACTCTCAGGCGGCGAACCCACCTTAAGAGATGATTTGCCCGATATTATCAAATTGGGACATGAAATGGGCTTTTCGTTTATCCAGATCAACACCAATGGGATTCGGTTAGGTGAGGACGAGGCGTATGTAAAGGCCTTGAAAGAAGCCGGTCTTAATTCGGTGTTCCTTCAGTTTGACGGCACTGAAGATGAAATTTTCCAAAAGTTAAGGGGAAAATCGTTGCTGGCGGTAAAAACCAAAGCCCTGGACAATTGCCGCAAATATCGCATCGGCGTGGTGCTGGTACCGACCCTGGTGCGGGGAATCAATGATCATAATATCGGCAGTATCATTGATTTTGCGGCAAGCTGGAATCCAACGGTCAAAGGCGTTCACTTTCAACCGGCGAGTTACTTTGGGCGAATACCCGGTCTACCGGTGGAAGCCAAGCGACTAACCCTGGGCGAGTTGATGGATCAAATTGAAATGCAGACAGAGGGGCGAATCTTGAAGAGCGGCTTCAGTCCGCCAGGATGTGAAAATGCCCGTTGCTCATTTCTTGGCAGCTATCTGGTGCAACCAAACAAGACGCTGACCTTATTACAATCCGCTGCCAAATGTTGCGAAAAAGTAGAAAATGCCGAAGTCGGGGCACAAAAAACCAAGGCCCAGGTCGCTCAGAAATGGGCCAGCAGTGAAATAATCAGGGATCCGAGGATCAACAAGCATGAAGAAAAAAAGCAACTGGATCATCAGCAAGACCAATGGGATGAAATCCTCAATGAAATCAGACAGTCTTCATTTAGTTTGTCCGCCATGGCGTTTCAGGATGTCTGGAATGTCGATCTCGAGCGGGTGAAGGATTGTTGTATCCACGTTGTCAATCCAAAAGGGCAACTGATCCCCTTTTGTTTATATAATCTGACCAATATAAATGGTCAGTCCATTTATCGAAACCAGTGAGGAACTGATGAACAAAATCTTGCCAAAAACTCCAATTGAAGAATGGATTTTAAAAAGAACCGGTTTATCATCGGTTAAACAGAGTGAGCTACAGGCATATCAATTAAAAAAGTTGGTAGAAATTCTGGGATATACTAAAAATAACAGTTCTTTTTATCAAAAAAAGTTTATTAATTGGGATTATCATCAAATCAAATGCCTTGATGATTTTAAAAAGCTGCCTTTTACGACGGCTGATGATATTGAAAAGGATCCCTTTTCTTTTTTGTGTATTCCGCAACATCAGGTCGACCGGATCGTGACGCTGAATACATCGGGAACCAGTGGAAAGAGCAAACGGATTTTTTTCAGCGATGCCGATTTACAAAAAACCGTTGATTTTTTCGACTATGGGATGAGGTCATTAACCGATCCGACCGACCGGGTGCTGGTATTGCTGCCTGGACAGGCCGATGGCTCGATTGGAGATCTTTTGAAAAAAGCCCTGGGGCGAACAAAAACGACCACTATTATTCTTGGTCTTATGACCGATTTGGATGCCGTGGAACACGCAATTATTACAAATCAGATTAACTGCATTGTCGGGATTCCAATCCAGGTGCTCTATTTAAGCCGTAGCA
Organism: Acetobacterium malicum subsp. dehalogenans DSM 11527; assembly: GCF_000472665.1. Classification (GTDB taxonomy): domain Bacteria; phylum Bacillota; class Clostridia; order Eubacteriales; family Eubacteriaceae; genus Acetobacterium; species Acetobacterium malicum. Next base: position 78,784 of record NZ_AXAC01000015.1, on the reverse strand, counting down.
AGGCAAAGTGCTTTGGACAAATCGAAAAAGTGTTGTTAAGTACAGATTATGTTCCAAATTCGATGGTGGCTGAACTGCATAAGAAATTTAATTGCCGTGTCTTTAATCATTATGGGATGACCGAAATGGGTTATGGTGGTGGCGTCGAGTGTGCGGCATTAAATGGTTATCATCTGCGGGAAGCGGATCTGTATTTTGAAATCATTAATCCGGGAACTGGCCAGCCCGTAGCAGACGGACACGATGGCGAAATTGTATTTACAAGTTTTAACCGCCAGGCGATGCCGCTGATCCGCTACCGGACCGGCGATATTGGCGCTTTTTCCACAACACCCTGTTCTTGCGGAACGTTATTGCGAACCTTAAAAAAGGTAGAGGGACGACTGAAGAACCGGATCAAATTAGCAAACGATCGATTTATTGACCTTAATGTGTTTGAAGAAACCCTGCTGGGCGATGAAAATATTCTCGATTATCAGGTTACGGTGAAAAATGACAGCCTTTTGAGTATTCAGGTGAGTTTTTTTCATGCGGATCGGCGGGATGAAAAAATTAGGCAGATCAGACAAAAGCTAACTGATATTCTTTCAGTGGACGGAAAAACCATGAAAATTGAAGTTGAACCGGGGTACGTCGCTAAGCCGGATCAGATGGTCAACAGCATGATCAAGCGCAAAATTATTGACAGACGTTAATTCAGTAACGGATTTTCGGAACAAGGTAGAAAAAAGGTGCTTTTATGAAGAAAAAAATTGGCGCAATTATTATCGCAGCCGGATATTCATCCCGGATGGAGGGGTTTAAGCCACTGCTGAAATTTGGAAACCAGACAGCCGTCGAAAGAGTTGTGATGACCCATCAAAAGGCTGGCGTAGATCAGATTATTCTGATTGTGGGGCACCGGGCCGCAGCGATCAAATCCTATTTTAAAAAGAGTAGTTTCGAACTGGTGACCAATGAGCGTTATGATGAAGGCATGTATAGCTCTATCATAAAGGGAATTAATCAATTGGATATGGATGTAGATGCTTTTTTTGTTCATCCAGTAGATATTCCGTTGATCAAGGTGGAAACTATCAAGGCAATGATGGCGTCTTTCCAAATATCCAACAAAGGGATTCTTTATCCCTGTTTTAGGGACGAACGGGGTCATCCGCCGCTGATTGATAAAAAATACCGAGAAGACATTCTATTAAATAAAATGGATGGCGGACTAAAGCAATTACTGGCTAGCCATGAAGCAGATACGGTGAATTTGGCACTGGCTGATGAATCCATCCTGATGGATATGGATACATGGACAGACTATCAGGCGTTACTTGATTATGATGGATTAATGGCGCCAACTCTCTGTGAATGTTATGCCATCATGGATCTTTATCAGTTGCCTGATCAAATCCGAAAGCATAGTGAAATGGTTAGTTGGGTAGCCGGGGATATGGTAAAACGATTGGAGGTCAAGGGGATAAAGCTTGACGGAGCATTACTTCGGTCAGCTGGATCTTCCCTTATCAGCGGAAGGAATCATTCAGTGTGACAATCTTCAGGCTTTTTTTAAGGAGATGCCACTCGATAAAATTTATTCCAGCTCTCTGAAACGATGTCTGCATACGACTGAAATTCTGTTGGGGGATCGAAAAAAGACGGTAGTTGTTGAAGAAGGATTTAAAGAGATTAACATGGGTGTCTGGGAAGGCCTTCCATTTCATATAATAAAAGAATTGTATCCGGATGAATATGAAAAGCGGGGACAGAAAATTGAAACATATAAACCAATTGGTGGGGAAAGCTTTGATCAATTAAAACAAAGAGTATTACCAATATTACATAATATCATTCGGGAAAGCAATGTAAATCCTGGATTAATCGTGACACATGCGGGAGTTATCAGGGTGATTTTGGGAGAAATACTGGGTCTATCGATCAATGAAATGTTTAAATGGAGCGTCCCTTTTGCAGGCATAATTGAACTTGACCGAATAAAAGCAAATAAATGGGTTTGTAATATGAGTGGTTGTTTGTGTAAATAAGTTATTTTGGATGTTGATCTAATACTTTGAAATTAAAACAAGAGAATGGTCTTGAGATAAAAAACGAAAGGAGCTAAAAATGATAAATCAATATGCAGCATTGATGGCTGATCTGGATCAGAAAAACCAGTTGGTCATGGTCACCAAATATAAAAACGAGGGGGAAGCGGGCGAAAAGATAATTGAAAAAAGTATCTGGAGTGAAGCAGATCTTGATGGTAACATGTTAGACGAAAAAACGGGAAAAATTCTGGATGCCGTCATCAGTAAAGGTATCCCGGAGTTTTTAAACACCGAAGCAGGGGATGGGATTCTTTATGAACCGTTTTATTCCGCAGGTCGGTTGATTATTCTGGGCGGGGGACATATTGCCAAACCCTTGGCTCGCTATGGTGCTGATATTGGTTTTAAGGTCACTGTTGTTGATGATCGACCGTCCTTTGCCAATGCCGTGCGTTTTCCAGAAGCCAGCAAAGTTTTGTGTGAAAGCTTCGATACATGTTTTGAAAACCTGAAAGTTATGGAATCTGATTTTGTGGTGATTGTGACGCGGGGGCATCGCCATGATGCGGTTTGTCTGCGCCAGGCACTGGTCGTCAACCCCGAGTATTTAGGGATGATCGGTTCGCAGCGTCGGGTCAAGGGCTTGATGGAGCAGTTTATGGAAGAGGGGTTCAGTCAGGAACAGCTCAATCAGGTTCACTCACCGATCGGATTGCGAATTGGAGCAGTTACACCAGAAGAAATCGCCATTTCGATTATTGCCGAGATTATCAGTGTGAAGCGAATAGTTCATAGCAGTGAAAAAAAAGTCAAGAAAAAAACAAATCATTCTGATTTCGATATTGAAGTACTTAAAAGTCTGGCTGAAAACAACTCAGAAAAACGGGCAATTGTGACGGTAGTCTCAAAAAAAGGTTCAGTTCCCCGCGGGCCTGGCGCCAAGATGATTATCTGGGGGGATGGGAGAAGTCTAGGGAGTATCGGCGGCGGATGCAGTGAAGGGGAAGTCATTATTGCCGCCCGGGATCTGCTCCGTGAAAATGGGGGATTTCTGATGATGGCGGTCGACATGACTGGTGCCGTTGCAGAAGAAGAAGGCATGGTCTGTGGCGGGATCATGGACGTGATGATAGAGGTTTTTTCCGCTAAGAATGCAGATAATAAAAGGTCATGATCGGATGGATACTTTGAAACTTCAGGATAAATCACTTTGGGTTAAACGACCGGAATTCCTCAAAATTGTTGATATAGTAAAAAACCGAATCCAAAGCGGTGAGCTTAAAGCTGGCGATAAAATTCGACCCGAACAGTATCTCAGTGTTGAATTTAATGTGAGCCGAACAATGATTAAAAAGGCACTGATGATCCTGATCAACGAAGGTTATGTTTATTTGATTCCTTCAAAAGGGTATTATGTCTGCGAAAAAGAATTCTACCCCTATACCTTGTGTTTTGACGAAATATTTGGAGAAGGAGGTCAATTTGAAGAGGTTCGCGTGATTTCCATGAATATTATCAAACCTGATTTTGATGTTTGTAGGCAATTACTAATTTCTGCAAAGCAAAATGTGATTGAAATAAAACGTGTCTACCTCAGTGAAAAACGCATAAAAGTATATGAAGAAAAATATATACCCTATTTACGTGGGGTGCCAATTATTGAAGCAAATTTGAAAGATATGGTGTTTTTGGGAAATATTTCCAGCAAAAAACCAAAAACAGCATCAACAAAAACACTGAATATTATTGCTAAGCTGGCAAAAGGAAAAATTCGCCAATTGCTTGATACGATGGAAGATGAGCCAATATTAGCCGTTGAGCAGAAACAATTTGATGAGCATGATAAACCAATTGAATGGCGCGTGCTATATTTTGCGGAGTCTGGGAAAAAAGGATTAAGAGCAGTGACATCAGCTATTTAAATGATTGCTTTTATAGGCTCTAAAAAATTTTCACATATTCGAATGATTAAATCAAATGAGATCAAATTACGGAAAAAATAAACAATCCTGCCTTTCACTTTAACGAAGGCAGGATTGTTTATTAGATGTTAAAAATTTATAGTATTAGCGTACAAAACCGCCAATCGGGGTCATATACACGCCACCAAATCCAGCTAAGGCTTCTTTAACAGCATCATTTGGGTTTCCGTAAACTTCAAAACGGGTTGCATCGCCAGTTTCCATCAGTCTACCGGCATATTTTTCAACAAAGGTTGATAAATGTGCTAAAGTAGCTTCGGAGTCAGCATAGCATTCATGAATGTGGCAGATAGTGTTGTCGGCGTTGATCATCCATTCATAAGCGATGGTACCGGGTTCATTGGCTTTGGTAGCATCAACCATTTCCGTCATCAAAGCCTTAAGGTTTTCCAATTGACCTTCTTTAATTGTAAGTTCAAATATCCAAAATACATTTTTGTTCATTTTTTTCTCCTTTAGTTTTTTAATTTTACCAAATGTGAGCAGTGAGCCCGAGACGAGCCATAATCTCCAGATAGGCACGATAGGTTTGTTCGATCTTTTCTTGATTGAAACGATAGCTGGGCCCTGTCATCACGAGGCAGCCAATCAGCTGATCACCAGTCCGATAGGGAACAGCAAAACAATTAAGGCCTTCTTCAACTTCTTCCAAATCGGTTGCGTAAGTAAAATTATCTGTGATCCCATTAAAAACTTTAGCTATGGCAGAATTTTCCGGTAAATCAATATAATCATCATTATCGGGGATCACTTTTAGCGATTGGGTAGAAACGACGACGTCAAGATAGTAATAACGATCGCCTATTTTTATCTCAAAATAAGCAGTCTCATTTATTTCAGCGACCAGGGCTTCCAGTAATGCATGGATTGATTGGTGTATGACTGATTTCTTTTGAAAAGAAAGACCCAGCTTCAGACAATTTAGGCCCAGGGTGTACGCTAACCCTCCATTTGTTCTGACAATATATCCAGTATGTTCAAGGGTCTGCAGGATCCCGAAAGTTGTCGAGGTTTTAAGTGAAACAGCGTTGCTGATATCATGTAACTTAGCACTGCCATGATTGGCAATATAGTCCAGGATCATGGTTGATCTTTCAATTGACTGAATATATTTTTTTTCGCTCATGGAATCATCCCTTTCTTACTTTGGCAAGTTAGTCAATCGATCATATGAAAATAGGTACCTGTGACTGACAAGGTAATAATAATATGGAGATATTAAAATGTCAATTAAAATTTAGCATTGATGAAAGTATTAATTTAATTATATAAAAAGTTCGATAATAATGAAAAAATAATCAATTTTAGAGTCTGCTGCTGCAAAATATTAAACAATGCTTAATTATTAATTTAGTTAATGGTTACAAAAAAGTGCCTACTTTCCAAAACTCGGCGATCACTCTATAATGAATTAATAAGACCGATTAGTAAAAAATATGCAGATAAATCTTTTCTTGACGGAATAATATAAAGGAGGCGGCTATGAAATCAGCAAACCAATTAACAAAGGAAATAAAAGCTTATGCCGAAAACCAGGAGATTGATATTTTTGGCATCGCTGATGTCAAGATGATCAATGAGCACGCCCGCAAGGGCAGACGACCCCAGGATCTTTATCCCAGCGCCAAGGCGGTGCTGATTTTTGGTTGCGGCATGGCCGATCCCTTTTCCCGGGGCTGGGTCTATAACGGCAAAGGCGGGGCCTACTTTTCGCTGACTTCCAGCGAACTGGAGAACCGCAAATGGAAATTGATGGCTTTTCTCAGAAACGCAGGCTATCAGAGTTTTGGCGGCGAGATGCACGGCGGTGGGATGTTGGAGAGCGGCCTGCGGATGGCCAATATTGCCGAACGCATCGGCATCGGGTACATCGGTAAGAGTAATCTGCTGATTACTGAAAAATACGGGCCCCGGCAGAACCTCCATTTTTTAGCGACCGATGCGCCGCTGCTACCGGATTCGGGCCAGGTTGAAAATCAATGCGGCAGCTGTCGGGTCTGTCAGGAGTTCTGCACCAGCGGCGCCATTATGGGGGACGGTTATTTTCATGCCCGCCAGTGTGAAGCGGTGATCAATTGCGGCCCCAACAAGATCCATCACACCCGCTATGTCAATACCGACTGCGACATGTGCCTGCGGATGTGTCCCAAAGGAAAGCATCATTGGGAAAAGGAAGAATGTCAGGGAACCTGGTTTGCGAAGCTCGAAAAAGTTAAACAAGGGGAAAGTAAATGAAAGCACAATGGCATACCAAACGACGCAAAGAAGACTTGAAGATCCCCGAAAAATATCGGGAAATGAGCCCGGAAATGCAAAACCGGCGGGAGCTCACCTTCCTGCTCCAGGAAGCGGCCTTTGCCGAAAAAATGACACTGTACCATGTTATTGATCTGGATCAGCTGGATAAACAGAAAAAAGACATCTTCTTGAAAGACCTGCCGGAGGCCAGATCCGTGATCTTTCTGGGTACACCGATTTTTGAACCGTTACTGTTGATGGAGCAGACTGTCTACGGGTCACTCGGCGAAAAAAAGACTACCATGGCCGAGTCCCAGGTGGAATGCGATTTGCGATCTTTCAGTGACAAACTGGAAACCATGGGATATGATGTGACCATAAAACTGCCCACGATACTCCCCGATCCGGACTTTGCCGAGATCCTGGCCCTGACCAAGGCGGGCTTTAAGGGCAAAAATCACCGTTTGATCATAGAGCATTTCGGCTGTCGCATCTGCGTCGGCTATCTGGTTTCCAATGCCCCGCTGATGGGTGGTGATTACCGCTACCCGGATTTTGATGTCGATCGATGCGGGGACTGTCAGATTTGTATCGATGCCTGCCTGGCCGGAGCTTTGACCCAATCGGGTTATGATCAGAAACGCTGTATGGACTATCGGGAGAACTTAAACAATCAGAAAAGCATCGCCGCCCACAGTATTGTGAAGTGCAACCGCTGCATGGCCTGCTGTCCCATTGGTGAAAAAACGCTCTGGGAATAAAAAAAGACAATGATCAACAAGAAGAAAACCATCACAGAAATTTAAGAGGATTAGAAATGAACAATTTAGAACAGCGCATCAATGCGGCCCGAGAAGCCATAATAGCCAGTGATTATCTTTTAATCGGCGGCGGTGCCGGACTTTCGGCCGCCGCCGGCCTGGATTACGGCGGCAAACGGTTTACCGATAACTTTGCCGATTTCATCGAAAAATACGGGATCACGGATATGTACGCCGGGTCGTTTTATCCCTTTGAAACGGAGGCCGAATCCTGGGCGCATTGGGCCAGACATATTGATGTCAACCGCTATGCGATGCCGGCAACCCGGCTGTATCAGGACATTTTTGAACTGGCCGGGGCGAAAGAATATTTTGTGCTGTCCACCAATGTCGAAAGCCAGTTTGTCAAAGGCGGCTTTCCAGCTGAAAAAGTTTTTGAAGTCCAGGGCGATTACGCCTTTATTCAGTGTGCCAAAGCCTGCCATGATACCTTATACGATAATGCCAAGCTGATTAAAAAGATGCTGGCAGCCACGGCAGATTGCAAAATTCCGTCCGAATTGGTACCAAAATGTCCGGTTTGCGGCGGCAGCATGGACGTCAATCTCCGCCATAACCAGTATTTTGTTCAGGATCAGGCCTGGTATGCGGCCGAAAAACGCTACGAAGCCTTTCTCAGTGCCAGTCAGGGGAAAAAGCTGACGCTGCTGGAATTTGGGGTGGGCTTTAATACCCCGGGGATCATCCGTTATCCCTTTGAAACCATGACCTACCAGAATCCACATGCCACGTTGATCCGCTTTAACCGGGATTACCCCATGGGTGCGGCGGAAAATACCGACCGCACGATTTCCTTTAGTGAAGCGATCGGGCCGATCGTCACGACCTTACTTAAAAAGGAGTCTGAACAATGAATCGCTCAGAAGCACTCGCCTATTTAATCACCGAACTGGGCCGCGAAAACCAGGCTTATCAAAACCTGGCCATACCGGTCGATGATGATGAAAAACGGAGCCTGTTGCGGGCGCTGATGAATGTCCGTGAGCCGGGGCCAATCAGTTCGGCGTTTCTTGCGGTTCAGGATCAGTTGCTGCAGCAGGAAGTCCAGGCAAAGGGCATCGTCACGCTCGGTGAGATTGAGACGGTGAACCAGTGGCGGGACCGAATTGGCGGACCAGCCGGGCCATTTGGCGATAAACTGTCGCTCTGGCAGGGCGATATCACCCGGCTGGCCGTGGATGCCATTGTCAATGCAGCCAACAGTCAGCTGCTGGGTTGTTTTGTCCCCGGCCACAATTGCATTGACAACGTGATCCACAGCGCAGCTGGCATTCAGTTACGGGAAGCCTGTGATGCTTTAATAACGGCTCAAAACATGCCGGAACCAACCGGAGCAGCAAAAATAACCAGTGCTTATAACCTGCCAAGCAAGCATGTGATTCACACGGTTGGGCCCATCGTTCAGGATGGCTTAACACCGGGCCTGGAACAGGATCTGGCCAACAGTTATCGCGCCTGTCTCGAAATTGCGGTAGCAAATCAGGTTCATAGTCTGGCCTTCTGCTGCATCTCCACCGGGGTTTTCCGTTTTCCCAATCAAGCGGCAGCAGCCATTGCCATCGCTACGGTGCGGGCATTTCTGGAGGCGCATGCAGAAAAATTTGAGCGGATTATTTTTAATGTGTTTCTGGACCGGGATGTGGCCATTTATCAAAAGCTTTTAGATAGCCAATTAATAGATGGATAGAAATAGAAATACCTTAACGGTAAAATTTTAATAAGGTTAATGCTGATTAGTTATACTCCAGCGTTCTTTGCTCAAAAATGTCATTAATCCCAGTCTGGCCTCATGCACGGTGGGATAGCCCTCGTTTCGGCCGGAGAAATAGCGATAGGCGTCATTCCATTCCTGGACGGCGAAAATGGCTTTGTCGATTTCAAGCAGTTCTTTTAAGATATCGACAGCGTAGCGGTCATGCTTTATTTGAGTCAGACAGGTAAGGTTTAATTTATTGGCCAGGTCAGCTAAGAGTCGGTTAGGGCGGTCATTGCTCATAGTGGTTTTCGCTCCTTTTTTTAAATACGGTTATCAATCAGACCGGGAATTTACAGGGAAAAAAGAGGCCATCGCAAGATGTAGCCTCTTTTCCAGATGTTAGATAATGGGGATAATATGGGGTGTTTTTTACAAGGTCTGGCTTAATTGATCAACGGTGACAATGGCGGCATAGACATCATCTGCGGTGACCGGGAAGGGCATGTTATGGATCGTTTCACCGGCAACCGAAGCCGCCACGGCAACTTCACGCAGTTGTGCCTCCGTTGCCTGCTCGGCATTGAGTTCGGCCAGGGTGGTTGGCAGGCCAACGCTGCGGCAGAAATCCAGAACTTCGCTGATTTCGGCCAGTGGCGCATTCTCCAGCACTAATTGGGTCAGGGTGCCGAAAGCCACCTTTTCGCCATGATAGAGGTGATGGCAATCTTCCAGCACCGTTAAACCATTGTGGATGGCATGAGCCCCGGCCAGTCCGCCGCTTTCAAAACCGATACCGCTTAAAAAGGTGTTGGCTTCAATAATTTTTTCCACGGCAATGTTGGAAACATTGCGTTCCACCGCCAATTTGGCTTTTAAGCCGTCGGACAACAGGGTGCGATAGCAGAGTTCAGCCATCGCCATCGCCGCATCGGTTGGTTGGGCCCCGGCCATGGTGGTGGCATTGGCCTGATAGGTGGCCCGGGCTTCAAAATAAGTGGCTAAAGCATCACCCATGCCCGAGACCAGCAGGCGCACTGGAGCAGCGGCAATAATTTCGGTGTCCATCAGGACAACGGTGGGGTTGGTCGGTAATAAGAGGTATTCGTCAAAAACCCCTTCTTCGGTATACAATACTGCCAGGGCGCTGCAGGGGGCATCGGTTGAGGCGATGGTTGGGACAATCATCACCGGTTTTTTCATGTGGAAGGCAATCGCTTTAGCAGTATCCAGGGTTTTTCCGCCGCCAATACCGATAATTAAATCGCTCTGGCTATCCTGTGCCAGCAGCTGCAGGCGACTGATTTCCGGCTTGGAACATTCACCGTTAAATTTTGCCGCGGTGTAATTGATGGTCGAATTGGCAAAGCTTTCGGCCAGGGTTGCAGTGGTCATATTCATTACGAATGCATCAGCGATGATAAAAGCCTGTTGACCGTAATCCTTTGCATAAGTTGCAATTTTTTTCATTTCTCCCGGTCCTTGAATATATTTTCCAGGACTGATTACAATTTTTGTTGCCATGTTTGTCTCCTTTGATTTGAATTGACAATATCATAACAAACTCAAATCGACAATGACATAAAAAATCACGGCAATAGTCTACACTAATCCGTTCGCAGGGATATTATTTGAATAAAATCAGCAAAATTTAGCAACTACACGCAGCAGACTAATTAATGGCATACTTTTCCCGATATTCGCTGGGGGGAATGCCGACGATTTTTTTAAATACCCGGGTAAAGTAATTCGGCTCCTGATAGCCAAGTTCCAGAGCAATTTCCGTGACGGTGAACGGCGTCTGGGTTAATAAGGCTTTGGAGGCTTCAATCCGGGTTTGAATCAGGAAGTCGGTAAACGAGATCCCATATTTTCGCTTGAACAGCCGGGCGAAGTGGTCAGGTGAAAGGTTCATGTAATCAGCGATTTCCTGAGTTGATATTTTTTGATAGTAAAAGCGCTGGAGGTAGGCCAATGAATAGAGAAAGGGATCGTCAACCGGAAAAGCTCTTTCCCGAAGGATGGTTTCAAACAGCATATCAAAGACTTTCAGAAAATAGGCGCTGGACTCGGGATACATCCGAAACAAACTGTTGTGATAGTTTTTGACGGCCGCCTCATCAGGAAGCGTTAACTCCAGTTCGGTAAAGGCCAGCATCAGCTGGGTGCGGAAAGCGGCTTTGCTTTTTTTGTTCCATTCATAAAAGTCTTTGACCAGATAGAGTAACCGTTTCTTGGCGTTTTCATATTCCAGTTTTTTCATACCGGTCACAATCGCTGCCAGATTTTTGAGCAAATCGGCATCGGGATCGGCAGCCGGGGTAGTGAGCACCTGATGCTCCTGCTGCCGGACGATGACCCGCTCGCTGATGTATTTCCGCAGGATATCCAGAATCCGCGAACATTTGGCGATGGTTTCATGATCCATGCAGTGGATGGCGGCGTATTTTGCTTTCATTTCGCTGTCAACAATGCAGAGGGTGTTGGTGGTAATCTGGGTCAAATCGTGTTCTAAGGGGGTGTTGGTGATGATCTGGCCGGCCAGGATATTGCCGATATGTTGGCCGTTGACAAAAATCGGCGCGGCAAAATCGACCAGGCCGGCATGACATTTATAGATACTGATGTCACCTTTTTTAGCGGCGATCTTTCCGCCAATGCCGTCAGAACGACAGCATAAATCGCCTTGGGTGCGCATCATCGCGCAAAATTCGGAAGCATTTGACAGCTTTGACAGCTGGTTGCCTTTTTTATCGGTAATGACGGCGGCCAGGCCGGTCAGATTGCAAAAGTCATCCAACATTTTTTCAAGTTCAAGCTGTTCGGTTTCAAAAAGTCTGTTTAAAATCAATGGTTCCTCCGGCAATTGAGATTTGTTCTGCTAAATTTATCAGAATAAGCTTTGCCTTGTCAATGGAAATAAAAAGCCATTTAAGATAAGAGCTGGCAGCGGCAAGTAAACCAGCGCAGGTTAAACACCTCAAAACTGATCAGCGCCGAGCCGGAAAATTTACGATCTTTTGAATCCTTAGCCTGACTGAAAAGAGTAAGGCTTGCAGTGTTGCAAATTTTGTGAGCCATTCTCGCTGGTCCTGGCGCACCGTTTAAGTAGTTAAAATAATGGTATACAGTCAATAAAGAAATAAACGGAGGTGCGCCATGACAAGCACGGCAAAAAAAGCATGGGCTAACACGGAGCAAAGCCCCAGACCATTGATTAAACCACCGATAAAAATCCCCTTATTGCTGCGGATCGGCTTGTTTATCGCCAAAAAAGAAACCGGCAAAGACCGGCTGCCGGCACGGCTGTTAACCTGGTATCCCCGCGCCGCGATCGGGTCCGGGGTGTTGGAGATGATGACCGCAAAAGGGGAGAACGCGCAGGAGCGGCGGTTGCTCAATCTGGTCAGACTTCAGGCCTCGTTGATCTGCTCCTGCACATTCTGCATTGACATGAACGCCGTCGGGATCGTCAAGAATAGCATCACCGACGAAGAGCTGGCCGTTTTACAGGGGCATCGGGCGGTCCAGTCAGTTGATAGCTTCAACCTGCGTGAGCTGCTGGCGCTGGAGTATGCCATCAGCCTGTCAAGCACGCCGCCGGATCTGTCCGATCAATTCATTAAAAACCTGACACGTGAATTTACGGAAGCCGAAATTGTGATGTTGGCCAGTACCATTGCCAGTGTCAATTATTGGGCCCGACTGAATCAGGGTCTGGGCATCCCGCCAGCCGGATTCAGCGATCGCTGTTTACTTTATCGCCAGGATGAATAAATTAAACGGGGACCGAAAATGGTCCGTTTGGGGATAAACGCTTTCCCGGATAATCAGCACCAAGTGATCGGTTTGTAGCTAAAACAGGGTTGGGTATTAAAATAATTAAACAAAAATAATTAAACAAAAGGAAGGTGCTATTTAATAGTCCCTTCCTTTTGCGTTTTAAATGATTGCTGGATCAGCCTTATTTCAGCCGCTCTGGTGTTTTACTTTAATTGGCGGCGTTCACATAACTGTCAAAGATCGTCTTTGACTGAGCAATGGCCTGCATATAGTTTTGTAAATGATTGAGAGGATACTGGGTATAGCTCATTTTCACATTCCCCCCGGCAGCCAGCATTTTTTGATAGGCGTTTTCGGTTACTGAAGCCGGGATTAAGCCATCCTCGGATGAGGTCAGAAAGGTGACCGGCATTTGTGGCACCCAGTCATCGGTATTATTCGCGGCAATGTCCGCAGCAACCGCACCGTCTTTGGCACTGGCCAGGAAAGCCGTGGTAAACATGTTGTCAGTCGCTTTGGGATAATTGGCAGCCAGGACAATCAGCGGGGTGGTAGGGTTGGCGAAGTTTTTTTCGACCCGGGTATCATAGGGTTTATTAAAAATAGTATCCATAGCGCCCCAGTCGTAAATCTGCTGATAGGCATAAACCGCTTTGGCGCAAACCAGGCTGCCGCCCGGCCGGCCGTCCATGATGACACCACCGGGGGTTTCCAGAAAGTTATTCATGGCGGCATTCATGTTATAAGGCCCTTCCATAAACACGGCGGCAGTAACCGGATACTGGGGATAGTCGTTTTGAATTAACTCCGCTAGGGCTGATACCGCTTGACCGCCTTCTGAATAGCCCGACAAAAAGAGTTGACCGTTGGTGGACAACTTTAATTGATCCAGTAAATGACCGGTAGCAATCAGGATGTCCACACCGTTGGCGGCTTCACTGTCAGCGTATAAATACTCGCTGGGATAGCTCAGGCAATTGGGTTGGCCGGTACCGACATAGTCAGAAATGGCTACCACATATCCGTCACTGGCAAATGCTCCGGCCAGCGTATTGGATTCTCCGGAAGCTTTTTGAATACTGACACTGGGGGCGGTACCATTGGTCATGATCGTGGCATGCTGGTAAACCAGTAGCGGCATTGGTGTTGAAGCGGTTTTTTCGGGAATGAGAACAACCCCGGAACAGGGTATCTTTTCACCGGCGTGATTAATCGTCACATATTCAATAATATAGGAATTTACCGGATAGTCAGGGGAGCCAAGCTGTTCCATCGACCATTGGGCCGATTCTGCGGTGGTGCTTTTTCCTAATTTTTCCAGAAAAGCGGTTGATTGTCTGGGGGAAAAGGTCTGATAAAATTCATTAAACAGGAGGTCGCCACGGTTGGCAGAGCTGACATCGTAGGCAGCCCGGGCCTCAATGGTCTTTAATGTTTTACCAGAAAGGGCATGAAGAACAAAAACCAGCAAAGAAACGGCAATGAGCAGCAAAAACAATTGAAGAAAAATCTTTTTGGTAGATTTCATAACGGCCTCGTGTTGACATAAATTGATCTCAAAATTAATGATCTTGTCAATAATATTATTTTACATTAACTTTAAACTAGAATCAATATTATTTTAATTTAATTGATCGCTGCAAAGAAAAGGTGAGAGAAGCAGGAATATGCATCGAAAGCGGCGCTTTTGCTACGAAAATATCGGCAAATCACTAGGGTACTTCACCTAATCTTCAGATAAGCTTCAAACGATCCACAAACTGTCATATTACAATAGCTACATGAAACGAACATTGAAATTTGAATGACTTTAGGAGGTAAGACGATGACGGTCAATCAGCCCCAAAACAAACCGGTCAGTAGCTATGAAAGTGAATACATGGACACCCTGAGAACCTTGTTTAATGAAAGCAGCCAGATCGAAGCGATCCGCTATTTTTTAAATACAACCTATCTCTATTTTAAAGCGGACAATATGAAAAAGCGCCAGCCCCAGGTGATGGTGCTGGGCAGTAGTATTCCCGAAGAACTGATTTATGCCGCCGGGGCCAAACCCTTTTGGATCCTTGGTGGCAGTCTGGGAACGGTGGCCTGGTCCGATGATTTAGTCCCCCGGGACACCGATCCGGTCAGCCGCTCGATGCTGGGATTTCTGTTAAATGATCACTTTGATCTGGGCGCAGCCGCCCTGATCATCATCCCGATCACCTGTGACAGTAGCCGTAAAATGGCCTATCTGCTGCGGGCGGCCGGGAAAAAAGTGGTCACCGTGGATATTCCCCCGGACAAAAGCGATCCCCTGGCCGGGCTTAAATGGCAGGGTCAGATGGAGCAACTGGGCGAAAAACTGGCGGACCATACCGGGCGGCGGCTGTCGAAAAAGAACCTCGTCCAGGCCACCCAACTGGTCGAAACGGCCCGGAAACTGATGCGCGATTTTATCCAGGTCTGTCGTCAAAAGGACGGCCTGATCTCCGGCGCCTTGCGGATGGCGGTGCTTAATTCTTATTATTACACCACCGATCTCAAAGGCTGGTGCGGCCATTTGCGCAAACTGAATCTGGAACTGCTGGCCAACCGCCAGGTGATCTCGGCGGCCGCCACAAGCAAGCCCAAAGTTTTATTGATGGGCTCACCGGTGGTGTTACCCAATTATAAGATTCCCTTTCTGATTGGCGACATTAGTCTTACAATCGGGGCCACTCTGGACAGCAGTATTCAAAAAATATACGCCAGCAGCACCCGCCACAAAGCCAGTAAGCGAGATCCCTTTTCCGCCATCATCGAGACCCATTACCGCTATGATTGCTCAGCCGCCTACGCCCAGAATGAGATGCTTTATCAGAGTGCCCGCTGGTATCTGGAGCAGGGTGGGATTGAAGGGGTGGTCTTTCATGTGCTGAAAGGCCAGATTGAATATGATTTTGAACTGGAACGTTTTGAACAGCTGTTTGGAACTGCAAATATTCCGGTATTTAGGCTGGAAACCGATTATCAGTATCAGGATGTGGAACAATTACGAATCAGAATGGAAGCATTTATGGAAATGTTAGCCCATAATCGCTATTGTGAGGAAAAAAGAGCCGTATGAAAAAAAACGATCTCACTATGAAAAAAATATTTACCCCTGCGGTCTTGCTCGTTTGCGTAGTGCTGACGCTGCTGTCATTCTCTGCCTATAATCTGGTGTTTTATCAGTTCAGTACTGATGCCAGCGGCTACACGATGACCACCGCAGTCAGTGCCGAGGCGGAAGCCAAACAGACCAGCACTACCGGCAGGCTATACTTCAGTTATGACAATAACCAGGTTACTTTAAACACCGTTAGTAATCAGGACGCAGCTGCCGCAATGATTTATGCGCTCAGTGTTAACGGGGTTACCGAAATGACCGCCGATAATATGGCGGTGATGAGCCCGGATTATTTAGGTAGCTTTATTGCCACCCTGCCGCAACAAAGCACCGATCTTGATGGTGATGGCACCGCCGAAGCCCTTTATCTGGCAGCCAAAACCGATATGGAATTTACCCAAGGTTATATGCCTAATCCGCCGACCTTTGAACATGAACTGTTTCCGCTGGAAATTATTTTCACCGATCGGACAACAGTCAGTGTGCAGTTTGATGGTGAGCCTCTGGCCGATCAAGCCGTGACGCTAACCTCGCAGCGAAGCGGGACAAGCCAGGTAACTACCAATAGCGAGGGGGTTATTGAAGGCTTGTCACTGTTGGATATTCGCAGCGGCATCACGGTTACCTATGCCGCAGACAATGGTGACAACGTCTATCAGATGAGTTATCAGGTTGAAGACAACACTCTGTTTTCCAACCGATATCTGGCGGCATTGACGCCGTTTATGATCATTGTACTGCTTTCGGCCGTCGGCATCATCCTGTGTCTATGGCTGCGCCGCCGGATTGTCACAAAAGATCCGGTAATGGGCCGCTTTGCCAATGGGCGAATGAGCTTGGGGCCGGTGGGGACGATGAAGGGTCAGCGGAAATTCGGATTCATGACGATACGCTGGAGCACCATGATTGTCAGCTTCTTTGCCTTGATCTATGGCGGTAAACTGCTGGGCCAATGGGTTGGCAATATCGAAATTCCGATTTTTGCCTGTCCCATCAATCAGGATCAGCTGATTGCCAGCAGTTGTTATACCCTGGCCCATTTAAATTCCCTGGTCAATATGAGCTGGGCTGAGATTGGCATCTTTCTGGCCTCGCTGCTGTTCTCAATTGTGGTTCTGGGCCGCTTTATCTGCGGCTTCCTGTGCCCGATGGGACTGATTCAGGATCTCACCCACGAAACCCGGCAGGGTCTAAAAATTGAAGGATTGTCCTTAAACGAAAAACTTTACAGCCGTTTAAAACCGATCAAATGGACGCTGTTGCTGTTATTTCTGGGACTTAGTTTTGTCGGCGGCAATTTTTGTGACATTTGCCCGGCGATTACCGTGTCTCCGGCCTTTGCCGGCTTTAAGGTGTCGCTTTTTTTAGGGGGCTTCTTCATGATCATAGTGCTTATCGGCAGCTTTTTCAAACGTCGGTTTTTCTGCAATATTTGCCCGCTCGGTTATTTAATCGGGTTGGGACACAAGATTTCGCTGTTTCGCATTAAAAAAGACTGTCAGGCCTGTACCGAATGCGGGGCCTGCTACGAAGCCTGTCCGATGGGGATTAAAACCATCTATACCGAACGGGAAAAGACCGATGTTACCACCGTCGACTGTATTATGTGCGGCGAATGCATCGATAAATGCCCGGAAAACAAAGCACTGTCGATGAGTTTCGGCGGCTTGAAATTTTACCGGGCGTCCCGTAAGACCTTTATGTCCGGTCATAAAAAAACCGAAAAGAAATTGAAACGTTTTATTAAGAAAAGAGAAAAAAATGAGTCTGATCAAGAATAAGAGAAATAGTCAGGAAGACAATCAAGCCGATCCTAACGGCGTCGCTGAAAACAAAACAAAAGAGCTGACGGCCATGGAACAACGGCAACGCCAGCGCTTTATTGATAAAGCCACCAAGGTGTCGGGTAAATATCTGCGGCGACTGGAAGAATTACCCGGCGCGCCAGCAGCCATGCAGCCATTTTTCAAGGTTCTCAGAGACATCTATGTTGAGATGAAAAATGTCGAAAAAGCGGCCGAAACAAAAATTGTCGGCACCTATTGTGTGATGGTGCCTCATGAACTGATTTACGCCGTCGGAGCCCAGCCAGTAAAATTATGCAGCGGCAGTTATACCGCCTTTGCGATTGGCGACGATCTGGTGCCTCGGGATGCCTGTCCGCTGATCAAAGCGGTGATGGGTTTCCAGGCCATGGAAGTAATGCCGATTTACGAAGACTGCGCCCTGATGGTGGTGCCGATCACCTGTGACTGCAAAAAGAAAATGGCCGGGATGTTAAAAGAAATGGTCCCAACTTATTCGCTGCACGTGCCGACGTCTAAAAGTGATGACACCGATATGGAGCAGTATGTTCAGGAACTCTACCAGCTGATTCCGGAGCTGGAAGCGGTCACCGGCCAGACCATTACCTATCAGGGTCTGGCCAAAAGCATTGATCAGATGGGTTTTGCCCAGTACGAAATGTCGAAATTCAATGATTACAAAAAGCACGTTCCGGCCTTAATAAAAGGGACCCATGCGATGGCTTTAATGAATGCTTTTTCGTACATGCCGGTGGCACAGTGGAGTCAGCAGCTGCACCTGCTTAACCGGGAATTGGCCCGGCGCAAAAAAGACAGGCAATTTGTCAGTAAAGACAAGCAGCCCCGGATTATGGTTACCGGGTCACCGATTATATTCCCGAACATCAAAATTCCGCTGCT
This sequence comes from Acetobacterium malicum subsp. dehalogenans DSM 11527, assembly GCF_000472665.1. Taxonomy (GTDB): domain Bacteria; phylum Bacillota; class Clostridia; order Eubacteriales; family Eubacteriaceae; genus Acetobacterium; species Acetobacterium malicum. Next base: position 60,396 of record NZ_AXAC01000015.1, on the reverse strand, counting down.
CATTGAAGAAACCGGGGGCATTCTGGTGGGGGACGAAACCTGTATGGGCGAGCGTTCGATTTATGATCCCACCGTCGTGGTGGATCAAAGCTTTGACGGTTTAATGCGCTCCCTGGCCAACCGCTACACCCGGCCTTGCACTTGTCCGACCTTTGTCGACAATGACCAGCGGATTTACCGGATCAAACAGATGATAGCCGACCACCAGGTTCAGGGCGTGGTGTACCACGTTTTGCGGGGCTGTTTGGTTTACGATTTTGAGTACCAGACCCTCGAAGACGAGCTAGGTAAACTGGGAATTCCGGTGGTCCGAGTCGAAAGTGATTATAATGAGGAAGATATTGAACAATTGCGGATCCGGATCGAGGCCTTTATTGAGCTGATCAAACTGAAAGATCTGGCCGCGCGGCCGAAAAAAGCGGAAATAGCCGATTGACAGGATAACGCTGAACGGCTGTCCCGACCAATTGTTAAGCTTTTGTTTGCTGCAATGCGGACAACATCATGTAATAAGTGGTCGGTACGGGGTTAGGTTTTGAACGAGACGAGAAAACAGGAGAATAACATGAACAGAAATTATTACGCCGGATTAGACGGTGGATCAACTTATACCAAGGCGGCATTGATCTGTCAGAACCAGGTGGTCGATGCGATGGTCACCAATACCGGGATTGATAACAATGCCTCAGCCAGTGCCTTGATTGAAAAAATGTGTAGCCGCCGGGGGATCAGCCGTGCTGAAGTACGCTATACCATGGCCACCGGTTACAGCCGCAAGGTCTTTGACATCGCTGATGACGATATTTCGGAAATCACTGCCCATGCTTATGGGGTGCGTTTAACTGCGCCCCGGGATTACCGGCCAGGGATGATCATTGATATTGGCGGCCAGGACAGTAAGATCATTTATCTTGACAAAAATTATGCTGTCAAAAACTTTACCATGAACGATAAATGTGCTGCCGGCACCGGTAAATTCATGGAGGTCATTGCCCAGATCCTGGAAACCACTATTGATCAGGTCGGCCCGCTGTCGTTGGAAAGCAAAGCGCCCTGTGACATCAACAGTACCTGTGTGGTCTTTGCCCAGTCGGAAGTGGTCTCGCTGGTGGCCCGGAAATATGACCGTCGGGATATACTGGCGGGGATGCATTTATCGATGGCCAAACGGATCATTAAAATGATGAAAAAAGCCGAAAAAGGCGGCGACATCCTGATGACTGGCGGCGGTGCCCTGAACATCGGGGTCCACAAAGCTTTTGAAGAAGAGATGATGCGTGATGTCTATGTGGCCAGATATCCGCAGTTTAATGGGGCCATCGGGGCGGCGCTGATTGCCAGCGAGAGGGCCTGATGATGACAGTTGCATTACTGATTCCAGTGCTGGCCACAGCGCTGTCGGTAGGGCTGGGCTGCGGCACCTGCTGCAGTCCGGTGGTTACAGTCTTTTTGTCCAGCTACATCATTACCCACGCCGGCGGGATGAAAAAATCACTGCTTGCATTTCTCAGCTTTTTTATTGGCAAAATCGCAGCAGTGGTGCTGTTGTGTACCCTGGCGGCGTTGGTTGGTAGTCAGTTTATTGACGCCGCTGGTTATGTGTTCGGGGTCAACCTGAGTCTGATTATGGAGCTGGCGATGGTCGCCCTGGGGTTAGTGCTGATTGTCAAATGGCTGATGGATTTTAAAAAGCCCCAGTCTGTCGGCAACTGTTCCGGTTGTGCGGGGGGAAAAAAAGAACGAAAGGAGGAAAAAAAAGGTTTGATTCCGCTGTTTACAGCTGGATTTGCCTACGGAGCCTCCCCCTGTGCCCCGTTACTGCTGATGATGGGGGTGGCGGTTACTTTGCCGGTTGCCACTGCGGCTCTGGTTGGCGGCGTGTTTGCCGCCGCCAGCACCCTGACCCCGGTGCTGCTGATGGTGCTGCTGTCGGGGGTCCTTTCAGCAGCGATTGTCAAAGAAATCCCCCAGCAGCTGCAGTGGTTTCGGCTCGGTAGTTACGTATTATTAACCCTGTTTTCCGTCGGGGCAATGTTCAATCTGATATGAGAAGGTATTTAAAAACGAGGTGTTTAAATGAAAATCAAGATTATTAAGCAATTCGGTGCGGCCATTGCGGCTTTGCTGATTGTCTATGGGGTGGTGGCCACGACCTACCGCAGCTATGAACAGGTATTGGCCGCCCAGGTGGAAATTCCCCCGGCAATTGTGGTCAAGAATACTGTGGCGGATGGTGAAACCGAAAGTACCGTCACAACAGTCGCGGCCAATACCGCCAGTGTGGCCGCAGTAACCACCGAAACGGTCACTGCGACTGTGCCTGAAACAACGACGGTGGCAATCGCTGTGGAACCGGAAACTCCGGTTGTTGTGGCGGCGGCACCAGTCGAAACCCCGGCGCTAGTCGAAGCAACCCCGGCCGTCACGGAACCGGTAGTCACCGAACCCGAACCCGATGTCCCCAGCCTCAGCGAATTTATGTCCCAATTGCGTTGCGGCGGTTGCGGTAAAAACTGTTCATTGCTTAACCCCCGCTGCGGCGTCGGCAACCAGAAAGCCCAGCAGGCCGAAGCTGAGTATTATGCCACCTACAGCTAACCCCTCTCTCCAGGACCAGTAAATGCGCTGGTCCTGTTTTTTATGAAGAAAAAATTTCCGCGGATGAGGTTAAGAATTTAGTCATTGACAAAGAGCGTCGGTGGGTATAGAATAACGATAGAACATATGTACTAATTTAGAAGGGGCTGGATTAAGCAGGTGAGTCATGGAACGGATTATTTTACACTCGGATATAAACAGCTTTTATGCCAATGTAGAATGTTTATATCATCCTGAAATCAGAGATCTCCCGGTGGCGGTGGGCGGAAATCCGGAAAAACGCCATGGGATTATTCTGGCTAAAAACCAGAAAGCCAAGGAAGCTGGGGTCAAAACCGGGGAAGCGTTATGGCAGGCCCGGGGAAAATGTCCGGGGCTGGTGGTGATGCCCCCCAATTATCAATTGTATCTGCGCTTTTCCCGGCTGGTCCGGAAGATCTACAACCGTTATTCTGATCAGGTGGAGTCCTTCGGCCTCGATGAAGCCTGGCTCGACGTCACCGCTAGTGCCCGGATTCACGGTAGCGGCTTGGCCATCGCCGAAAAAATCAGCCGGGATGTTCAGGAAGAACTGGGGATTACCGTGTCGATCGGGGTTTCCTGGAACAAGATCTTTGCCAAGTTTGGCTCAGACTATCAGAAACCCAATGCCATTACCGTGATTACCCGGGATAATTATAAAAAAATTATCTGGCCGCAGGAAGTCGGAGATCTCCTCTATGTGGGTCCGGCCACCAAGAAAAAGCTGATAAAATACGGCGTTTACACGATCGGACAATTGGCCGAAACATCCCTTGATTTTTTGGTGCTTCAATTTGGTAAAATAGGGGCGGTGTTATGGCGGTTTGCCAATGGTCTGGATGACAGCCCGGTCAAATCCTTTGATGAGCATTATAACGGCAACGAACGGATCCTTAAAAGCATTGGCAACAGCATCACCACTCCCCGGGATTTAAAAGACCTGAAGGATGTCAAATTGATCATCTATATGCTGACTGAAAGTGTAGCGATGCGGTTACGGGAAACTGGTTGTTATTGTCTGACCGTGGCTATCCATGTGCGCAACAAAGAATTGCATAGCTTCACCCGGCAGCAAAAACTGGCCAAACCCTCAAATCTGACCCGGGAAATCGCCGAAGCGGCCATCGCACTGTTTGAAAAAAATTATGATTTTAGCTCGGATATCCGCTCCATGGGGGTGCGGGTCACCGATCTGGTGCCGGACTCAACCCCGATTCAGCTCGATCTGTTCGGCAATGAAGAAGTTCGGGTTCGGCAGGCCCGGCTTGATGAGACGGTCGATGACTTGCGCAAGCGTTTTGGTAATCTGGCCCTGCGGCGAGCCGTCACCATCGGCGATTCGATGAGCGGTCTGGACCCCAAAAAAGATCACATCATCCATCCGATTGGTTATTTTTAAAGGAGGTGTTAGAGAATGGCGATAAAAAAATTTGTCCAGGTGATTGCAAAATTTGAAGAAGATGGCAGAATTATTCCCCTCCAGGTGTTATGGGAGGACGGTCGGGTTTTTGACATTGACCGGGTTCTGGATATGCGCCCGGGGGTTTCCTTGAAGGTCGGCGGACAGGGGATTCGTTATACCTGTCGGATCCAGAATAAGGAAGTCTGTCTCTATTATGAAGAACCCAAATGGTTTGTCGAAGGCAAGGAAAGATAGGGAATAAAGCCGGATGCGAAAAATAGATAAAGAAAAAAGAATCCTCATCGTGATGATAAAAATCTATTGCCGAAAAAAACATCGATCACAAGATCTGTGTGAGGAGTGCCGGGCCCTGTTAAACTATGCCTTGAACCGTCTGGATCATTGCCGTTATGGTGCAAACAAGGGTTTTTGCAATCACTGTCCAAGCCCCTGCTATAATCAGGCGAATCAGGCGAAGATTCGAAAAGTGATGGGTTTTAGCGGACCACGGCTGATTTTTTATCATCCTGTCATGGTCATCAGACATCTGCTGTCGTAGTGCGACAGCAGGTGTTTTTTTTGTCAATTTTGCGATTCAGCCATCGCCCAGAAATCCTGCAAAGCTTTTTCCAGCTCGGCCGCATTTCGGATCCGGCGATGGGGAAACCACTCCCGGGGAAACAGCTGGCGATAGCTGGGGCTGCTGAAGCGTTCATCAATCAGGACGATTACGCCGCGGTCGGTTTCGGTCCGGATCACCCGTCCGGCGGCTTGGAGGACCTTGTTCATGCCGGGGTAGAGGTAGGAATATTCATAGCCGGCGTGGTTTTTCTCATTAAAATAATCGCGGATGATGTCGCGCTCAAAACAGATCTGGGGCAGACCCACTCCGACAATAATGGCGCCGATCAGGCCCTCGTGCTTTAAGTCCACGCCTTCGGAAAAGATCCCGCCCAGCACCGCAAAGCCCAGCATCCCGGCCGGGGCAGCACCGGGTGCCAGTCGGAACTGAGCCAGGAACAGCTCCCGGTCCTCCTCATTCATTTCCGGAGCCTGCCGGATGGTGGCGACCTCCGGGTAGCTGGCGCTAAAAATCTCAAACACTGCGTTCATATATTTATAAGAGGGAAAATAGACCAGATAGTTGCCCGGTTGTTGCGCCAATACTGTTTTGATCCGGTCGGCAATGACGGGGTAGGTTTTTTCGCGGTTCCGGAAGGTGGTGGAGATGGTATCGGCGATCAGCAGTTCCCGGTTTTTGACATCAAAGGGCGAGGGCAGGCTGATCTTATAGCTGTCGGGGTCGCCGCCCAGAATTTCCGCAAAATAGTCCAGCGGCGACAGCGTGGCGGAAAAAAAGATCGCCGCCCGCCCCCGTTTGATGGCTTCGTTCAGCAGGTGGGAGGGGTCCAGACAAAAGAGCTTTATTTTGGTATCACCGTTGCCGTTTTCCACATAGGTCAGAAAGCGGTCGTCGTAAAACTCGGCGGTACGCATAAAGGTCAGGGCGTTGAAATACAGTTCTAGCAACTGTTCGTGGGAGTCGTTGCCCTCGTTTTTGACCAGCCATGCTTCAGCCAGATTAATAAACGTAAGCAGTAGCGGTAAAAAATCTTTGGGCGCCTCCGACTGGCGATAATGCTGGCTGGTCTCAGCCAGTTTCCGTAGCCCGATCATATGGGTATTGAGTTTCCCCAACGCCTTGGCGATGCCGGGATCGCTATCCTTAAACAGGCGCTTCAGCTCCAGGAATGGTTTTTTATAAAGCTCCGCCGAAAACATCGAGCGGGCCCGGTCCACCAGATTGTGGGCCTCGTCAATCAGAAAGGTGTAGTCGCCGCCGTTATCGGTAAAAAAGCGCTTGAGATAAACCCGGGGATCAAAGACATAGTTGTAATCACAGATCACGCAGTCACACCAGAGCGTTAAATCCAGGGAAAATTCAAAGGGGCAGACCTGATGCTTGTGGGCATAGTCTTCAATGAGTGGCCGGGTCAGGCGGTTTTCCTGCTCCAGCAGATCAAGAATAGCGCCGTTGACCCGATCGAAATGACCCCGGGCGTACTCGCAGTGATCGGGATCGCAGATGGTTTCGGCCTGAAAACAGATTTTATCCTTGGCGGTGAGGGTGACGCTTTTAAAAGCCAGCCCCTGCTCCGCCATTTTGGCAAAGGCTTCCTCGGCTACCTCCCGGACAATGGTTTTGGCGGTCAGATAAAAAATTTTGGCCGTATGCCCTTCAGCCATTGATTTGATAGCGGGAAATAGGGTCGACATCGTTTTCCCGATTCCGGTAGGAGCCTGAACAAACAGTTTTTGCTGTTCGGCAATGGTTTTATAAACCGCCACCGCCAGTTCCCGTTGGCCCCGGCGATAGCTTGCAAAGGGAAAATCCAGAGCCCTGATGGCAGTATTTCGCTTCGCCACCCAGTCGCTGGTCAGACGGGCCCAGATCAGGTACTGATCGATCAGCTCGTAAAAGAAAGTGGTCAGTTCGGCTTGGTTAAAGACTTTTAGAAACTGCTTGATCTCATCGCTGTCCAACTGAAAATAGGTCAACTGAACGCTGATTTCCGGCAGCTCATTCTGGACGGCGTAAATAAAAGCGTAGCATTTGGCCTGGGCCCAATGGGTTTCGCTGTAATCGGCGTCGATGGATTCCAGGAGCCGGTTAGTAGACTTGATCTCGTCGACAATAATCCCGGTCGCGCTGGCGATGATGCCGTCGGCCCGGCCTTCGATCCGGAAGTTGAAACCTTCATAGGCGAAGCTGTATTTTAGCGATACCTCGGGGGTATAGCCCTTGTCCCGATTGTCCTTCTGAACCTTCTGGTGGGCTCGGGTTCCTTCCAGAGCGCTGGCGTTGCTGATGAATTGGGAGTCGATATTTCCGGAACGGAGCATAAACTCGACCAGATTTCGAACGGATAGTTTTATTTCGGGTTGATTGATCATCGTTTCACCTGTAATTTTTTTTGATAGCGCTTTGATAGTTTCAATTTTATGCTAAAAGGCGGAGAAAGTATAGCAGATTTGCCGCCAGTTTATGATCGGGATGAATCGGTGACTATTGCCGCAGCAATAGGCTGGGCAAATGATCAGAATCAGAGTAGCTCAGCCGATATTGAATTAGAAACAGGCATGCTTTTTTATAAAAATAGCTTAAAGAATGCTTAATTATTAACTTGTTTAGATTCTAAATGTTAAGAAATTTGGGCCTTAAGCACCAGAAAAATTAAATTTTGATCGTAATTTAGGGTCGTTTTAAGGCTGCTTTTTTATTTAAATGCATTTAATCTATTGCCTGTCCAGGGGTTTTATATAGAAAAATTGATTCGTCAATCGTGATTAGAGTCCAGCTGTCAATGTGATGGATAAAAGCGAATATTAAACATCAAGATCATTAAACAGGTGCATTTATTTTTGGGAATAGATAAAAAAATTAAAAAGATCGGCGACCGATATCAGAAGCAGGATAAAAAGCACTCTGTCTTTTAATTGAATTCGTCTACAAAGATATTAAGGTTACCCGAATAATAATCATCAAAATCACGCGATTCATTTTTAAAATGATTTGTTAAATAACGAACAATATATTTCTTGCTTAGTAACTTGTTTGAGAAATAACAAACAAGTAAATGCAATATATTGCCACAGAAAGAAAAAATATTGACATAAATAACGGAAGATGTTAACCTTATGAAAATTATAAAACAAACGTGCACAAATTAGGTTTTAACAAAAAAATGCGTGGCAATGATTAAAGGAGGTCAAGAAAATGGAATTTGGACTAAGAGAATGGAAATTAAGTGATGCGGAAAGCATTGTGCCCCTGGCCAATAATGAGAAGATAGCCGGAAATCTGAGAAACACATTTCCCTATCCCTATACTCTGGACGACGCTCATCTTTTTATTACTAAGAGTATTCACCAAAACAAAAGAAAGCATTTGAACAAAGCGATCACAATCGACGATTCACCAGTCGGAGCAATCAGCCTGCTGATGCAGGAAGATGTTAGTTGCAAAAGCGGAGAACTGGGATTTTGGTTAGGCGAACCCTATTGGGGAAAGGGGATCATGACTCAGGCGATTAAGCAAATCTGCGAAAATGCTTTTAAGGAGTCAGATATGGTGAGAATTTATGCCCGCCCCTTTGCTGAAAATCAGAAGGCCAGAAGAACCATCGAGAAAGCCGGATTTGAGTTGGAAGGTATTTTCCAGAAGAGTATTTATAAAAATGGTAAACTCCAGGATTCCTGCATGTATGCGTTGACAAAATAAAATCATCGCAGCGTACCGTGGCTTGAGGAATTCAGTTGGTTAAACAGATATAAACAGCCGTCGGTGTCATCGAAAGACAAGATAAGTCAAACAAAAAGAACCTCTCAGGAGGTTCTTTTTGTTTGGGAATAAATTAGGTGTCAGGAAAAGCGGGAAAAGAGGTTTAATATATGTTTTTCGGGGAATATTAGATACAGGCAGTAGCTTTTCTTCAGATCAGGGGAGATAGCCATAAGTATGTCCACTCAATTTTTGATTATTGCGCAAAAATTGAGTGGACATATTTTGTAAAAAAATGAAAAAGATAATAATCAGTAATTGATGGATGACGGAACAGCAGGATTAATAACTGGGGGGATAACAAAAAAAACATAAATTATCAAATAAAAATAAAAAGTAAACGAGTACAGAACCATTGCAAATAGATTAAATGTTAAAATTTACTAAAAAAACCATTGACAGTCTTAATGAATACAAGTACAATGATGTTGAAAAAGCAATAGTAATTACAATTTTATTTACGGTTTACGAAAAGCACAAGGAGTCAGAGAATCTTTAGGGCCTCCCTGGGGGTGTTTTAATAATGAAGAAAGGCATTATCGAAAGGATTGCACGCTAAACTGAAAGCACAGTGCAAAATAAATCCCGGGAGTAGGAACGACTGGATAAATTAAACAAGCGTTAATTGTCGGAATATGGGGACTGACTGTTCAGGTATGAACTGCGGACAGTCATTTAAGAAGGAATTGTCATTGTTATCTTGTTATTGTTATTAAGTATTAAACTAAGAAGGAGTAAGAATTATGAACAAGCCATTAAAAAAGTCTGCCATTAATCTTTACGGATTGCCATCATTTGGATTTCAGACTATGGTCAATATCGAAGTTATGTTTTTCGCAGCTTTCCTTACTGATTTTGCCAAAATACCACTGGCATTAGTTAGCACCATCTTGCTGGCAACCAGTATTGCTGATATTTTGGCAGTACCCACCGCCGGGGTCATTTTAGAAAAAAGCAACATGAAATGGGGTAAATACCGTTCATGGCTGCTGGTTGGTCCACCCGTTGCGGCACTCTTTTATATTCTCCAGTTTTCGCAACTTGGCGGAGCTGCAGAGATCAGTGCCGTTATCATTTTTATCGGTTTTGTTGTCAGTCATCTGGTCTGGAATACTTTTTATGCCGCCCATATTTCGATGAACAACGCCCTGACCACGGTCCGGGAAGAACGAATCTCCATGGCCAGTAACCGGGGGATGTTCAATGCTGCTGGGGCGCTGGTATTTTCTTACTTTGGCGTAAAAGCCATTGCCGCCATTGGTGCCGGCGTTGGTAGCCCGGTTTTAGGTTATACTATTATGGCCGCCATCACCGGTGGTATTATGATCACTTGTAATATCATTTATTTTATCCTCACTAAAGACTATGCTCAAAACGGCTGCGAAGCGCAGGCCGGCAAACCAGCCGAAAAGATGTCAGTTGGTGAAATGTTCAAACAGATTATTGTCAATCCGCCACTGATTGGCTTGATGCTGGTGGAACTGGGGCGATATTTAGGGCGCTTCATTATTTTCGGAATGGCGTTTTATTACTTTAAATATGTCATCAATGATTTACCCGGACTGGCACTGTTCATGACTGGATTAACAATTTCCAGCTTCTTTGCCGCCATGATTGCGGCACCAATTGCCAAACGATTGGGTGAAAAAACAACCTACATGTTGGCTCTCAGTCTGTTAGTTGTCGGCTTACTGCTGGTATGGTTCATGCCACTTGAAGCTACTGCTTTCAAAATTATTATGTTCGTTGCTTACATTGGTTATGGTTTGCCAGATTCTCTGGGTGTTGCCATGTACTCTGCAACGGTTGATTATGGTGAGTGGAAAACCGGCAAAAATGCCCGTGGGTTCATTATGTCACTGATCAGTTTTCCAATTAAAATTTCCGTCTTTGTCCGTTCGGTTATCATTGCCGCGGTTCTTGGTTCAGTTGGTTACGTCGCCGATATGGCCGTAACTCCAGAATTAGTTCAGGCGATTAAAAACGGGATCGCTTTATATCCTGCGATCATCATGGTTATCGGACTCGTGTTAATGTTTGGATTGTATACCTTAACACCAAAAAGAATGGCTGAAATGAGTAAAGAAGTCGCTGAACGACGACAGGCACCATTGGAATAAATCTTATTTTGAACCGGAGCGTTGCACACACACCGCTCCGGTATGAAATGCTGAATTCATAAAGATAATAAGGAGAAAATTATGTCAAAAATTGAAGAAGTCAAAGCAAAGGTCGAAGCTGGAAAGTCAAAACTGGTCCCCGGACTGGTCCAGGAGGCCCTGGATGAAGGTAGTGCCCCAGGCGAAATTCTTCAGGCAATGGTCGATTCCATGGGCGTGGTGGGGGAAAAATTCTCATCCGGCGAAATTTTTGTCCCAGAAATGCTGATCGCCGCCAAAGCCATGTCTAAGGGCGTGGAAGTTTTAAAACCACTGATGGCTGGCGACGGCTCTGCCTCACTGGGTACCTGTGTTATCGGTACGGTGGCCGGCGATCTTCATGACATCGGTAAAAATCTGGTTTCGATGATGATCGAAAGTGCCGGTTTTGATATGGTTGACCTCGGTGTGGATGTTCCGGCCGATACCTTTGTTCAGGCCGTTAAAGATAACACCAATGTCAAACTGGTGGCCTGTTCTGGTCTGCTGACCACGACCATGCCAGCCTTAAAAGAAGCCGTTCAAACCATTAAAGCAGCTTATCCGGATATGAAAGTTATTGTTGGCGGCGCTCCGGTAACACCAGAATACGCAGCTGAAGTTGGTGCTGACGGATACGCCCCGGATGCCGGAAGTGCGGCCGTTAAAGCTAAAGAACTGGCAACAGCGTAAAAGGAGAGAAAAATGTTAACAAAAAGACAGAATTTAGTGGAAGTGATGAAGGGTGGTAATCCGGATCGCTTTGTCAAACAATATGAAGCGTTTGCGTTAATGATGAAAACTCCGATTACCCGTTTAAAACCACCAGTGGGTGGGTCGATCGTTAATGAATGGGGAGTTACTCTGAGCTGGCCGGAAGGGCAGTTAGGTTCATTCCCGGTTCATGACAAGGAGCACATTGTCATCAAGGATATTACCAAATGGCGGGATTATGTTAAAGCTCCCAATCTTGATTATCCTGATGAAGCCTGGGCGACGGCCGTTGCTGATGCCAATGCGGTTGATCGGAATGATCAGTACGTTACGGTGTTTGTGGCACCGGGATTGTTCGAACACGTTCATTATCTGATGAGCATGGAAGAGGCGTTAATGGCCTATTATGAAGAACCAGAAGCGATGCATGAACTGATTGACTACCTGGTCGATTTTGAACTGCGTCTGGCCAAAGAGTTTATCAAGCATCTTCATCCCGACGCGGTTTTTCATCATGATGACTGGGGCAGCCAGATTAACTCCTTTATTTCACCAGCTATGTTTGAAGAATTCTTTGAACCGGCCTATAAGAAAATTTATGGCTATTATAAGGAAAACGGTGTCGAACTGATCATCCATCACAGTGACAGTTATGCCGCTAATCTGGTGCCATCGATGATCGAAATGGGCATTGATATCTGGCAGGGAGTTATGAACACCAATAACATTCCGGAACTGATCAAGCAATACGGCGAAAAAATTACCTTTATGGGTGGTATTCACAGCGGCCTGGTGGATTTCCCAACCTGGACCCCGGAAATCGTGGCTGAGTATGTTGAAAAAACCTGTCAGGAAAATGGCAAACTGCATTTTATCCCATCACAGACCTCGGGTTTACCAATTGACTCATTCCCGGGTGTTTATGAAACCATCAATAAAGAAATCGACAAGATGTCAGAGAAATTGTTCTAAATTAAATAATCACCAGTGACGTATCTTCCCAAAGGAAGGAGTCACAGATTCGTCCCCAGAAACAGCGGGAATTATTAATGGATTTTCTGAAAAAAGTTCCAATAAATAATCGCCGCTTTTGGGGACGATTTCTTCAATTTGGAAAGGAATCAAAAATGGCCGATAAGTTAAAGAAAAGTGTTATTTATCTCTATGGTTTGCCTTCGTTTGGCTTTCAGATTTTTATTTATGTCGAATTGATGTTTTTTTCGGCATTCCTGACCGATGCCGTCAAGATGCCGGTGGCGCTGGCGGGGTCAGTTCTGATGATCACCAGTATCTTCGATCTGATCTGGGTGCCGGTGGCCGGGATCATCCTACAAAAAAGCAATCTCAAGTGGGGTAAATTCCGGTCGTGGCTGCTGATTGGCCCGCCGGTGGCCGCCGTGCTCTATGTGGTCCAATTCCTCAAAATCGGCGATCCGATGACCAATGCTATCACCGCCTGTGCTGGCTTTATCGTTGGCCATCTGGTTTTTGATGTTTATTATTCCGCCCATATCGCCATGAACAGCGCCCTGACAGACCGGGTCGACGAACGGGTTAAAATGTCCGCCAACCGCGGGATCTTCAACGCCCTTGGCTCATTGACCTTCTCCTATGTCGGGGTCAGAGCGATCCAGGAGATCAGCAAAGCCCTGAATGATCCGGCGTTGGGTTACACCACAGTAGTTATTATGGTTGCTCTGTTTATGGTCCTGTGTTACTGGATATTCTTCTTTTTAACAAAAGAATATGCGTTCCGGGGAACCGTACCGGTAACCCAGAAAAAAGAAAGTATGTCGATTCCGGAAATTCTCCAGGAGTTATTCCATAACCCACCACTGATCGGATTGCTGTTAATCGATCTGGGCCGCTATGTCGGCAAGTTTGTTGTGCTGGGTCTGGCCTTCTACTATTTTAAATATGTTCTCAATGATCTCCCGGGAATGGCTATTTTCATGACCGGTCTGACCGTCGTCATGCTGGTTTCGGCCACCCTGGCGACCACCGTCTCAAAAATATTCGGACCGCGGAAGGCTTATGTCGGGGCCTTATGCATCTTCATCGCCGGCTTGCTGATTACCTGGCTGGTGCCGATGAGTGCCACCGCTTTCAAAATCGTCATGCTGATATCCTTTATTGGCTACGGCTTGCCAGATGCGCTGGTGGTCGCAATGTATGCCACCTGTGTTGATTACGGGGAATGGCGCACCGGGAAAAATGTCCGTGGTTTTATTATGGCCCTGCTGACTACCCCGATTAAAGTTGGGAACTTCATTAAAAGCGTCATTATTACCACCGCTTTGGCTTCGGCCAGTTACGTGGCCGACATGACCCCGACCCCGGAACTGATCCAAGCCATTAAAAACGGGTTTTGTTTATACCCGGCATTAGTGATGATCTTTGGTCTGGTGGTCTTTGTGATCCTGTCACGAAAACTCAAAGACATGGAGAATGATCTGGCGGCCCAAAAAGCATCGGCAGAAAACTAGAAAAAGCGCTTTAATTTTTACAAAAAAATAAAAAAAGTTTTTGTTTTTTAAATTATAACGAGGTGCTTTTATAAATTGCCGGAGTAAAATAGACAGTTCTAAAAAATACATTAGCGTTTTGCAATATTCTTGTTATAAAAATGACAAAAACAGAATGATAAAAAAATCGATTTTACGAATAGGTTTTAAGGAGCTCTGAACAGTGAAGCTGTTCAGGGCTTTTTTTTATACGTTTACAGAAAATAAGTGTTAAGATTTGTAAAAAAAGAAAAAGTGTAAAAAATGGCCAAAATATACGAGCATAACTAGGATGAACGTTAAAAATATAACAAAATATTTCTAGTATCAAACTTTGTTTGAGAAATAACAAACAAGTAAAGATAATAAATTGTCTCAACATAGAAAAATATTGACATCGAGAATAAAAGATGTTAAGCTATGAAAAATCTGTATATACATGTGCACAGGATGTTCGTGAAAAATTAACCGTAGCGTGTTGGCTCAGATTTAAAAAGGTAACTCAGAGAATAACGAAATTATTTTGAAAAGGAGAAAGACAAGATGAAAACAGATGTACAGATCGCACAGGAAGCTAAATTGCAACCGATTGCACAGGTGGCCGAAAAATTGGGGATTACCGGAGATGAGCTGGAACTTTATGGCAATCATAAAGCCAAGGTGTCCCTATCAGTATTAAAAGACAACCAGGACAAACCAGACGGCAAGCTGATTCTGGTAACCGCCATTAACCCAACCCCGGCCGGTGAAGGAAAAACCACCACCAACGTGGGTCTTTCCATGGCCCTGAATTATATCGGCAAAAAAACCATTACCACCTTGAGAGAACCCTCACTGGGACCATGCTTTGGCGTCAAGGGTGGCGCTGCCGGCGGCGGTTACGCTCAGGTCGTTCCGATGGATGATATCAATCTTCACTTTACCGGTGACTTCCATGCCATTACCTCGGCTCATAGTTTGCTGGCGGCCCTGCTGGATAATCACCTCCACCAGGGAAATCTGTTAAACATTGATTTGGATCGGATTGTCTGGCGCCGGGTTGTTGACATGAATGACCGGGCCCTGCGGATGATCACCGTCGGTCAGGGTAGCCGGGCCAATGGAGTGGAACGGGAAACTGGTTATGACATCACCGTGGCATCAGAAATTATGGCGATTCTCTGTCTGGCCTCCAGTCTTACTGATCTCAAAGAGCGACTGGGCCGGATGATCGTGGCTTATAACACCGAGGGCAAGGCAGTGACTGCCGCTGATCTTGAAGCCACCGGTGCCATGGCTCTGCTACTTAAAGATGCTATCAAACCGAATCTGGTTCAGACCCTGGAAAATACCCCGGCTTTTATTCATGGCGGTCCGTTTGCCAATATCGCCCATGGTTGTAACTCCGTACTGGCCACCAGAACGGCTTTGAAACTGGCCGATTATGTGGTTACCGAAGCTGGTTTTGGTGCCGATCTGGGCGCGGAAAAATTCTTTGATATCAAATGCCGTTATGCCGAGCTTAAACCCAATGCCGTGGTTATTGTGGCTACTGTCCGGGCTTTAAAAATGAACGGCGGGGTGGTTAAAACCGAATTATCAACCGAAAACGTGGCGGCCGTGGAATCAGGCAGCGCCAACCTGATCCAGCATCTGGAAAATCTGCAAAAATTCAAGGTACCCGTAGTCGTCGCCCTGAATAAATTCCCGACAGATACCGAAGCAGAATTTGCTGCTGTTAAAAAGGCCTGCGAAAATAAAAATGTTAAGGTGATCCTTTCAGACGTCTTTTCCCAGGGGGGCAAAGGCGGCGAAGAACTTGCCCGCGAAGTGGTCAAACTATGTGATATGGGTGAATCTCAATATCAACCGCTATACCCGCTGGAACTGCCAATTGAAAAGAAAATCGAAACTATTGCCACCGAAATTTACCGGGCGGATGGCGTCGAATATGAACCGGAAGCAAAAAAACAACTGGACGAGATTGTTGCCCTGGGATTTGATCACCTGCCGGTCTGTATGGCAAAAACCCAATACTCCTTCTCCGATGATCAGACTCTGTTGGGAGCCCCTCAGGATTTCAATATCCATGTCAAAGAAGTACGACTATCGGCCGGAGCTGGATTTGTGGTCGTAATCACCGGTGCCATTATGACCATGCCGGGTCTACCCAAAGTGCCGGCTGCCAATGGAATGGATATTACCGAAGACGGCGAAATCATCGGTTTGTCCTGATCACTCTAAAATAACGATTAAAAACGCAGACTGCTTTATTGTGGGTCTGCGTTTTTTTGTGAAAGGGTCGCGAAAAAATGATTTTAGGTGCGAAATTTGTTTGCTAATCGACTCCAGTGGCGTATAATATAAAGCAGTATTATGTAAAAATCGATTGCAGATAAAGCGTTTGAAGCAACTACGAAATAGTGCCAATTTGACCGCTGATGGCTAAGGCATAAAATCGATAATAAAACCATATTAACCTGGAGGTTGAAAATGAAAAAAAGATTGACAGCGTTTCTGATCGTCTTTGCCATGGTACTGTCTTTGACAGCTTGCTCAGATGATAGTGGCGCAACCAGTACCCACAAAAACAGTGGCCTGGATACATCCCTGGCGCGGAGTACTGACATGAAGGTAAGTTCCAGCGGTGATCTGGAAATTCAGCGGCTGAGCCGAACCGAAACAAAAAAAATGGGCGCATCCGGCACCTGGACCATTTTTGTTTACATGTGCGGTTCGGATCTGGAGAGTGAAAGCGGCCTGGCCACCATGGACTTACAGGAAATGATTGATTCGACCCAATCCGACAAGATTAAATTTGTGGTTCAGACTGGTGGTGCCAATGCCTGGGATAATGATCTGGTCGATGATTCATTGACCCAGCGCTTTGTGATTGAAAATCAGAATATGGAACAGATTGAAGAAGCAGATGTTACCAATATGGGCAGTGCTGAGACGCTGGCCGAGTTTCTGGATTGGGGGGTGTCTGCCTATCCCGCCGAAAAAATGGGACTGGTTTTCTGGAATCACGGTGGCGGTAGTATTACCGGCGTCTGCTTTGACGAGCAAAACGAAAGTGATAGTCTGTCCTTGCTGGAAGTTGAAAATGCCCTGACTTCGGTTTATCCTAAGATGACCGATGCCTTTGAATTTATCGGCTTTGACGCCTGTCTGATGGGTACCGTGGAAACCGGAAATATGCTGGCGCCCCACGCCCGCTATATGGTCGCATCCGAAGAGCTGGAACCTGGCTACGGTTGGGATTACACCGCCATGGGTAACTTTATCGGCAGCAATCCGGGTGCCAGCGGGGCTGAACTGGGCAAGGTCGTGGTGGATTCTTTCTACGACGCCTGTGTGGCCATTGACAGTCAGAACGAAGCAACCCTGTCCTGCATCGACCTGTCTAAAATCGATGAACTGGTTTATGCTTTTAATGATGTAGCCCGGGAAATGTACAGTGCCACCACTAAAACTGAGGTCCTGTCCAATATGGTCAAGGGGATCACATCGGCGGAAAACTATGGTGGTAACAGCAAATCCGAAGGTTATACCAATATGGTCGACCTGGGCTCGGTGCTGAAAAACATGACCGGTAACATAGCCGGTACCGATCAAGCTTTGGCAGCCCTGGCGGACTGCGTCGTCTATATGAAAAACGGCAGCGATAAGGCCGATTCCCACGGCTTGGCGATCTATTACCCCTTAGCCATTCAGGGCTCCGAAGAATTGTCAATTTTCAAAGATATCTGTGTCAGTCCTTACTACATGTCCTTTGTCGATAAAATGGCCTACGGCAGCGATACCAACGGCGATTTTGGAAGCTACAGCGATACCGACTGGTTTGGCGAAAACTCGCTATACTGGAGTGGCAGCTATGATGAAGCAGGCGGATCTGCTTACTGGTCGGAACTGGATCAGGAACCCACCGAAGTATATAATTTCAGTGAAGATGAGAGTTCAGTTTCATTTTCATCAGCGCCAGCCATCAATGCCAATGGGATGTACGGCTTTACGATTTCCGCCGATACGCTGGACTATGTCGATGCCGTTTACTGCGACGTGTTTTTGGATGCCGGGGACGGCGAAACTCTGATTGAATTGGGGCTGGACGATAATATTACCGCTGACTGGAATACCGGAAAGTTCGAAGATAACTTCAGCGGTTATTGGGTGTCCCTGCCTGATGGCCAGCCTCTGGCCACCTATATTGTCGAACAGGGTGAAAACTACAATATCTACACCTCACCGGTGATGCTGAATGGGGTGGAAACCAATTTGCGGATAAAAATTGATTTCGCCAGTGACGGCAATTACGTCATCACCATTATCGGCGCCTGGGATGGTATCGATGAGGTCACCGGTCAATCGGCCAAAGAGATTATCAAGCTAAAAAAGGGCGATCTGATCACCCCGATGTATTACTCCTATAGCATGAAAACCGATGAAGAAGGTATTTACGAAGGTGACGCCTACACCTTTAATAATGACCCGGTGATCTACGAAGAACCGCTGGCGGTGGGAGACTACTACT
This sequence comes from Acetobacterium malicum subsp. dehalogenans DSM 11527, assembly GCF_000472665.1. Classification (GTDB taxonomy): domain Bacteria; phylum Bacillota; class Clostridia; order Eubacteriales; family Eubacteriaceae; genus Acetobacterium; species Acetobacterium malicum. The sequence continues at coordinate 42,164 of NZ_AXAC01000015.1, read as the reverse complement.
ATTCTTTCCAGATTGATGATATATTTGGCAGCTCCCTTTATACCGATTTCGAAATATTCTCGGTAGATGCCAATGGCGATATTTACTTTAATCAATGATCAGAAAATGATAGTGAATTAGACGAATCAATACCAACAGCCTGAAATCAGAAAAAGGTCTCAGGCTGTTTTTTTTGCAGTGGATTTTATGGATTAATTGCCAACAGATAAAAATCTTTTGTAGGAGTAACAGAAAAGACTTGAAATAAATAACAAAATGAGGTACCTTAGTGTCAACAAGAGAATAATTAATGATAATAAGGGCAGTGTATTATTCGTATTCGAAACATGGGCTGTCTAAAGAGAATGGAGAGCGAGAAATGAAGATTGGTATTATTGTATTTTCTAAAACCAACAATACGTTTTCAGTCGCCGACAGGCTGAGGATGGCCCTGGCAGAAAAGGGTCTGGATGTTGAAATTCAGCGGATTATTCCTGAAAGTGATGATCCCGGGGTTAAGCCTCCGATTGTATTTACCAATCAGCCGGAAGTATCCCCCTATGATGTGATAATTTTTGCCAGTCCGGTTTGGGCCTTCTCATTGGCGGTGGTAATGAAAGAATATCTTGAACAAGTTTCATCCCTTCAGGGTAAACGGGTCTTCAGTTTTGTTACCAAACAGCTGGCATCCAAATTTACCGGCGGAACCAAGGCGAACCGACAGATCAAGTCAGCGGTTGCGTTAAAAGGCGGTACGGTCGAAAAATCCTTCATTGTCAGCTGGAAGAATAAAAAAAGAGATGAAGAGATCGCCAGCTTAGTTGCCGAAATCCTCAAAGCCGTTTAAGAATAGTTCGGATTGGGTTAGCGATCAGAAAAAAAGTAACTTGTTTTAAAAAAGCTCCTGAAGAAAAATCTTCAGGAGCTTTTTTGGGAGTGTCGAGAAGGGCCGATATTCAGAAAACCAGATGGTTCGGAAGCGATGGGACAGACTTAATTTTCAGAACTGAACCGGGCGTATTGCTGAATAATTTTTTCGGCAGTTTTAACCCCGTCTACTGCCGAAGACATAATTCCCCCGGCGTAACCGGCACCTTCACCCATTGGATAGAGTCCGGAAATATTGGCGACATGATCGTTATTGCGGTTAATCCGAATGGGTGAGGAGCTCCGGGTTTCAACGCCGGTCATAATACTGTCAGCCATGGCAAAGCCCTTGATCTTCTGATCAAAATGGAGCAGCGCTTCTTTCATGGTGGCGACCACATAATCTGGCAGGCAGTCTTTTAGCTCGGTCAGGTTAAGACCCGGGGTATAGGTTGGTTTGACGCTGCCCCAGTTAGTACTCGGCCGATCCGCCAGAAAATCGCCTACCAGCTGGGCCGGGGCGTGGTAGTTTCGGCCGCCCAGGGCAAAGGCCCGGGCTTCCCATTGTCGTTGAAAGGCCACACCGGCCAGGGGATGATCGTCACCGAAATCTTCAGGCTGAACTCCAACTAGCAGCGCGGCATTGGCATTTTCGCCATCCCGGCGGTGTTCACTCATACCATTGGTGACGACCCCGTTGGCTTCAGAAGCAGCGGCCACCACATAGCCCCCGGGGCACATACAGAAGGTGTAGGCTGAGCGGCCGTTGGGGGAATGATAGGAAAGCTTATAATCGGCAGCCCCCAGTCCCGTAGTGCCGGCAGCTGATCCGTATTGGGCGCTGTCGATCAGGCTCTGGTGATGTTCGATCCGGACGCCAATGGAAAAGGCTTTTGGAGTCATGGTGACGCCCCGATCATAAAGAGTCGCAAAGGTATCCCGGGCGCTGTGACCGATGCCCAGTAAAGCTACCCGGCAGTCAAGTTTTTCATAGTCATTAATGATCAATCCGGTTAGCTGATTATTTTGAATCAAAAAATCAGTGACTCGGGCCCGGAACCGCACCTCACCGCCATTGTTAATAATTTCTTGGCGTAGCGTCTGTACCGTTTCCCGGAGTAGATCGGTGCCGATATGGGGTTTGCTGAGATAAAGGATTTCCTCAGGGGCTCCAGCTTCAATAAAAGCTTCCAGAATACTCCGGCAGCGGGGATCATTGATCAGGGTGGTCAGCTTACCGTCTGAAAAGGTTCCGGCGCCACCTTCACCGAATTGTACATTGCTCTCCGGATCCAACTCGCCCGTTTGCCAGAAGGTGTCAATTTTAGCGGACCGGATCGTCACCTCATCACCCCGCTCCAGAATAATCGGGGCATAACCATTTCGAGCCAGGATCAGGCCGGCAAAAAGACCGGCGGGTCCCATACCGATAATCACCGGCCTGAGATCGAGGGTGGCGCTTCCTGGTGTCACTGCGTGATAGGATAAATCGGGACTGGGAGTAAGGCCGGATTTGCAGCCTTTTTTGAGAATCGCCGCCTCATTTTTAAGGCTGGCATCCACCGTATAGATATAGACGATGGCATTTTTCTTGCGGGCATCAATGGACTTTTTAAATATGGTAAAGGCAAGCAGATCCTTGGGATTAACTTTAAGCTTTGACAGAATGACGTTCTTCAAGGCCTCTTTTTCAGCAGCACTGCTTTTAGCCTTCTGGATTTCAAGTTTGAGATTGGGAATTCGAATCATCAGATCCTCCTGTGGTGTTATTTGACAGAAATTATTATAACATGGTTTTGTCAAAAGTATAAAAAATTTGGTGCAGCAGTTATAAATCATTTAATCAATGGGAGATCGGTCCCGTCCGGTGAGCAGTGTTCTGTAAAAGATTTGTAAAACGTCATAAAAAAACCTTAAAAAGTCACATAAAAGTTGACAATTAAATTGAAAAGGGTATAATTTTTAAAAAGGAGTAAGTGATCACTCCGGTAGGAGGAACGACGTGCAAAAATCATTGATTAAAAGGCATGAAAGCATCATCGTCTCAACCATTCAAACTATGAATGCCGTGGGGCTTCAAAATTTATCCACCAAAATGATTGCTAATCAGGAAGGTGTTTCCGAAGGAACCCTGTTTCGGCATTTTAAAACTAAAACCGATATTATGCTGGCAGTGGTAGATCATTTTTCGCAGTATGATGATGCCATCATTGAAACCTGTCGAAAAAAGAAATTGTCGCCGTTGGAGGCGATTCGTTATTTTTATAATGCCTACGCCGAATATTATCAGAACTACCCCGAAATAACCGTGGTGGTTCAGGCTTATGACAGCTTGATGTGCGATCCGGAACTGTCGGAAAAAGTCAGTTCAATCATTTATAAACGATCCGATTTTATTATCAAAACCATAAAGGAAGCCATCGATCTGAGAATCGTCCGCCCAAATCTGGATCCGGAGGTGCTGGAAAATATTCTCACCGGCGGTAGCAAGGAAATCTGCCTGAAGTGGCGAATGGCGAGATACAGTTTTTCGATCAAAGAAAAAAGCGCCGAGATGGTTGAAATGTTGCTAAGCGGTTTTATGGAAAATTGAGATAAGGAGGAACGCGATTGGCAGAGCAATTTATAAATGATCCAATGCAGGAAGTTTTTATTTTTGAAACGTCCCAGCAATTGGAACAAATGGAACAGTCAGTGATTAAGACTGAAGCCCTGGGCAGTTATCCCAGTGAAACCATCAATGAAATATTCAGAATTATGCATACTATCAAAAGTTCGGCGGCGATGATGCTGATCAATAATATGTCGGTGGTGGCTCATACCACCGAAGATATGTTTTACTTTATTCGGGAAGAAAAACCGCAGTTTATTGATGTGTCAACCCTTTCAGACCTGGTCTTTGAAGGCATTGACTTTATGAAACTGGAACTGGAAAAAATAAAAAATGGAATGGAAGCTGATGGTAACCCGGAAATACTGATTGACAGGATCAAAGATCATCTGAAAATCCTCAAAGAGAATAATAAGCTGACTGACTCTCAGGCGGTTAATAATGAGCCGTTAACTGAAAAGTACTATATCAGCTCCAGCAAAACGGCAAAAATCAGTGAACCAAAAACCTATCAGGTCATTCTTCAATTTGAAGAAAACTGCGGGATGGAAAATATCCGGGCTTTCACCGTGGTTCATAATCTGAAGGAAATCACAGAAACCTTCAAAAGTACTCCCGAGGATGTTATTAACGACCTGGATTGTGTGGAGATCATCAAGCGGGATGGTTTTATCCTGGAGATAAAAACTTCGGAATCCCCGGAAAAACTGGAAGCCTTTTTCCGCACCATGGCCTTTATTGATCGGATCGAAATAACTGAAACAGAGGATCTTCTGGAAATCCGGGAAGAACTGAGTATCCTCGTATCCGATGAAGCGATCATGGTTCCCCAGCTTAAAAATCCGGCCATCGAAATGGCTTCAGCCAAAGAAACCCCGGTAGCCAATGGCAACCACAGTCAGAGCATGATTTCGGTCAGTGTGGAAAAGCTGGATAAACTGATGAATCTGGTCGGTGAGATGGTTATTTCAGAAGCGATGGTCACCCAGAACCCAGATCTCAAGGGACTGGTGCTGGATAATTTCAGTAAATCCGCCCGGCAGCTGAAAAAAATCACCAATGAACTCCAGGATATGGTCATGTCGATTCGGATGGTTCCTCTGGGACCGACTTTTTTTAAGATGAACCGGATTGTCCGGGATATCAGTAAAAAACTGGGCAAAGAAATTAATTTGAAAATTCTTGGTGAAGAAACCGAGGTCGATAAGAATATCATTGAGCAGATCGGTGATCCGCTGATGCATATTGTCAGGAACTCGGCCGATCATGGGATTGAAGCGGCTGAGACGCGGATTCTTCAGGGTAAACCTCGGGCTGGCACCATAACCCTGGAAGCCAAAAACGCCGGTGGTGAAGTGTTAATCATCATTCGGGATGATGGCAAGGGTTTGAGTCGGACTGGAATCCTGGAGAAAGCCCGGGAAAATGGAGTAGTTGGCGATGAAGCGGCCAATATGACTGACACCGAGGTGTTCAACCTGATTTTTTTGCCCGGCTTTTCGACCAAGGAAGCAGTGACAGAGTTTTCCGGCCGGGGCGTTGGTATGGATGTGGTCGCCAAAAACATTGAAGCAGTGGGTGGCAATATTCTGGTTGAAAGTGTCGAAGGTCGGGGCACCACAATTACCCTGAAAATTCCCCTGACCCTGGCAATCATTGAAGGGATGAATATCCGGGTCGGGGAAAGCTGTTATACGCTGCCGATTATGTCCATCAAAGAATCGTTTATTCCCAAGTCGCAGGAGGTCTTCCGGGATACTGATGAAAATGAGATGATCATGATCAGGGGCCAGTGCTACCCGATCATGCGCCTCAAAGAGCATTACAAAGTTAAAACCGGAGCAACCCAGATTGAGGATGGTATTTTAATTATGCTGGAAGGAGAAACCAAAACCACCTGTCTTTTTGCCGATGAATTATTGGGCGAACAGCAGGTTGTGGTTAAAACCCTGCCGAAATATATTCAGCGGATGAAAAAAATTGATGGGCTGGCCGGTTGCACCCTGCTGGGTGATGGCAACATCAGCCTGATTCTGGATGTCAACGGGCTGATCGCTCAGAAACGATTTAGAAACTAAGGAAAGGGGGCGAAACGATGGTGGATGAGTTTGATGAATTTGATGAATTGGAGTTCGAAGAGGATGATGAAAGCGAAGAAGGAAAGTATTTAACCTTTAATCTGGATAATGAAGCCTATGGACTGGAAATCACTTATGTCACTGAAATAATCGGGATACAGAAAATAACTGAAGTGCCGGAGCTGCCGGTATATGTCAAAGGAATTATGAGCCTCCGGGGACAGATCATTCCGGTGGTGGATGTGCGGCTCAGGTTTGGGAAACCCGGTCGCGACTACGACGAGCGAACCTGTGTGATCGTCGTCGAAATATCAGATATCACTGTCGGACTGATCGTCGATGGAGTGGCCGAGGTCGTGGCCATTCCCGAGGAAGAAATTGTTCCTCATCCGGATCTTGATGAAACCGACAGCCGGCAATTTGTCAGCGGGATCGGGAAAGTCGGAACAGCGGTTAAGTTAATTCTGGACTGCCAGAAACTGCTTGAAGACGATGAAATGGAAAAGAACAGTCAGGAAGCCTGATTTGTATACGCGTAAGAAAATAAAAACTTTGATGGAGGAAACACAAAATGGAATTTTTTAAAAACCTGAAAATAAAACAAAAGCTGGTCACCTGTTTTATCTTGCTGGCAGTGGTCACCGGAGTTGTCGGGGTGTTTGGTATCTATACGATGAATACCATTAACACCCAGTCGGAAAACATGTATTACAATAACCTGGTTCCCTCCCAAAAATTGGCCAGTATTCAATCAGCAATGGAAGATATTCGGGCCAACCAGTTGTTGGCCGTTTATGAACGCAATCCAGGCACCCTGCAAACCCGGCTCGATGCCATTAATGCGGCAGTAGAAAGTGATAATGCGTTATTAAAAGAGTATGAAGCAACAATTCAGGATGACGAAAACAAAGCGATGTATACAACCCTGACCGAAAACCTGGTGACTTACCGAGAATTGCGTAATGCCAATCTGGAACTGGTCAAAGTGCAAAAATATGATGAGGCGCTGGCGGGTCTCACTGCTGTTACTCAGGCGCGAACAACGGTTGATAACGATCTGCAAGCATTAATAGACTACAATACAAAACTTTCGGAAGAGATCTTAGCCCAGAATACTGCCAACTTCAAAACCCAGAGCACGGTGATGATCATTTTCATTGTCGTCGGAATTGCCCTGGCGGTGGGACTGGGATTGACGGTTGCTAATATGATCAGCAAACCCTTGCGACGAATGGTCGATTCAGCTGAGGAAATTGCCAATGGCAATCTCGATGTAACGATTAAAATTGACAGTCGCGATGAAGTTGGTGAGCTGGGTCTGGCCTTTGTCAAAATGACCGATCATATCAATGAAATCATGACCAATATTGATTCGGCAGCTGAACAGGTGGCCGCTGGCTCCAAGCAGATTGCTGATTCCAGTATGGGTCTGTCTCAGGGTGCCACCGAACAGGCCAGCTCAATTGAACAACTGACCGCCTCCATCGAGGAAATTTCATCTCAGACCCGGCTCAATGCCGATAACGCCAGCGAGGCCAATGAACTGGCGGAACTCACCAGAACCAATGCTGTTCAGGGTAATAACGAAATGAAACGGATGCTGGAATCGATGGAAGAAATCAATGAATCATCAGCCAATATTTCTAAAATCATCAAGGTCATCGATGAGATTGCTTTCCAGACCAACATTCTGGCCTTGAACGCAGCTGTGGAAGCGGCTCGGGCCCGACAGCACGGTAAAGGATTTGCGGTGGTCGCTGAAGAAGTCAGAAACCTGGCGGCCCGATCAGCTGATGCGGCGAAAGAAACCACCCGGATGATCGAAGGATCGATAAAAAAAGTTGACGACGGCACCAAAATTGCGACCACCACCGCTACCGCCCTCAATAAGATTGTTGATGATGTGGCTAAGGTCTCAGAAATTGTCGGAAATATTGCTTCAGCTTCCAACGAACAGGCCATTGGCATTTCCCAGATCAATCAGGGTATTATGCAAGTCTCTGAAGTTGTTCAAATGAATTCTGCTACCTCCGAAGAAAGTGCTGCCGCCAGTGAAGAACTGTCCAGTCAGGCGGAACTGTTACGAGAACAGGCAGCCCGGTTTAGTCTCAAAAAAAGCCGTTACACCTACCGGGGAGGCGAAGAATCAGCACCAGAAAACCGCGGTGCCCAGAGAGAAACAGCCAATAATCCGGTGTCAAAGCCGACCCGAATTGCTTTGACTGATAACGAATTTGGAAAATATTAAAGAATAGTTTAAAAATGGGTATACATAAAACAGTGTCCTGCGTGACAAAACATGACTGAAGATTTACGGGCTCTATATCACCGGATAATGGACCGGATATTAGTACCCATTGGCGGAACACGAATGGGCACTAGAGATTTCTCAAGCGGGTAGAAAGGATGAGAAAAAATGCAAAAGAAAAATCAGATCAGCGTTCTCATCGTCGATGACAGCAAGTCTTTTCGGGAAATGATGGCCCGAAAATTGTCCGCTGACCCGCAGATCCAGGTCATTGCCACCGCTGGGGATGCTTTTGAAGCCCGGGACAAAATTCTCAAATACGATCTGGACCTGATTGTCTGTGATCAGGAAATGCCTAAAATGAATGGTGTTGAATTTATTGAACGGCTATTGCCGCAATATTCATTGCCGGTGGTGATGATCGGCGAAACCCAAGCCGGTGCAGCAGCCAGAAAGGCCGGGGCTCTCGATTTTGTAAAAAAACCCCATCTCCGGTCAGTAAAAGCGGTTGAGGATTTTTTAGTTGAGCTGACTCTAAAGATCCGGCTGGCCGTCAAAACCGGGGTTATCCTGTCAGAAAAAAATTCAGGCATCCAGAAGACTGAACACAAGCACGTCCTGCAATCATCAGTCAGTAGGCAGCCAACAACCGACCGACTCATTGCCATTGGTGCGTCAACAGGCGGAACTGAAGCAATTTATCAGATCCTTAAAAATTTGCATCCGGATTGCCCTGGAATCCTGATTGTTCAGCATATTCCGCCGGTGTTTTCAAAAATGTTTGCTGAACGGCTGGATACCCAGACTCCCTTACGTTGTAAAGAAGCCCAATCCGGCGATTATCTGGAGCCGGGCAGGGTATATATTGCCCCCGGCGATCAGCATATGCGGGTAAAACGGATCGGCCACAAGTATCGGGTTGAAGTGTTTGTCGGCGAAAAGGTCAATGGCCATTGTCCTTCGGTGGATATGCTTTTTGATTCAGTGGCTCGGGAAGCCGGCCCGCAGGCGATTGGGGTGCTATTGACAGGAATGGGCAATGACGGGGCCAAAGGCCTTCTGGATATCCGGCGCCACGGCGGTCACACAATTGGCCAGGATGAGGCATCCTCGGTGGTCTATGGGATGAACAAGGTTGCCTATAACATCGGGGCCGTGGCAGTTCAATCCGCTCTGGAAAACATTCATCATTGCATACTTTCAGCACTAAAGGAATAGGTGAAGCTATGACAAAAATCATCGGAATCGGCGAAATGGCCATTTCCAATAATCGTAACGATACTATTAAGACATTTGCCTTAGGCTCATGTCTGGGGATCACGGCCTATTCACCAATCCGAAAAGTTGGGGGTATCATTCATATTGCGCTGCCTCGACCAGCCCGGATGGAAGATGCTGTCGACCGCCATTGCTATTATGCCACTACAGGGTTGCCTTATTTTATTCATCAGTTTTCCAGCGAATTTGGATGTTTGAAAAAAGAACTGGTGATCCGTATTTTTGGTGGGGCTGAATCGATGCGGCAGAACGATACCTTTAACGTCGGTCGGCACAACCTGGAAATCACAAAAAAGATTCTAACAGATATGAATTTAGGCATTCACTATGCTGAAACTGGCGAAAAAGTCAGCCGTACCATTGAGCTGGAAGTAGCCAGCGGCGATATTAACATCTGGCATCAGAATATGATCATCTGACTGCCAATCGATCAGAGCACTTAAAACTACCGGATAAAATGAAAAAAGGGAGGATGAAATGTCAAAGGAGGAGCGATTGGATACGGAAGATAATTTCATTCAGGAGTTTAATGCCATATCAGTAGGTGTGGTAGTGTTGGATGAAGAGGCCAAAGTCACCAAAGTCAATGATCCATTGCTGAATTATTTCAACCGAAAAAGAGCAGATTTTATTGGCAGGCAGTTTGGTGATGCGGTTCAGTGTAAAAGTAGCCGGTTAAACAAACTGGGTTGCGGTTTTGACCCGAGCTGTGAGTTCTGTGAGCTGCGAAACGCTTTTTCAAAGGTCCTGGAATCAGAAGCAGAACCAATTAAAATAGAATTTAAAAAAAGTATTTTTGTTGATGATGAAGAAAGTGATTATTGGTTCAGGGTCAGTATTGCGCCCCTGCTTCGGGAGCATCAAAGAAATGCCGTGGTAACCTTTGTGGATATTACGGAGCGAAAAAACAGAGAGCTCTCCCTGGAACAGTCCCGGGATTATTATTACCGGATGTTCGAAAACTTTCCGACCCTGATCTGGAAGACCGATCTGGAAGGAAACGTTGTTTATTTTAACCGCAGCTGGTCCTTGTTCACTGGCAAACAGAATGAAGATTATTTGGGGATAAAATGGCTGGATCTGATCCATCCTGAAGACCGGAAGTTCTATATGCAAATGAAAAATAAAGCTTTTCACAGCAAAAGATCCTTCAGTATTCAGTATCGAATTCGCCATGCCAGTGGCAATTATCGCTGGATTGAAGGGATCTACAGCCCATCCTTTGAGGTAGACGGAAGTTACGGCGGTTATATCGGTATTGGGATTGATATTACTGATCGCAAAAGTCTGGAAGAAGGATTGATCCGTTATAAAATGCTGGCTGAAAAGGTCCGGGACACGATTGTTTTTGTGGAGATCAGCGGTAAAATAATCGATGCCAATAATGCGGCCGTCCAGCTCTATGGATACAAACGCGGGGAGTTACTGGAGCTTTCAATTTTTGATTTGATCGAGGGTGGAAAATCCGTGGCGATTGAAGAAATGAAACATGGTGATAAGGATGGGGTCTTTTTTGAGACCATCCATAAGCGCAAAGACGGAACCCCGTTTCCTGTTGAGGTTAGTGCGAAAACCACAAAAATCAATGAAAAACGGGTAATTATCTGCATTGTCCGGGATATTTCCGAACGGAAAAATTCTGAAAATGCCCTCATCGACAGTGAAGAAAAGTTTCGTCAGGTCTTTCATAATTCGTCAGATGCTATTTTTGTTCAGGAAACCAATGAGGACGGATGTCATGGGCGATTGATTGAAGTAAATCAAACCGCCGGAGATATGTTTAACTACTCGTATGAGGAATTTTTTGGATTTACGGATCCGGTTTTTAAATTGATTGATTCACCTGAGGTAGGACAGAATTATTGTCATGAGTTGCTGGAAAAAAATCAAGTTGCAATTAAGACCATGGCCAAACGGAAGGATGGATCGACACTGCCCGTTGAAGTTTTATGCAGCCATTGTTATTTGAATGAAAAAAAAGTGGCCATTACCATTGTCCGCGATATCAGTGAGCGGTTGGCCGTGGAACAGGCCTTAAAATTGGCCAAAGAAGAAGCGGAAACAGCTAATCAGGCCAAAAGTGAATTTTTGGCCAATATGAGTCATGAGATCAGAACCCCGCTAAATGGGATTGTGGGGATGGTCAATTTAATGCGTTTATCCAACTTAAATCAGGAACAGCAGGAGAACATCAAAATCATCAAAACCTGCGTCAATGCGCTGCTCAATGTGATCAATGATATCCTTGATTTCTCGAAAATGGAAGCCGGAAAACTGGAAATCAGAAAGAAAAATTGTGATATCAAAGCACTGGTGGAACACACGATTAAAGCCCAGTCCCCAGTGGCGGCTGGCAAGGGAATTGAACTCAACTATGCTTTTTCAGCTGCAGTGCCCCAATATGTCATGGGCGATTTCCATCGGATCCAGCAGATCCTCAACAACCTGATCAGCAACGCGATCAAATTTACCGATATCGGTGAGGTCTGGATCAAGGTTAAAAGCCTGGCCGTAACCGACAAACGGGTTGAGTTGCTCTTTGTTGTTGAAGATACTGGCATTGGCATTGCCGAAGAAAATCGGCAGCGGATTTTTGAAAGCTTTAGTCAGGTAGATGGTTCCTTTACCCGGCGATTTGGCGGCACTGGTTTGGGACTTGCCATTACCAGACAATTGGTGGAACTGATGGGCGGAAAAATATGGGTTGAAAGCATCGAAGGCGTTGGTAGCCGTTTCTATTTCCAGCTCGCCTTTGAGCCGGGGTCGGCCGAAGACGACCAACTGGAAAAACATCCAGACTATTTTAAAATCAATCAGCAGTATAAAGTTTTGTTAACTGAGGATGATAAGGTCAATCAATTGGTTATTTCCCGAATGCTCAACGAATGCGGTTATGGTGTCGATATTGCCGGTAATGGCTATGAGGCTGTGGAAATGGTCCGACAAAATAACTACGATATTATTCTGATGGATATTCAAATGCCGGAAATGGATGGGATTGAAGCGACTAAACGAATCCGCGCAATCAATCAGGATACGCCGGTTCTGGCAATTACAGCCTATGCTCTCCATGGGGACCGGGAAAAATTTATGTCACAGGGAATGGATGGCTACATCTCCAAGCCCATTAAAGTGGAAAAACTGGTCGCTGAGATTGAAAAATGCATCAGTCGTAAAGAAGAGGCAAGAACGTCCGGTGATTTTGAAATGCACATTGACGTCAATGGGGAAATCATTATTAAGGAAAAAAACACATCCGATGGTTTGATCGGAAAGATTTATGATCAGGAAAAGGAAGAACAACTGGCTGAATTGATCAATGCGTTAAACGATCAAGTAGCAGCAGGAAAGCTGGAAGATTTCGAAAAATTGGCGAATCGGATCAAGAAACTTGCGATTGCTCTGGATATTGAAGACTTAAAGGTTGTTGCCTTTAAAATCGAGTTGGACATCAGACGGGGTAATTTTGAAGTAGCGGCCGAAAAGGTTGATCAACTGAATCATATTTACTCGGTGTACAAAAAAACAGTATAATTACAACAAATAAAATGGCCAGAAAAATAGTACAGCAAACGAAAGGTTGGAATGATAATGAAAATATTAATTGTGGAAGATGACATGGTAAGCCGACGTTTTTTAGGGAAATTTTTAGCCCAATATGGAGAGTGTGATATTGTGGTGGATGGAATGGAGGCCCTGGATGCCTACCTCATTGCCATTAAAGAAGAAGACCCCTACGATCTGATCTGCCTGGATATTATGATGCCCAAAGTGGATGGGGTCAAAGTACTCAAAGCGATCCGGGATTTTGAAGTACAACGGGGAATCCTGGCCGAAAATAAGGTGAAAATTATTATCATCACCGCTCTGGCCGATACCGAGTTTGTCAATACTGCCTTTGATCTGGGTTGTGAAGCCTATGCCGCTAAACCGGTGGATACCGATAAACTGGTTGAAGTCATGAATAAATTGGGCGTGATCAAAGTCGATCAGTAAAACTAAAATGGGGTAGAAAAATGGGAGTTTTAGAAGATCACATTAATAATTATACACGGTTTGAACAGCCTGCTGGTCAAACAATGCATCACGATAGTAAACGGGGAAAAACGGGATATTCGCTGTCTCATTATCTGTGTGATCTTAACGAAAGCATGACCGAACAGCTCAACCGCAAGATGTTGGTGGAACTGAAAAACAACCTGAGCAACGTGTTGTTTCAGGAACAGTACACCTATACTCATGTAACCCAGTTTCTGGCCCATATGTATGAAAGCATCGAAGGCAATCCGATCATTCTTAGAGCTCTGGATCAGATCAAAAAAATGGATGAGTACACCTTTACTCATAGTGTCAACACCGCCTTTTATGCGATGTTTATCGCCATGTGGATGGGTTTGGCAGAACAGGACATCATCAATGCCACCCAGGCCGGTTTTTTGCATGATATCGGGAAGATCTATATTCCCGAGGCAATCTTAAATAAGCCCGGGCCCTTAACCGAGCAGGAATATGAAATTATTCAGTTACATCCCCTTTACGGCTATTCGCTACTCAATGAATTCAGTGCCTTCAATCTGGAGGTTAAACGAGCGGTCCTGTTTCATCACGAGCGGATTGACGCCAAAGGTTATCCGCTGTGCGCCACCGATGATTACGTGGGCCTTTTACCAAAAATCATTGCAGTCGCTGATGTCTATGATGCCATGACCACCAATCGGATTTATAAAAAAGGGAAAACTGCTCTGGAAGCCATTGACTATCTCAATCATCAAGGGCGGAGCCAGCTGGATAATCGGGTATTGCTTCATTTTCTGAATAATATCCCGGTTTATGATTTTAAGGCGTCATAAGAACTGGGGCGAAAAATATAAAATTCTATCGGCAGCTATATCTGGGACATTATCCAGAGAAGGCTGCTTTTTTATTGCACTGTATCTTCGCGACTCACCAGGGTGAAGGATTTTTATAAATAGCTTGACAAGAAGGAATAGCAGGTATAATATAATCATATGCTTACATAAGTATATGATTAACGAACAGGTTCTACCTGTAAATGTGAAAGGAGTATCAGATGAAACCACTCATCAATATATTTAAAATCCTGTCAGATGAGACAAGGCTTCGAATTATTGTTCTGCTTGCCCAGACTGAGTTGTGTGTTTGTGAACTCAGTTATATTTTAGATGTTTCTCAGCCCAACATTTCAAAAAACCTGACAAAGTTAAAGGAACTAAATCTTGTTACTTCGCAACGGAGAGAGAAATTTATTTTTTATAAGATAAAGACTGATAATGAGATTTTGAACCATATAGTAAAAGATATAATAGATAATATTGCGGTTTATCCGCAGCTTATTATTGATCAAAACAAAAATATTGATAATCAAAAACTATTGGATCAATGCTGTAACCATCATGCGATCCAATTGTAAATTTAAAAAAGTTAGGAGATGATCTTATGTTTATATTTGAATGGTTAAATAATCAGTTGTTAAAAATGGAGTGGCTCAGCTATTTAGTCGCTCAACTGGTGCAAAATGTATTTGGTCTGAGCACCCAGGATCGACTGGGAGGGAGTATTCATTTTTTCATTTACGATGTCATTAAAATATTTATCCTTTTATCAGTTTTGATTTTTATGATTTCCTATATTCAAAGCTTTTTCCCACCGGAACGAACTCGTAAAATTCTAGGTGGTTTTAACGGTATTACCGCCAATATATTAGGGGCGTTGCTGGGGACCATCACACCATTTTGTTCTTGTTCATCGATCCCGCTTTTTATCGGCTTTACCAGTGCCGGATTACCTATCGGCGTAACCTTTTCATTTTTGATTTCATCGCCCCTGGTGGATCTGGCTTCAGTAATTTTACTAGCCAGCATTTTTAACTGGCAAATTGCCATTGCCTATGTTATTGTCGGTCTGATCCTGGCGGTCCTCGGCGGGACGATCATCGGTAAAGCTAAGCTTGAAGATTACGTGGAGCCCTTTGTTTATAGTAACAAAATCGTTGAAATGGATCAGGAAACCTTGACCACACGCGATCGCATGGGTTTTGCAAAAGACCAGGTTCTAGAAATTGTCAGAAAAGTGTGGCTATATGTCTTAATTGGTGTAGGAATTGGAGCCGTGATTCATAATTGGATACCGGAAGATATTATCTCAGCGGTGCTGGGAGAAGATAAGTGGTACTCGGTGCTGATTGCAACGTTAGTCGGGATTCCGATGTATGCTGATATCTTTGGGACGCTCCCTATCGCTGAAGCGTTGGTTTCAAAAGGCGCTGGCCTTGGCACCGTCTTGGCCTTTATGATGGCAGTTACGGCATTGTCGCTACCATCGATAATTATGCTTAAAAAAGTGGTTAAAACCAAATTGCTGGTTATTTTTGTGGGAATCGTTACGGCCGGAATTTTGATTATCGGTTATAGTTTTAATGCTTTTAGTTATCTATTCTTGTAAGAAATTTTGACATAAATGAAAGATCGGGGACAAAAATGGAAAATAAAAACAAAATGATAGTCATCCTTGGTTTAATGGCCTTTTTAGCCAATGGTGATAATTATGCGGCGGCCCCGCTGATTATTAATATTGCGGCGGATCTCAATTTAACGGTTAGTGTTGCAGCGATGTCGGTAACGGCATACATGCTAGCTTTTGGAGTCTTCACTTTGATATTTGGGCCGCTTTCAGATCGGTTTGGAAAGGTAAAGATTATCAATATTGCGGCAATCGGAACGGCCATCTTCAGTGTCTTGGGCGCCTTTGCCTTTAATCTGCCATCACTGATTTTCTTTCGGGCCACGAATGGTGCCTTTGGAGCCGGAATTTTCCCGGTAACCCTGGCACTGGTAGGACAAAGTTTTGATGATCAGAACCGTCAAAAAGCGATTGCTAAAGTAATGGGGTTGATGTTTCTGGGTGGCGCAACGGCTACCATTATTGGCGGGGCATTGGCCTATTTTGGTTCCTGGCGTTTCGTTTATCTGGTTTACGGGATTACAGAATTCATTATCGCCATGATTATGCTAAAAACCTTAGAACGAGATCAACCGGTGGTTGAGCGTCTTAATATTTTTGAGGCTTACAAGGAACCACTGTCGAATTTTAGTTTCATGAAGTTGGTTATGACAATTTTCTTTGTCGGATTTAGTGTCTTTGGCAGTTTTACCTATACTGGAAAACTGATTCAAACTGCTACGGGGTATAATCTACTCGTGGTTGGTCTAATTCTCTCGCTGTTTGGGGTCGGTACCGTCGTTGGTGGACGGATTGCCCCGGCATTGCGAAAAAAATTGAAAAGCGGGTTTCTTGTTTCGGCAGGTATCATTGGTGGTGCTTCACTGTTAAGTATGGCTGTGATCACAAATGCGTGGCTCTTGTCGCTAGCATTATTTGGTTTTGGAATGGCCTTTATTTTTCTTCAATCCACTCTGATCACAACAGTTCAGGAGAAGCTACCGAAACGACGGGGAACAGCGATGTCACTAGCATCATTTAACATGTTTGTTGGTGGTGCGGTTGGTACCAGTATCAATGCAATGGTGATAGAAACAGGTAGTGTAACAACAATTTATATAAGTTCTGCTGTTATTCTGTTTTTAGTTAGCATTGTTGCAGCCTTATTTATTTCACAATTTGAAGTGTGGAAGCGTCAGCAGTCGTTAGAAGAAAACTAGAAAATTCGAATTGAACCCATGTCGATAAGATATAAGGTAACGCAAAATCAATGTTAGTGAAGAAAGATATAATAGAAGATATACTATTGTCTGAGGTTTGTTTGATAAGTGAAGAAATTGAGCATTTGCTTAAGGTAAAAAATATCTAATCATGTTGCTCATCGATATTCCCGGAATTATTATTGCTTTATCCTATCAGCGGTAATGAAAGAGGATGAAATTAAAGAAATTTATGAAAATGCCGAACATTTTGACGATTAGCAAAAAGGGGGAAAGTGATATTGAATGTGAATAAAAATAAATGGTTAAAAATAATAATACCGGTGGTCATTGTGTGTCTGATTGGTGGGTTATGGTTATTAAAGAATGCTCAAGTTTCAGAAACTAGGCAAGAGTCACAGGTTGGTAGCAGTAATCCGGATTTTGCACTCCATGTAGCCGAGAAGTTGGATCTTGAACAACTCAAATCATATGGATTGCCGATTGTGATCGATTTTGGGGCAGATTCCTGTATCCCCTGCAAACAGATGGCACCGATTCTGGAAGCTATGAATGAAGAATATCAGGGCAAAGTGATTATCAAGTTTGTTGATATCCGGAAATATCAGGAACTTGCCGAGGGTTATCCGATCAGT
This sequence comes from Acetobacterium malicum subsp. dehalogenans DSM 11527, assembly GCF_000472665.1. Taxonomy (GTDB): domain Bacteria; phylum Bacillota; class Clostridia; order Eubacteriales; family Eubacteriaceae; genus Acetobacterium; species Acetobacterium malicum. Next base: position 24,789 of record NZ_AXAC01000015.1, on the reverse strand, counting down.
CTCATTCCAACGCAGATTTTTATTGGTGCTGATGGTAAGCCTTTCAATCCTGAAAATCCCACTGCCTTTTCTTTGAATCAGTATGTCACCAAGGATACCAGCGAACTGGTCTTTACCACCCATGAAGGGGGTCTGACTAAAGAAGATCTTCTAAAAATTTTCGAGGCCATGGGGGTTCAGTAATGGAAGCTGTCATTAACCAGGGGTTAACGGCACTTTCAGAACTGATCGCCGGCAATATCTGGCTGGCCCCGTTGTTTGCTTTAATTGCCGGAGTCCTCACGGCGTTTACCCCTTGTTCGTTATCCAGTGTGCCGCTGGTGATTGGTTATGTCGGGGGAACTGCCCAGAGAGAAACAAAAAAAGCTTTTAAACTCTCACTGGTTTTTTCGCTGGGGATGGCAGTCACCTTTACGGCTTTGGGGGTTTTGGCGTCGCTGCTGGGTCAATTAATGCAGGGTACCGGAACCTGGTGGTATATTCTACTCGGTATTCTGATGGTATTGATGGCACTGCAAACATGGGAAGTTTTTAATTTCATTCCGGCCACTAACGCCTTAAGCAAAAGCACCAAACGGGGTTATATCGGGGCATTTCTGGCTGGTATCTTGGGCGGTCTTTTTTCATCACCCTGCGCAACACCGGTGCTGATTGTATTACTGGCGATGGTTGCCAACCAGGGTAATCTGATCTGGGGCATCCTGCTTTTGCTGCTTTATTCGCTTGGTCACAGTATCCTGGTTTTAGCCGCGGGAACATCCATCGGTTTTGTCCAAAAGCTCTCGGCCAGCGGTCAATATGGAAAGGTCAGCATCGTTTTAAAAATTATTATGGGTACGGCAATACTGCTACTGGCATTTTATATGTTTTATCTGGGCTTTTAGTATAAGTCTCTTTTGATTGCGTAGTACCTAGTTATAATCCCGGCAGATCGGGTAGTTAAAAAGTAATGTATTTACAGATTTACAAAGGAGGAATCATTATGTTCAGTCGAATTGTGATCGCATCAGAAATGTCGTCATCTGCTTTTAATATGCTGCATTGTCTGGAAAGAATGAAAGGCTTGGGAGTCAAAGAGTGTCTGCTGGTACAATGCCTGAGTCCCCATGACCTGGATGCAAAGATCTCATCGTTTTACACGGCTGTTGCTCAAGAAAATCTCAATGAGCAGAAAGCACTACTGGAAAAAATGGGGTATACAGTCAACATCCGGGTGGCGACCGGTTATATTAAAAACGAAATCAATCGTATTGCTGTCGAAGAAGATTATTCGATGATGGTCGTCGGGGCCCCGGAACACTCGATGGTCGGTGAAGTTTTCTTTGGCGGTACCGCCCATGAAGTGATTCTCCATGCGCAGAAACCGGTGCTTTTGATTCGTATTGTCAACGAACCGGAAGCGCGTTTAAAACTGATCGAATCCTGTAATCTGATTGAACACGTTCTGTTTCCCACTGATTTTTCCGAAAACGCCAAAAAAGCCTTTGAAGTCGTCAAAAAAATGGTAGTAGACGGGGTTAAAAAGGTTACCCTGATCCATGTCATTGACAAGGCGGTGGTGGATCCCTATCTCAAAGAAAGTTTGGAGGATTTTATCCGTTTGGATAATACCAGACTTCAGACGATGAAAGCGGAACTGCAAACAATGGGAAATGTGGAAGTGGATGTGCAGCTGCCTATCGGTTTACCCTCAGGAGAGATCATAAATACCGTCAAGGATGAAAATATTTCAATGGTTGTGATGGGCTCACAAGGGCGGGGCTTTTTAAATGAAGTTTTTTTAGGGAGTGTCAGCCACCAGGTGGCCAGACATTCATCAGCATCGATACTGTTAATTCCTGCTAATCGGGAATAGTATAAAATAGTTTGAAGGAGAAATGATATGATTGTAAAAGTGTTAGGACCAGGTTGTAAAAATTGTAAAAAGTTGGAAGCGAACACAAAAGAAGCTTTGCAGGAGCTGGGGATTGAAGCCACGATTGAAAAAGTCGAAAGTATGGAAGAAATTATGGCTTATGGGATTATGTCAACGCCGGCATTAGTGGTTGATGAAAAGGTCAAGTTTTCAGGCAAGATCCCTTCAGTTAAAGAGTTAAAAAAATATCTGCAGTAGACTAAGAACAATATTAGTAAAGAACAAAAGACCGGTTCAAACGGACTTTATTATCCAGCTGGTCTTTTATTTTCAAATTAAAGGGGCAGGAATACTGTAGCCAGGTTAATTATCGTAAAATATTATATCTATTTGCCGGAATTTAGCTCTTGTAATCAAAAATCTAATATGTAAGAATATAATAAAAAAATTATGGAGAAAAGCAGATGAAGGATCATAAACTGAAGTTGATTGATTTACAAAAGGTTAAAAATGGTCAATTTATTAAGAACTACCAATTAACCTACCAAAATAGAAATGGTAATCATAAAAAATATGAAATGATCAGTTACAATGATATTGACCATCCCCATGAATTAGGGCAATCTGAAAACGGCGTTGCAATCATCGCTTTTAACAAAGGAAAACTATTATTGTTGCGTGAATTTCGTATGGCTGTTAATGACTATATTTTTAATCTGGTCGCTGGTAGCATGGATACCAACGAAACGGTTGAAGCCTGTGTTAAGCGTGAAATATTTGAAGAAACAGGGCTAACAGTTGACCGATTTGTTACCATTCTGCCACCAACCTTTGCAGCAGCTTCCATGACAGACCTTAAGATAACCTTTGTTGTAGTTGAAGTTTCCGGTGATCTCGATCATAAAAATGTCAATGAACATGAGGTCATTGAAGGTGGATTTTATACTCCGAACGAAGTCAGAGATCTCTTGTATTCTTCCAAATTTAATGCTAATTGTCAATTGATTGCTTATTTTTACAGTTTGTTAATTGATTTATCAGCGCTGGCGGGAAAAACGATTTAAAAAGATATTAATCAGAAATAAAAAATCCAAGACAAAAGCCGGGAAATTCGACATTTCCCGGCTTTTATCAGTGAAGATCAAGGTCGTTATTTTTGATGGTATCGGCCAGAATTTTTACCTTGGCTTCGATTTGATCGATGATGGCCATAAATTCTTCATCACTTTTGCCGCTGGGATCTTCCAGTCCCCAGTCTTCAACATATTGGCTGGGCAAGTAGGGGCAGACCACGTTGCAGCCCATTTTGATGACAATGTCAATGGGTGGAAGATCCGTTAGTAGCTTTGAGTGCTGAGTAGCTTCCATATCGATGTCGTACCGTTCTTTGATCAAACGGACAGCGTCCTGATTGATTTGTGGTTTGGTCTCGGTTCCGGCGGAATAACTTTCAAAGACATCACTGGCAAATTTTTTGCCAAGGGCTTCAGCCATCTGGCTACGGCAGGAATTGTGGACACAGATAAAGGCAACTTTGGGTTTATTCATTATTTTCTCCTGTTTTAGTAATCAAGTTTTTTATAATCTATAAAGAATCTTTGTAGGTGTTAATCAGATCAATGACGTTTTCACGGATTTTATAGCGTAGATGACGGGCCTGTTCAAGCATTTCTGCTTCGGTACCGGTAAAATCAGCCGGATCTTCAAAGGTCCAGTCAAGTACATTCATAGCCAGCGGAAAAACTGGACAGCGCTGACCATTTTCCAGATCACAAACCTTAACGATAATGGAATACAGGCGCCCCTCTTTAAAATAGTCAAACACCGAATTGGTCTTGTTTTGACTAAGATCATAGCCGACTTCAGCCATCACCTTGACAATCAGGGGATTGATGGTGCCCGGTTCCAGGCCGGCACTTTCGGCGATGAAGTAGTCTTTCCCCAAATCATTTAAAAAAGCTTCAGCCATCTGGCTTCGGGCGGAATTATGAACACAAACAAAAAGAACTTTAATCATATTTCTGACTCCTCGTAAAATAAAGATTTGGCTATAAGCATAACATAATCAAAAAATGCGAACGAGACAAGTTGTGTTAAATTTTTAAATTTGATTAGAAACAATTTCATACAAAAAAATCACCCGGCAGACTTGTGCTATGCCTGCCGGGCGTTCTGATGAATTCTTTAGTTTAATCATTAATATCATGAGCAAAATAATTCGCTCATCCAATTATTCAGTTACGGGCTAATATTTTATCAAGGGCTTTCTGGACATGTTCGATTTCTTCATCAATATCTTCCAGATTGGTATATTTTTCATTGTGCTTAATATCATAATCTGGGGTCATCACAATTTCATCGTAAAGTTCGTAGCCCATGTCTTCATAAGCCATGGAGGCACAGGTCGAGGGGCAGCCATTCAGCGAAATATATTTTTCACTATCACCGGCCGCTTCAACTTCCTGGAGAATGTTCATGTTGACATGGGGAAGGATGGTGATATTCTCCTCATTAATGATTCCAAAATACTGGGCAACAGTTTTGGTCATCATACTGACATTGCAATGCCCGGGACAGGGATAAATTTTAAGTTTCATAATGGTTACCTTCTTTCATTTGGTTTATTAAAAATCCAGTGTTTCGAAATATTCTGCCACGGTTTGATCCATGGTATTTAGCAGTCTTGAGATACCTTTTAGCTTCACACGATAATGCATTTCAACACCGATTTTTTTACTTTCCAATATTCCCGCTTCGCGGAGAATTTTTAAATGCTGGGATAAGTTTGCCTGGCTGAAATCAAAAGAAAGGTTAAGATCGCACACACAAAGTGACTCGATCAGTAGTGATTTTACTATTTGTAAACGAATGGGATGGCCCAGCGCTTTGAATATTTTAACAGATACATCTTCAGAATTCATGAACGACCTCTTTTCTTTTGATAGTGTATTTAAGACGATCAGAATCGGTTTATTCAATAACATTATAAGCAATTGCTTATAAAAAAGCAATCTTTATCTTTTGCGCTTGACACCCATAAATGAGAGGCGTATAATGATTATATCCATAAGGAAATAATTATATTACATAAGAGGTGGAAGATATGAGTCAAGAATTACCAGGTTTTATTATGTGTGTCTGTACCGGAAAATGTCCTGGATTTCAGGCCATGGATATTTGGGATTTTATCAATCAGGTTCGGGTTGAGTTACCGGTTGAATACGCCTTTATTCATCCGCAGCTATGTGAGGAAGATGGGGATCGTTTTTTAGCCGATTTTTTAAAGTCCCATCGAAAAGTGATCATTGGTGCCTGTGCGCCTAATATGCAGCGTAAGATGTTTAAGGATGCCTTTAAAGAAGCGGGACTTAATATTGAAGAAGATGCTGTGATGCTGGACATCCGTGATATGACCAACGAAAAAGCCTTTGAAGTGGTAGAAAAGAAACTGGAAGAAATGGGATACGAGGTATAGTCATGAGCGAATCAACTTTTATGGGTGTCGAACGGGATCGGATTGATTGGTCGCCCCGAATTGATTTTACAAAATGTAACGATTGTATGGACTGTGTGGAATTTTGCCCCCATCAGGTATTTGAAGTGGATGAAAATGCCAAACCAAAACTAAAAGTTAAAAACCCCAATAACTGCGTTGTTTTTTGCCGCGCCTGTAGTAAAACATGTGGACCAGATGCGATTACCTTTCCCGATAAACCAGAAACCACCAAGATGATTAAAGCCATCCGTAAGGCAGAAAAAGAGGCCGCAACTGATGAATGAGTCTATTTGTGTATTACCTTGTAATGGTTTGGATAAATGCGCCGGTGACCTGTCGCGACGGGTGGCCCTGGAGCTGACGCAGTCGGAAGAAGTTGAGCTTATCTGTCCGGTTTTATTAAATCAGAACAAAACCCGCTACGAAAAAGCTCTGGCGGCCGGCGATTTAACCGTAATTGATGGTTGCAATACCCGCTGTGCCAGTAAATTGGCCGGGGATTTGGATCTTGCCATCAAAGAAAAAGTCAATGTCAGCGATGTTGCCAAGGCTCTGGATATCAAGTTGGGGGTCGAAATTCGGGATGATCAGGACACCCAGGCTGTCGTTCGGGAAGTACTGGAAAAAATCAACAGTTCCGCCGCAGAACAGACCGAATCTGAATTTATTGAACCGGATTCAATTGAATATAATACCTTTTCTCATGGCAAATTTATTTTCAAGGTGCCACAAAGCAATTACTTTTTCAATGAAAATGACTGTTGGGTGACGATATCTGGGAATATGGCTCGGGTAGGGGTCAGCGATTATGTGCAACAGAATCTGTCTGATATTCTCTATGTGGATCCGCCGGAAATCGGCGATAAATTCGAACAGTTTGACGATTTAGGCAGCATCGAATCCAGCAAAGCAGTTTTTGAAATTATTTCTCCGGTCTCTGGTACCGTGGTTGCTGTTAATGTCAGTTTAAATGATGCCCCGGAACAGGTCAACGAAAGCCCCTATGAAAAGGGCTGGCTGGTGGAAGTGCACCTAAGTGATTTTGAAGAAGATCAGGATCTGCTCCATGATTGCCCGGCTTATTTTGAATTTTTACAACGAAAGGTAGCAGAAATCGATGTCTAAAATAAAAGTAATTCCCTGTAGTGGGATTGGAAAAGTATTTGGGCTATTGGCCCGGGAGTCCGTCTTAATGGTAACTGAGGAGAAATGTCCCAGTGATACTGAAACACTCTGCCTGGCCCATGTGGTTACTGGCGATGACGAAGTGGTGGCAAAAATAAAAGGTGAAACCTGTATTACTATGGATGGCTGTGCCAAATACTGTGCCCGGAAGAGTGTCGAAGAAACCGGTGGGATCGTCGTAAAAAGTCACAAGGTCCCAGATTTCATGAAAGCCCATCGTGGTGAAGAACACGGAACCGGAACCGCTCTCACTGACGATGGCTGGAAATATGCGGAAGAACTGGCCGAAATTTTGGCCGAAGACGTCAAAGAAATAAAGGCAGGGGTGAATTGATATGATAACAAATAAAATTGGTGTTATTTCATGTAGTGGTGAAGAATGTCTGGGTGGGACAATTTCCCGGTTGGCGGTGCGTAAAATGATGGAAGAACTGAAACCCGGGATGGTATCCACCTTATGTCTGCCCTTATTTATTGCCGGTGACGGCGGCGAACGGGAATTTGCCGAAAAATATCCGACTATTGCGGTAGATGGGTGCTCAAAATGCTGTGCTAAACGGGCCATTGAAAAATACAGCAATAAAGTAGCTGGTAGTGTGGATGTAGCAGAAATCATTGGTGAAGTTAAGGCTCTTGAAAAACCCTTGTCAACACGTAATGTCACCGATGAACATATGGAGTATGTCAACAAAACGGCAGCTAAAACCTGTGAAATCTTTGATGACATTCTAATAAAGTCAATTTAGAATTTTACAAAGAAAAAAGCCAGATCAACGATAGCGAAGATCTGGCTTTTGCGTTGCAGAGGATTTTTTTAAGATCAGATAATCAGTCGGTTTCATAACCAAGTAGCTGTAAATGTGCTTCCAGGCTCAGATAATTGGGAGCATATTCTTTCTCTTTCATCAGGGTACACTGGCTCAGGCGACTGGTTCCTAATATCAATTTGGAAGCAAAGCCCATGCAGGAACCCTGACCACAGACCTTGCAGCCAATTTTCTTAGGCAACAATTTATAAAGCTGTATCGCGCTGGGGCGTTCCCGGGTTTCTTCGTTGGGCACAATGGAATCTTTGTTATCCCAGGTCTCATTGATCAGATCATAGATATGATCAATCATTTCATAACACTCCGCTTCATTGGTTAACTGTGTGCAGGTCAGATTTCGTTCATGAATATTAATGATATGACTACCGACCTTATAGGTGAAAGTATGTGCTGATGGAATATAAAGACCGGTTTTAATCACGGTATTGAGATAGGGCATCACCTCAGGAACCGGATTACTGAGTTTTGCCTTAAATTTAATCCGACCACCACCGGTGGTACAGGGTTTGATGTAAATAAGACTGATTGTTGAGAGGTACATTAGTTATTCTCCTTTAGATAAGATTTTAGTCCATTAACAAGGGCATCAATATGAGCCTTTTCATTAAAATAGCCGATGCCAATGCGACAGGTTCCCCGGGTAACCGTACCAATCAGCCGATGGGCACTGGGGGCACAATGTAAACCGGAACGGATCATGACGTGGCACTCCTGATCCAGATAAAAGGCGATTTCTTCCGGGACGTGACCTTCGAGGTTAAATGGAATCACGCCAACGCTTTTGGAAGAATCCCGAGGGCCGTAAATTTCAACCCCTGGAACAGTGCTTAATGCGTTTAGCGCGTAATCCATCAGGGTATCCTCTTTATCGCGGATTGTTTTCAGGCCTTCGGCTTCGAGAAACTGAAGAGCCGCACCCAGACCAATAATACCGCTGACATTCATGGTACCGGCTTCCAGATGGTTAGGATAATAGTCTGGTTGGTATTCATAGGCTGAGTCACCGCCGGTGCCACCGGAGATAAGGGGATGGATTTCAGTATCGCAATTCACGATCAGGCCGCCGGTACCCATCGGACCTAACAGGCTTTTATGTCCGGTAAAAGCCAACAGATCAATGTTCTGTGCCTGGACATCAATGGGAATAACCCCGGCAGTCTGAGCGGCATCAACCAGAAAAAGAATGTTCTTTTCGCGGGCTAAGGCGCCGATCTCGCCAATCGGTTGGAGAGTTCCCAGTACGTTGGAGGCATGAGTAAAAACAATGATTTTTGTATACGGAGTGATAACCGCTTCCACATCTCGGACATCTGTTTCGCCTTGCTCGGTAGCTGGTACCACTGAAATAGTAATTCCCTGATCCCGCTCCAGGGTTTTTAAGCATCGCCAGACGGCGTTATGTTCAAGAGCACTGGTCACCACGTGATCGCCAGGCTTTAAGATCCCCTGAAGCGCCAGATTTATAGATTCAGTAACTGATGAAGTGAACACCACTGTTTTGGGATCATTATGGTTAAAGAGTTTTGCGAGACTTTTCCTGGTCTGATAAACTAAACCATCAGCCAAAATGGCTTTTTCATAGGAGCCACGACCAGAAGTTCCGCCATTGTTGACAATATAATCAAAAATCGCTTCCGGTACTGCCAGCGGTTTGGGAAAGGTGGTTGCGGCATTATCTAAATAAATATCCATAATACACTCCTTCTATAATCAAATAATAATATGCTTAGTTATACCTTTTATCATAGACGCTAAAAGTAAATACGTCAATAAAATTAACAGGTAGAATTTGGGTTGATTTAGAATAGAATCACCGCAGTTTGAGTTAAATTAAGGTAAAAAATAACAGTTGACATATTCATATGAAAGCTATATCATATGAATATTGAGTTATGTGAAACGTTTTTTCGGAAAAATGAATTAACAGGGGGAAGCAAATGAAAAACAAGCCAATAATTGGGGTGTTGCCTCAATACAATGCAATCGAAAAGAGGATTTATATTGCCCCACCCTATATGAATGGGATTATTGAAGGTGGCGGTTTACCAGTGTTGCTACCTTTTGTAAAAACCAAAAAAGATATCAAGTCATTAGTAAAAGAGTTCGATGGTTTTCTTTTTACCGGGGGGCAGGACATTAATCCCAGTTTATATGGTCAGCCTTTGTGTAATTGTTCTGATGAAATTTCGCCCCAGCGCGATGAGCTGGAGTTAAATATCTTTAAAGCGATTATCAAAGAAAACAAGCCGGTTTTAGGAATTTGCCGGGGAATGCAATTGATCAATGTAGCTTTAGGGGGGACTTTAAAACAGGACATTTTGGGAGTTAAAGAAATTGGGATGACCCTTCAACATTTTCAAAAAACACCCTTTGATATCCCCGTGCATGAAATTAGTATTCAAAAGAATACATTACTCCATCAAATATTAGAAAAAGATAAAATACTGGCAAATAGCGTTCATCATCAGGGAATTGGAAATCTGGCAAATGGACTTTTGTCCATGGCAACCAGTGTAGATGATCTGATTGAGGCGGTCGAGATAAAAGCTCTTGATTTTGGTATTGCAGTTCAGTGGCATCCCGAACAGCTGTTAAAAACCGATCATAACGCGCGCAAATTATTTGCCGCCTTTGTCAGTGCAGCACAAAAGCCAGGTTGATCAGAAATGGAGACAGATTAGATGAAAACATGGAAATATTAGAGGTAATGAAAAAAGGTCTGGTTGTAGCAACCGGTTGTACAGAGCCAATTGCCATCGCTTATGCTGGAGCAGTGGCCAGAAGTTATGCAATCGGTATCATTAGTTGTTAAAGTAAATTAAAAGAAAATTATTGAAAGCGATTTAAAATACATTAAAAAAGGAGAAATCATGAAAATTACGATTATTGGTGCTGGCCCAGGAGGTTATGAAGCCGCCATTATGGCAGCTAAATTAGGTGCAGATGTGACAGTTGTTGAAAAAAAAGAGGTTGGCGGTACCTGTCTCAATATAGGTTGTATTCCTACTAAGGCATTGCTGGCATCATCTGATGTTTTAACGACCTCATTGGAAGCCGAAAAGTTTGGGGTTTTTAATGATCATACGACCGTTGAACTAAAACAAATTATTGAACGAAAAGATAAGCTGGTATTCGGTTTAGTCAAGGGGATCGAATTTCTTTTCGAATCAAACGGTGTTAAGCTGGTTCGCGGAGTGGGCAAACTGATCGACTCAAAAACGGTAGAAGTGAAGCGTAATGATGGCGGGGTTGAAACACTGGTAAGTGATGAAATTTTATTAGCAACTGGTTCAATTCCCGTCTGTCCAGAAATGTTTCATTATGATGGTGAGAAAGTAATTACCAGTACTGAGGCGTTAGCGTTAAAAACGCCACCAAAATCGATGATTGTTATTGGCGGCGGCGTGATCGGGTGTGAACTGGGACAATTTTTTAGTCGGATGGGGACTCAAATAACGATTGTGGAAATGGCTGATCAGATTTTGAGTTATGAGGACGAAAGCGTAACGAAACAATTGCTTCGCCAGTTTAAGCGAGAGAAAATAAAGGTATTGACTGCCAGTAGCGTTACGGATGTGAAGGTTCAGGACTCCGGGATTTCAGTAACACTGTCAAGTGGCAAAACTTTAGAAGCGGAAATGCTGTTGCTTTCAATCGGGCGAGCCAGCTTTTCAAAAGGACTTAACCTGGAAGCATTAGGAATTAAAGTGGATTCTAAGGGTCAGATCGAAGTCGATGAGTCACTGGAAACCAGTGTTAAAGGGATTTATGCCGTTGGGGATCTTATTAATACTCCTTATTTGGCCCATGTCGCCTCGAAGGAAGGTATTATAGCAGTAGAAAACATGCTGGGAAAAAATAAAACGGCTGTTCATAAAGCGATCCCCCGATGCGTGTATACGGATCCCCAGATTGCAGCGGTGGGGTTAACCGAAAAAGAGGCACTGCAAAGGGGGATTCCTTATAAAACCGGCAGTTTTGATTTCAGATCCCTTGGAAAAGCCCAGATCATCGGGAAAATACAGGGACAGGTTAAAATCATTGTCGATGAACAAGATGTGATCATCGGAGCTTCGATTATTGGGCCTGAGGCAACTGACCTTTTGGCAGAGTTAACCATGGCAGTCCACCTTGGATTAACGGCAGAAGTGCTTGGGGATGTGATTCACCCTCATCCAACGCTGTCCGAAGCGATCATGGAAGCCCTTCATGATATTCATGGGATATCAATTAATAAAGTAAAGATGCGTTTGTGAAAATTTATAAGTAGTTAAGAAATAAAAAACTCTTGACAAAGTCGCATGAAAGAGTTATCATATGAACATAAAGACATATGAAAATGCAATCATATAAGAAAGAAGGACTATTATGTACAAGAATTTTACACCCGATAATGTTAATTTAACCAAGTATTTATTTTATACCGGCAAAGGTGGTGTCGGTAAAACCTCCACTGCCTGTGCAACGGCAGTGAGTCTTGCCGATAAAGGAAAGAAAGTATTTCTGGTCAGTACCGACCCGGCTTCAAATTTGCAGGATGTATTTGAAACAGAATTAACTGGCCAAGGCGTGCCGATCAAAGCTGTTCCTAACCTGATTGTGGCAAATCTGGATCCTATCGAGGCAGCAGAAGAATATAAGGAATCTGTAGTCGGACCTTATCGAGGAAAATTGCCAGATGTTGCGATTGCCAGCATGGAAGAACAGCTGGCGGGTTCCTGTACGGTTGAGATTGCTGCGTTCAATGAATTTTCCCGCTTCATCACCGATGAAAAAATGAACAAAGAGTTTGATTATATCATCTTTGACACGGCTCCTACTGGCCATACCCTCAGAATGCTGCAATTACCTTCAGCTTGGGATAGCTTTATTGATGACAGCACCCATGGTGCTTCTTGTTTGGGACAGTTGTCCGGTTTAACCGAACAAAAGAAAATGTATGAAAAAGCCGTGCAAACTCTTTCTGATGGTGATAAGACGACATTGATTCTAGTTTCGCGACCAGAACCATCGCCACTGGCAGAAGCAGCCAGAGCGTCGAAGGAATTAAAAGAAATCGGGGTTGAAAATCAAATTCTGATTATCAATGGTGCCCTTGAGAACTTTGACAAAACCGATGAAATAGCAACGGCATTCTACAGCAAACAAAAAGATGCTGTCAGTAAAATCCCTAACAGCTTAAAGACGCTGGACATTTATACCCTGCCACTGCGAGCTTATAATGTTGCCGGAGTAGATAATATTCGCCGTCTATTTACCGAAGATGATGTGATTGAAGTGGAAAAAGTCAAGGAAATCAGCGATTTACCCGGTTTGGAAAAACTGGTTAAAGACATGTATGATTCAAATAAAAAAGTAATCTTCACCATGGGTAAAGGCGGCGTTGGTAAAACAACTATTGCAGCCGCGATAGCGCTGGGCCTTTCGAAAATGGGAAAGAAGGTTTACCTGACCACCACCGATCCAGCCGGCCATATGAGTGCAGCAACCATGGGTGGTGAAAATATCACCGTCAGTAATATTGATGAAGCAGTAGAACTACAAAAATATCGGGATGAGGTTATCGGAAAAGCAAAAGCTGCTAACATGAGTCAAGATGACATTGACTATATTGTTGAAGATCTGGAATCCCCTTGTACTCAGGAAATTGCTGTATTTAGAGCCTTTGCAGAACAAGTGGAAAAAGCTGAAGATGGGGTAGTCGTAATAGATACTGCACCAACCGGACATACCTTGCTTCTGCTTAACTCCACGGAAAGCTACCATAAAGAAATGGAACGTTCCAATGCAGATATTCCCGATTCAGTCGTCAATCTATTACCACGTCTGCAAAATCAGGCCGAAACTGAAGTGGTCATTGTGGCATTGCCAGAAGCAACCCCGGTCTTTGAAGCCCTTCGCTTAGAAGCAGACTTAAAACGTGCCGGTATTATGAATAAGTGGTGGGTCATGAACGCCAGCCTTTTGGCGACTGACACTAAGGATGCCTTCTTACGGGCAAGAGCGAATAATGAAGAAAAATGGATTAAACGAATCGCCGAAGATACTAAAGGAAACTATGTGGTTATTCCCTGGAAAAAATAAATAAGTCTGTTTCGGCAGTCAAGAAGAACCAGGATAATAAATTTAAAAATAAAAACGATGAGGAGAAACAAAATGATTATTACAGATGAAGCAAAAGTGGTATTGGAAGAAATGTTGAAAGAAAATGGTCAAGACTCACTCCAGGCATCTCTACAGCAGGGCTGCTGTGGAACCTCCCTTTACTTTACATTTACAAATAAAAAAGCGGACGATCAACCAGTTATTGTCAATGGTATCAATGTGCTAATGGAGGGCGAAGCGGTACTCAAAACAAATACAGTTACGTTAAAAACCGATGATGAAGGAAAGTTAATAGTAGTAGATTCAGCTCAGGCTTCAGGTTGTTGTTAATTCAACGGATTTAACCGAATGATCTGATTAAAATTAAAAGGCTTGTCCTTTTAGAAGGAGAACCAAATGAGTAAAGTAGAAATATATGATCCAGCTATGTGCTGTTCAACAGGTGTCTGTGGACCAGGCGTCGATCCGGAGTTGCTGAGAGTTTCAGCGATGTTAAATGTGCTGGAAGGCGAGGGCAGAAAAATTCTGAGATATGGTTTATCTGAAGATCCAATGGCTTTTGTGGCGAGCAAAACAGTGAATGATCTCATTCTTAATGAAGGGGTTGAAGTACTTCCGGTTACCCTTGTAGATGGAGAAGTAAAAAAGAAAAAAGGTTATCCATCCAACACGGAACTGGCAACCTGGGCAGGACTGTCGGAAGAAGAACTACTGAAGCTGGTTCTCAAAGCCCAAATGGCAACAGTAACCGTAAACAATTAATATCGTTATTTTCATTTAGAAGCCGATAAAAATTGGTGAAAATAACAGAGGAAAATAAAAAGTCAGAAATAGTATCAGTGTAAGGGTTGTTTGGATATTGTCTACAGGCAATTTTACCAGCAACCCTTTGATTTGATTTCCAGGAGAACATAATTGAAGGTGTTGGTGTAAGCGAACTGGCTACAATTATAGAAGGGGAGATAAAATGTCAATTATTGAAGTACTAAAAGTTATATCAGATAATAATCGCTTAAGGATTCTTAACCTACTACATGCTCAGGAGTTATGTGTGTGTGAGTTGGAGTATCTATTGGGTATTTCTCAATCCAACTTATCGAAGCATCTCAGACTGATGAGTGATTCAGGTTTTTTGGAGAATCGTCGGCAGAATAAATTTGCTTATTATAAAATAAAAGAGTCCGTTTTTCTCGACCATCCCTTTTTAATTACTATTTTTGAAACGGAATTAAAAAAAGAAGAATTTTTAATGGCTGAATTAGATAAATTAAGTAATTATCAGAAGAGCGACCTAACCTGCCATAATATTACCGCGTTGATTGTTTAACCCCTAAATGATAAGGAACTAACCGAACATAGTAAGGTGGTGTTGCTGGCGATGGTTGTATTAAATAGAAAAGCGAGGTAAACATGGAACTTAAACGGCTATATATCGAGCTCACAAATCGATGCAATCTGAATTGTGAGATGTGTTTTCGGCATACCTGGGATACCATTGAGGGTGACATGGATTTGGAATTACTAAAGTCCATCAAAGAACAGGTGAAAGAGTTCTCGTCACTTGAAGAAGTTTTTTTTGGCGGGATCGGGGAACCGACGGTGTACCCGCATTTTAAAGAGGCAGTTGAGTTATTTGAAGGCTATAAGCTTTTAATGACCAGTAATGGGATTATGACAGAAGAAAATGCGAAGTTGATCTGTGAAAAATTTACAGAAGTTTATTTTTCTGCTGATCAATATCATGAAGATACTCAGGGTGTGAAGGATCAGCTGATTAAAACTTTTGAAGCAATTTCAAAATATCATAAGCAAACGCATTCGTCGACGCCAAAGGTTGGTGTGGCCTATGTACTGACAAAAAGTAATAAAGAAGCCTTGTTTGATATCATGGATATGATGAGGCACTATGGTTTTCATCGGCTGTCTTTATCGCATCTGTTGCCGATCAATGAAAAAGATACCGATGATATTTTTTATAACCGCTATGAAAATGCTGAAGGTAAAGCTTATTTAGAAAAAATATTTACCTATCGTGACATTAAAATAAATATTCCGGATATGGAATTAAAAACCGAACGACGTTGTACTTTCATTGATAAAGGATATGTTTATATTGATGCCAGAGGTGAAGTCATATCTTGTTATCGCCTGGCAAACAGTTATGATGAATATGTCTTTGGGGATAAAAAAAGGGTGATTAAACATTCCTTTGGTAATGTCAAGGAAAAATCGCTAAAAGAGATTATTGAAGGTAAAGAATACCAGAATTTCTGGAACACCGTCTACAACAATCAGTATCCATCCTGTATCGATTGTGATCTCCGGGGTGGTTGCAGTCTCGTGGAAGACACTAAATACGACTGTTATTTCAACACACCATCCTGTGCCGATTGTTTGTGGGTGCGAAATTTTGTCCGCTGTCCGTAGGTAATAAAAATTAAATTGTATACTAAAAAAAGTACGATGAAGCGAGGTGTGCCTCATATCACAGCGCTTTTTTAGTTTATTAGTTGACATTATGTAATGGATGTTTTAATATTAATTAAGCAATTAATTATTTAATGATTGGAGAGGCGAGAATGAACGAAGTAATAATAATGGTAATTGGCTTATTTCTACTTTCAATTATTTCAGGAATGTTGGGTTTAGGGGTTGCTTTTGCGGCGATCCCATTTTTAGGGTTGTTTTTACCTGATCTCGTTAATCAGGTTCAACCGTTGAGTTTGCTGCTAAACGGTGTGACAGCATTGTTTGCGGTTTTCGGTTTTGCCAAAAGTGGTTATGTGGATTGGAAAAAAGCGATTTATCTGACTATTGTTGCCACTCTGGCAGCACCGGTTGGAGCCTGGCTTGTCCACTATGTACCTCAGATTTATGTCTGGTTTTTGTATTTTGGCGCCGTCTTTTTTCTGGCCTACCGATTATTTAAGCCTGTTAAGCATACCGAAGGACAGCAAGAAAATTTTAAACTGGCTTTAATTCTGGCAATTCCAATTTCTGTTTTGGCAGGTTTCATGGGAGTAGGACCAGGATTTATTTTAATGCCGACTTTAATACTGGTAGGATTTGAACCCAAAAAAGCCGCCGGGATCACCGCTTTTGCGGTAATTGCGCCGTCATTTTCTTCATTAATTCCCCATCTGGCAACGGCTCAATGGGATTTAATATTGATGATACCGTTACTGATCGCCGGCGCAATCGGCTCATTCGCCGGAGCGCGAATTACCAGCCTGTTTATGCCCAGTGGTCGAATGAAACAGATGTTTGCTGTGATGATATTGATTGTTACCTTTTATAAAATATTTACTTTAATTGCCTGATTGAGCAGTGAAAAGATGTTTGTTTAAATAAATTTGTGCCAAATGTTAATAGTCACTAAATATTAAAGGTATAGAAACATCGGGAATTGTGATTATACCCATTGATTTAGGCCTGCCAAAAATGGCAGGCCTTTTAAAATCATGCCTATTTAAACTTAATCGCTTTCATCTGGGTGACAAAAAAATAATCACCAGCTGACGAAACCATCTCCGACCAGGTTTTAAATTTACTGTTTTTCATAACCAGGGAATCAAGCTCAGCTTCTGGTATGGATTTGAATTCGTCTTCTGAAGCCGCTGAAAAACCACCGGAATTCAGGAATAATTCGAAATCATCAAAACGCGTATGTTTTTTAATAAAGGAACGGGTAAGATAGTTTTTAATAATGTTGAATTCACCTTTCGATGAATTTACTAAGCTTTCACCAGATGAATGTTCGATTTTTTCAAGATCATTTTCTTCTAATATCATAACAAGTACCTCCTTAGAAATTTCAGCGGTTAGCTGTTACTTGCATTATGGCAAATTAAGCAAAGTAAAGCAAGTTAATTCTTTATAATAGCAAAGAAAGAACTATGATGTTTAGTTGTCATGATTAAGATATAATGCAGAAACTTGACAAGCTTGCAGATATGGTTTATCATATGAATAAATGGATATATGAATATATGAATAGCTGTTCTTGATAGTTCAGTTCTATAAAATTCAGAAAAAATGAAATGGAGAATAAGATATGAGTAAAGTAGAAATTTATGAGCCAGCCATGTGCTGTTCCACCGGGGTCTGCGGACCAGGTGTCGATCAGGAACTGTTAAGAGTTTCAACCTTTTTAAATGAACTGGAAGGAGAAGGGCGAAAGATCATTCGTTACAATCTTTCCAGTGATCCGATGGTATTTGTTACAAATAAAGAGGTCAATGATACCATTGCTAACGAAGGAACGGAAGCCCTGCCAATCACAGTTGTAGATGGCGAAATCAGACAAAAGGGGTCTTATCCATCCAATGCAAATTTTGCCGAATGGGCTGGAATGACAAGAGAAGATATTCTCAAGATGGTTCTTAAAACTCAAAAAGCATCTTCAAGTGGCGGTTGTTCCTGTGGCAGCGGCAGTGGTTGTTGCTAAGTTTTATTAAAATTAAGCGGAACTGAAAAGTGGTGATGAAGTGATTGGGTGTATATGGGACGAATTCAGCGGTCCTCTTAGACGGTATATTATCAAACGTGTTGCCAGTGCGGAGGACGCTGAAGATATATTGCAGGAAGTCTTTCTCAAAATCCATAACAACCTGAAGAATCTGGAAGATGAAAAAAAGATTCATGCCTGGATCTATACCATCACTCGAAATACCATTACAGATTACTATCGAAAAAAAAGCAGAATGCCAGAACTTATTGAGCTTGACGAAAATATTTCGGAGAATCGTTCATTGGAATTGACGGCCAACCTGGAAATTGCTGCATGTCTCCAAGGGATGATCAAAGTTTTACCTGAGAAGTATCAAGAGGTAATTCTTCTTTCCGAGTTTGAAAAGCTGTCCCACAAAGAAATAGGAGAAAAGCTGGGGATTTCTGTCTCCGGTGTGAAGTCCCGGGTTCAACGGGGCAGAAAAATGCTCAAAGAAATGTTACTGGGTTGTTGTCAGCTTGAATTTGATAGTCTCGGTCATGTGATTGACTACGAACATAAAGAAAAAAATTGCAAATTTTGCAATAAAAAGGACGCTTAAATGCGTCCTTTTTATTTTTTTGCGTCTTTATAAGTGAAGAAATAAAATTCAAAAGGAGGTTTGTGAAATGAATCATAAAGAAGAAGCAAGGGCATATATCAGAGAAAACTATGCTCAGGTGGCGCAAAGCGGAGCTGCAGGAGACTGCTGTGGTGGTAGCTGTAGTTGTAGCGGCGGTGATCCCATCGATATTATTAAGGCGACCATGGCCATCGGCTATGATGCTGCTGATCTGCTTAATGTACCGGCAGAATCCAATATGGGTTTGGGCTGCGGTAATCCCGTTGCCATTGCCAGCCTGAAAGAAGGGGAAGTTGTCTTGGACCTTGGAAGTGGCGGCGGTTTTGACTGCTTTCTGGCAAGAGCTCAGGTTGGGGCAGCAGGTTATGTCATTGGAGTGGATATGACACCGGAAATGATCAAACTGGCTCGGAATAATGCTGCCAAAAGCGGTTACACCAATATGGAATTCCGGTTGGGTGAAATTGAACATTTGCCGGTAGCCGATGCTGCGATTGATGTAATAATTTCGAATTGTGTTATTAATCTTTCTTTGGAAAAGGAAAAGGTGTTTAAAGATGCCTATCGTGTCCTTAAAAATGGCGGTCGGCTGGCGTTGTCCGATGTGGTTGCCACGGCAGAACTGCCGGAAGAAATAAAGAATGATCTGGCCATGGTGGCTGGGTGTATTGCCGGTGCTGAATATGTGGGAAAAATTAGAGCGATGATGGAAGAAGTCGGCTTTCAGAATATCAAGCTGATACCAAAGGATAACAGCAAAGAAATTCTGGGCACCTGGCTGCCAGGTAAAAAAATTGAAGATTATGTTGCGTCGTTTATCATTGAAGGCGTAAAAATATAAAGAGGATTTTTAAAAAGCTTCGCAAAGAATTTTGTTGACTTATTAAAAAATAGATACAATTGCATTGCGAATCGATCCTTTTTCGAGTACACTTAAGAGAATCAATCGTCTGGAGCGCTGACAATATTAGGACGAAGTATGCATCAATAGGTTTGAGTCCGATTGAAATGGATATAAAACAACTTAAAAGGAAAGAGATAATGCTCTTAAGGCATGATCAGGTGGATTGAATTGGAAAAGAAAAACAGCGCTGAGAGCAAAACGATATGTTAGAATTTGCAATCCTTGGTTTTTTATTGGACCGGGATATGACCGGTTATGATATCAAGCAAATGATGGTAATGCGAACCTCTAATTTTATTGATGCCAGTTTCGGCAGTATCTATCCAATGCTGAAAAGGCTGGAAAAGGCGGGATTGATTACTTTTGCCGAAATTGTCGAAGGTAACCGGTTCAAAAAAATGTATACCATTACCTCCAAAGGCCGGGATCATTTTATCGAATGGCTGCAAACGCCCTGCACATTTTCCCCTTTTAATCTGGAATTTCTGGCAAAACTTTTTTTTTACAAGCATTTAAAGAAAAATGATGCGATTCTCAATATCGAATTGTTTCGCGGGACGGTTCAGGATGCCATGGAAAAGTTATCAGAAATCGAAAGAACTATCGGCGATGGGATGGATCCCTTTGAATATGCCAGTCTTCAGTTTGGCAGGACCTATTACGAGATGGTTTTAAACTGGCATGAAAAATTGATTGATGACCTGAAACATACATCTCTAGAATAAATGGATAAAAAATTAACCGTGCAGCTATTACGGATGCACGGTTTTTTAGAGTTCATTATTATTTTCTGACATAATCCGTAAAAAAACATCAGCAATTTCTGGGTCGAACTGGGTAAGTTTACCATCAATTATTTCCTGAATGGCCGCTTCTGGGGTCAAGGGTTCTTTATAAGGGCGGCCATAGGTCATGGCATCATAGGCGTCGGCAATGGCGATAATCCGGGCCGGTAGGGGGATTTGTTCGCCCACTAAGCCTTTGGGATAACCTTGGCCGTCATACCGTTCGTGATGGACAAGAATGATATTGGCAAGTGGGGCATAATCATTGAGGGAACTTAAGATGCTGAAACTGATTTCCGGGTGTCGGCGGATTTCCAGCCATTCAAAATCACTGAGGTCGTCTACCTTATCGAGAATCTCGTTGCCAATGGCTATTTTTCCAATATCATGTAAGGCCCCGGCAGTCTTTAGTTCGTTTATTTCTTCTTTGGTCATTCCCATTGAGGCACCGATCAGGCCACTGATCTTACCCACCCGTTCCGAGTGTTCCTGCTCCCGGGGAAGTTTTTCATAAAGCGTCTTCATAATAAACTGAATAGCTTCGTTGCGGGTGCTGTTGCGTTCAGAAATTTTGTACTGATACATTTTATTCTCAGCAGCTTTGAATACTTCGGCAATTTCTTCGTCCGCAACGGTCTTTACACTCCAGCCGCTGGAAATAGAGACCTGACCGGCTTCCAGATGCTCGTGGCTGAGAGCCGTATTGATCCGCTTTGCCAATTCCTTAGCCTTCTGGAGCTCGGTCTGGGGGAGCAGAATCACAAATTCGTCACCACCGATGCGGGCGATAATATCATCGCTTCGGCTGATCTCCTGCATCGTCTGGGCAACTCTTCTTAACAATCGATCTCCGGCCATGTGACCGAAGGCGTCATTGGTCAGTTTTAATCCGTTAACATCAAAGATAAGTAGGGATAAGGGGAGGTTTCTTGGAGTGTTTAATCGTTTCAGTTCCTCATCAAAGTAGCGGCGGTTATATAGACCGGTGAGGTGATCATGAAAACTCAGGTATTCAATTTGCTCCTGTTTTTCTTTTTTATCAGTAAAATCCCGGAAGACAATTACAACCCCGGTGATATGACCATCAGGATCTCGGATCGGGGCAGCGCTGTCCTCAACGGGAATCGCCCGGCCGTCTTTTGAAAGCAGAATGGTGTGATTATTCAGCTCGATGATTGCACCTGTTTCCAGTACCCGGCGGGCTGGATTTTCGCAGCTTTCCCGGGTGTACTCGTCAACCAGCGTGAGAACCTGTTCCAGTGGTAAGCCATAAGCCTCCTGCTGGCACCATCCGGTCAAGTTTTCGGCAACCTTGTTGATAAGGGTGACACAGCCCCGGGCATCGGTTGAAATGACGCCGTCACCAATCGATAACAGGGTCGTTCGAAAACGTTCTTTTTCGATAAAGAGCGATTTTTCAATGGTCTTACGTTGGGTAATATCGTGGATGCTGACCACAAATCGGGGCGATTCATTTTCCTTGAGATAAAAAATTTCAGCCAAAAACCATCGTTCATCGCCAGGCAGCGGAGACTTATACTCAAAATCCTGTTTTTTTCCGGTCGCATAAGCGGTCTGATAAATTAAAAGCATTTCGTCAACGAGTTCTTTTGAGAAGATATCGGCAACATGACTTCCAATGATCATATCTTTCGGCATAAAAAGAGTGGACTCATCGTGTACAATAACATTGGTGAAATGATAATCGGTACTGACTTCAAAAACGATATCGTGGAGGGTTGTAAGCAGTAGATTTTTTTCGGCCAGATCCTGTTTCTCTCTGGTTATATCATGAAACAAGGTAATAAAATAATTGATTGCGGGCGAATAGACCTGGACCCGATACCAGCGGTTTAAAACCGGTGAATACTGTTCCGTTTCACCAGTGGTATTATTAAGGGCAATTTCACCGTAGAAATTGATCCAGTCAAAACTTGAATCTCCAATTCCCGGTAAAACCTCAGTAACCGTCTTTCCGACTATTTCATCGCCGATTAGACCGGTTGCAGTTTCAAAGGCGTGATTAACCTCGATAAATTCATAATCCACGGGAGCGCCCTGTGAATTACAAATAATTCGGTGATAAGCATAGCCGACATGTAGATTTTTGATGATTTCATGATAAAAATTATTTGACATACTCCCTGGCCTCCTTTACAAAAGTTAATGGTTTCTTTAATTATTCAACATAAAAGTATTTGTCGGATTCGTTGTTTCAACGAATAAAATGTGATCTATTTTATATTCCTATTATGCATAATTTTAATAAAGAATACAATAATTTATTTGTAAATCGGGAACAAATTCACAAGTTATGTCGGCAACTTAAAAGCGTTTTGCAAAGCTGAGATTCGGGCATTGAGGGCAGCCTGAACAATACTTTTTTTCAGATTAATATCAAAACCATGAAAAGTCCCCTTCAGGTAATTTAGAGTAACCTCATTGCCACAATTTTCAAGTTTTTTTGCATAAGCAATGCCTTCATCTCTCAGGCAATCCCATTCTTCCACTTCAATGTAGGAGGCCGGCAGGTTTTCGAGGGATGGATTGCTGATGGGGGAAATATATTTTATCATTTCCGTATCAGCTTTTTCCAGACAATAATGCCACATCTGTTTGTTGAGGTTGGCGTTCCAGCCGGGAGTATTGACGAAGTTACGGGCGGATTCAGTTTCCTGTGAAGCATCCGTCACCGGATAAATCAACATTTGAAAACAGAGACTTGGTCCCCTTCGATCTCGGGATAACTGGGTGACGGCAGCGGCCAAAGCACCGCCGGCACTGTCACCGCCAACTGCGATTCGGTTTGGATCAATTCCTAATTCGAGGGAATGATCTTTGACCCATTCCAGGCTGGTGTAGCAGTCCTCAAGAATGATCGTTGCGGTATGATCTGGCGCAAGGCGATAGTGGACAAAGACAATTTTACAACCGGATCGCAAAGCATATTCACAGGTTTTCTTATGCATGTAGCCGAAATCCCGCAGGACAAAGGCACCACCATGATAATAGACAAGACAGGGCAATTGTTCCTGGTCCGGGTTATTGGGCTCATAGATGGTCAGTTGGATAGTGCCACCGTCTATGGCTGAGATGGATTTTTTTCGTTTGACCAACCCTTTTTTAAGTCGTGACAGGGCAACGCTCATACTGGCGATGGAATTGATCGTTTTAATGAGAAACGGTGATAATTTTAAATTTGGCATGGCAGTTTTCTCATATCCGGTGAGGTCTTTATGCAGGACAATTTCTAAGTCGCTCATAGTTGTGTTGGACCTGAAAGTTATGATAACTTGCAGGCACTCTCCTTTTCACTTTGTTTATAAACAACAGGTCGATCGAATTGATTCAAGTGTTTTTCCATCGTTTTAAGGTGGGGAAAAAGGCTTCCATCTCTTTTCGGGCTTCAGTTTCGTTTATTCCAGGTTTTTCTTTTAAGAGATAGGGAACACTTACCTCAATCATCCGCTCTTTGGTGATGTTAGTTGTAAATTCACCATTCTTATAACAATCATCACAATAGTCGCTGCTTTTAGTGCCGTTTTTTTCAGTTCCATAGAGTTCATCGGTTTGTCCCATCGGTTTGCCGCAGCTTTGACACAGTTTTTCGTTCATAATTTGATCTCCTATTCATTATTTCAAAATAAAGGTTTGTATTATTACCGTGAATTCATTCCAGATAATTAATCATAAGAGGAATATCTGTGTGTCCATACTAGATGAACCTATTATACCCGGGGTTTCTGCAACAAAACAAGTGATGAATCCGGTGACCGGTTAAAAGTTGTAAAATAATTTGAGTAACTGGGAGGATAAAGGTAAAATCAGCAAATCTGTACAAATGATAATGTAGTTAAAAAGGATAATTTTGCTGTCCAGATAACTACTAAATAAAATTATAAAATAGAAAAGTATTATAATATAATGGGCGTCGCGTTAATGCAGAATTAAAACAATAAAAAAGTTAAAAAGAATAAAAATGGGTAATAATAAAATAAATAGCTTAATATTAACGATTACAACAAGGAAAAAACAGTATAATTAATAAAATATACTAAAAAATGATTGACAGACACAATGAATACGAGTACAATAATATTGAAAATAGAACTATAATTACAATATGTTATAGTTTCAACTAAAATCTGCAGGCCCTTGGAGTGATTTCAGGTTCAGATTAGAAATGAGTAATTCAAAACTGATCGTTAAGCTCACCGCATTTTGCAATTACTTAAGATTATAAATTTAAGGAGATTAATAAACATGATTATTATTGGAGAAAAAATTAACGGTGCGATTCCTTCCACCGCAAAAGCAATCGCCGCCAAAGATGGTGAATTTATTAAAAACCTCGCTAAAATTCAAACTGAAGCCGGCGTGGATTACATTGATGTCTGTGCTTCCGTCGATGACGACATTGAACTGGAAACCATGAAATGGTTGATTGATCTGGTTCAGGAAGTCACCGACACCCCGATTGCGGTGGACAGCCCCAATGTCTATACCTGTATCGAATCGATGAAATACTGTAACAAACCGGGTTTGTTTAACTCCGTATCG
>NZ_AXAC01000014.1 GCF_000472665.1 Acetobacterium malicum subsp. dehalogenans DSM 11527 | reverse complement strand
TACAGCTTCAGGTACAGTACTTCCGAGGTTAAGTTGCTCCGCTTGTTGTTAAAACGACCATCTCAATATATATGACTCAGCTAATTTTCGGACGTCCCCACTTTTGGAAAGGTTATCCTTCATATATACCATCACTGGTTCACTTGCGTTCCGTTCCAACAACCGCCATCAGCTTCCTTCAGACCCTTCCGTCGCCGGAAACGCCCTTGCTTACAGCTTGTCTTCCCAATTAGCCAGGTGACAGGTCTTCTTTCAGACCATTAGCTCGGCAACATGCCTCGCAAACCAAAAAACCGCCTGATGGCGGTTTTCTGTTAATATGAACGTGTTTCATTTATTTACATAGTCTTTAATTGCTCGATTTTTTGTTAAATTGTGGTCGAATTAGATATCCAGCGCAGCGTGGTAGCCTTGATAAATGGCGGTTGTGATGGTAGAGGCCTTCACACAATCGCCAATTTCAATGACATAGGGGGCGCAGTCAACCAGGGTTTCAGCTATATTACGAAGCGGTTTTTGGCCCAGGGCGCAGATCACGGTCGTTCCAGGCACCAGCACTTCTTTACCATCAGCATCTTCACAGACAACTCCCTGATCGGTAACTTTTAGTCCTTTTAATTCGGTATGAACAGTAATGCCGCATTTTTCGATTTCATTCATCATCAGTGGTCGATGGCGAAGATTAGCATCGATTGCTAACTCAGCTCTCATTTCCACCAGATGAACAGTCTTGCCTTCCCGGGCAAAATGGATAGCTGCTTCACAACCGGCCAAACCGCCACCTAAAACAACCACGGAATCGCCGACCTGATCTTTTTTCTTATAGTAGTCGTTGACAATAATCACGTTGTCTCCATCAAGACCAGGAATGGCTGGCACGATCGGTTCCGAACCGACAGCCACAATCAGGGCATCAACATTTTCCTGATCGACATATTCTTTGGTTACCGGTGTATTTAAGCGAATCTCAACGCCGGCGTCTCTAGCCAGTTTTTCCAGGGTAACCCCCAGTTCGTACATTTCATATTTAAATGGGATTGCCTGTTCGCCTTTGAGGATTCCACCCAGGGTGTCACCTTTTTCGCAGAGAATAACCTGGTGGCCCCGTTTGGCCGCCGTCAGCGCCGCTTCCAGTCCAGCTGGTCCGCCGCCGGCCACCAGTACCTTTACCGGGTTGGCGGTAGGAATAACTTCCGTCCCATCCATTTCCCGACCAATTAAAGGATTGACCGTACAACGTCGGGTCGATGTTACTGCCCGTTCCGCCATACAGGTAAAGCAGCGGAGACATTTAATAATATCAGTATCCTGATTACTCATGACTTTTCGTGGCAGGAAGGGATCTGCCAGCAGAGCCCGGGCCATTTCAACGATATCAGCTTGACCGGAGGCGATAATTTCTTCCATCATCGCGGGGTCATTCAATCCGCCCAAGGTTGCTACCGGAACTGAGACGTGTTTTTTGATTTCAGCCGCCAGATAAACATTTCGGCCATGTGGTTCAAACATCGATGGATGGGTCAAGCCGAAGCCGCTTTGATAAGTACCAGCGGTAATGTGCAATAAATCAACTTTCGATTCGACCATCTTGGCGATTTCAACCCCATCCTCCAGGGTATAGCCACCTTCAAATAATTCCGAACCACTCATCCGAAACTCAATCGGGAAACCGGGGCCAACCGCTGCACGAACGCTGTCCAGCACTTCTAAAGCCAGACGCGCCCGGTTTTCCAGTGGGCCGCCATATTTGTCAGTGCGGTGGTTGAAAAAAGGCGAAAGAAACTGGTTCAGCAACCATCCGTGACCGCCATGGACCATGATCATTTCAAATCCAGCTCGTTTAGCCAATCCGGCTACCCGTCCGTAAGCGGCAACAATGTCATCGATCAGTTCCTGGGTCAGTTCTTTAACCGGTCTACCATCTGGACGGGTTCCAGCGCTGGGTCCCCATTGGGCCATACCGCCTTTTTTATCCTTGTCGGTCAAATAAGTGCCGGCATACTGTCCGGAATGTGATAATTCCACACTGGGAATGGCACCATGACGTCGAATTGCATCAGCCGTGTAAGTAAAGCTGGCCAGTGAATCAACCGTTTGCAGATCGAGGTGATACATATGCGATCCTTCAGTTTCAGGATGAACTACACATTCACTCACCGTTACGGTCGCAGCACCACCTTTAGCTCGCAATTCATAAAAAGCTTTTGATTTTGGTCCGATGGTGCAATCGGCAGTAATATCGGTGCCGCCCATGGGCGCCCCAAACATTCTGTTTCGGAAGGTTACATTACCAATTTTAATCGGTTTACATAGATTCGGATATTTTCGTTGCATTGTCAATTCTCCTTTAAAATTTTTCGTTGGTTCCGTCAACAATAAGCGGTCTATTTGATAAAATCTTAACATGATCTTTTGCTGATGTCAATAAAATCATGTAAATATTTACATGTTTAAGATATTCCAATTTGATTAATCTGTAAATATTTTTGACTAGCTAAAGAATCTCCGAAATTATAACAACCGATTGTTTGGAGATTCATGCGTAAAAAGCTGCTTTGCTTGAATTCATCGTTAAATTGTGAATCTACCAACAAAACTGCTCTTTAAAATTCTTTTATTTGTAGTTGAAAGAATAATTAAAGCTAAAATGACAATGTTTTATCCTTGACGTTTATTCAAAAGATGGTTATCATTAAAAAAAACACGAAAAGAGGAGCCTTATGATCTCTGAAAAAATGCTAGATAAAATCAGGGCGCTCTGTAAAGACCTTGATGGTCTGTCCCAGGAGAGCTTTGAAAAAGGAATTAAACTATTTGCTGCCGATAAAGCCGAATCCCGAACATTACAAGTTGTTGATGTAATCAGTAAAAAAGAATATGAACGACTTTCAAAAAATCCCGAGTATACCCAGGCCGCTGAGATCATCACTGATACCCTCTCCCTGCTGGAAGAACTGGACAACCTGGAATGGGTTTATAATGACCTGATTCGAAAGCTTTATAATTGCCACCCTGACCGACCTGAATTCACCAAAGAAATTGAAGATAATACGCTTTACTGTCTTGAACCGCCATTCAGCCGATCAAAATTTTTAAATTAGACTCCTAACCTTGCTCCCTGCATTTTAACTGCAACCTATTTGCACTTGCTCATCCCAGTTCCTGTAAATGATTTCTGATCTTTTCTCAAAACCCGGTTTCATCAATTAATAATATTTCAATAATTGTATTCAAAAATTAGAAAGACCTTATCTGACAGGCTGTCAGATAAGGTCTTTCTGTTATTGATTATGCGGCTTGAAAAATCGATTCGAATTCCGGACCATCCACTTTTTCTTTCTCCAGGAGGATCTCACCCAACTTGTTGAGCTTGCTGATGTTTTCTTTCAGTAACGTCAGGGTTCGCTGATAAGCAAGGTCAATAATTTGTTTGACTTCATCGTCAATGATTCTTGCCATTTCATTACTACAACTCCGCGAACCGTAATCCTGGCCATTATAAGCGCCATCATTCTCACTCTCAAAAATCATATTCGTTAATTGCTCACTCATGCCATACTTCGTTATCATATTTCGGGCGATTTGATTCACGCGTTTTAAATCGTTTGATGCACCGGTGCTGATCTCATTCAAAACAATTTCTTCGGCAGCCCGACCGCCTAAAGCAATGATGATTTCTTCGATCAGCTGGGATTTGGTGTGATAGCTCTGATCTTCTAAAGGTCTGCTGGCGGTAAAGCCACCAGCCATGCCAGATGGAATAATCGATACCCGATCAACATTTCGGTTTGAAGAAACAAGCTTAATCGCAATAGCATGACCGGCTTCGCGAAAAGCGGTTACTTTTTTATCGCGATCACTCATCACATGGCTTTTTTTCTCTGGCCCCATCATGACCTTAAAGGTCGCCTCTTTGATCGCATCATTCTCAATTTCTTTTTTATGTCCTCTGGCCGTTAATAAAGCCGCCTCATTCAGCAGGTTTTCCAGATCAGCGCCAGTAAAGCCCGGCGTAAGTCGCGCCAGTTCTCCCAATTTTACATCTTCGGCCAAAGGTTTTCCTTTAGCATGAACACCGAGAATCTGTTCTCTACCGATAATATCCGGCAAGCCAACTGTGACCCGCCGATCAAAACGACCAGGTCGTAACAGTGCCGGATCAAGGACGTCCGGCCGATTGGTAGCGGCCAGAATGATGACCCCTTCATTAATACCAAAACCATCCATTTCAACCAGTAACTGGTTCAAGGTCTGCTCTCTTTCATCGTTTCCGCCACCTACATTGGCTCCACGCTGACGGCCTACCGCGTCTATCTCATCAATAAAAACGATACAAGGGGCATTTTTCTTTGCCTGTTCAAAAAGATCCCGAACCCGGGATGCTCCGACACCAACATAAATTTCCACAAAATCTGACCCACTGATACTGAAAAATGGAACATCGGCTTCACCAGAAACGGCTTTTGCCAGCAAAGTTTTGCCTGTTCCCGGCGGTCCGATCAGCAGAACACCTTTGGGAATTCTGGCACCAAGTTCGACAAATCGTTCCGGGGCTTTTAGAAATTCTACAATCTCTTCCAACTCTTCTTTGACCTCGTCAGCGCCGGCAACGCAGGCAAAGTTTACGGTTTTCTGATCATCCACCAATAGTTTTGCCCGACTTTTACCCATTGCCGCGACGCGATTTCCACCCATACCACCTTGCTGACGCTGATTCATACTAAACCAGATCGCCATCAGTAAAATGAAACCAATGGTCGTCACGATTGAAAACCACCAGGGAATTTCCATAGGCTGCGAAATACGATAGGATTGAATTAGTTGTTCATCCAATGCTTGAGTAAACCGGTCTGAAGCAGAGGTAATATCGGGCGGAATAATTACCTCATAAGTGGTGATTCCGGCATTTTCCTCCAGTGCCGCATTTAGCTGTACTTCAGCCGTTTCGCCATTCAAAACAATACCGCTTACATTTCCCGCCTGAATTTCTGTTAACAGTTTGGAATAATCCATGTTTTGGGAATTAGTTTTCATGGTACTGAAGGCCACCAATCCAGCTATAACGGCAAATACAATCAGGAAGATTCCTTGTTTTTTTAAGTACTTCACCGTTTAACCTCCAATAATCCAACTGCCAGGGACAACCCCACGATGACCACACTGATTAAATTTTTTGAACCGTTTACTTGGGACTTCACTTTCTTTTGACCTGCTTTCCTGATTCTTTGTTAAATGATTGATCATTTAATTATTTCTTAAGAAATAACGCAATTGTTTATGGTATTTTTATCAACAATCGCGCCTCACTTTTTAAGTTTCTTTTATTAATAACGTACTTTGTATCATTCCGATCATTTCATGTAACAGATCGGCTTTTTCCGCCTTCGTTTTGCTGTTGTTCGCGGCAATTGCTTTTACTGGTTGAACAATCATCGCAAGTACATTTTCATGATGGTAATTTTTTATGATCTCGCGATCTTTAAGGTCCGCAACCAACATTTTTATCTTGATGAAACCTTCTATTTCTGAACAGCCACCCACTAATGAGGGCGAATTGGAAAACTGATCAATAAAACTGAAGATTTCCTGATTTGCTTCGATATAATCATAATAACTCCTGATCAGTCCTTCGATAAGTTGCCGATCATTCATACCATAATGCACTCTACTGAGAACGAAGTGACAGATTTCTTCGGAATACTCGCGATAAATATCCTGGAGCATCATTTCCTTACTATCAAAATAGGTATAGACCGTTGCTGGAGAAACACCTGCTACTTTGGCGATTTTCGAAATCGAAGTCCCGTGAAACCCTTCTTCTAAAGTAAGTCTAACCACTGCCTGTTTGATGCTTTTCTCTTTTTCATCGTCTCTTTTTCTCATCTGCCACCACCTCCATACTATTTAATACTAAATGACCGTTCGGTTATTGTCAATCTTCTTGGGAAACTATCGGCAAAAATTAATTATCTTTTAAATAAAATTACAAAAAAAGAGATGATTGCTCACCTCTTAATAACATTTGCCTAGTCATTCGGACAAATAAATAGCATTACTAATGATTGTTTCCTTCTATTTCTGCTTCCATAAACAACGCATAGTCGGCATTCACGCTTTCCCGATATTTATTTTGCACCGGGGATTTAGCTCCAAAGATCAGGTCTTCGATTGCGCCAATGGTTTGTAAAAAAATTTGCTTATCCGTTCTTTTCACGATAGTTACTCCAATATGATTGATTTTGTAACTTTCCTATATTACCAGTTCAGCTCCAGGCCGACCCCTACTTCGGTAATGGAAGTGCGCGCGTGGATGGCCGCCTTGACAGCAAAGGCGGTGCAGTGGCAGGGATAGATCTGCTTGATCTGATTGTTCTTAAAATAGTCAATGGTCTGTTCCACCCGGTCGTTGACCTCAAACAGATGGAAGCCGCCAATGACCGCGCAAACCCGCTGGTCTTCAGTGACGGTTTTGGCGTACTCAATGATGTTACAGATACCGCTATGGGAGCAACCAGTGATAATGGTTATCCCTGCGTCACCCTGATAAACCAGAGCTGAATCATCCAGCAGATAATCATCGGTCAGGTCATCACCCAGCTGCTGTTTTCCAATCGGTTCCGGTTTTTCAAAAGCCATCACCCGAGGGACTTCGCCCAGAAAGGTGATATTTTCTGTAACCTTTAGCGGGGTCCGGGTGAGCTTCAACTGGCACCTTTCTGCCAATTCTACTCGGGTAAAGGGAGCCGAAATTTTCAAACCATCACATTCTTTGTAATTCAAGGCGTGGGGATGGGCGATGATCTGTAGCGGTTCCGGCCGGTTTATCGCTAATAGACTTTTTAACCCCCGGGTATGGTCATCGTGGCCATGAGAGAGGACGATGGTGCTGAGCTGACTGAGATCAATGTTCATCGCGGCGGCATTTTTGATGACTAAATCTGAGTAACCCACATCAAAAAGAAAGGCCGCTTCCCCGTCTTCAATATAATAACAAACCCCGGGCTCACCCCAATAGTATTCGTCAATAGTGGTGTTGTTATCAACAAGAACTCTTAGCCGCATCTACTTTTCCATCTTCCAACTTTTTTTGAACCACAAAAAAAAGCTTTCGGGGCAGAGCCCCTTCCTCAAAATTATCAATGTCGATGATCTCAAAACCGTCAGCCAAAGTTTCGACTTTTTCTTTGCTGAAGAAATGAATGATAAATTTGCCACATTCGTAGATATCTTCACCATGATGGGTGCCGGTGCCGCAGTCTGCGTCATCGGTGTTTCGCGCGGTATAAATGTTAATACCACCTGGTTTCAGGACCCGATTGGTTTCTGCAGAGATGAAAGCCAATTCTGAAATTGTCAATGCCATGCAATAGAGCATGTGGGAAAAGCAAGCATCAAAGCGCGCTGCCTCAAATGGAAAGGCCTGACGGACATCATGTCGAACCGTTGTGACCAGGTGGGAGACTTTCAACTCTTGTGCCCGTTCTAAGATAGCCTGAATTCCGGCCGTGGTATATTCAATAACTGTTACTTCAAACCCCTGCTGGGCAAAGTAAAGCGTGTCACGGCCCTGACCGCCACCCAATTCGAGGATCTTCCGGACGCCGTTATTTTTGAAAATCTCAACGGCCTTGATGGCGGCAATGCTGGGATCTGTCCCAAACATCTGGGGTTTGCTGGCAAATGTGTCCTCCCAGTGGCGATTCTGTTTATTAAAAACTTCTTTTTTCACATTAATTTCCTTTCGTCGCTTCAATTGGTTTTATTTTCCGATGAAAAGACCGTCGTCCGGTTCTACTCCGAAAAAGCACCCAAGTTTTACCCAGTATACCGTGTCCAGCCCATAGAGTCAAAGACCATAACAACTAAAGCGGAACTTTCGCAATGTTTTCCTGAACCGATATTTCTATCCGTGCCGATAAAATGCACTCAAAAAACCAGGTTGATGACGGTGCATCAACCTGGGGCGATTATTCATGCTATTTAAAATACTTTAGTGGTCCACTGGGAGCAATCCCAGACTTCATTGACAAAGCTTTCGTAGAATTCCGGTTCATGGCAGACCATCAGAATGCCACCATTATAAGCTTCTAATGCCCGCTGCAGTTCAGCTTTGGCATCGGCATCAAGGTGATTGGTGGGCTCATCCAGAACCAGAATATTGGTTTCCCGATTGATCAGTTTACAGAGGCGGACCTTGGCTTGTTCGCCACCGCTTAAAACCTTGACCATACTCTCAATATGTTTCCGGGTCAAACCGCATTGGGCCAGCGCCGAACGCACCTCGTTCTGATTCAGAGATGGAAACTCATTCCAGACCTCATCGATGCAACTGGTCCGGATATCCTGATCCATTTCCTGTTCAAAATAACCAATTTTCAGTTTCTCACCCTGATCAACAGTCCCGGCAACGGGTGGTATCAGTCCCAGAATACTCTTTAACAGGGTGGTTTTGCCAATCCCATTGGTGCCCTTTA
Organism: Acetobacterium malicum subsp. dehalogenans DSM 11527; assembly: GCF_000472665.1. GTDB lineage: Bacteria > Bacillota > Clostridia > Eubacteriales > Eubacteriaceae > Acetobacterium > Acetobacterium malicum. The sequence goes on along the minus strand of NZ_AXAC01000014.1, from coordinate 93,099 downwards.
AAACAATTTTCTGTTTTCGTTCCATCACTAAATTCAGTGGCTTGGACAACGGTTCATCATAACCGATGACCAGATCTGCGGTTTCAAAAACCCGACGGCCGGTGGCACCAGCTTCTTTAAAATTAAATCGCGGTTTGGGTTTTTCGGAGGCCAACTCGAGGATATCCATTTTATCCAGCTTTTTCTGTCGCGACATGGCCATATTTCGGGTCGCAACCCGAGCCTTGTTCCGGGCCACAAAGTCTTTTAAATCAGCAATTTCATTTTGCTGTTTATTATATGCGGCCTGTTCCTGAGCTTTTTTTGCTTCCAGCACTTCCTGGAATTTCGCATAATCTCCGACGTAACGGGTCAGTTTCTGGTTATCCATATGATAAATCAGATTAATCACCGAATTGACAAAGGGCAGATCATGAGAAATCAGAATAAAGGCATTTTCATAATCGTTAAGATAGCGCTTTAGCCATTCGATATGCTGTTCATCCAGATAGTTGGTCGGCTCATCCAGCAACAGGATATCCGGTTTTTCCAGCAACAATTTTCCCAGCAAGACCTTGGTTCGCTGGCCGCCGCTGAGTTCGGTGATATCCTTATCCATACCGATGTCGTTGAGACCCAGGGCATTCCCCACTTCTTCAACCTTTGAATCGACCAGATAGAAGTCATGAAACTCAAGTAATTCCTGAAGGTCGCCCACTTCTTCGAGACTCTTCTCAACTTCCTCGGGGCTGTCCTCACCCATTTTTTCATAAAGAAAACCGATCCGACTTTCAATATCCAGCAGAAAATCGAAGGCCGAAGTCAGCACATCCCGGACCGTCATTCCCTGTTTCAAAACGGCATGCTGATCCAGGTAACCGATCCTCACATTTTTAGCCCATTCCACCTTGCCCTCATCCGGCATTAGTCGGTCGGTAACGATATTCATGAAGGTTGACTTCCCCTCGCCGTTTGGTCCAATTAAACCGATATGCTCTCCCTTTAATAAACGAAACGATACCTGATTAAAAATCGCCCGATCACCAAAACCGTGAGAAAGATTTTCGACATTTAAAATACTCATTTATTCTCCATTTCTTTTTTGGTCAATTAAAAACACTTCCAGATTTATGTTGCAGATCAGGAAGTGTTTAAGTTTATCCTATGATTCTAACTTTTATATTATAGCATAGTCTTCTTTATTGTCCATAGTTTGAGTGGCGATTCTAAGTCCATAAAAAATAAGTTTTTTAACTCTATGCACCTGCGCCAAATAGCACGTTCCAATTAAGATTTTTCAGATGCAGGCTGTTTTTTATAAAAACCAAGAATAATCAATGCCAGAATAGAGGCAATGGCAACGGTCCAATACACCTGCTTAAAGCCATTGTTGAGCGTTCTCTGAAACTCATTTTCGATCTCCACTTTTTTGCTGTCAATAGCCGACAAGTAATCATTTGTTGAGGTCTCAAACGCAGCCGGCACCGCATTTTTCATGGTCGTCATCTGGCTTATCATATTGGTTAACTGACTCCTAACATCCACCATTGAAGCAATCACCGATTCCATCCCGGGTATTCCCGCGCCCATTCCATTATCGGTAGCACTTAGTTCGGCAATGCTGCCATCCAGTTGGGCAACACCGCTGTTCAACCCATCGATACCGGCATCGATGCCTGTGTTGATCTCGGCAATGGTATCTGGAGTCATAGTTAAAAACATCCGTGCTGCAAAGGTTTTGCTGTTTTCAGTAATGGTCGTAACATCTGACTCCTTCATCAAGGCTACCAGATCCTCAGGGACATCATTGCCACTGTCAGCGTTCATATTGATTTCGATGGTCTGATTGGCGGTTAAATCCGGTAATGTGATGGTCGCCAGTTTATCAGCAATGGCTTTGTTACCTTTTAACTGATTAAATTCATCCGTCAGCTCCTGGGCATAAGGCAGGGTCGGGACATTTACTTCGGTTGGCAGCAGATTCATGACATTTGTCTGCACCGACAGACCAGCGTGGGCAATAAAACCAACCATAATGGCCGGCGCCACCACCGTTCCAATGGATCGGATCAAAGAAACGGTGGCAAGGGCTGAATTCGACTCTTCAGCGTTGGTGTTGTCCAGCATCATATAATTGATCGGGGTTCCCATGGTAAAGCCAATCCCCAGCCCCATTAAAATTAGACTGATCACCACCGTCAGGGTACTGGGGTAGTTTGTTGTCACAAAAATCAGGAACAGCGAACCGATAACGGACACCAGAAAACCAAATCCCAGAGTAATTTTTACACCGAATTTATCGATGAGCTTACCAGAAAACGGTGCCCCGACGCCAGCAAAAAGACCCAGGATAATTACATAATAGCCGCCTTTTCCAGTAGCTATTTTCATCGCATTTTCGCAGAATTGGGGTACAAAAATCATCCCCATGATGACTATCCCAGTGATGAAAGACAAAACCAGGGTGATCAGAATATTCTTATTTTTGAAATAAGCTAAATTGATAACCGGGTCTTCGGCCTTTTTCTCGACCAGTATAAAAACTGGAAGCAGCAACATAAAAATGATCAGAAAAGGATAGACCGACGTACTAAGGAAGGTATTGCTAAAATCAAAAAAGTCAATGTTCTTCAATCCGTAAAGGACACAAAGAACCATAATGGTTACAATAGTGATGCCGCCAATATCGATTTTTTTGACATTTTCAATCCGGGTATTCGGTAAACAAATAAGTCCAGCTGCCAGAATAAACATAGTAATTGGTACATTAATATAAAAAATATATTGCCAGTTGGCTGTTCCGGCCAGGTCCAGTATGGCACTGCCGGCTGAAGCCCCGAAAATATTGGCAATACCATAGACACCGCCCACTAAACCGAGTGCCATGCCCCGCTTTTCTTTGGGAAAGGTGGTGCCAAATTCAGCGGTTGCCACCGGAACGATGCCGCCACCACCAATTGCCTGAACTGCTCTCGCCACTAGCAGCATTTGAAAACTCTCAAAATTCTGTGACAACCCGCAGAATAGTGAGCCCAAACCAAAAAGAAAAATACTAAGTAAATAAATATACTTTCTACCAAAGCGGTCCACCAGTTTCCCCATCACCGGAATACTGGCTGCATAAGCCAGAGTATACATGGTAATCATCCAAATTCCGGTTTTATCATCTACCAGTAAATTGGTCTGAATCACCGTTCTTGTGTAATTATGATTTCCCGCCATTACTTTTTCCAGATTTTCTTTTTTTGTTGCCTCTTGCCAGATAAAAATACAGCATCGCCTGTATCAGGGTGACCAGGCCCATGACAATTTTTTCGAACCAGGTGATACCAAACAGATTACCCAAGGTATTTAAGCAGACAAATACAAATGACAGCCATAGATAAATTTTTGAAAACAGATTAAACTGTTTATATTCAATTACGCCTGCGCCCACGGCAATTAACGGCACCCCAAAACTCACCACGATCACACCCATAATTGAAGCTTCGAAAAAAAGCACTGCCATTAGTATCAGCGCAAAAACCAGCCAGCCAATATAGAATTCTTTATAGGCTTTTACCCGGATCAGCCCGGATGCCGCAGCAATTATCGGGATGCCGTAAATCATCATCACAATGCTGGTGGTTGATGTGCGAACAGCCGCATCGTAGCTCTCCAGTTGCCCGCCGCTGATCGATTCGTAGGGCAGAATTTTGAGGATGACCAATAAAAATACGCAGATTGTAAAAAGATTCAGAATGATAATGCCCTTGCCGGCTGTTTTCCTACTTAGTCTCATAGTTCCTCCCTGGATGACTATTTTGAAATGATGACACTCCTGCTTATTCTAGAAATTCCAATACCTTTTCCGCCCCTAAAAATACTCCGGGATCTGATCAATCGAACCATTGATCAGAGTATTCCAGTTCTGTTCACCACACCTGACCATACATGGGCTTTTCGGCGTTTTCTGTAGTTCCTTGGGGAGTAATCTAAATCCCAGTCTTTTATAAAAGTCAGGATTGATATCTGAGTACAGAAAAATCAGCGCGTCCCCGTCCTTTTCGATTTCTTTAAGACAGTTTTTCAACAGAATCGTAGCGTATCCTTTTCCGGTATGGGGTTTGGGTGTAAGCACCGAACCGATGCCATAAACCTTTTTGCCTATGATCGCTCCCAGTCTCAAGATGATCAGTGAGCTGACAATTTCTCCCCCCCGGTCGATGATATAACGAGTTCCAAAGGCGTCTTCTTTTGAGTTATCCCGAATATACTCTGCCAGAGTTCTATTTTTATGCCACACCTGATGGGCTTTCTTAAATAGAAGTTCCCGCTCCGGTTGGGTTGCTTCGCGGATTGTCATCGTTTCGGGACCCGTTTTCAGATAGCTTTGCCAGTCATCATAAATCTGGCGAAGATCCGCATCCAGATAGGACAAGGCTTTTTCTTCCAGCTCTTTTGGCACTCCATAATAAGCTTCAGCAATAGCACCGGAGATGGCTGCCAGGGTATCACTGTCGCCCCCCGCCGAAATGGCCGTCCGGATGGCATCTTCAAAGGATGTGGATTCTAAAAAAGCTTGAATCGCCTGGGGCACCGTTTCCTGACACGTTTCGTTAAACTGATAGGTGTTTCGGATTTCGTCGATAGTAAAATTCAGCGGATAAAAATAACCGTTGATCCGCTCCCGGATGGTCTCTTTGTCTGCACCATTTCGGGCCATGAAAATGGCCACTGCGATGGCTTCAGCGCCTTTTAACCCTTCAGGATGGTTATGCGTGACACGGGTGATTACTTCCGTAAGCATTCGGGCTTCGGTTTCTGATCTTGCGGCAAAGGCGGCCGGGCTGATTCGCATCGCGGCTCCATTGCCAAAACTATTGTAAGGTTGGGGATTTTCGCTCAAAAGCCAGCGTCCAAACCGACTGCCATAACCACAATGGGGATAGTTCCGACCAATTTTCTGCATCGACTTCACCACTAATGCTTCCACCCGCAGATAATATTCCCGATTACTGATTCCCTTTTCCAGTGGTAGACAGCCGAATTTACCGGCATCCATAATTGCATTGGCCACTGCCAGAGTCATGATACTGTCGTCAGTCGCTTCACAGGCTTTGGCGAAGAGCTCAAAGTCCTTGCTGCGATAATTATTGAATTCAAAACGGGAACCGACAACGTCCCCGATAATTGCACCCAGCATAGCATTCTCCTCATATATTAAAATTTAGCTGTAATTTTCCGTGATCGGCAAAAACAGTCTACCCTATGACTTTAAAATCCATTAACATTATAGCATAAATGCAGATTAAATTGAACTAAAATACTAGCAACTGAACTTTTTCGTGAAATCAAGCTAGAAACCCAGATCTGTAAAAAAGAACCTGATCTTAATCGACTTTATAGGGTCGATTCGATCGGTTCAATTTTAATGCGCATGAGACTTATTAAATTCTTAGTAATACAGGGTACTCATCATGGCTGCGGCAAAGATAGCCATAACGATACTCATAATGATCGCGACGCCAAGGGCGATAAGCATCATGACCAGATAGGCTCGGGCAAAATTCTTTTTGTTGGGACCAGTATCACCGCCAAAGCTCCAGATAAACAACATTACTATTCACGCAATGGGAATGGCCATGATCAAGAACATTATCAGATACTGACCCATCGTAATCAGATCCAGATCCCCACTGTTTTGATGGGGTTGCTGAGTATAGACTGGTCGCTGGGTATTCTGAACCGGTGGCGAGCTAATCCGCTCTGCCGGTTGATAGCTTTGTCCAACTGCTCCGGATTGAGTTGCTGCAAGGTTTCCAGTCTGTTTTGTCCCGCAATGCGTGCAAAACTGAGAACCATCTGGTATTTTTTCGTTACAGTTTTCACAGAACATGGTTATTTCCTCCTATGTTGTTGTGCTTTTAATGATTATTTACCCATTTTTTTGCAAAAATCCCAGCTTATCAAATTCTATATTACCACATTTTGAAAACTCGCAATTTTTACTTGACTCTGACAGAACTGGTGTGTTCAAGCGCTTTTTTCATTTACATGAAAATCGCTGTAAAATGTTCCGATTGTTACTATTTCCTTTCTTTTTCCTGTGCTATATTATATCTAACCTAAAAAAACCACAGAGAAATCGAGACAAAGACGTCGAAAGAAACTTTCGGCGTCTTTGTCATTTTATGAAGGTATCACAAAATAACGTCATATTTATTACGAAAGGAAGTAATACCATGTCAAGAATTAATTATTCATCCGGAGCCCCCCTCGAAGAAAAAGTAGGCTATTCACGGATGGTGAAGATCGGCAATCTGATTATGATCGGCGGCACCACCTCGGTTCAACCGGACGGCAGTGTTTATGGCGAAGGTGATCCCTACGCACAGGCCAAGTATATTTTTGAAAAACACGTCAAACTCCTGGAAGAAGCTGGTGCTACCCCAGCCGATGTCGTCAAAGTCATGTGTTATGCCACCCGGATGTCAGATTGTGGTGAAATTGGCCGGGCTTACTCGGAAATTTTCAAAGAATTCCGACCGCTGTTCACAGCAGTCGGAACATCAGAGCTCAACCGTCCTTCGCAATTGTGCGAGATTGAAATGACCGCGATTATTATTTCGGAGGAAAGCGGGTGTGAAAAATGAATCGAATCAGTGAACATCCCATTCTCGGTGAAACCGAAAAAGGCCAGTTAGTAACATTTTTCATGGATGGCAAGTCAATGGAAGGTTATGCTGGTGAACCTATCGCAGTGGCCCTAAAAGCTGCCGGCTTGATGGTTCACCGCTATACCCACAAGGCCCATGAACCCCGGGGCATCTTTTGTGCCATTGGCCGCTGCACCGACTGCGTCATGATTGTCGATGGGGTCCCCAACATCCGTACCTGTATAACCCCCCTAGTTGCAGGCATGAGGATTCAGACCCAAGATGGGGTCACGGCACTGGAGGTAAACGAATGAAACGTTATGATTTAATCGTCGTGGGAGCCGGTCCTGCCGGTCTCTCTGCTGCCATTGAGGCTGCCCGCTGCGGGATGAGTGTTGCCGTTTTTGATGAAAATACCAAACCCGGTGGGCAATTATTCAAACAGATCCATAAATTTTTCGGTTCCAAAGAACATCAGGCCAAAATCCGCGGCTACAAAATCGGTGAAACACTGCTTGCCGAAGCCGCTGATGCGGGGGTTGAGGTATTCCTTAATGCTACCGTTGCCGGTATTTATCTGGACAAAGAAGTTCTGGTTCAGATCGGGGCTGCAATGGAGCACTTTAAAGCAGACACCATCATTATCGCCACTGGCGCTGCGGAAAACATGGTCACCTTTGATGGCTGGACGCTGCCTGGCGTAATTGGCGCCGGGGCCGCCCAGACGATGATGAATCTTTACGGTATTAAGCCGGGCCAGCGGGTGCTGATGCTGGGCAGCGGAAATGTCGGTCTGGTCGTCAGCTTCCAGCTGATGCAGGCCGGCTGTGAAGTCGTGGCACTGGTGGATGCTGCTCCCAAGGTTGGCGGCTATGGCGTTCACGCCGCCAAAATCGCCCGGTGCGGAGTACCTTTCTATCTCTCCCATACCATTACCAAAGCCGAGGGCAGTGATTGTGTCAGCGGTGTGGAGATTTCCCAGGTCGATGAAGACTTCGCCCCCATCCCCGGCACCCAGAAACACTTTGATGTGGATACCATCTGTCTGGCCGTCGGTCTCTCACCGATGTCACAACTGCTGAAAATGGCGGGCTGCAATATGGTTGATGATCCCCGTCGCGGTGGTCAGGTGCCACAAGTTGATGAAAATGGCGAAACCTCAATTCCCGGCCTCTTTGCCGCCGGGGATGTCTCCGGCATCGAAGAAGCCAGCTCGGCGATGATCCAGGGGCGAATGTCTGGTCTTGCGGCGGCCGCTTATCTGGGTTTTCTCAGTGAGCAGGACAAAGATAACCGCCTGGCTGACCTGGAAATCGCCCTCGACAGCCTGCACCAGGGCATGTTCGCCCCCGGTAACAAGGGCAAAACATTTACTAAAACCGACGAAGGCATTGCCGTTTCTCAAAGTCTGCTGAAAAAAGGCTACCTAGATGATGCCGATCTTGAGCGCTTTATTCATCGATCTGATCAAACTGATGAAAAATCCGGCATCCATCCAGTGATCGAATGTACCCAGAATATTCCTTGTAATCCCTGTCAGGATGCCTGTACCAGGGGTTGTATAAAAGTTGGCAAAACCATCACTGCCCTACCTCGGATTGATGCCACCATTAGCTGCACCGGATGTGGCATGTGTATTGCTTCCTGTTCCGGCCAGGCCATTTTTCTGGTAGACGAAGACTATGCCCCCGGCTACGCCAGCATTACCCTGCCTTATGAGTTTTTGCCCCGGCCCCAGAAGGGGGAACTGGGAACAGCGCTGAGCCGCAGCGGTCAACCTCTGGGCCACGCCGAAATCATTGATGTCCGTAGTGCCAAGACTTTTGACCAGACCACTCTGGTCACCATCAAGGTACCGGTAGAGCAAGCCATGACCGCCCGATTTTATCAGCCCGAAACCAATGCGGCCGGACAATAAGGAAAAGGAGATACGACAATGAAATCTATTAATGATCGTTCACAGGATATCGGTCCCTTCGTTTCCCAGACCGATGACGCCATCATCATCTGCCGCTGCGAAGAAATCACCAAGGGCGAAATTCGCCAGGCGATTCACGACGGGATGTTTACCGTCAATGAAATCAGGCGTTACCTGCGGGCTGGCATGGGACTTTGTCAAGGCCAAACCTGCGGCAAGCTGGTTAAAAACCTGATCGCCCGGGAGCTAAACGTGATCCCCGATCAGTTGGACCCGGCCACCAGTCGTTCACCAATGCGACCGATGGAAATGAAAGTATTAGGAAATGAAGAGGTGAGCCATGTCTAAACATCTGTCTAAATATAATGATGTGATCATTATCGGCGGCGGCATCATCGGTAATGCCACCGCCTACTACCTGGCTAAAAAAGGCCTATCGGTAACGGTGCTGGAAGCCAGCAAGGATATTGGCATTGGCGGTTCATCCCGTAATGGTGGTGGCGTCCGCCAGTCCGGCCGGGATACCCGGGAACTGCCACTGGCAATGTGGGGTATTAAAAACCTCTGGCCGGGATTGTCCGAAGAACTGGGCGTGGATGTGGAATATACCCAAAAAGGCAACCTGCGACTCGGGAAAACGGCAGCGCATCAGAAAATCCTCCAGGGTTTAACTGATAAGGCCGTATCCTGTGGGTTGGATGTCCGAATGATCAATGGCGATGAAATTCGGGCCATCAACCCCTACCTTTCCGACGAGGTTACCTGTGCCAGCTGGTGTCCCACCGATGGGCATGCCAATCCGCTGACCGCCACCCTGGGTTATTATAAAAAAGCCCGGGAATTGGGCGTCCGCTTTATTACCGAATCGCCCTGCTTCGAACTGCGTAAAATAAAAGGCGTGATCCGCCAGGTTGTCACCCCGGATGCCATCTATGAAGCCGATAAGGTGCTGGTGGCAGCCGGGTTCGACAGCCGCAAAATTTTAGCAACCGTGGGCATCGATGTCCCAATGATGCCATTGAAGATGGAGTGTCTGGTTACCGAAGCCGAACCGCCGATGTTCTTACAAATGCTCGGTACTGCTGATGCCGATTTCTACGGCCACCAGTCCAAGCATGGTTCCTTTGTTTTTGGTGGATCCTCTGGCTTTGAACACCTCAATAAAGACAACGGCTCCCCCATTTCCAGTAGCATCGGCGCTTCCTGCACCTGCCGGGGGATTATCAAATACTTCCCCGCGCTGGCCGATGCCAAGATTGTCCGGGCCTGGGCCGGCTGGCTGGATGATTGTGCCGACCATGTTCCAGTGATCAGCCCGGTGGAAGAGGTGCCCGGCTTATATATCACCTGTGCTTTTTCCGGCCATGGCTTTGGGATTGCCCCGGCGGTGGGCTACAATGTCGCCGAAATGATTGCCGACGGTCACTCCACCATTGATTTGTCGGCCCTGCGCTACGACCGCTTCAAGCCGAAGCAATAAGAAAGCGCTGGCTGCGATACATTAATTAGAATTTTCTTAAAAATGAATGCGGATGTAAATTAGTACCGATTTTTACTATTCTTTCATTCTCAACTATGGTATATTGTATACATAATAAGCAGTGAACCAGCAACCATAAAAGACAAGGATGTCGAAACCGGAGTTTCGACGCCCTTGTCTTTTTTTATGTTGATTGTTGCCCCCTCTTTTGCGAATTTATTCAGAAAGGAAAGCGTACGCTTAAGGTTTTAACTATGATTGATCTATTGCAACGGTATGGCTCTTATGCATCCTCCCCACAAGAAAAGGAAAACATCATCATCCCTAAACAGCCCTTGATGGTTCAGCATTCCCAGGGTTATGAATCCTTTGACTACCGGGCTTATGGCATCTCCCACTTTTATCGCTTCCAGGTTACCCAGGAAATGTTAGAAACCGCCACCATTGTTCCCGATGGCACCGTGGACATTGTCTTCCGCTGCGGCCAGGATCATCTGGATGCAACCTGTTACGGCGCCGTTCTGAAAATGCACTCCATTGAGTATGCTTCCGTTTTTCATCTCAACGATACCATCTTTGGCATCCGCTTTCTGCCCGGCAAGGCGTTTTTACCTAAAGGCTATCCGATTGGCAGCCTCACTGAGAGCTCTGTGCCACTGCCGGAAATCTGCCAGGATCAGGCGATGATGGAAGGGATCACCCGGAGTAACGATTTTAAAGAACAAATTGAGTTGTTTCTGGATGCCTATATTCCCGACTATCAGAACTATTACAGTCCCGGGACCCGACCTTTCAGTTATCGGATGGTGGATGAAATCACCAAGGTCGTCGGCATTATCAACGTTAATGAATTAAGCCAGAGCGTCGGCTATACCCCCCGCTACATCAACCGGCTCTTTAATAAAGAGATTGGCTTACCACCTAAGACCTTCTCAAAAATTATCCGTTTTCAGAATGTGCTGCTGGCGCTGGGGAAAGATCAGAATATTTCAGCCATTGCGGCGGATATGGGTTACTATGATCAGTCCCATCTACTCAAGGAATTTAAACAATTCACGGGCATATCGCCTCTGAATTACCGCAAATCCCTGGCCAAAGGTATGGCGCTCCGAATTTAAACGGACCAATCCCCTATAAAATAATAGTAACAAAAATTAAAGCCAAGACGCATCATGATGGAATGATCACGTGTCAAAATGATTTACCAATTTTTCAATAAAATTTTAAAATAAAAAACTATTTGGAGGTTTATTATGGCATTACCAGGAATTGATTTATTGTATTTAAATGAGGCCGATATGATTAAGGCCGGTGTCGGCGATGTTGTGGCTTGTACCGATTGTATGGAAGAATTATTAAAGCTTTTAGATAAAGGCGATTACCGCATGGGTGGTGAAAATGGCAACTCCCACGGCAGCATGATTACTTTCCCGGAAGAACCGGAATTCCCCAATATGCCCAAGAATGGTCCGGATCGTCGGTTCATGGCGATGCCCGCCTACGTCGGCGGCAAGTTTGACGTCGCTGGGATGAAATGGTACGGTTCCAATGTTGAAAACCGTCATAAAAACCTGCCGCGTTCGATCCTGATGATGATGTTAAACGATAAAGACACCAGCGCACCCTTAGCATTGATGTCAGCCAACCTGCTCAGTGCTTACCGGACTGCCGCGGTACCCGGCGTCGGCGTAAAAAATCTGGCCCTTAAAGATGCCAAAGTTCTTGGCATCGTCGGTCCGGGGGTCATCAACTCGACCGCCATTGAGACCTTTGCCGCCCTGCGTCCAACTCTGACGACTCTTAAAATAAAAGGTCGAGGCCAGGCGTCCATCGACCGCTGCATTGAATATGTAACAGAAAAATGTCCGCAGTTTACCGAGATTATTATCTGCGAAACCCTGGAAGAATGTGTACGTGGCTCGGACATTTTAAGCTTCGCCACCTCCACCCCAATGGGCGCCGGTCCTTCGGCCTATCCCTTTGTTGATGCCGAGTGGATCAAACCCGGGGCCCTCTTCTGTCTCCCCGGGGCGGCCGATTTTACCGATGAATTTATCCAAAGTGATAAAACCAAACTGGTCGTCGACAATATCTCCCTTTATGAAGCCTGGGCGGAAGAATATCCCTACCCAACCTACAATATTGTCTATATCCTTGGTTCCAAATTTATGGATATGATCCATGATGGCAAACTGGATAAAACCGATATTCACGATTTAGGGGCTATCTTAAACGGTAAGGTACCCGGACGGGAAAGCGACGACCAGATCATCCTCTACTCTGTCGGCGGGATGCCGGTAGAAGATGTAGCCTGGGGCAAAGAAGTTTATGACTATGCCCGCAAAAACAACATCGGAGTTGATCTTAACCTTTGGGATAAACCAGCTTTATACTAAGATCTAAATAATACCGGGCCTGATAAAAAATTCAAGTCTACATAAAGAAAACCCTTTACCCAATTTATATCCAATGGGTAAAGGGTTTTCCTGGTATTAATTCGATTCACGTTTGATCAATTTCCATATTCCGGATAATTTCTAAATATCGCGCAGTAGCGGCGGCTGATGGTCTACCTTTTTGGCAGATCGCCAATTTACTGAGCTTGCGATTAGGCCGCTCAACAATCATGCGGCCTTGATCATCCAGCTTCTGCTGCAATGCCGCTAATGCTTCGATAAATCGATTATCTTTTCGGGCTTTTTCGTAGAAAGAGAGCACAGAAACATAATAAAATAGGTTGTATCGCAAAAATGGGTACTCCACCTGCATAAATAAGCTGCCGATGCCGTAATGGCAGGGGCCGACCGGGGTTTTCACGGTCCAATGATCAAGCAGGGTTTCAACCGACCGGTCAAGATCTGAGATTTTATCGCTTCCCGCATGAAAGCCGGCCAGACGAAAGGCGTCCAATGCCAGCAGGGTCACGCCAGGATTTGACTTATCGGTTTCGGGGCCATACCCATAGATGAATTTATTGCAGCGCCAGCCGCCGTCTTCGTAACGATCAGAAAGCAGATAATCCAGGGCGGCCTGAACCCGGGGATGGCTGGCGTACCCATTTCTGCACAATCCGGTCACCGCATGGGCGGTGTGACAGGGATAGATTGCGCCTTTCGGAGCAATACGTACCCGGCCATCATCTCTTATGGCCCCCAGAACCAGTTCAGCAGCCCCCTGCAAAGCTTCATGATCTCTGGGCACGTCAAGTTCGCTGATAATCATCAGGGCCGTCAGGGTACTGATCGGTTTTTCAATCCCCAGGCGTCCGTCCGGAGTTGTCCAGAAATCGGCGCCGTTGTCATGGCGGGTAGCCAGGATCTGGTCGAAATCCGTCTGCTTTTTAACATCATTGATCATCGCTGGTCGCTCCTTTTTCGATCCTATCTTTTTCAACATTAATGGGTATAATCGATAATCTTGATTGACTCACCGATCTTTTTCTTAATCGCTGTTTTCATCAGTTCCGCATAAGGACAAGGAAACCCGATCGGATTTCCGCGAGTGATACATGAAGCCAAAACGATTGTGTCTGCACCTCGCTTAACCATCTCTGCTGCCCGGGTTACGGCTTTTTTGCCGGGGCAACCTCCGCAGCTGTTGACGCCGATGATTTCAATTTCTTCCGCAACGCCTTCAAATGCCAATTTTTTTGTATCAATTACCTTGAAACAGGTCGTTGCCGGGCACATATCTTCAGTTTGCATACATCTGATTAAACCAACTTTCATTGCTGCGCCTCCCTTCTTAATTTTCTCAATTGCCTGGTGCCGGTGCTTGAACAACAATCAGTTCTAAGGTCTCGGGCTGTAGATTTTCAAATTCTGCACTGGTCATGGAATATGCTTTGACATCCCGGATTTCACCAGTGTAGATCTTGTCTGCCTGGCGAATTGTTCCTTCATAATAAAACCCACATTTTTCAATCACCCGCTGTGATCCCAGGTTATCTGGATAGTGCACCACCGAGATCAGACTAAGGGCCAGGGTGTCAAAGCCGTAGGCCAGCACGGCTCTGGCCGCTTCCGTCATAAGGCCCTGCCCCCAGTAATCCTCAGATAGAGCGTAACCAAGCATCCGGGCCTGATCATTCTGGCGATGGTGGTCATCGATTAATCCGATTGAGCCGATAATCCGCTGGTCTTTTTCAATCCCCCAGATGTTTTCCTGACCGACGAAGATCGTCTTCATAATCTCTTCAGTTTCTTCTATGCTCTCATGAGGCTTCCAGCCTGCCCGTGGACCGACATTTTTACTTTTTGAATAGGCAAAAACGTCAGCAGTATCATTCATGGTTAACGGCCTTAATTTCAGATTTTTTGTGTTAATGTGCTTCATTTTAATCCAACTCCAAGTTTTTAAAAATTTCTAAATATCATACCGTGGCGACGGCGGATGGTTTACCTTTTGGGCAGATCGCCAATTTACTGAGCTTGCGATTAGGCCGCTCAACAATCATGCGGCCTTGATCATCCAGCTTTCGTTTTAATGCTGCTAATGCTTCAATAAATCGTATATCTTTTCGAGCTTTTTCGTAGTAAGTAAGCACATAAACATAATAAAACAGGTTAGCACAAAAATGAGTACTCCCCTCCATAAATAGGCTGCCGTTGTCGTAACGGGTGGCCAGGATTTGGTCGAAATCTGTGAGATTTTTATTATCCTTTATCATCGCTGATCTCCTTTTATCTGTGTTCGGCACTGTTATTCAAAAGCGATACACATTTATTGATGGTGTGTTAAATCGTCCCACCCTCTGTTTTAATTTGAAATAAACATTTGGGTCCAATAGTGACCATATCCAGAACCCGTTTGAGCATAACCAACCCCGAGCTTGGTAAAGCCTGGATTTAAGATATTCGCCCGATGGCCCTCTGAATTCATCCAGCCAGCCATCACCGCTTCCGGGCTGGAATAACCGGCGGCGATATTTTCACCCGCCCGATTGTAATTAATACCCAGTTCCGTCAGGACGGTAAAACAACTGGTTTGATTTGGCCGGGTGTGTGAGAACGACTGGATGATTTCTTCTGCTCTAATCTGGGCAGCCCGGGTTAAGGTGGGCTCACTGCTTACCAAACCAAGATTTCTGGACGCCCGCTCTTGATTGACCAGAGCGATAACCTGAGCTTCAAAAGAGGGTTTGGTTGCCTCGATGAACGGTGTGTCGGTCTTTCCCGGGGCCGCTGAGCCCTTGGGCTGGACAACAATATGAATCCCTTCGAGACGATAGGAAAAGCCCTGAGAACCGGCACTTTCGCCATTTTTTGCCCAATCCATCCAGCCATAGTTTTGGACATGAACCTGATAGTAAATATCATACTGGTCAGCATTCGCCCCGGTGAGTTTGATCTGGATTCCTTCCAGCCGCAGGCTCTGGCCGGAGGTTCCGCTCATTTCGCCGTTGCTTTTCCAGCCTCTGGCGGTATCGGCCTCCCAGCCGACGTTCTGAATATGGGTTTGATAGGTTATCCCCAAATCAGTTACCGGGGCATCAAGTTTGACTTCAATCCCCTCCAGGCGCAGACTTAAGCCCGAGGTTCCGCTCATTTCTCCATTTGATACAAAATCCTGCCAGCCGACATTCTGGACATGGGTCCGGTAACTGACGTTTGGCGTAGTGGCAGCCAATATATTATTAGACATAATCCCGATGCTGAGTACTAACGCAAATAAAAAATAGAAACACCATTTTACAACTCGACTCATTTTATTTTTTGAATGATCTAATCTAACGGTCATCCATCTCCTTTTCGATGTTCTGTAACAATACCCATTATCGCATTGAATAATTAATCCTGAGCCGGAATTAGTTTTGACATCCTGGTTGTTCTATTCTACTGTTTTCTGTAGAAACGCGATCACTCGCCCCGCCATTAGCTGATGGCCGGCCGGACTCTGATGAATTCCATCCAGATACAAACCTTTGTTGGTCCAGTCAATGGCAGCTCTAAAATCCAGGATTGGGATCCGCACTGATACGGAATAATCCCTCAACCACTGACAATAGACTTCAATCATCACTGCTGACTTTTCGAAATCAACCATCTCACCGCCTTCTTTAAAGGCCACCGGCAACTGAATCGGTGGCGGGATGGCGACAAAAACCTGAAGTCCGTTAGTTCGAGACTGGTCAACCATGGCACGCATATTCTCAGCGGCTGGTTCCCAGCTGCGGTTAAAGAAAATATCATTATATCCGCCCATCAGAATCACGCCCTCAGGCTTGGCGTTAAATACCTGTTGCTGAATTCGGCCCCGCATCCCCACGGTGGTATCCCCGCTGACACCGCGATTGATCAACTGGATTCCGGTTTTTTTTGCTGCAATCGCATGCCATTTTTCTTCCCGGGATACCTGGTAACCAAAGGTCAGACTATCGCCAAAACATATTATCTTCACAATTTTCTCCTTACTGACTAGCCCTATCTGAAGCTTTTTTGCTGTAATCATTTAGTGAGTCTATGATAGCACAAACGGTCTGACAATTACAGAGACCACCTTAAAAAGGTGGTCTCTGTTTGATTAAAATTTGATTGTCTTGATAAAAAGCATCCTAACCCTTTCTAATCTTAAACTGATCAATCATCTGTTTTAATAAAATTGACTGGCCAGAAAGCTCTTCACTGGCGGCGGCACTTTGTTCGGCGGTGGCCGAATTCTGCTGGACCACCTGGGCGACTTGTTCAACGCCCATATTGATCTGGGCGATACCGGTGGCCTGTTCGTTGGAAGCGGCTGCTATATTGCCGATCAAGCTGGTAACCTTGCCGATTCCGGAAACAATTTCATCCAGCGCCCCGGCGGTGTCATCAGCTATTTTTGTCCCTTCCTGCACATTGCTGATAGAACCTTCAATCAGCACCGTGGTCTCTTTGGCCGCTTCGGCACTTCTGGCCGCTAATGTTCGAACTTCTTCGGCTACTACTGCAAAGCCCTTGCCATGCTGTCCAGCCCGAGCCGCTTCCACCGCAGCGTTAAGCGCGAGGATATTGGTCTGGAAGGCAATATCGTCAATAACCTTGATAATTTTGGAAATGTCCACCGAGGATTTATTGATTTCTACCATCGAACGCTGCATTTCGGTCATCTGGCGATTCCCTTTTTCAGCATTACCCATCACATCGGTGGCCAATTCTCTGGCTTTATTGGCATCAACGGCGTTATTTTTGGTCTGATCGGCTATTTCGGTAATCGCGGCAGTCAGTTCCTGAATCGAGCTGGCCTGTTCAGTAGAACCTTGGGCCAATGCCTGACTGCTATCGGACACCTGATTAGCGCCAACATTGACCTGTTCGGCGGCGATATTAATATCTCCCATGACCTCATTGAGCGAATCAATAATCACATTCAGGGCATTGGAAATGGTCACAAAATCGCCCCGGAACGCTTGAGCATTTTCAATATCCAGATTTCCCTGGGACAATTGTTCGATTTTCTCGGTGATTTCGCCAACTACGCCATCCAGCAGTGTGGCTGTGGAATTAACACTCTGTTTGAGCAAATCCACATCGCCCTGATACTCACCATTTATCCGCACCCGTAGATTTCCATTGGAAATGGCGGCCATGACTTCCATCACTTCGCCCAGCGGTTTGTTCAATTCTTCGAGAATGGCATTCATGCCACCGACCACTTCCCGCCATGCTCCTTGGAAGGCACTGGCATCAGCTCTGGCCCGGAGGTTCCCATCAATGACAGCATTGGTAATCATTGTAGCATCATCAATCAAGGTGCCGATTGATTCTTTGACCAGCATCAAGCTGTTATTGATCTCATTAAACTGAGCACTGACTTCAGAGGTATACGCATCAGCGGCACTGCAATCCATGTCAAAATCCAGATTTCCTTCGGCCAGACGCATCAGATTTTCGCCTAAACGGGCTACTTCAGTTTTGGTATAATCGCTGACGCGAATCATCGGCGTGATGTCGGTAACCACTTCGATGAAGCCGACATTTTCGCCATTTTTATTTTTAAGGTAAGCTGTTGCCTGTTTATTGCTGCGACCAACCCATTCAAAGTAGCTTTCTGACGCGCCCTGATCTACCAGTTGTCGGATGCCGCAACCCTGGGTTTGGCAAATGCTGGCCCCGGCATTGAAACAATCCATCCCACAGGCGGATACCCGATCCGCAATTACGCCGTTTTTAATCATCAGATCTTCAAATGCATGGTTCATAAAGGTCCATTTCATGTCGTTGTCGGTAACATGTACCGGGAAGGGAATTCCGTCGATGATCGCCTCATACCAGAACATCTTATCCACCACGGTATCGAGGGTCTGGTTGACGCCGGAAATAACCTTGGCATACTCACCTGAGTGGTTGTCCACCGCAGCCCGTCTGGTGAAATCACCATGAATGGCGGCATTGGAGAGCATGATGGTATCTTCAACCAGGTTTCCAATTGATTCTTTAATTGAAACCATACTGTTACCCAGCACATCCCCCGACGATTTGGGCTGGATCTTGATGGACAAATCACCTTTAGCCATGGCTTGAGCAGCTTCAGCCTGTTCTCTGATATTTTCAGCCATATTTACAAAGGATCGGGTCAGTTCGCCAATTTCGTCGTCTTTGGCGTCCGCCGCCATGCTGTGGTCGATATCCACCTCCCCCAGCGCCAGACGATCGGCCGCTTCGGCCAATCGGATAATCGGTCGGACAAAGTTACCGGTTGAGGCAACAATGATTCCTATAATCACCAGCAGCCCCAGTCCAAAAATAAGCAGCATCATAGTGCGAATTCCCGAAAAGGTGCCATTGAATTCGGTTGTTGGCAGGCCGGTCGCCAGAACCCAGCCGGTGTTGCCGATTTCGGTGACATAGCCCTGACTTTCGCTGCCGCCGGTTGAATAGGTAATCGGTCCCGTGGTTTTTTCCATTAGTGCGGCAATGATATTATCTGACATGTCAGTATCAGTGAGTAAACCGTTATTATAATCCGGGTTGGGATGATCAAAAACCATCCCGCTACTGGTTGACACGACAAAGAATCCCGCTTCGCCTATTTTATTTTCAGCGATGATCTCTTTGATCCGATCGATGGAAACATCCACGCAGGTAGCTCCCACCAATTCCTGGGTTCCCGGTTTAAACACCGGGGCAACCACGCTGACAATAATTTTCTGGGTGGTAATATCAACGTAGGGCTCCGAAATAAAAACCTTCTTTTTGGCTACCAGCTCTTTAAACCAGGGTCGGACATTAATGTCATAGGACGGATCCGAAACAACCCCGTCCGATTGAGTAAACTGACTGGAGTCCACATCAGCAATCCAGGCCACCTGAATGTTGTCTGGATCCGATGCGGCCACATTATCCAGATGTTGCTTGATCTCGGGAAAATTGGCGGTTGCGGTTATACCGACTCCTGGTGTAACCTGATTGAACAAACTCTGAATTTCCGGATTTGTCGACAATTGACTGGCGTCCTCCAGATATTTTGTAAAATATGTTTCAATTTGGTTTGAAACCGATTCAGACCGGGCTGATAATTCATTGACTTTAATCTCAGCAATGGACTGATTCACGACATACAGGGCAATACCGGCGACAATTGCAAAAATAACAGCAACCGGCAGCCCGATGCTTAATAACATACGAACGAGTAAACCTCTCTTATTGTTCATTCCCTTTTCCTTATGATATCCCTCGATACCATTTTGTCCTCTCTTTAAGATGTATTTTTGTAGTGTGACCTACTTAAAACCTGTTGCTGTTATAGTACCATAACTTGATCGACACGTTCGTTTCACGATGATTTTTTTACATTCATTTAACATTAACATCATCCAACCTTTTGCTCATATCTGTCAAATAATGACGAAAAAAGAGCGCAAAAAAAGCAGCATTAGCGGCTTCTTTGCACTCATTTTATGTCTTGTATTATTCTCTTGACATTATTTTATAACAGATCAAATAAAAAGGCAACTAAACTTTTTTCAGACCTGTTTGTAGCAGGCATCCCAACTATTTTGTGTCATTCCTGTTCGCATTTTCTCAAAGCTGATTATTTTTGCTCAATACCATTACTTGACTGTAATCGCAATGAATTGTTTGCGTCATTTCAAAACCAAAGCGGAAAAAATACTGTTCCAGATCACATTTCAGAAAATCCTCAAAGCCCGCAGGCTCCGTTTTCTTAACGAGATAAAAGGGGATCCGTTTGAACAGATTGAGTGGTTCTTCCCACTCAACGACAATCAGTTTTCCGGCATTTTTCAAAACTCTTCGGGCCTCCCCAAGCAGCTGCCCCGCCAGATCAGGGCTGATCTCATGCAAAACCAGCGATATCAGCACCACATCAAATTCGTCACTTGGAAATTGCAGATTTGCTGCATTCATATGAATCAGCTTAACGTTTGATATCTCCTCTTGTTCCAGTTTAGCTGCAGCTTTTTGTAACATCGCATCTGAAATATCAATCCCAATTACTTTAGCATTTGTTCTGGCCCCGGCAATGGCAAAGGCATTAACCCCGGTACCGGTACACATGTCCAGAACTTTTATAGGTTCATCACCTAATACCGAAATGACGGCAGTTCGGGGGCTGGTGACCGCCTTTCTAAAGTAGATCTGATCGAGTATATCGTAGACCTTGGCATTAAATTGATAGCATTCATCTGATCCCATTTTTTCTCACTTTCACTCACATGTCAACATTCTGCCTAATCGAGACGGTCACTGCATTTTTTTATACCCACATAGAACTTTACACAACCTTTTGAAAAATGTTCCTCAGATGACAGCGAATTGATAAACATATCACAGAATTCTCCATAGTTTTCACCAAAGTGATTTTTTAAATGTATCATCCGTTCCAGTCTCGCTTGCCAATTTTCAATGACATTTTTATTGGCATTTCCGGTGAAATTCAGTTCGATATCATACCAGTTTTCTTCAGTAACAATGATCTCCAAACCATTCTTTTCCATCAGTGATTTTATTTTTCCACCGATTTTAAAATCATATACCTTGCTTTTTTCCGATGTACATTCAAAGTCTTTTATTTCTTTCAGAAATTTATTGTTTTCGGGTAAATGACCAGAAAACAAATCATCAATATCAACAATTGCAAACCAGCCATTGCTATTCAAACATTTTGTCCACTTTGCAATAAATAAATCCGGGTTTTGCATGTATGCCAAAGCAAAACTCATCCAGATTCCATCACATTTTTCTAATTTATTTGGATCTAAAGTAAAAATATTAGCATTGACAAATTTGCAATTATTTTCTTTTCCTTTGTTCGCTATCTCTAAAAGCGCCTTATCATTATCGAAGCCCGTCACTTGTTTTGTTTCTTTAGCAAGCAAATGGGATACTGTTCCAATTGAACAGCCTAAATCATAAACAATTTGATTTTGATCGAGCGGCAATTTTTCTAAATATCTTTCCCAATCCCGCCATGTATTTTGAATTGAATATTCTTTTAATAAATTCATATATGATTCGTTCCTTCTATTAATCTAACTTCCATTCATTTCGGTTACGGATGATTTTATGTAAGATTGTATTGCCAATTCCAATCCCCATGATAAATCATCCGTTTGTTCATACCACCATCGATGGTGATGGTTTCCCCGGTGATAAAATCCTGCTGACAGAGAAATAAAACCATTTTTGAGATGTCTTTGGGTGTGCCAACCTTACCGGCAGGGATCGATGCCTTGTCTGTCGGACTGTGACCAGTCTGATCGTTGACTTCAATCCATCCTGGTGCAATGCAGTTGACTAAGACATCTGGTCCTAATGAAATGGCCAGAGCATGGGTCAGGGCAACAATGCCACCCTTGGCACTGGCATAGGCTTCGCTATCTGGTTCTGATTGAAAGGCCCGAGACGAGGCGATATTGATAATCCGACCGCGATTTTTAATCAGCTCGTCCCGACACAGCCGGCTTAATTCATAGGGTGCTTTGAGCCCCACCGATAAAACATAGTCAAACTCTTCGTAATCCAGATTTGATAGGATGTCGTTGCTTACATTTGTTTTAGATTTTGAAAGTGGATACCGCTTCAGTAATGAAACGTACTATTCCATTAATACTTCTTTCTTTAAAAACCTCACTGTTAATCATTTTTCACTGAAATAAAAGTAGTACTTTACTTAGCAGCAACATTTTATACTATACCAGTTTTCACAAACTCTTTCAGTGTCAACTCTACCGCAACATTGATGATATCCTGACAAACTTCCATATTTTTTCAGACTGGCTCCTTCATTTTTATTTTATCGCTAAGATTATTGCATAAAATGCCTAAGTTTTTCAACCACGATGAATGCAAGTTAAGTATGCCTATACCGTCAGCAGTTCTACCCTTCGGACACCTCTTCGAAAACACTTTGAAATTACCTGTAACCCCTTCGTTTTGTGATAAACATTGAATACAATCAGAACAAACATGACATATTCAGTCTGGTTCCCCTAGTTCGATTAAATGCTTATAAATTAAAAAAGTTTACCTTTTATAACTTACATTACTTGCTACGTGTTGCATTCTATTCTTTCTTGTGTTAGACTGATTTCGTTGCATTTGAAAATGAAGATAATAAATTTAAACTCATTATAATAGTATCATTATTTAATTAACCGATTTTCATTTTTCTAATATTTCGCAGAGCAAACAATTCAATTTATATTATATTTTTTAATACTATATCGAAACAATCATGTCTCAAAAACAATCCAACCAAAACTAAAATTTGCGAAAGCGAGCATTTTATGAGTTCTGCAAATAATAAATTCATATCCCATTCAGATGCTATACCAGTTATAAATAGCGATGTTTTTCTCAGGCACGCAAATCAACGATTTGCTTTAGGTGTTTTTAACGCTGTCGATGTTCTGACTTACAAGCCGAACTCGATTGAAGAAGCCTATTTGAGATTAAGAGCGAATGTTTATATTGACCAAACTGGTATGCTCGATCAAGATTTAAGAAGAGATGATGGCACAGAAATGGACGAATTTGACAAACTTTCAACTCACTTTGTAGTTCTTGAAAATCTTATAGAGCAGGTATCTGTGTTTGCTTGTGGGAGATTAATCGTAAAAATGATGCACAAAGATATTATTCTACCAATCGAAAAATATTTTCCAGAGGTGTTTTTTGAACCCGCACCCCATAATAGTGTTGAAATTTCGCGCTTCATTGTTCGTCACAACGATCCCCGTTGTGCACGAACTGCAAAAATACGTCTGATGACCGCTGGTTTAGCACATGCTTTCAAAAAAAATCTTGAACCAATACTTTGTGTTGTTGAACCAAGTTTTGAAAGAGATCTCCGCATCATGAAGATACCGACTAGCCGAATTACTGAACCAAAGTTAGTCCCTCAATATAATGACCACAACCTCGGCATAGAAATTGATAAGCAGCTATTAAGAGATCGGCTTGGAGAAACAGAAACGAATCATATGAGCATACCAGTAGGTTCATACGTTTTTTGGGGAAATCAACCTACATATAAACTATTTGATACATAAAGCACTTTATATAAGTTTATACTATATTTTTCGTGAACATGATTTTAACTTTCAAACTAAAATAATCATGTGACAAAACCATTTCATCGAATAATTTATATAGCGAAAGTGAGATTTTAATGAGTTCTGCAAATAATAAATTTATAACCCATACAGATGCTGTTCCAATTCTAAATAGCAATGTATTTAGTGGCCACGAAGATCAACGATTCGCTTTAGGTATTTTGGGTTCTGATAAAATATTCTCATACCAGCCAAACTCGATTGAAGAAGCCTATTTAAAATTACGAGCGAATGTTTATATTGATCAAACAGGAATGCTTGATCAAAGTGTACGACGTCATGATGGTACTGAACTTGATGAAGAGGATCAACGTTCTATACACTTTGTAGTGCTTGAAAACCTTTTCAATGGGGGGGGTAACAATATTTGCCTGTATGCGATTAATCCAAAAAACAACGAATCAAAATTCCATTTTGCCGATTGAAGAATTTTTTTCTGATGAGCTAACTGAAAACGTGCCCTCTAATAGTGTCGAAGTATCGCGTTTTATTGTTCGTCATAATGACCGTCGACAGTCACTACTTGCCAAAATTAAACTCATCTCGGCTGGTTTGGCATATACATTCAAGAAGAATCTTGACCCTATCCTTGGCGTAATCGAGCCGAGTTTTGAAAGAGATCTTCGTATCATGAAGATTCCCATAAGACGTATTGCCGAACCAAAATTAATCAGCGCCTACAATGACCAAAATCTCGGCATAGAAATTGATAAGCAGGGTTTAAGAGATCGACTTGGTGAAACAGAATTAAAACATATGACTATGGCTACAGGTTCTTATATTTTTTGGGGAAACCATCCACCAATTGACACAATTCCACATCAAGGGGAGAATTAATGGATAGATACAAAGATATCGCTTATCAGCGCAATTATGGATTTTGGAATGAAGCAGAACAAAAACGTCTTTCTGAATCAAAAGTTGCCATTGCCGGAGTTGGCGGTGATGGTTTTCAGTTAGGTTATAAACTCGCAATGATGGGCGTTGAGAATTTCAGTATCGCCGATCCGGAAGTTTTTGAAATTGAAAACTCCAATCGCGTTTTTGGTGCTACGACAAGTTCAAATGGACGTAATAAAGCTGAGATTTTCAAGGAAATGGTGCTGGATATCAGACCAAATGCGACCATTGATGTTTACCTGGATGGAGTCAATAAAGATAATGTTGAAACATTCATGCATGGTTCTGATCTTGTGCTTGATGAATCTGAGCTGACTCGCCTAGAAATCGGTACAATGATAGCACGCGAAGCCAGAAATCAAAATATTCCAGATTTATTGGTTATGAATATCGGTTTTTCGGCAATTGCCACATCATTTCATCCCAATGGCAGTAAGACTTTCGAAGATATAATGGGTATACCAAAAGGCATGCCTCTTGATGAGGTAGCTGAAATAAGCGTTGATTTTAGCCGTTGTCTCCCCTATGTGCCAAAATATGGGGACCTTGGATCGCTGAAAGCTGTGCAAGAAGGTTCACACCTACCCTCAATCAGCCAAGGTGTTGACATCGCATCCGCTATGGGTACCACCGAAGCGTTCCTGCATTTAACTTCTAATATAAAAAACAATCGTAGGAAACCAACATGGGCACCAAAATTCAGATACATGGATAGCTATAATGGCAAAAGCGGTGTCACACGGACCCCCCGTCTTTCTTACTATATTGGTCTAATTAATGTTGTTGGTTTGTCCTTTTTCAATCTTAATCCAAAGGCAAGCTATAGCAAAGAAGAACGTGAGTTACGCAATCACCCTTAAAAGCCTTTTATTCCTTTTATTCATTTAGAATTACTGCTGTTCAAATAAAACAAATAGCATTTATTCAAACCTTCATATACACTATGCGACAGTTCTTTTCTTTTTTTAAAGACAGTATTTCAATAAATTATCAATATCATTAAGGAAGTATTAGTAATGAAATTCCAGATTGTAACCGATTCGTCTGCAAATCTACCCGATGAACTGATTGAAAAATATGATTTGCATATTTTATCTCTTTTATATTATATTGGCGAGAATGAGTATGAAAGTTATGTCAAAGGGAAGCAAACTGATTTAACAGAGATTTATGCCAGAATGCGAAACAAAGAAGTCTTCACTACTTCCTGTATGAGTATCGGTACCTGTCGTTCAATCTTTGAGAACATACTCCAACAGGATAAAGACCTTTTGTACATCGGTTTCTCATCAGCTCTTAGCGCAACATATCAGACTAGCTGTCAAGCGTTGGAAGAATTAAGACTGGAATACCCCAACCGGAAAATTCTATCTGTTGATACACTTGCGGCGACACTTGGAGAAGGTCTTCTTGTCACTTATGCTGCAAAATTCCGTAAAGAAGGCAAGACAATAGAAGTTGTATACGACTGGCTTATGGAAAATAGATTGCATCTTTGCCATTGGTTCACTGTTGATGATTTGTTTTTTCTTTTGCGTGGCGGAAGGGTTTCAGCATCTAGTGCTCTCCTTGGAACGATTCTAAATATTAAACCAATCATTCATGTCAATGATACCGGCCACCTCATACCAGTTGGCAAAGTACGTGGGAAAAAAAATTCTCTCCGCGCTTTGCTAAAACGTATGGAAGAAACCGCAATTGAACCAGAGAATCAAACCATCTATATAACACATGGTGATTGTTTAGAAGATGCAACCTATCTTGCTGACAAGATACGAGAGAAATTTGGAACCAAAAACATTCTGATCCATTTACTTGAACCTGTCATTGGCTCACATTGCGGACCAGGTACTGTAACCTTATTTTACCTTGGTACCAAAAGATAGCAAATGACGATTCTGATATCTACTTAATTCATTTAAAATTTTTTTATTTTTTTACAATCTAAAATAGTTAATCTATTTCTAGAAATAAATCCCAAATTCTTTGAGAAGAATTATTTCAATAATTCTAATTGAGAGTGCACGTAAAATTTAAGTTTTTTGAAGATTTAGTATACAACTAAATCTAAATCCATGCTGAAATATGCTGTATTCAAATACTTTAAGGAATAATTTTTCAGGTAACAGTAATGAAGGAGGAAATAAAAATTTATGAAAATGAGTTGCAAATTAAATCAGCTTACGCCAACTATTGAATCAAAAGTCTTTATTGATCGACCCGAATCACGTTTTGCACTCGGGGTGGTAGCTACTAATAATGATATTGTAAAAGGCTACGAAAATGAGTTTTATGGTGCTGCGCAACTGCGCGCTAATACATATCTTGATAGTGGCTACATCAGTAGTGATGACTTGGACGACAATGGCACCGAACTTGATCAAAACGATTATTCTCGTTCAGTCCACTTTATAATGCTAGAAAGAACGGCAATAGACTCAATGGCTCGTGTCGTTGGGAATATGCGCCTTATTATAAAAAGCCAGGAAAATACGAGCCCCTTGCCACTGGAAAATTATTACCCTGATGTCTTTGCTGAGAACCCTATAACGATTGGCGGAGTTGAAGTGTCCCGACTTATCTCCCGACATGAAGATTCTCATATACAAAATTCAATAAAATGGCCATTATTTGTCGCTGGACAGAAGTACATCGATTATAATCAGCTGGGTTCAGTCTATGGATTATTATCACCCGCCCTTACGCGATTGCTCAGATCACAACGTATTCCTGTTTCAGCTATTGCTTCTGAAAGATTCATCAAAGAGATTAATGCTACTAAGCAACCAGTCGCAATTAACATGTCCGTTTTAAAAAGACTGGTTGATATTGTTGGCGATCATGGTATTGATATTGCAAATGGTGGTTTTTCTTACTTAAACATACCTGATACTGCTGAAAAGAAGGCATTATGAGATCTATAAATTCGCCAGAATTACATCGAAACATGGGTTTTTGGAATGAGGCAACGCAGCAGGCGTTGCTCGATACCGAAGTTGCTATAGCTGGTAATGGCGGTACAGGGAACCTATTTGGCATGGAACTTGCCCGTGTCGGTATTCAAAAATTTCGAATTGCTGATCCCGAAGTATTCGACGAAGTTAATAGCAATCGTGTTATGGGTGCACGCGTTGATACAATCGGCAGGAATAAAGCTGAGGTATTAAAAGAAGATATCCTAAGTATCAATCCTGATGCTAGCATTATTGTTTACAGTGAAGGTATTACTCCCGATACCATTGAAGAATTTTTGTCGTGTGCGGACATTGCTTTGAATGGACTTGAGCTTACTAAACCAGAATTGGGCACAATGTTGGCACGACAGGCGCGGACGCGTAAAATCGGTCGATTATTGGTACCGGTACCAATGGTTGATGTTGAGTATATCGCGCACGCAGGGCAGGGTACGGTTTTTGATCCATTGAGCAGCATGACGTTTGAACGTTTTATGGGAATACAAGGTGGTGAACATGCCCCTCTTGATGAAATCGCAGAACAAATAATCGATCCAAACCGCTATTTGGCATACATCCCTCCGTATGGCGATTTAAAAACGCTTGAGGCAATCCAAAAAGGTTGCCCTCTACCGTCTAATATGATTGGTGCTGGCGTAGCAGCGCAAATTGGCTTATCTGAGGTCTTAAAACTCGTACGTAAACGTGCTGGTGAACGCGGCTTGCCGCCAACATACGCCCCAGCGATAAGGTGGTATGATGCCTACACTAATAAGAGTGGCATAACTCGACATCCAAAAATGTCATATTATCGACACTTGGGAGGCGCTTTATTGTCAAATGTATTTCAAAAAAACGAGCCCGCAAGCTATAGTCAAGATGAACGCGCATTACGCGGCGATATTGGTTAAAATTCGTCGAAATAAAGAAACATTAACAAAAGTGTCCCTGTAAAGATGGCTGGAAATCCAACTTTACAGGGACACTTCAATTTTTATGGGCTTCTTCTATTTTTACTAAATGCTATTCCCGATCTTTTAAAATCTCTACCAGAGATATTTTTTTCAAATGTCTTCCCGCCATAAAATTAACAATCAGGTATGATATGAAAATAATGCCCACAATAAACAAATAAAGTAGGGGTGAAAGGTTTGCGCCCATGCCCGCTGAGACATAGGATACCAAATATGGGTAAACCTTATTTACTATCATTTTACTCACTGGAATGGCAATGATGGCTGTAATCACAACGGTGTAAAAAGCGCTACCCAAATATAATTTCTTCACTTCTTTTTCATTGTAACCAAATACCTTAATCAGTGAAATGCTAAACGTCGATTTATCAATCATCATTTTCAATAATAAATACATTACAATAACAAAAAGAATAATCGAAGCACCGACAATAGCGAAAATCGTCCCGGACAACACTGAATACATTTGTTTGGATGCCTCAATCATTTCATTAACCGTAATTACTGTGTCAATTCGCCCATCTTCAATTGCCAATTCATGGTCGGACATTAACGTGTTGTAGTAATCATCTTCTTGATCAAACACGTCCCTCATATCTTTTATATCCATAAATATATAGAGACCACTAGCAAAATTCACAATTTCCTTAACGGTGAAGCTGTAACTTCGGTCTTCAAGTTTGTCGTTGAGAATAATCTGATCCCCTACCCGATAACCAAATTTATCAGCAACGGAGTCGGAAATACGCACTTCTTTCTTATCCCCTTCCAATGAAAAATCAAAATAGGGGTTTGCATCATCAATGCCCTGGAGCGTCACATCCATATCCCCGCCGGTTAAATCAAGATACGCACTTAACGGTTTTGAATAGGCTTTATAAGAATCAACAGGTGCTGTTTTCGGTGGATATTTCAGTATATACAGATAATCATATTTTACATCTTTAGTGGTGTTATTTACATAACTGTCAACACTGCCGTAAATGCAAAAGCCTAACATCATCAAAAGAATTGCGATAAACAAACCAAAAAACATGGTGATATTGCCACGTATTTCTCTTAAAAGTTGTCTGATCCGATAGCGGTTGATAAACCCCATATTTTTCAGATCGACATTTGCCAGTTTATGCTGTTTCTTCTCCCGTCTCAGAAGTTTAAGCGGTGCCATGGATAACTTTTTATCAATGACAATATAGTTAACAATAAAAGCGATAAATATCGGCAAAAGAATACCATATGCTAAGAGATATGGCGGATATACCATGGTATAGAACGGATAAGAATAATAAACGGCACTCGACATTTCGATGTTCCCTCCCACCAACAAAAAGCCAATAACCGTTCCCAGAATTGAAGCCAAAGAAACGATAACCATCGGTAGTATCATAAAATGATTTCGCAGTTCTTTTTTTACATAACCCATGGCATAAAGTGCCCCAATAACGGTGCTTTCTTTATCAATGGTGTGGATCATAAATACAGAAATCATGTACGCGAGAAGTGTTATTATTATGAGCCCCGCCATTAGGGCGGCATATTTCATTGTGGCAGCGTCATTTCTGCAAATTGTGATCCGTTGACTGTCTTGTGCTTCTGAAAAGGTAATGAGATTTACATATTGATAGTCCATATTATCTGTAATAAATTTCGATACCTCGGACTGAAATTCGCCCATTCCAGAATTTAGTTCCGTGGTACCAGAATTTAATTTTGCGGTACCGGAATTTAAAATGTTAACACCCTTAGCTAACTCCATACTGCCTTCGTTAACAGTATCTGCCCCTTCTGATAATTCCAGAGAACCAGTGTAAGCTGATTCAACGCCGCTAGTATAGGTTTGTAGTCCATCTTTAAATGCTTTATAACCATCCAGTTGCCCTTTTAATGTGTTGAGCGTCAGGATCGACGCGCTGTCTGATGGATCAATAGAACTAATCAATGCATTAATCACGGTACTGTAATTATCTGATGTTACAATGACTCCTGCACCCATCTTTTCGAACTCACTATTCGCCTGGGCCAATAGCGCTTGAAAGATTTCATCTGCGGCTTTATTAATGGTACCATTGTTTGCCTGCAATTCTTCCAGTCCTGCTGTTAGACTGTCCGTACCACTCGCAAGCTCACTGGTTCCGGCTGTCAGTTCACTGGCACCATTAGCTAAAGAGCCAGTGCCATCTGCTAATGAGCGGGTGCCATCTGCTAATGACTGGGTCCCGTCGACCAATTTATTGACACCACCGGATAAATCTTTTTTGCCTTTTTCAATTTCATCAATGATCTCCCGCATATACTTATTCGTTACTGCGGTTTCATCGAAATCCATATCCACCAAATAATCTTTGAGTTCTGAATCTGTTAAATCACCGGTAATCTTATAACTATAATTATATTCAATCGTTGTATCCTTTTGCATCAGTTGATTAAATTCCTCTTCGGTTACAAATGCGATACTGAATTTATTAAAATCAGATAATACATCCGAAACATTCTGAAGAACATTTATATAATCAGGTGATGAACCAATCCCTGTGACTGTGTATTCTTTCTGGTTCACCGTAATGGTGCCCCCAATGTTTACCCCGAAGTTTTCGACATAATGCTTTTCAAGGACAATTTCATCCGTTTTTTCTGCCAGCCTTCCCCCATCCAACTGAACGGTATTGATGTTTTCCCTATTTTTAAAAACCCGAAGGATGGAATCGTCTATTCCTGGCAGATCCATATAAAACGCATCTTCAATTTTTGCCCCTTTATTCGAAAGTTCTTGAACCTGGGTTGTTGTAAAAGGCACATAAACAGAAAACTCACCATCTTCTAATTGGTTTTTTTCATTATTGGTATCGAGGGTATAAAATATAGCATCGCTGGAACCTGCCTGGCTCACAACAAGACCGATGGAAATAATAATTAAAAAAGCTAATGCACTGTATCTTACCCAATTATCTTTCAGTTCTCGCAATATTCGTTTGTTTAAAATCACGCTGCACCTACCATTCTAATTGGCTCGCTGGTATTAATGAGGTGTTGAAATAGTCTTCACTAATTTGACCATCTTTAATTTTTATGACCCGATGAACCATGTCTTTAATTGCGGTATTATGGCTGACAATTAACATCGTCGTTCCATATTTTTTATTGATCGCCTCAAGAAGTATAAGTATTTCCTTAGCCGCCTTGTAATCCAGGGCGCCAGTTGGTTCGTCACAAAGTAATAGCTTTGGATTCTTAATGAGGGCTCTGGCAATGGCGCATCGTTGCTGCTGTCCACCAGATAATTGAGAAGGGAATTTATTCTGGTGTTCTGTTAGACCTAATATATCCATAAGTTCATTAAGATCTAGGGGTTCCTTTGTAAGGTACTCACAAACCTGAATGTTTTCCTTAACTGTAAGATTAGGAACGAGATTGTAAAATTGAAAAATAAAGCCAAGATACTCCCGTCTATACAAAGATAATTCCTTTGAATTTAGCTTTGTGATTTCTAGGCTATCAATATTAATGCTTCCGCTTTCAATATCGTCCAAACCACCAATGGCATTAAGAAAAGTGGATTTACCGGAACCGCTGGGACCCAGTATCACACAGGTCTGGCCTTTTTCCACATATGTTGAAAGGCCTTTAAGCACTTGAACATAGCTCTCACCTTCACCATAACTCTTTTTTATTTTATTAATTTCTACGAACATACTTTCGCTCCTTCTTTCAATTCTTTATTAGAAGTATGGTTTATTATTTATTTTCCGGCGTCTTACTCCATTGTACCTGTAAACAATGTTCAGGCTTCCCAGCCTATTAATTCGGCGGCCATATCAAAGGCTAATTCTCGATATTCCAGATAAAACATCACCCCGATAATCACTAAACCGCCAATCAGAAAAACAAGGTACATAATCCCCAAGCCTTTCAATCTTTTATTTCCGGTTGCCTTGCCATTTTTGTAATTCATATAGGCCATCGTTCCAAAAGAAAAAATAAAGATCGCAATGGGAAGCAGGCTGTTAACGATGTGTTGTTGAAATGAATCCATGTACCCTCCTGGATAGCGATTTTTGAAACAGCAGTCTTTTTTAATCTGGCAAAGTTGATTTTTAATCTAAATATTCTTTTAGTCAATACAGATAAATTCCCCCAATTCAACACGACTTGATCCAGCATTAATCTTTTTTTCGATAATACTCGATTTTGGCATCAAGGTTACAAAGATTTTGGGCCCATTTCTGCTGTTCAGCGACAACGTATAGGCGATGGGCTTCAAGCATCACCAGTCGTTCGTGGCTGGTCTGATCGCCTTCGGCTCTCAAATCGGAATATTTTTTATATCCCGCAGAGGCATCCCGGTCTCTTTTAATCGCTGAATGAAACGAATCCATTCAATATCGTTTTCGTCGTAGTTACGTCGCCCCCGGGCATCACGGGAAACAGCAATCAATTCCTTCTTTTCATAATATCGCAGGGTATGTTCACTGATCTTGGTCAGTTCGGTCATTTCGCTAATAATCATGATAAAACCTTTCAAAATAATGGTTGACTTAGACCATAGTCTAAGCACTATACTGGGATTATAAAGAATTTGGAGGTAATCACATATGGATCAAACACGTTATCAAATTGGTGTCGCACAGTTAACAAAAATTGATGGGGTTGGCGGCGAAAAAGTAATCGAATCGCTGAAAACAATCGCCCCCGACTTGGGCAACTATATTATTGAATTCGCCTTTGGCGATATTTACTCCCGGCCAGGGCTAAGTCTTGAGGAACGGGAACTGATCACCATCACCAGCCTGCTGACCGCTGGCGGCTGCGAACCCCAGCTGGATGTACATATCAATGGTGCTTTAAATGTCGGGATTTTACCAGAGAAAATTATTGAAGCCTTTATTCAATGTATCCCCTACACCGGATTTCCGAAAGTTTTAAACGCGGTTGCCGTTGCCAAAGAGGTCTTTGCATCGCGTGACGCACTCGCCCGTGACCAGCAGACTACTGG
The DNA here is from genome assembly GCF_000472665.1 of Acetobacterium malicum subsp. dehalogenans DSM 11527. Classification (GTDB taxonomy): domain Bacteria; phylum Bacillota; class Clostridia; order Eubacteriales; family Eubacteriaceae; genus Acetobacterium; species Acetobacterium malicum. Next base: position 59,711 of record NZ_AXAC01000014.1, on the reverse strand, counting down.
CATGAGCTGAGCTATAGCAGTTTTTGGAAACGGCTGAAATGACATCTTAGAGTAAAAGGAAGCGGCATGGGGCCCCGTCGTTAGAAATCAGTTCGTTAGTATGTTCTGCTAATGATAGGACCCCCGCATCTCCAGAAATAATAATCAATTTCGAGTATAATTTATAACACGAACACTACTACCAGTTTGTTCTGATTCTGTTAGAGTATTGGTATTAGAATTATCAACATATTGATCGGGAGGGTTTACATCCATTTCAACTTTTTGAAACGCCGTACTTCCAGAACTCGTTGCGTATGGTTTATAATAGTTCCACTTGTATGCTTCGATTGTTCCAGATTTTCCATCTCGACTGATTGAAACAATCCGATAGCGATATTCATGCCATTTCATACCCAACCATAATAAACCTGATTCTACATTTGGCTCTCTGATCTTTAAGTGCGGTCCTGCAAATTTCAATGAACGATTATACCAATCGCCTTTAATATTATTTAAGAATGCATCGACACTAACATAGGGTGTCATAGTTGCGCCGGGGGCCACACTACCTTTTGGAAAAATAAGAATATTTATTCCTTCTAAATGCAAACCTAAACCCTGGGTGCCTGCTTCTGCTCCATTTTTAGCCCAGTCCAGCCAACCATAGTTTTGCACATGGACCTGATAGTAAATATCAAACAATTCAGCATCTGAACCAGTCAGATTAATACGGATCGCTTCCAGTCGAAGACCTTGACCAGATGTTCCGCTCGTGACACCATCAATTTTTGATCCCTGCCAACCAATATTTTGTACATGGGTGCTGTAAGATACCCCTAGATCACAACCCTGCTGATCCAATTTTATTTCGATACCTTCGAGACGGAGACCTTTTCCCGAAGTGCCGCTCATACCACCATTGCTTTTCCATTCCTGCCAGCCTTCGTTTTGTACATGGGTGCGATAGAAACAAGATGGGGTTGTCATTGTATCAGTGTGGACTGATACTGATTCCTCACTAAGTTGGACATTGTCTTCAGCAACTATAGGTATTTGAACATCAGCATATTCTTGCGTTTCTGCTATTACTCCAATTGGAATAGTGGTTAACAGCAGCATGAAAGCTAAAAACAAACGAAAAACGAACTGAAATTTATTTTTCATTTTTTCCTACCTTTCGTTTTGATAAAGCATATTTTTATGCTTTTTTTATTAGTTTTCTGGCGCAACAACTGATATCGTTCAGTTGTTGCAACCAATAATTGCTCTTTTCAGTCTTTATACAACGCTTTTAATGAATCAAGAATAGACCTTACCTCATTATTCAATACATTCAAAATTCCTTCTTCATTATCATATTTAACGGTATTAATCGTTTTAGAAAAACAATGATTATCATCACATTCAAAATCGTTTGCTTCGGCCCACCCAGATAAGTCATCAAAAAAGACACCACGATCGTTTTTGTTGGGATTATTGTTTTCGTCAAATCTGAAAATGATTTTTGTAAACTCCGTATCAAAATCCGTTTGTAGTTGAAAACAGAATTCCACCTTATTTTTTTGGATGCTAAAAGTACCACTAGCAGATACATCCTGAAATTTCCAGTCACCACGATCTTGATTTGATTGATATATTTTTAAATTTAACTCCTTATATTTTTTTAGAGTAAAAAATACCGATTGTTTAACCAGTCTGCGATTGCTTCTTCGAATCATCCATGATTTTTCGTCCTTGTTTTCGGTAAGATCGTTTGTTGAAATGATCGATGATAAGTTTAAAAGGTTAATGAATTTTTCTGTTTCTTCTTCTGATAAATCTCCATCCTCATTGTGATCAATTGCTTTATAAAAGATTTCCATAAAATAGCAAATTTTTCGTAACTCGTCATCATTTTTTATTCCGAGTTCCTTGTATAATGAAGTACCATTATTTTCATCTAAATAAGATTTCTGATTTTTTAATTTTTGTAAAAAGTCACCATTTGAGACATCACACTTATTTAATATAATATAATTATACAGATTTTCAAAAGACAGCTGAGCACAGAGGATAGCAAACAGTAATTTTTGTCCAACTTCATCTAATTCAGAATCAACTCCATATATCTTTTTCAGTAAAAGATAGGCATTAAAAAGGCGTTTGATCGCTCTGGGGTTTGAGCCTATTGAAGCTTGAATCAATTTAATATAATAATCAATCGTTTGATTTTTGTTTGTCATCTCATATTGGAAACCAATTTCTTCCAACATATTATTGATGAATTTATACATGTCATATAAAGCCACCGGCATTTTAAAAGGCACCTGGATGATTTTATCAAAGAATGCCTTTCCTTTTTCCTCATCCAATGTATTACCATATTTTTCGGAAATTCCTTGCGAAACGACCTGGTAATCAATGGCGAGAATAAATACGCAATTTTCACAATCCAAAAATAGTTTTAATACCTCTAATAATTCAACTGCCTTTGCAGGGTTTAGTCGATCCAAATCATCAACAAACACAACCACTCGATCTTTACCTGACGTTACAAGAACTTGTCGAATGCATTCTTGAAACTGCTCTTTTAACATTCCCAGTGAAAGTGTTGCATCGATTTGATCAGCATTAGCTGAGGCATTACTATCTACAACTTTTACAACACCTTCAGCTACGTTACCAAAACCACCAACTTCTGCAGCAACAAGCGCCCCTGCTTTTATAACCTTTGCCACTCCATTAATTATTTTTTTCATCGAATCGCTCATTTTTTCATCTAGTCCCGGTAAAGTGTTGATCAACTGTCTGATAAGAGATAATGAAATCTCATCGCCCATATTGAATTGTGAATATCGCCAGGTATTAAACCAGGAAACAACAACTTTCTCCTGCACAGTCTCTTTTATCATATTCATAAAGCTGGTCTTGCCACTTCCCCAATCTCCTTGTATGGCGATTGTCATTGGGGTATTGCATTCCAATATAAAACTAGATAACCCCTGTATATATTTTTCAATATTGAATAAATCTTCATTAATTGAAGAAGTCGGACGATCTGTATAACCTGAATACTTTGCCATTTTTATGACCTCCTTATTTAAATTAATTCTTAATTAAACGCATCATTAATCCCATCAAGACCTACATCAATCAGCATACTCGCAAATTCATGTTGATCAATCAAACGCACCCCATCTAATTGTGCTTTTTTCTTGGTTTCATCAGAAAATTCAGCACTGGTAACCACCCAGGTCATGCGGGTATAGGCGTCATCAGGCACTTCTTTTTGTTCTTTGTATCGAGCGATCTGATTTACTGCCCGTTCAGATGTCAGACCGACATGGTGTTTAACCTGTACGTAAATAATACACTTTAAGAGCTCAAAAATGGCAATAACATCGGCATCCGCCCCATCATATTTCCCCGGTTCATTTTTGGCTGGAATCGTAGTCTCCGTTGCACCAATTTTTTGCATGTACCACTGCACCATTTTTTCAAATTTCCGGTCATTCAGCTTATTCAGAATTGCACTGATCAGGTTTTCACCCATTGCCTTACTTGCTTCATAATGAAAGTCTATCCGACTGTTGGTATGAGCCCGATCGACAGCATCATTCACATCCATCGCCAGATCACTGATGTTTGCCGTTGCTTGCCGTATCTTCATCCTAGAAATCAAGGCGGAACTGCAATAGCCATCCCGGGGAATATTCAGTTTGATTGGTTCAACCCGAATAAAAAAGCCTAGATCAATTTCTGCTATCTCTGTATCATTTCGCTGAATGGACAATAAACCGTCCTTGTCTATAAAAACTTTAGTATTCATTTTTTCCAGCGCCTCGTTAGGCAAACTGGTTAATGGTTTAGCTGTTTCAATTATTTTATAAACAGAAAACTCCCCCCATAATGGGATTACTACCTGATCACCCACTTCAAATTCAAACAGAAATTTTTTCAAATTATGACGTGGTCGAAAGCTTGCTCCGTAAATCGTTTCCATGTCAGCTTCAAATTGATCCCGAACAACTTTGGTGTCACTATCATATTTTAAGAAGTCGCTGACATAATCAGCAAAACCGATGGTTACATAATTCTGGTCCAACAAAGGCTTTGCAGCCTCATAACCGTGCGAAATTCGATGCAGCCAAATATTCATCATTTTCCTCCTGAAAAGTTTTATTCTCTTCAACCGATTTTAAACGAACGATTGTTACAAACATTATCCCACATTACTATTCCTAAATCTGGTACAGGTCCTTATTTTTACACCCCTCACCCAATCCGCACCGCATTCTCCTTAACTGCCTTAACAATTTCCACCAGCCGCTGCTGTTTGGTCAGATCGAACAGCTTGCCGAAGCTTTGTGGTTTGTCAAAGGGCGGTTTCATCAGTTCGGTGACGTTTTCGATGTAGCTGTTCTGGACCACGTAGTCGATGACCTTGCGGACGAAGACGATCTGGGATTGGTTCAAGGTCTGGTCGTCGATAAAGTCGGAGAAGGCCGCCATCGCCGCCTGGGGTTCCAGTTTGGCGATCTTGCGGATCAGCAATCCAAATGGCGTTTCGCCGAATTCGCGCTGATAATCAGCCTTGCTGCCCAGTTCTATGGTGAGGATGTGCTCCAGCACCTGGTAGTCCGTCTGGGTCAGGGGGATATTTTTGCGCAGTTTCTGGATTGCCAGGGTATCCTGATGGTCATTGACATAGCGGTTTACCTTCATTTTATAATCGCCGTAGTCATAGGCCGCTTCCATCACCACTCCCTCGTTGCGATTGATAATCGGATCGTAGAGGTTGGTGATCACCGCTGACTTTTCCTGGCCGTTCTCAATGATAAACTTTATCAGCTCGCGGAGTTCCTGCCGCACTTTTTCAAAGGCCAGCAGATCTCCGGCGGTCCAAAATTCATCGGTAGTGACCGTCTGGATCAGCGGTAGCCGGGCCTTGATCTGGGGTATCGTGATTTTCTGCTCCAGCTCGTTCATCAGGCCGCACGGCTGGCGTTTAGCGGTATGATAGGCCGGCAGAGCTTCAATCTGGCTCAGCATCAGGCCGTAGATCAGGTTGTCAAAACGCTTGGCCGGCTCGTCGGTGTCGGCCATAAAGTCCAGCGACGCAATTTCATGGACCAGGGCGCCCTGATCCTGCTCGCTCAGGCAGATGAAAGCGCTGGCCGGGCGGAATTGTTCGACAAACCGCCGTCTTAAACTGACCGCAATCAGCTCGGGGTTGAGGCTCTGGACCTGATCCAGCACCGTTTTTACCAGCTCCTGGCGCCAGTGCTGATAGCTTGTTGGCAGCATAGGTGCTGACCTGCAGGTGGCGGATCAGCCGCACTCGTTTGGCAAAGATGACCTCACTGAGAGATCCGGTCTCGCGGCTTTCGAGGCCCTCCTTATGGGCCCGGAAAAACTCAAAATTGCCGAGATAGTCAAAGATAAAAAAGCGCCGCTTGTCGGTATAGTTGCCATCGATCAGATCAGTGCGGCTCCAGCGCAGGTTCTGGCCGGCCTCGGTGGGGGGAAAGATTTTGGGCATGGTTTCGCCGGTGAGATTTTCAAAACTCTCGTTTTCCAGTTCTTTTTCGTCCAGTGACCGGATAAACATCAAATAGGTCAGCTGTTCGATGACGGTAAGGGGGTTGCTGATCCCGCCGGCCCAGATATCGGTCCATATTTTATCAACTTTGTTTTTTACTTCGCCTGTGATCATTTTTTCTCCTGATTTCCTGTGTCTATTTTATCTGCCAGTTTTATTTTTAATTTGACAGCTTTTATTTGGTGGTTTTATCTTGTGCATTTATTTTTGCATTCGTTTATAATTATACGCCTTTTAACAAAAAATGGCTATTGCAAATTGTACTTTTTCCGCCACGCTTTTTCTCTATTTTCACTTTTATTAATAAATGACAGCCATTTGTCCGGCCCAATTCCGGTGATTGGTAAAGGACTCCGATGACAGCCGAAAATCAACTACGATGGCTCTATAATTAAGATTCCTTTGATAGAATTCCAACAAAGAATAATTATCGCTGATGAACGATTGCGAGGAGGTGTCCCATGAAAATCATGTCCATTGTCGGGCTACTCGGTGTGCTGCTGTTTGTGTTCGTGTTCCCGGTTCCCCTTTACGCCCAGACAGCCACAACCGCCTCTCTGGGGGCGGTTTATCGCGGCCATATTCAGGATTACGGAGATCTGCCGGCGGATAACGGTGTCGTCACGGATGGCGGCCTGTTGGGCACCACTGGCGAAGGCAAACGGATTGAAGGGCTGACTGTGGAGTTAACCGGGGAAGCCGCAGCCACCGGGAATTACAGCATCCGCTATAATGTCCATATACAAAACGAAGGCTGGCAGGCGGCCACTGACGAGCCGCTCAGTTGGAAAAAGGACGGTGACTTTGCCGGTTCCCAGGGCAAAAGCCAGCGGCTGGAAGCAATTCAGCTGCAACTCACCGACGCCGCTGGTCAACCGGCAACCGATTATGCCGTTGAATACCGGGTTCATATTCAGGACTACGGCTGGTCCCAGGGCTGGAAAAAAGACGGGGCCATCGCCGGCACCGCCGGTGAATCCAAACGACTGGAAGCCATCCAGATCCGGATTGTGCCCAAATTTTCTGGCAGCCTCGATCCCGCCGTCTTTAAAGCCTCCAGCCATCGCCTCGGCCAGACCCAGTTCAAGCCCGAAAACGTGGCCGTCACCGATGGCCAGCTGGCGATTACCATCCCGGCCGGAACAATGGCCAGCGGTGAAGTTTCCAGCACTGATTTAAAGGGCTATGGCAGCTATGAGATTTCGATGAAACTACCCAATGCACCCTCGTCGATCACCGGTTTTTTTCTCTATGCCGCCCCGGATTATGATCAGGAAATTGACATTGAAATCTATAATCAGCCGGATGGCAAAATCATGTTTACCAGCTATGCCAACGGTGCTCTGACCCAAACGCTGACCAGCGATCTGAGTTTTGACCCGACCGCTGATTTTCATCACTACCGGATTGACTATCAGCCGGACACCATCGATTTTTATGTCGATGATATTCTGCTGACCCGCTTTAGCGAGGGGATTCCGCACAACCCGATGTATCTGATGGTTAATGCCTGGTTTCCCAACTGGCTTGATAAAAAGCCAGCACCCCAAACCCAGCAGTTGCTGATTGATTGGATCCGCTATTAAAAACAGCCGCGACATCCTAATTTAAAGTAGGTTGTCGCGGCTTTATTTTTTTCTGATGTGCAGATCTTCTGGTAAATTAACAGCGGCGCACCATCAAGTATCATCGTCAGTCCGATTGCTGTGAACCATTCTTTTTTTCATCCTTTACAATTCTGCCATTGACGAACCCTTTTTTTATCGGTACACTTAAAAAAAGACCCATTCCGCCGGGAATGGGCTAATCTGCGAAAGAAGGTCGTCGTCATGCTGGAAAAAACAACCACCTCTCCCCGGGGCACCGTTCATTATTGGATCGCCCGGCACCGGGATCCTCAGGCAATTTGCCTGGTCTTTACTCATGGACTTACTGCCAATCATCGGATGTTTGATCACCAGGTTGCTTATTTTAGAAAGCATTACACCGTCATCAGCTGGGATCTGCCGCTCCACGGGGCTTCGCGCCCCTATGCCGATTTTTCATTTCAGCATGCCGCCGCCGATCTGGACGCCATCTTCATTCAGGAGAACATCCCGGCGGCGGTACTGATCGGACAGTCGCTGGGAGGCTATGCCTGTCAACAATATGCCCTCGATTTTCCGGATAAGGTGCTGGCCTTTATTGGGGTGGATACCTCCCCTTTTGGCCGTTCCTACTATTCTCGTTCAGACCGCTTCTGGGTCCGGCAGGTAGAGTGGCTGTCCCGCTGTTATCGCCATGACAAACTGGTAACGGCCATTGCCAAAGGGGCCACTCATACGAAACGGGGCTTTGATAACATGGTCGCGATGCTAAAACCCTATGACAAGGCGGAACTCTGCCGGATCATGGGGATCGCTTATGCCAGCTTTCTCCGCGAAAATCAGGATACGGCGTTTGAGTTCCCGGTGCTGCTGACGCTGGGCGAATATGACCGCTTCGGCAAGGTCTCCCAATACAACTGGGCCTGGGCGGCCAAAACCGGCTATCCCCTGAAAGTCATCCCCGCGGCCGGCCATAATGCCAATGTTGATAATCCGGTTGTTTTTAATGCCGTGGTTGAGGATTTTCTGGATCGATTACCATAAATCATTAGTGCTCCGAAAAATATAACACCATTTTGACATGATTAAAGCTTAACATGATGAGGTTGGGGGCTGCCGTAATCATGCCTCTTCCCCGTTCATTCAATCCAGATTCCCTTTGCTGCAGTATCATAAATGCCTTTTTTATGTCGTAACTTGTCGGCATACATCTGTTCGTCGGATTTCTGCATAAACTCAGCCATGGTCGTTGCCGGATTTTTACTGATGGCATAGCCCATCGACATGCTGATCACCAGACTGGCATCCTGATTCTGAAGATTGTAGGCCGTCACAGCCTGCCGGATGCAATCCCTGAGATCATCCGCCCGCTGCTCATTACAGTTCGTCACCACCGCCAGGAACTCATCGCCGCCAATCCGGATGATGCTGGCGTTTTCGATAAAGCATTGGGTAAAAAGATTGGCGGCATTTTTAATCAGGATGTCCCCTTGGAGATGACCGTGGGTGTCATTAACTTCTTTCAGGCCGTCAAGATCAAACATAAACACCGTGATCGGATGGGCTTCCTCGGAAACTAAGACCATCTGATTCAAAAAGGTACGGTTGTATAACCCGGTGAGCTGATCATGATACAATAAAATCCGGATTTCTGCTTCCGCTTTTTCCCGGGCGATGATATCGGCGTTGAGCTCTTCAGTGACCTGCTCCAGCTCCTTTGTTTTTTGGGTCAACTTCTTATTGAAATTCTGCAATTGCCGAATCCATAACAAACCGACAATGGCCACTACGACAAAAATCAGAACCACCCGCCAAAGCAAGTCATAATCGATTGCTGATTGCATTTCGACGGCAATATGTTCATTAGAAATTTTCTGAATCTCCTGGGGTGACAGGGTAGCAATGCCCTTGTTTAAAATATCTCTGAGCATCGGCTCATCTTCCACCACGCCCATTCGGAAGGCGTAGGTATAATTGGGCACCTGCCCGGCAATTTTGAGATTGAAAAAACCCTGACTCTTAATGGTAAAGGCGGCCATAGTCAGCGAGCGGATGGTTAAATCGGCCTGCCTGGTCTCCACCATTTCAAAGGCAACCGCCTCGGATTCGACAGTCATAATTTCCAGATTGGGATAATCCCGCCGGATGGCTTCTTCGGTACCGGTTCCTTCCGGCAATACCAGCGTTTCTCCCGAAAGAGATGCCAGATCAGAAATATAATCATGTTCCGCCCGGGTAATCAGAACACTGGGGTCAGAAAAATAGGGTTCTGTAAAAACCAGCCATTGATCCCGATAGGGGGTCTGCAACAAAAGTCCCAGCACCTGACATTTACCCATCCGGGAATTTTTGAGACTTTCTTCCCAATCCGATGTGGCAACCAATTCCAGCTCCACGCCAGTCCGGCTGGCGATGAGAGCAACCAGATCAACGGCAATCCCTTCGGCCACACCCTGCTCATTGATCCGTTCATAGGGCTCCCAGTCGGGATCGATACAAATTTTCACCGGCCCCAGGGCATCCAGATATGCTTGTTCCGCGGCGGTCAATTCCACCTTCTTGTCACTCACCTCAGCTATCTGGTTGGGCGTAGCAGTTTCCCGACGGGGGACTGGGTTTGTTACGATTTCCCCGGGTGATGCCAATGAAAGACCGGTGACCATCGCCACTGCCGTGAAAAAGCCAAGGATGATTATTCCTGAAATTAGTTTGCAATACTTACTTTTTCCATGAGCGCTGCTCCGTTTCATATCTTGCGCCTTCCTGAAGAATCCGACAAAGCTCGAGTTTTGACCGGCTGACGCCCTCTTCATTTCATTTTTCGTATTTACGAATCATTATATAACAGAAAGTGATGCTTGAAAACAATTTTAAATAGCTTCAATCAAGATCAACGCGGTTTTTGTAGCCGATCAGAGCTGCCGAAGACGTTTCTCATTGCCCGCTGACAACGCCGTTTGATCTCTTTATTATTCCCAACAAAAAATAATCACAACTGTATACGAATATTATACAAACGTTTACAGTTTGTCTATTTACTTCCTGATAAATGGTGATATAATAGGATCATATCAAAGATCAACTCAATCATTTTCAGGAACGAGTGAAAGAATCATAGTGTCAACCACTCAATAACAATTACGACGCTGGCAAACAAATCAATGTACCGACCCGAGGTTGAAGGTGAAAATTTGACCATGATGAAATAATTGATTGACAGGCCGGGAAAACAATCTGCAACAAGTCAGATCTTCCAACTATTAAAAAGCGAAATCTTTTTAACTGCCGGATATCCCCTTATAAGTGTGTAATAGTTAAACTGAATAGTGAAAAAGAAGGTTTTTGATAAAATCAAAAGAAGGAGTCCAAACGGATGACTACTGAGATTGTGAACTAGGCCGGTTTCGCAGGTTAAATGGCGGAATCGGTTCTAGTTCTTTTTTGGGTTACTTTGGAATATTACTGCTGGCAATTAGATCACCATTTATTATCCGCCTAGCCTCAGAATATAAGCGGGTCGTTTATCAACCTGTTCTGGCATCTAAATCTTTGATGGTAATGGTTTTGGCATCATAATCGATCAATCCATCCTGGCGCATTTTGTTGAGCTCCCGGCTCAGGGATGATCGCTGAATCCCAAAGCGCTGGGCCAGATCTTTTTTAGATGATGGCAACCGGATTACCTGACTTTTCTGAATCTGGGACTCATAGTGTAAAAAATCAATGATACACTGGCGGATTGTTTTCATCGAGATGGCATTGATCTTGTCGGTGAGAATCAGGGTTTTATCGGAGATGGCTTTCATCAACCCGATCATAAAGGTGCGGTTCATCTGGCACAGTTCCAGAATCATTTCCTGATGAAGATGGAGGATCTCCACCGGCGACTGAGCCAGCACCGTCATCGGATAGTTGTTGCGACTGGAGAAAATCAGATTGGCCCCCAGCACGTCGCCATCCTGAAAAATACTGATGGTCAACACATTTCCCTCGCGGTCGAGATTCTGAACCGCCACCCGGCCGCTAAGAATCAGATCCATGGTTCGGCAGCATTCGTTCTGAAAATGGATCACCTGATCTTTTTCATACTCCCGTTTCTCATAGTAATGGGCTCTGAAAATCTGATTCAGGGCTTCGTCTGAAAAATCTGAAAAAAGGCTGTGGCTGGATAAAATTGTCATGAAATCCTGGTAATTCATAAAATAACCTCCTGAGGTGTGACCATGGTAACTTTTTATTCCGCTGATCTACAGTATACTATAGAAAATTCGAATTTTGAAGCTGAGATTCGCATAATCCACTTGGAGGTTAACGGATGGACATTTTTACACTGATTTTCTGGGTGATTACCCTGGTATGGCTGGGATTTTCGCTGAAAAAAGACAAGAGCAAAACCCTTAAGGCCATAAAAATGTCCGGGGGAATGATGAAAGGGATCGCCGGGGATATCCTCGGCATCTTGCTGTTGATTGGTCTGATCCTGACCTTTGTGCCGCCGGAAACGATTAAAGCCACCATTGGTCAGACCAACGAGGTTGTTTCGACGGTGCTTTTCGCACTGCTGGGAAGCATCACCCTGATCCCCGCCTTTGTCGCCTTTCCACTGGTGGCCTCACTGGTGGACGCCGGTGCCAGCATCGTTCCAATTGTCGCTTTTCTGACCACGCTGACGATGGTCGGAGTGGTGACCTTTCCGCTTGAGAAAAGAGAATTCGGTCTGAAATTCACGCTGATCCGCAACTCACTGAGCTTTGCTTTTGCCCTGGTGATTGCCCTGGCAATGGGGGTGATCCTATGACATTTTTAAAAAACCAACTCAAAAACAACCGCTTTCTGATGATCGTGATCCTGGCTTATGTGGCCGTTGGCATTTTCGCTCCGGACAAATTTCTGCCATCCCTGGGCAACACCTGGTATTATGTCAAGGAAATGCTGATGATCATGCCGGTGATTCTGCTGTTAACCTCGCTGATATCCGCCTGGGTACCAAAAGAAACCATCGAAAATGCCTTTGGCAAAAACTCGGGCCTTAAAGGTTCGCTGTTTGCTTTTTTACTGGGCAGTTTTTCAGCCGGTCCCATTTACGCCGCCTTTCCGGTCTGCAAAATGCTGCTGAGTAAGGGCGCCAGTATTGCTAACATCGTCATCATCCTGTCCACCTGGGCGGTGATTAAAATCCCGATGTTAATCACTGAAAGCAAATTTCTAGGCCCCGAATTCATGCTCGTCCGCTGGGTTCTGACCACCCTGGCGATTTTTCTGATGGGCTATATCACCTCCCGGTTTGTCAAGCCGGAGGATCTTCCCGCCGACGATGAAGCAGCTGCCGCTCTGGATGGTCCCATTGCTGTGAATGCGGACTATTGTGTGGGCTGCGGCCTGTGCGCTAAAATCTCCCCCAGCCATTTTAAAATGGTCGACAAAAAAGCGATGGTCATCAGCCAGACCCTATCGCCCGGGGACGGCCTGGCCATCAAGGATGCCGTGGCAAAATGTCCCGCAAAAATCATCCGGTTTTATCGCTGAAAAAATCCCTCTGCTGCTGTTCTTTGGCAGCCGGGGGATTTTAGTGTTTTTATCGGCTTGGAATCATCCATGTATATCAAAACCGTTGATGGCGCTTTGCCTTTATTGTTTCGGCATTTTTTACTGGCTGTTTCACTCGCCCTGACAGCTTACGCGGTTTTTAGTAATCCTTTTTCGCCACATAGTCGGGTCAGCTCTTCGCCGATGATCCGGGTCATCTGATTAAGGTCAATATTTTCGCCATTGAAGACATCATACCAGCCACCGGTCACAGCATCGCCGACGGTTTCTTTAAGGATACCGCCAACGCCATTGTAGGTTTTGGTGATCGTCACGGTGGTTCCGCTTAAAGCCACCTGAATAACATATTTGTCTACCGGTGGAAACTGAATGCAATGCATAATCCCTTTTCCGGTCAACTGGGGTTCCCCGCAGGGATAGGTTCCCGCTTTCATAATATCATGAAGTTCTTCATAACTTAGTTTTTGGTTGAGTTTCACCTTGTCATAGCTTTTAATCATATCTTTCGATCCCTGTTTAAACTTGTCAAAAAATCCCATAATTGTACTCCTCTGCTAATTGAAATGGTTACGGTCCTAGTAAAAAGCACTTCTCTTCAAAGTTTAACCCATTCATCAGCCATCCACAATCGCAGTTCACGCCGAAAACCAACCATTCACGAAGTCCATTAAGCAGATCCGCTTGTAAACCATCGATTTAGATGGTTCTAGGGCCGGATATAACAGCTGCGGTTTTTGCCAGCTTTTTTGGCTTCGTAAAGACCCTGATCCGCCCGTTTAATAACATCCTTTTCGTCGGTATCGCCGGGGCTGCAGTAAGAAACCCCCATTGATACCGTGATCCGACGGGACTGACCACAACAGTCATAATAAAAGGAGGCGGCGACTTCCAACAGTTTTGTGGTAAAGACCTCAATATCGTCTTCCTTAAGCCCCTGACAGACCAGCAGAAATTCTTCGCCACCCCAACGGAAAAGTTTGTCCTTGCCCCGAATATGCTGGTTAATGACGGTGGCCAGTTTGATCAGCACCTCATCCCCGACATCGTGGCCACACTCATCATTAACTATTTTAAAACCATCAATGTCGATCATAATAAAGGCCGGGCTTTCCCCAGCGTGTTTATAGGTTTTGAATGTTTTTTCCAGACATTCATTCCCCGCCCGCCGGTTATAGGTTTGGGTCAGGGGATCAAGATAAACGGCAGCCTTTAGTTCCTGCTCAGAATTCCGATAATACCAGCCTTCAATCCGACTCATGGCGACAGTCATAATCACAATCAGGACAAAAATAAAGCCAATCAGCCCCAGCAGTAACCACATGATTCTTTGATTACTTTCTGCCGTAGCGGCGCTGACATAGGAGCTGATATCATCGAGATGCACGCCCATGGCGACAATCCAATTGTAGTCGGGATATAGCCGGGCATAAGAAAGCTTTTCTGATACCACGTCCGAATTCAATTTTTTAAAAAAGTAGGTGTAAAAAATCTCACCTGAGCCTTTGACTCCCTCCAGCTCCTCCAGATAGGGAAAGTTTCCTTGAATGTCAGTCATATTGGTGGACAACAGCTGGCCCTCTGTGTCTTTTAAGTTGGGATGAATCAGGCGAATGGCGTAGTTGTCACCGCCTTCAAAACTGACCACTTCATTCACCCAGAAATAGGCATCGTTGGAAAACCGGGAGGCGTGAATCAGCTGCCGGATATTCTGTTCCACAATTTCCGCCACCCGACTTTGACGCACGCCAAAAAATACCTGATAGGATCCATAATCCTTTTTAACCGATGATGTCATCTGCGGGGTGAGCAGCTCGGTTTTTTCTAAAAAGGTCAGACTTTGATCCACATCAGAAAGGTTCACTGAATAAAGGATTCTGCTGGTGGCTGAATCAGCGATCAGCACCGTTAAATAAGTCTGTCGGATCGGATCCTCAAAATAAAGGATCGCCTGTTCCAGAAAAGCATCCGGATTATAGACATAGTAACCATCCAAAGCGGTTTCTGCCAACTGGTTAAGTCTGGCAAATAGGGTTTCCTGGGCCTGACGTTCCTGGTCGATGGTTAAAATCAGGTTGTCGACATTATCTTTTAAAAAAGTTTTTTTCACATCGATGATACTGGCTTCAATATTTTTTTCATAGACGGCTTCTATTTGAAAGGACAGCAGCAAAAAAGCCAGGCTGCTTAACCCGCCGAGAATTAAAATAATAACCACCAACGTCAGACGGTATTTTTTTCGCAATGGTTCCATCGTCAATCTCCTGTCGATCAATTATACACCACAGCCCATGCCGCTGCTATCGGCTCATTCATAGCTCTGCACATAAGACACGCTTTTTTTTCGCATTCCTTAACACTTTTCTTTATTATACCATCATCCAACCAAATTGGTAAGCTGATATCAGCAATCAATGGAATCATTTTAAATTACCAAACACCCGCATTAATCAGAAATTTCTCACGGTCACTTTTTTTAATTGGCGATTGAGATGATGATATATTTCAAATCGGACGGGTATGTAGTTAGTATAAATGACCGCAAAAGCCTTCACACTGTGGAAGGGAGGTGAAATTCATGAAAGACTCAGAATTTTGTCCAAAGTGCGGAGCAAAACTGGAACCTGGCGAACCATTCTGTGGAAATTGCGGCTTTGATACCGAATCAACCGCCAATGCCATGCTGGTTCCGCAAGATCCGATTCAACCGGTTCCAATGGTATCAGCTCAAATTCCCAGGCCCCCAAAAACATCGTCGAGCGGATCCCAGAAGACGGCGATTATCATCCTGTCGGTTCTGCTGGGGGTAGTTGTTTTAATCGGCGGTGCAACGTTTTTATGGTTTAGTCTCGGAAGCAGGCTCATTTCAAATTCAACTAACACCGCTGCCAATCACAGCACCCAGGGATTGACAGGGGGAAAACAGGGGACCATCGAGTTGCCTTCTTATTCCTTAAACGAAGGCAGTTACACCTCGTCTCAGAAAGTTGAAATCAACAAGCCCGCCGGTGAGGAAATTGTTGTGTATTTTACCATTGACGGCAGCGACCCGACTGACAAATCCAGCCGTTATGACAGTGCCATCGTGCTAAACACGACGACCACCCTGAAGAGTATTGCGATTGACAAGAATGGCAATACAAGTGGTATCAAAACAGGCTCCTTCACCATCACCATTCCGCAACAGGCCACAACTCAGCAACCAGCAGCTACGACTACCCCGGCAGTTACCGTAGAGCCCGAAGTCAGTGAATGGCAGCAGTTCGAAAATAACATCAGCGGAACATGGCAGTGGACCGACGGCAGCGGATTTACCCTTTATTATCAGTTCAGCAATGGCATGTTACTGGTAACTGATGGCGGCAGCGACTATTATTATGATTATTACTCTTCAACTGTAACCACCGGAACAAACGGCACCATTGGCACCGTTTATACTGGCGGCGACCAGCTCTACATCGACTGTAACCCCCTGGGTGACAATGCCATCTATATCAATGGTTATCTTTGCACCTATGTGCCCTGACTAAAATTACTGCAACCAAACCAGAAGGGAGTTCGAACCAATGACCATAAAAAAACGAAACAGAGGCTGATTCTGCACCAGTAATGCGGAATCAGCCTCAATGATTTTTTGATGACGCCGGATCTCGCGGTTCAAGTCAGCCCTGCCAATCTTATTGTTGAGAACCCACTTCCCGCTTGACGCCTGCAAAGTGTTCCGATATAATCGAAACATCCTGTCAATCGAAGCGTTGGCTGTTTAAGTGCGACACTCCTCAAAAATTCATTGGAAAGAGGACCGAATCATGGTGCTATTTTTTATTCTGCTACTGACTTTCATCAGCATTGTCACCATTCTGCTGATGCTCTTCGTTTCCGGTAAAATGATTCCCTTTAGCGATATCAACGGCCAGGTACTGCCGGGCAGTTTGTCAGAAAAATCCTGGGTCCCAATTAACGGGGTAGAAATGGGGATGATCATTAAAACCCGAGACCCGACCCGGCCGGTGCTGCTCTTTGTCCATGGTGGCCCGGGGATGCCCGAATATTGGCTGAACGCCAGTCATCCTTCCCGCCTCGACGAACTCTTTACCGTCGTGTGGTGGGATCAGCGGGGTGCCGGACTATCATACAATACTAAAATTTCCCCGGAGACGATGACCACCGCCCAGATGGTGGCCGATACCATTGCGGTAACCCAGTATCTGCGTCAACGGTTTCAGCAGAATAAAATCTATTTGATGGCTCACTCCTTTGGGACCTATGTCGGGATTCAGGCCGCCGCCCAGGCACCTGAGCTTTACCATGCCTATATTGGGGTAGCTCAGTCGGTCAATCTGCCCCTGTCGGAGGAGTTAGCCTATGAATTTATGCTGGACTTCTATACCGATGATAAGAAAAACCTGGAACTACTAAAAAAAGCCCCTTACGGCACCGCCGCCTACGAACGAATTCGGGATCAGGTGATGCATGAGGCCGGGATTGGTACCACCCATACAATGTATTCGGTGATTACCGGGATTTTTCTGGCCGTGATGACGCACCGGGAATATATGCTAAAGGAGAAGATCCAGATCTGGCAAGGCAAAGCATTTTCTCAAAACACCGTCCTCAACGACGAATTCCGGCAGGCCAATCTCAGTGACATTGTCACCCGGCTGAAGCTTCCTGTCCTGTTTTTTTCCGGTGTTTATGATTACACCGTCAATCATCATCTGTCCGAGGTTTATCTGGAAGAAATCCAGGCTCCGGAAAAGCATTTCTATCTTTTTGAAGACTCCGCCCACAGCCCCATCTTTGAGGAACCGGAGGCGGTGCTGACGATTTTAAAAGATTTAATCCACCGATAATAAAAGCAACCTGGACGTATAAAACGCCGAGGTTGCTTTTTAATTGAGTCGATGCTATTAATACTTGTCCATTTCTACGTCATCCAAGAAGATATCAATCTTTGGCGACGATGAACTTACTAGCTTTGGTGCCGGTTGCGCCGGGGTTCTGTTACTACTGCCCAAACGCTTACCTTTGAGACGGAAGGCACCCACCATCTGTTTTAAGATTTCCGCCTGACCAGAAAGCTCCTCACTGGCGGCGGCACTTTCTTCGGCGGTGGCGGAATTGGTTTGCACCACCTGGGAAACCTGTTCAATCCCCTGGTTGATCTGAGCAATTTCCGATGCCTGGTCATTGGATGCCCGGGCAATATCACCGACCAGACTGGTGACCTTCTCAATTTGATTGAGGATTTCTTTTAAGCTATCGGCCGTTTGTCCAGCAATTTTTGAACCCGCTTCAGTTTTCGAAATCGAGCCCTCGATCAATGCGGTTGTTTCCTTGGCGGCATCAGCACTTCGGGCCGCCAGGGTCCGTACTTCTTCGGCCACTACTGCAAAACCCTTGCCATGTTGCCCGGCTCGGGCCGCTTCCACCGCGGCGTTGAGAGCCAGAATATTGGTCTGGAAGGCGATATCATCAATAACCTTAATGATTTTAGAAATATTACTGGACGCCTCATTGATTTCCACCATCGCTGAAACCATTTGAGCCATTTGCCGGTTACCAACCTCAGCATTGGTTTTAACTTCAGACGCCAGTTCATTGGCGTTATTGGCATTTTTTGCATTTCGCATCGTTTCACCAGCTACTTCTTCCATGGAAGCCGTAAGTTCCTGGATCGAGCTGGCCTGTTCCGTGGTTCCCTGTGACAGAGCCTGGCCACCATCAGAAATCTGGAGCGCACCAGCTTCTACCTGACCGGCGGCTTCATTGATATCCGCCATGGTGGTGCTGAGATTTGTCGTGATCTCGTTTAGCGCAGTCTTAATGGCTTGGAAGTCGCCCAGATAATCATCGGTTATTTCCAGCGTCAGGTTCCCCTGCCCGATTTCATTAAGGGTATCTGAAATTTCATCAACATAGCGTTTCAGGAAGGTCACCGTCTGGTTCATGTCGTCTTTAATCTGGGTATAGTCGCCGTTATAATTCCCCACCATCCCTGTATTGAGGTTCCCCTTGGCGAGTTCTTTGAGCGTTGATGAAGCTTCCTGAATTGGCGCTACCACAGCATCCAGGGTGGCATTGACACCGTCAACAATTTTAGCAAAGTCGCCCTGATGCTGGTTGGCATCGGCCCGGGTATCTAACTGTCCTTCAATACCGGCCTGAGCCAGCATCGTGGCATCAGCAATCAGATGATCAACCGAATCTTTCACGTCCGACAAACTATTGCGGATCTCAGCAAACTGCGCACTGACTTCCGAAGTGTACTCATCCGCCTGACCGATTTCCAGATCAAACTCCAGATTACCCTGGGCCAGACAGGTCAGATTATTAGCCAGTCTGGCTACCTCGTTGCTGGTATAATTGCTCACCCGGATCATCGGGGTCAGATCGGAGACGATTTCGACAAAACCGACGTTTTCACCTTTGGCATTTTTCAGATAAGCCGTATCCTGCTTATTATTCCGACCACACCATTCAAAGTAGGTCTCACCGATGCCCTGATCAACCAAACGGCGGATTCCACAGCCTTCAGTCTGACAAATATTTGCTCCCGCATTGTGGCAATCCATGCCGACTGCGGAAGCCCGATCTTTGATTACCTTACCGTCAATCATCAGATCTTCAAATGCCCTGTTCATAAATGCCCATTTCATATCGTTATCAGTAACGTGTAGCGGAAAAGGCACTGAATCGATAATTGCTTCATACCAGACCATCTTGTCCACCACCGTATCCAGAGTCGCGTTAACACCCTGAACGATTTCTTTAAAGCCGCCATTAAAGGCATCAGCATCGCCACGGGTTTCCCAATGACCGGCCAGCGCTGCATTAGACAGCATCGTGGCTTCATCGATCAATGACCGGATCGTTTCTACCGTCAGTTTGAGAACCGGGATCACCTCATTCGTTGGGTCTGTAACCTCAATAACAGATGAAACATCGCCATTTGAAATTTTCTTCAACAGACCAATAATCCCAAACTGGAAGGTATCAGCCAGTTGATTGAGGGAATCAGTCATTTCGCCAACTTCATCTTTGGAGGTGATTTCCAGCCGCTCACCCAGGTGACCGGCATTGATTTCCTTGATCAGCACATTGGCGGCAATCACCGGTTTGGCAATACGCCGGGAAATAATATAAGAAACCACCGCCCCAGCTACCAGAATCGCTATTGCAAAAATGATGATCGTATTACGCAGTTGCACAATCGGTGCCAGCATGGCAGCTTCGGACTCAGTGATAACCAGGGTCCAATCGGTTTCCGGGATAGGTGCCACAAAGGCCAGTTTAGTTTCACCGTTATATTCATATTCAAAAGCAGCAACTTCGTTTGATCCTAATGCTTTAAACATAGCGCCAAAGCCCTGCGGTCCGTCTTTCTCAATATTGGCAAAAACATTGGTCTGGTTCATGACTATTTCTTCGCTGGGATGAGCCATCATGCCACCACTGGCACTGATCACATAGCCGTATTTAATTTTACCGTCGCCGAGGGAATTGGTAATAGCGCTTAAAAAATTGGCATCCCGTCTTCCCAGGAGCACGCCTACAATCTGATTATCTTTTTTGATGGGTACTACTTCAAAAACCGCCGGCTTTTTCGTTACCTGACTGATGGCCACATCTGAAACGTAAGCATTACCCTTTAACGCTTCCTGATACCAGATCTGATCGGGTACATCAAACTCACCGCCGCTAATTATATATTTACCGTGGCCATTCGTTCCAATCACCGCCATATCCTGATAGCCCAACCGTTCCACATCACCAGAAATAGATGCCACCTGGATCCCAAAATCCATACCAGTGGTTCGCTCCCGAAGGGCGATCTCATTCAGGGTTTCCAGATTTCCTGAGATTTCAGCCCCAATCAGGCCCGCCGATTCCTCTACATATTCCAGGGCATCTGCTTCCGTTTCCTGGTCAATAATAGCTGCCCCACTATTGACCACCAGAATTCCCAGAGTAATAACGGCTGCCGCCAGGGTCAGCACGGTTAACAAAATAAGCTTAGTCGTCAAGCGCATTTTTACAATAAAACCTTCACCTCCATTCTGATTGTTCTTTAAATCATTTCTTTCTGCCTTCATTACTCATACTCCCTTCAGTTTTTCAGATGCAGCTATTGTTTTTTACTCTTCTCTAAATATATATTACTCTTTGATGTTAAAACCTCTTGGCAGGTGCCAGTATTTATATATTTTTGTCAAAGACGAGAAAATAAATAGTTAGGAATTATTCATATTTAACCCTTGAAAGCCGCAATGTTTAGGATTATACTATAATAAACTCAACAAATTCTAAACAGAATAAAGTGAAACAATCACTATTGAAGACAGCGCAATATATCGCGAAACAGTAGCGTATTTTTATGGAGGCAAATGATTAATGGGCAAACAGTCAACACCTGAGATGACAATAGATTTTAAGATCCTAGTTGAAGAACTCAAAGAATGCGTCTGGGTTTTTGATCTCACTTTAAAGAAATTTTTATATGTCAGTCCCTCCATTTACCAGCTCAGAGGACTCACCGTCGCCGAAGCAATGGCTGAAAGCCTGGAAGACTGCTTAACCATGGAATCGCTGCAGAAAATCAAGAATGAAGGTCTACGTCGTTATCAACGGTTTATTGACGGTGACCGGAGTGATGCCATCGTCTATGATCTCAGTGAATACGAACAATACTGTAAAGATGGCTCGATTAAAATCATCGAAATCTCTACCCGTCTCCAACTCAACACCGATACAAATCACGTCATGATCTCCGGTGTTTCCAGGGATATTACCAAACGCAAGCTGCACGAAAAGAAACTCATTGACACCATCAGGAATCAGCAACAATTCATAAATGATCAGAAATCACCACAAGTGGGTAAACCCGAACTCTCTGTGTATTTTTTCGGAAAATTCAGAGCATTAACCGACAATGCCCTAAAACCGATCAAGTGGCGGACCAGCAAGACTGAAGAACTGTTTGCATTTATCCTGCAGAAAGAAAACCAGTATATTTCAAAAGCTGAAATACTGGAAGCTCTCTGGCCGGAACTCGAACTGGAAAAAGCCAACAAACATCTTCATACCTCCATTTATAATCTGAAGAAAGATTTGAAATCCGTGAATGTATCCTTTCAACTGGAGTTGGTCAACGGTTTTTACTGTTATGATGAACACCGTTTTTACACTGACCTTGATGAATTAAAAAACCTGATTAAAACCTCAGTAAATCCCTATAATTCCTTTGATACCGAAGCAGTCAAAAAAACTGAACGGGCCCTTTTACTATATGAAGAGGATTATCTGGCTGAAAATGATTATCCCTGGGCAAACTCTCAGGCAGCCTTCTACCGGCACCAATTTGAAAAATACGCCTTCGCTCTGGCCCGATATTATTTTCTGAAACGTGATTACCCTTCAACAAAACGAGTCTTAAACAAACTGATCGATATGGATAATCTCAATGAAAACTATCATGAGCTTTTATTAAATGTATTTCTATTTGATGATGATTACCCTTCCTTTTTCCTACATTACGAGGAATTGCGGACTCTGCTCCAGACTGAGTTAGGACAACTACCCAATCCTTCCATCCAGACCTTGCATCAGCAGTACCGTGATTACACTGAAGTCATCATCAACAAGAATGCTCATTTTTAGTGCCCGATAACGCAATCCCTTTCCGTCTCCGTTTTTTCACCTTGATTTTGATCATATTTTAGCACGACGGTCTGCTCTTTGTGAGACTCATCTACATACTACCATCGTCTTACAGCTGCTTTAGTGTGCTAAAAAAAGACTGCCAACCCAGCGGTATGGCAGTCTTCTTTATTTTCATGATTAAATTCAGTACCCGTCGATTCTAGTAATTCTTATCGGCGTAGCCAACCCAGCCGCCTTCTTTGACCAGAGTCTGATCAAATTCGCCAACCTTGAAGTCAATCGTTTCAGATTTCCCATCAGCCTGAATAGTAATCTGGTTACGATCCACATCAACTGCCATGGTCACCGCTTTGCCGGCATAGTTAGCAAACAAGCCGTCAATCGTTTCTTTGGGCAGTTCAATTGCGAACATCCCGCAGTTGTACATATTTTGTCTAAAAATCCGGGCAAAACTTTCGGCAATCACGACGTTGATGCCATTGACTTCCAAAGCCCAGGGCGCATGTTCTCGGGATGAACCGCAACCGAAGTTTTCGCGGGTCACAATGACGGCCTTATCCTCGGTATCAGCCCGGGAAAAACCTGGCAAAACCAGATCCTCCAGCAGATTCGGTTTTAACGCCTCTTTCGTAATTTCGGTCAGATATTTGGCCGGGATGATCTCATCGGTGTTAATATCACTGCGATCTAAAAATAATACGTTTCCTTTAAATGTCTTCATCTCAATCTCCCCTCTAAGCCTTGAATAAAAAAGAATTTTCAATCGTGCCGCTAATGGCTGCCGCCGCGGCTGAGGCCGGGCTCATCAGATGAACCATGCCACCCTTACCCATCCGGCCGTTGAAATTACGGTTGGTGGTGGAAGCACAGACTTCGCCTTCAGCCAGGACCCCGTTGCTCATACCCAAGCAGGCCCCGCAGGTGGGGTTGGTGACGCAGAAGCCGGCATCCTGGAAGATTTCGATGATGCCTTCTTTTAAAGCCATCGAATAAATGGCTGGTGTTGCCGGGCTGACAATGGCGCGGACATTATCGCTGATTTTTTTGCCTTTGAGGACTTCAGCGGCGATCCGTAAATCTTCAATCCGACCATTGGTGCAGCTACCAATATAGATCTGATCGACTTTGGTGCCGGTCATTTCGGCCACGGTTTTGACCTGATCAGGCTTAAAACCCACGGTAACCATCGGTTGCAGTTCCGAAACATTGTATTCCAGCACCCGTTCGTATTCGGCATCCGCATCGGAAACCCACTTTGAATAATCGGCCAGGGCATCAGCTTTGGTGGCAAATTCGTCCTGGATAAAGTCCCACAGATAATCGACAGTGGTCATATCGGGATAGCAGATCCCGCAGGTGCCGCCGGCTTCAATGGCCATGTTACAGAGGGTCATCCGGGATTCCATCGACATCGCATCGACGACCGGACCGGTAAATTCAATGACCATGTTGGTGGCGCCGTTGACCGTCAGCTCTTTGATGATAAAGAGGATCAGATCCTTGGCATAAACTCCCGGTTGCAGGGCGCCGGTGAGAACAATTTTAATGGTTTTAGGAAAATGGAAGGCACAAACCCCTTTTAAAATCCCAACTTCCAGGTCAGTGGTACCAATTCCGGCCGCAAAGGCCCCAAAAGCCCCATGGGTACAGGTGTGCGAGTCGCCCATGATGATGGTGTAGCCAGGTCGGACAAATCCCTTTTCCGGGAAGATGGCATGACAGACGCCGTTTTTGCCAATATCAAAAAAGTCTTTAATATCATGTCGCCGGGCCCAGTCTCTGAGGATTTTACCCTGCGCCGCAGTTTTTGAATCCTTGGCTGGGGTGACATGGTCGATAACGGCCTTGATCTTGGTGGGATCAAAAACCCGATCCATCCCCCGGGCCATCAGATCAGTGATGGCAATTGGTGTGGTGATTTCATGACAGAAAACCCGGTCCAGTTTTAATACATGTGTGTCTGGAAACGGCTCGTCTACCCGATGTGCATCAAATATTTTTTCTGCTATTGTCTTACCCATTTTAATCTCCTTCTTTTTGTCACTTTCTTAATCTCAATAAACTCATCTCTTATTATGACATAAACCTGTAAATAGATCAATAAACCAGATGAAATCAATGCCGCTGGTTACAAATATTTTCAGGCTGACGAAAACTTTTTTAATTCCCCTCTTGACTCTAACCTTAGGTCATAGTTTATGATAGAATCAGGTCAGGGAAAACCGAGCCAAAAACATCCAGCAAGGAGAAGCCAATGAAAATGACAGTTAAGGAAGTGGCGACACTTACCGGGGTCAGTGTGCGCACCCTTCACTACTACCATCGTGAAGGAATTCTGATTCCCAGTGAGGTCACCGAAAATAAGTATCGATACTACGATGCGGCCAATCTGGCCCAGCTCCAGAATATTCTGTTCTTACGAGAGCTGGATTTTTCGATCCAGGAAATCAAAGGGATTCTGGCCGACCCCAACTATGATGAAATGGATGCCTTTAAAAAACAACGTCACCTGCTGCTGCTCAAACGGCGCCGTTTAGACAAACTGATTGCCTTGCTTGACCAAAAATTAGAAGGAGAAAAAACCATGAATTTTAAACCATTTGATATGACTGAAATTGAAGCGAACAAGAAAAAATACGAAACCGAGGTGAAAGAGCGCTGGGGGAAAACTGACGCCTACCGTCAGAGCCAGCAGAAAACCAACGGCTACAGCCCGGAACAATGGGAAGCAATCCACAATGAAACCGAAGCCATCTATGCCAGCTTTGTTGCCAATATGGAAAAAGATGCCACTGACCCCGAGGTTCAGGAGCTGGTCGCCCAGTGGCAAGACAACATCACCCGGCACTACTACGACTGTACCAAAGAAATTCTGTCCGGACTGGGGCTGATGTACGTCCATGATGACCGGTTCAAGGTAAACATTGATACCCACGCCGAAGGCCTGGCCCAGTTTATGAGCGATGCCATCGGTATTTATACCGCTAAATAGGGATTAAAACCCAAAATCATCAATAATTCACTGTATTATAAGAACCATTTTGGGTTAATCTACCATATTAATCCCATATGGTTCTTTTTATTTTCCACACTCATCATCATTGCTGTTCAACCAATAATCGTGACAACCCATTATTCCCCCGGCTCAATGCGCTTGCGTGCAACAAATAAAGCCCCGATTCTTAAATCTTCAGAAATTCGTAATCTCTTGTTAACATAACGTTCACATTCATCTGTTATTATTTATTTATTCACCAAACAATTAATTCCATATCGGGATGGTGTTTAAAACAGTAAAATTGGCAGTGATACTCACCAGAGTCTGACTTTGCCTGATAACATATAAATTAGGAGAATTAACATGAATCAATTAACTTTAAACAACTATTTTAGCCTGTCCGATCTAGAAAATACTGTGACCAAAATAAGCCAGCATATCAATCACTCACAAATAAAACAACTATTTGAGCAGCCTCAAAAATCATGTCTAAAATTCTTAAAGAGCCTCTGGACCGACGTCGATATTGAAAGTCACTGCAAGCTGACCAATATTGATTTTGATCAGGTTTCTAAGCCTACGGATATTCAAATCCCGGAAACCATCGACCCCCAGTGTCAGGAATGCCTCAATGCCAGCAAGCATAAATTGTCAGCCGTTGAGAAGCTGTTCCTTTCCAATTATAACCTGGCCATGAACGATTTTGAAGACGACAAGATTAAGGGTTCTTATTCCAGTAATCAGCAATATTTATAATCACCGTTTGTCCCCTCTTTCCAAAGCTTCTGGAAGCCGAGTGCTGAAGATCAAAAATATTTTAATATTTCGCATTTTGTAACCGAAGACACAGTTGCTGATAATGCTTATTCGCTGTATACTATCAATAAACAACGTCTTATTGATCGTATAGAAGGAGCTGCTTATGAAATATCTGGTTATCGGAGCCGGCGGGACTGGTGGATGCATTGGGGCCTATCTGGCCAAAGCCGGGAAAGATGTGACCTTAATTGCCAGAGGCCCACACCTTGACCGGATCAGGGAAAACGGAATTGAGTTAGAAACCAATTGGCAAGGGACTTATACGGTCGCCCCGATCAAGGTTTGCGACTCCGAGCATTATGATGAACGTCCGGATGTGATTTTTGTCTGCGTCAAAGGCTATTCACTAGCCGATATTGTTCCGTTTATCAAACGGATCGCTGATAAAAATACCGTGGTAATTCCCATTTTAAACATTTATGGTACCGGTGGAAAACTTCAGGTCCTACTCCCCGAGCTGCTGGTTACCGACGGCTGCATTTATATCTCCGCCAATATTACCGGACCGGGAAAAATCAAGATGCACGGCAAAATTTTCAGGGTTTTTTTCGGAGTCCGTGATCCCGCCCAATTCCGCCCGGTTCTGAAGCAAATTGAAGCAGATTTAAATGACAGCGCTATTCTGGGTATCCTATCCCCGGATATCCGCAAAGACGCTTTACAGAAATTTTCCTATGTATCGGCAATGGCGGCCTGCGGTTTGTATTATCAGGTTGAGGCCGGAGCGGTTCAGAAGCCTGGTAAAATTAGGGACACCTATATAGCTTTACTGCGGGAAATCGAAGCGCTGGCCCTGGCCATGGACATTCATTTCGATGTTGATATCGTCCAGTTTAATCTGGATATCCTGGACTCACTGGCACCAACAGCTTCAACTTCAATGCAACGTGATATTAGTCTGGGCAAAAAGTCAGAGATTGACGGCCTGGTTTTTGAAGTCCTGCGGATGGGTGCACATTACCGCGTTCCGATGCCGACTTATCAACGGATGGCACAGGCATTCAGCGAATTAGCTCAGTGACAGACATCGCCCTCATAGCCTCTCATCGAGGTCAACTTGCACCAAATACCTGACGTAGCTAATAAAAACACCTGACTAATGTATTGATATCATCTAATATCATATCGTGCATTGGTCTGGTGTTTTTTTGTGCAACAACTCAATTCATGAGAGCCGTTTCACTAAGATCACCCATGCTTAAATTTACATAAATAAAAGCCTCCCATTTTCAATTACAACGGAAGGCTTTATTTCAGTTTTATTCAATAGAACAGTTCTGGTTCTTGATCACTTTATCCGCGTTCAGGGGCAACCGGTGCACCCGATTTTAACGGATTGATAATGAGATAGATCACAAAGAAAGCAGCTGTTACACAAGCACCAACCGCAATTGGAGCGGTCACGGCGTCACCGGTTACGGCGGCAATAGCGCCAATCCAGTAGGTTGACAGGAATCCGAAGAGGTTCATACCAGCCATGAAGAAGGACACACCTATAGCCATCTGGCTTGGTTTAACGGTCATCGAAATGAGCATCATACTGGCCGGAATCAGGGTGGACATGGCAAAACCTTCAATAAAGACACCAACTGACAACAGTGCAATGTTGCTGGCAAAAACCACCATCACCAGACCGATTGTTGCTAAAGCATAACCCAGAGCCATAATAAAGCGACCGGACATCTTGAATACCTTACCAAAAACAGAACCGGCTACCATTCCACCAATGGTCAAAAGCGCCAGGACAACACCTGCGGTTGCAGTTGTTCCCATTCCCCGATCAACAATCAGGGTGGACATATTGACGAGCATCGGATAAATGGACAAGGTGTAAAGACCATATACCAGCACGATAATAAACAATTTGACCGGTAGTTTTTCTTTGGGAGCGGCCTGGGTTTCTGCTGTTACCGGAGCTTTTGGTGGCTCTGGCAAGAAAAAGATAACCATTATTAAAGAAATAATACCTAATGCATGGGGCAAGAAGCTGTAATTCCAGCCAATTCCGGCAAAATAACCGCCCATAAATTGAAGCACCATACCGCCGATGTTCATCGCCAGGGTAACCATACCCGTCATGCTGGCGACTTTGTCGCCTTCATAAACGCCCATGACCAGGGAATTAGCCAGTGGTGACATGATCCCAAGACCAATACCAAAGATAGCTCGTTCAAGTAAAATCACGGTAAAGTCAGTTGCGAAATACGGGGCAATACCGCCAAGGACAAAAAGGGTCATCCCGATTATTGCCAGGGTTCGGTATTTTACTTTACTACCGGCAACAGACCCGGCAATCAGAGTGGCTGGAATAACGGTTAATGAGGGCAGTGTGGACACCAGCAAAAGAGTTGTAATCGGCAAATCTGAGAACTGTACAAAAATTGCATTTAGGGCTGGGGTAATGGTCCCGACACCCATTCCGAAAAACGCCATGGCCAAAATCGTGAAGGTTGAGATGGGTTTTACTGTTTTGTTCATTTTTTTCCTCCTTATTTTTGTATATTCAGTATTTGCGAAACAACGAAGGTTTCGCAAATACTTGAAATTAAATAAATTTATTCTGGAAGGTTCTAAAATAGCACCCTGATCATGCGGACAATTTCTTTACTGACGGTGACGCAACACCTTCAGAATTATCGATGAGAAGACCGGATGTCTGACAGGGAATGAAAGCACTTGCGCACTTTAAGCAGTAACCAGTTCTTTAGCTTTCACGGCAGCACTGCCGGCATCAGGAGCATAACCGTCGGCACCCACTTCTGCTGCGTATTCTGGTGTCACTGGCGCGCCTCCAACAATTACTTTAACGTCAGGACAAGCCGTTTTAATGGTCTGAACTGCTTCTTTTAACGCCGGCATCGTTGTTGTCAGCAAACCGGAGCAGGCAACCAGAACAACCTTATCATTATCTTTAACAGCCTTGACAAAATTATCAGCGGGGACATCAACTCCCAGATCCACCATATCAAAGCCCGCACTTTCGATCATCATGGAAACAAGATTCTTTCCGATATCATGTAAATCTCCGGCAACCGTACCGATGACGCAGGTACCCATTGATGCCGAGCCATCGCCAGCCATCAATGGTTTTAAAACTTCCACACCTTTTGACATGGCTTTAGCAGCGATCAGCATTTCCGGCACAAAGATTTCTCCGGATGAGAACTTCTCCCCAACTACACCCATGGAATCAACCATTGCCTGGAGAATCTCTTCCGGTGCAGCACCGGCATCCAATGCTTCCTGAACCAGTCCGGGCACCAGTTTAGATTTTCCTGCTTCAACTTTGGCTTTGACTTCTACAATTTTTGACATCTTTCTTCCTCCTGTTAAATGAATTCAATGTTCTTACGAAATATGACTGTCTGGAAAACATATCACCGTTTTCATCATATTTTTTTCAACTCTTTTTAAACGCATAATAATCGCAATTATCCTATGATAACGGGGATTGCTCCAGAATATTTCTCCCGGTTCAAATATTTTAACCGGTTCAGTAATCGTATTGTAATCGGTTTTTTACGAAAAGTCAATCTTTTTTAAATTAATTTAATTTAAACCGGTACAGTAAAATAAACTTGCATCCCCCCGCCGAAAAGGCTAAAATAAAAAGATATTTAAAAATTCCAATGCGAGAGAGATGACCATGAATAACCAGAAAGAAAATATTCTCAAGGTGGCCAGCCAGCTGTTTTACGAGCAAGGCTATAAAAAAACATACCTGGATCAGATTGCCGAGATCTGCGAAATTACCAAACCGCTGATCTCCTACTATTTCAAATCAAAATCAAGCCTGGGCCGATCCGTCGGTGACGCCTTCCTTTTTGATCTAAAGAACACCGTTGCTTTAAAACTTTACAACAACTATTTTAAAGACCGCCGTACCGATCTCCAGGTCGGTACGGCGGTAGAGATCCGGCTCTATCATCTGATGTTTCTATCCGACCCCAAAGCCATGCAGTTTATCCGCGAGCTGGCCGATGACAAGTATGAGGATATGTTCAGCACCGAAGGCAATGTCCTCTATAAAATGCACCAACGCCGCTATCATCTGGATTTTGACGAAAAAACCGATGAGCTGGCAATGATCGCCAATGCTGCCCGATCTTCCAGTTTCTCCCTGATGTGGGCCTTTGACCGGGGTGAGTTCAAGTGCACCCGAGATGACTGCCTGGATTATATTATCCGGTTGAACTTTATGCTGATGCACATCGATAGCCCGCGGATTGACGAAATAATTGCTGAGAGCAAAACAGTGCTGGAAACCGTGCCCTTCAGCTTTAAACCCTATTTTCAAATTGATTAAACGCATCCAAAAAACAAAACCGCCCGGATTCTTCATGAATCCGGGCGGTTTTAACGTTGATGACAGATTTTAGATCGTTTGTTTTTTGTCGAGAATAGCATTGCCGATAAAAGACATCACCCCAACCGCCGCCAGCCCGACGGCCGCCAGCAGAAATTTAATTTCGATATTGCCGCCAGCTAAACTAGCGACCCCATTGGAAACGATTGGCGAGACAAAGATCCCAACACTGGTGGCAGCGGTGACAATAGCGATGGCCAATGAACTGATCGACGGATGAACGGCATTGGCCGCCTGGAAGGTACCCGCCGGATTGATGGTGGCCAGACAGAAACCACAGCACATCGCCCCGATAAAGAGTGACGGCAAACTACCCAGCACAAAGATCAGCAGCATCCCCATACCCCCAACTAGTAGTGATACCGGGATCACCAGCTTTTTCAGGACCCGCTGCATCCGCCCAAACAAGATTCCGGTGAGCATCCCGGCGGCGGACATGGAGGTATTAATCAACCCGCTGGTAGAGGCATCCCCCAATCCCTTGCCAGACACGTAAAGGGCAATATTGGTTTGAAAGACAAACAGGAAAACCCCAAACAGAAACATCGTCAGGGCCGTAAAATAAACCCGGGCGTTAAGCTTGGCACTTTTCTCGGCATGTTTTTCTTCGGCATGGGGCGGGGCCTGATCCTTAGGCAGGTTTTTGATGACCAGAAAGATCACCGGAATAAAAACCAGATAGACTAAATAAGACATCTGCCATGAAATCCCGGCTAGCATCCCGGAACTGAACAATAGCACCATACTACCGCCATTGACAAAGGCCGACTGCAGCCCCATCAGGGCACCACTTTCTTCCGCCACAAAATAATCGGCAATCAGGGCCATCGACATGGTGGAATTCATACCCTGGGCGATTCCCAGTAACAAACTGCAGCCAAGCAGCACATAAATACTGATGGAGCCAAAAAATAGCGCGATCATCCCCCCAGTCAGTCCACAAACCAGACCGAAAATCACCAGACTTTTCTTCGGCAGCCGCAGTGACAGTGGACCGGAGGCAAAGGCAAACACCAACCCCATCAAGGCTGGAATGGTTAAAACCATCGAAATCAACGATGGATCGACACCCACAAAATAAGCCTGAATATCGGCCAGAATCGCTGATGCGGTCATGGATATCATCAGTAATGATGATATCGACAGAATCGCAATTTTAATTTTTTTCTTTTCCAAAACTTTCTCCTAACAATCATAGCGTTTTTTCCCAGATAAATTTATGATTCACATTAAAAATTTTACCGGTTAAATTGTAAATATTATATTATGTGCAATTTTTTCTGTCAATGACTATTTAACGTTTTCAAACAAATTAAACCAGTATTAACCGGTTATAGAAGAAACGCAAACGAAAAAATTTCTATACTTGCAAACCATGCAAAAATTCTAAAAAAGCCGCAACAACCATTTATTGGCTGCTGCGGCTTTTGATCAGTTAATCAGAATTTTTCCGGCTTACTCAAAATGGACCCGTTCGGCATCAAACCGGTCTTTCTGCTCGGCACCTTCCACTGGATAACCAATCGGAATGATCGCGTAGGGGCTAAGATGATCCGGTATCTGCAACACCTTGCGGACATTTTCCATCCGGTCTGCCAGTGGTGCAATACCAATCCAGACAGCGCCCAGGCCCAACTCGGTAACTTCCAGCAGGATATTCTGGGTGGCGGCAGCCATGTCGATGTTGGCAAATTCCGGCATCATCATTTCTTTACGGTAAACCGGTACAATCGCCATGGCAGCATCCTTAACACATCCACCATAGGGACTACAATCAGCCAGTGCGGCCAGGGTTTCTTTGTTTTTAACCACATAAAACTCCCAGGGTTGTTGATTGGCAGCTGATGGGGCGGCCATCGCAGCTCTTAGAATCGCATCGATTTTTTCCGCTTCCACTTCTTTGTTTTCATACTTTCTAACACTGGTTCGACTAAAAATTGCGCTCATTTTTTCCTCCAATAAATTTTTATAATCGTATTTTGGCAATTGCTTGCGTCTTACTTTTATTCATGCTATCATTTTACCAATGATTTTCAAAAATACAAGTATGCACTTATTAATCACTTACTACCCAAAATGATAGTAAGTATCCATAAAAATTCAAAAGGAGTCCCCAATGACTGAAAAAAAACATTTCTGCTGCCCAATTGATGCCACAATTAGCCTGATTGGCGGTAAATATAAAACCAAAATTCTGTGGAACCTGGTTAACCAGACTCTGCGCTTTAACGAACTACAAAAAATCGTCCACCATGCTACCCCCAAAATGCTCACCCAGCAACTCCGGGAGCTGGAACGGGACGGACTGATCACCCGGACGGTTTATCCGGTGGTGCCACCTAAAACCGAATACGCCCTGACTAGTTTCGGCCTGAGCCTCTATCCGATTCTGGATGCCATGTGTGAATGGGGCAAAGATTATATGGCTGAGGATGCCCCCGTCGAGTTGAACGAAGCGGTCAGTCAGTAACTGCAAAAAAACAGTAACCCACCAATTGCGCCGGTCACTGTTTTTTTGATATTTATCGTCATTTCGTGGTTTTTATCCCCATTTCCAATCGATATCATTCATATATTTTATCTATTTATGGGCTATCCTTCCCGATATACCACTAGTCCAAAATATGTCACCTTATCAGCTCCGTTATTGTACTTCATCCCCAGATCCCGACTCAATCGCACCACATCGATACCGGCGGCTTCCAAGGATGGAATGGCCTCCTCCGGAAACCGGCAGGGCTCATTGTCTAAAATGGCGCATTTTTCACAAATACCGCAGGTTCCTGCTGTGAAAAACACACAATTCTGGTGATTTGCTCTAGCCTTCCCATTTATTTCCTGGATGATTTCCCGAAACGCAATCCCCGCTGCCATCATCCCGGCAAAATCACTGCGGGACTTGATCGGATAGGCTTTCGAAAAAACCAATCCCTGGTCATACTGCTCAATCATCTGGCGGTAATGATCCAGATCTCCCACTGCTGGCGGACACATGTGATTTTTACCAAAAAATCCGCAATAATTATCAGCACAGCGATCCCGTACCTCCTGGGTAATGTGAATGTCATGGATATTCTTAAGTTCTGCAATCTCAGTAAAGTCGGCCTGTTTCAGATAGTCTTTCATCGATTCCCCTCCTAAACGCTTACGCATCGTTCTGTATTTTTGATTATAACACACATGTTTTTTTCATCCTACCTGCTTTTTCTGTCCGCTGCTCCAGTCCAGCCCTTTTCTCGCGTATCTGGAAAAGGCCCGGTGAAACCAAGTTATCAGACATCACTTAATAACCGCATTCGCTTAACCATTTGCATAAAAACCTGCTAAGAAAAATCAAGAACT
Source organism: Acetobacterium malicum subsp. dehalogenans DSM 11527 (assembly GCF_000472665.1). Taxonomy (GTDB): domain Bacteria; phylum Bacillota; class Clostridia; order Eubacteriales; family Eubacteriaceae; genus Acetobacterium; species Acetobacterium malicum. Next base: position 25,830 of record NZ_AXAC01000014.1, on the reverse strand, counting down.
TTTTTAGCAGATTTTTATTTTTTATTCAGCTTTATTGCATCACAAAAAGACGTATTCCAAAATAAAATACGTCTTTTTTATTAATTTTCTGAGGTCGGTAGGTGGCTGACTATTTATCGACCAGCTCTACCTCCCAACGATCGAGTCGGAGAACGGTGCAGCAAACTGCCTACATAATCGGATCCATCGCCAAAGCGGGATGGTTTTTAGTTTCCAGGAATTCTAAAACGGCTTCGGAATCGGTGGCAATGGTTTCGTCGCAGACCATATCGGCAAAGTTTTCGATGCCGGTCATTTCGAAGACCGCTTTGTTTAACCGTTCGGCCACATCGTCTTTCAATTCTTTGGGCATCCAGACGATTCGTGATAAGCCACCTTCAGCTGACATGAATTTTTTCGAACCGATCAGGAAACGGCCATGACCCATAAAGCCGGGGGTCTGCACGCCGCCGCCGGTCATTGAGGCCAGCTCACCGAAGGTCATCCCGACCGGTGAGGACTCGCTGAATTCACGGTTGACGATGATAACGCCATTGGCTTCAGGCATAATTCCGCAAATACATTCAAAACAACCACAGGATGTCATCGGATCTTCCAGAATTGAATACAGGGTTACCCGTTCAACGGCACCCTGGGACGCGGCATTAACCACTTCGTTGACGGAATTCCAGATACCTAGTCGTTCATCAACGGCTTCACCTTTGACAATTGGCTGATTCGGTCCCAATGGATCCAGTTCTTTGGTGGCTTTGGCGTCCAACCAGGAGACGGCGCCGCACAGGCCCAAACGTTCCGGGGTAACGACACAGACATGACTGGGGGCAAATGACTGACATAATAAACAAGTATAGAACTCATCGACGCTGGCATCGGTTAAAGCATTCATCCGGGCATCACGTTCGGCATAAATCGGTTTAACCATTTCTTCGCCCAGCCGTTTGACATCTTCCGCCTTGGTGTAAATGGTGATTTCGCATTTATCAACGACCTTTTCAAAGTCAGAGCGCATTTTTGCATAGAGCACTTCACCGATGTGTTTTAAGCGGAATCCTTTTTCAAAGGCTTCTTTGGTTAAGCGGATCCAGGCGATGTTACGTTGGCCGACATGCATGGCACCATCAATATAGTTGGTGAAGTAGTGGATACGTCGTTCCAGCACGGTTTCGAAATCTTTTTGCATCGCTTTACCGCCTACGGTGACGACAATCCCCAGTGGTAAACGGACGACGTCGGCATCGGCAAAACTGGCATCATCGATATCCGGTCCGATCAGGGTAATTTTGTGATCTTCCATTTCGGCCGGATCACCGCTGGTAACCAGTTCCCAACATTCGGTTTTGTTGCCGCCAAATTCCGCAAACATGGTGTCTTTACGGACCCGTTCACCTTCAAAAGCGGAGGCCACGGAAACAGGGACATCAATTTTGGTGACTTTAATTTTAATTTCCCGGGCTTCTAACGAGAACTCGACGGTTTTGGCGTGATCAGCCTGGGTCATTAAGGCACCGGGTACTTCGGGTACCGGGACATCAGCGATTACTGGGAAGCCTAAAGCAATGGCGCCAGCGCCAACGGAAACAATCACTTCGTTTAATTCACCAAAGGTATTAACAAAGGCCGGGACCCGCTCTTTGGTGTAGGTTAAAAACTCTGGCAATTTACCTGGCTCGATACCACCAAAAATCAGAGCGGCCCGAATTGCAACGGAGACCACATGGATCACCGAGGTTACTTCATGGCCAAGGGGGATGACGCGATAGTCCAGTCCCATTTTCACACCGGCTTCGAGCGCTTGCTCAATGATATTACCAACCATAAAGGTCAGTAAGCCTTTTTCCTGATAATCTTTGACTATCGCAGCCAATCCAGCCGGATCAGCGGATTCGCCTAAAAGCACGGCAATCCCGGGAATATCGCCAGTTACCAGGGGCACGCCCAAAGAACGAATAATTGGATCGGCGACAAAACCAATACCGGCATCGTTGGCGTAGGGGTCGCCATCGAGGTAACGGATCGCTTCAATAATTTCAGCGCCGACGGCGGTAGCCAGTCCAGCGTTTAAAGCGTCGCCCAGGTCTTCCTTGTTGGTGATCAGACTTTTCAGAATCCCCACTGCCGCTGGCAAATCACCCAATGTTTTAATTTTAACGCCGGTGGCAGCGTAAATGATCGGTAAAAAATAAGCTGTATCCGGGTAGCCAACCGCATGACCTTCGCCATATTTTTCAATGGCATCACTGACTGCGCCTTCCGTTAATCCGGCAACCGCATTCGAACCAGCATAAATTAAATCTGTCAAACTCATAATTTTTCACTCTTCCTTTTCAAAGAAATTTATTGTTTTAGTGTTTATTCATCTCTAAAATATATCGCAATTTTTGTGCCAAGCGCATAAAACCCACCTGATTCAGCATTCAGGCGGGTTTCGTTTAATATTTCATCTTTGACAGTGTCTATTTTTTTTGACACTGTCAAAGATGGCTTGACACTTTTTGACACAATTTGACACCTGCCGGCAAGAACTCGGGCGTCAAAATGTGATGTTATACTTTTTGATTTTATTATAAAGTGTTTGACGCGTGATCCCCAGTTTGGCCGCCGCCGCCGACTTGTTGTCGCGGCAATTTTGCAGCACTCTGACGATCAGCTCTTTTTCATTTTCTTTGATTTCGTTTTTAACGACCCCGGCAAAGACATTTAACGATTCCGCCGTATTCAGTTCTTTATCAATCGCGGCCCTGGAAATGACCGGATCATCAACTAAAAAGGTCAGTCTTTTGATTAGATTCTCCAGTTCGCGGATATTCCCCGGCCAACTGTAATTCATTAATTCCTGCAGACCGGCGGCTTCAATCTTTTTCACCGCCGTACCCGTTTCCTGGCTGATTTGCGTCAGGATTCGATCAACCAGACCAGGGATTTCCTGACTTCTTTCGCGCAGCGGCGGCAGCATAATATTGATCACATTGAGCCGGTAATAGAGATCTTTTCGGAATAAACCGGCCCCGATCATCGCTTCCAGGTTTTGACTGGTGGCGGCAATCACCCGGGTATCAACTTGTTGGGTTGTTACTGAGCCCATCTTTTCAAACTTTTTTTCCTGCAGAAAACGGAGCAGTTTGGATTGGATTTCGATGGGAATCTCGGCGATTTCATCTAAAAAAACCGTGCCGCCCTGGGCCATTTCCAGTTTTCCGATTTTCCCCTTTTTATTGGCCCCGGTAAAGGCTCCGGGAGTATATCCGAACAGTTCGGTTTCAAAAAAATTCTTGGGAATGGTGGTGCAGTCAATATAAATAAATGGCTGGTGACTTCTGGGACTCTCCTGATGAACAACTTCAGCAAACATTGTTTTTCCGGTGCCGCTTTCCCCGCGCATTAAAATTGAGGCATCCGTTTTTGCCACTTTCTTGATGTAGTTGACCAGGTCAATCATTTCAGCGCTGGTAACCATCACGTTGGGATCATGAAGTGTGGCGTGCTCCGTCTCGCCGGCCTTTTTTTTGCTGTCAATCTGTTCTTCCAGCACCGATATTTTATCGAGGAGCAGCTTAATAAAGTCAGATTCCACCGGGATCACCTGTCTTAGCACCGCCTTTGCTTCTAAAATCGGGCTTTCAAAAATGATATGTTCCTTGCCGGAAATCTGCTGCTGCCAGATGGCCGGTGCCCCGGTCGCCAAAACCTCAAGATATTTTGATTCCCAGGCCAATGAAATGATGCTGGTATCTTTTTTAAAAGCTGATGATAAGAATTCCTGGTACTTTTTATTGATCCGAACAACCATCCCGGAACTGTCAATCACCGCCAGATAATTGGGGATGCTGTCGATGATGTTCTGATTGAAATTGTCGGCTTCCAAGGCATTTTCCAGCGCATCATTGAGTTTTTTATTGTCCTGGGTGGAGCGTTGACTTTGGGACTGGATCTGATTTTTGCTTTTGGCCAGTTTCAATGAGTTGATCGTCAGGTAAAGCATATTGATATCGGTTTTTCCACCATCGCTGTCGTCATTGAAGCTCTTCTTCGTGCCACTTGCCTTGGTGACTTCAAATTCGCAATAGCTGTCGCCGAGGGCGTTACATCGGACTTCCACGGCGTCCATATCCTGCTTGCTGATGGTACTGACGGCCCCGGCCAGGATCCCAGCTTCAAAGTAACAGACTGGTTTCCCGATATTTTCCATGTCGCTGCAGGTAAAACAATCGTACAGCCGAAAGACGACTTTTTCATCGGACATGTTGGTAATGACGATCTGACCGATTCCCAACTCCATGATTTTTTCGGATAAGCTGTTATAATCGGTGACATTCAGGCTACGTCCAACATTTTTGGCGGTATTATAATAGATTTCTTCCTCAACGGCCTTGGCATTCTGACTGGTATTGGCCAGATTCAGCACATTTTTCAGATTTTTTTCAACATTATTGTAATTTTCATAGTTCACAATACCATTATTAAACATCGCCATCGCTCCTAAAATTTATGAATTTGATAAAAGACCCGATCCGCTCAGTCTTTTCCTTTTATTATAGCTGATGTTTGCTTGACGATCAAGGTACCGGAGCTGATGTACCGGCTTTTGCTTACTGTGACTTAGATCTGACGGATCAATCTTTTAAAATTAACCGGGTCGATGCTATTTAGAATGGTTTCTACCACTCTAAATGGCATCGACCAGGGGTAACTTACTTTTTCTTTCCATAAAAATATGCTCCTCCTTTTAATAAACAGTTTTTAATTTTAACTATCCACTATAAGGGGAGCATATCACAGCTTTTGACGGGGTATTACTTTATCACAATCATGATCTCAAAGTGCAAATAATTATGCATTAAACGCTTAAAACCTGACTCATTAATAATCATTTTTATTGTGTATCGGCCAAATCCGATTCTTTTTCTGTCAGCATGATCATAATTTTGCATGTCTCAATTTTTTGCATCATTTTTTTTCAGATTCGTACGGTTTAAAAGCAATCACTTTCTCGCTATTTACTACGGGTTTCAAGCACTTTTCGAAATTGCTGCTTAGCCTTACTTTAGCTTAAACTCTCCTACCATCTTTTTCAGTAGTTCGGCCTGACCCGACAGTTCTTCGCTGGAGGCGGCACTTTCTTCTGCTGTGGCTGAGTTGGTCTGGACAACCTGGGAAACTTGTTCAATACCTTTGGTAATCTGGGCAATTTCCGAGGCCTGATCGCTGGAAGCCTGGGCGATATTCCCCACCAGATCCGACACCTTTTCGATTTCATCAAGGATTTCTTTAAGACTCGCGGCGGTTTCATCGGCAATTTTCGTCCCTGCTTCCACTTTGGCGATCGATCCTTCAATCAGCCCGGTCGTTTCCTTGGCGGCTTCAGCGCTCCGGGCGGCCAGGGTCCGGACTTCTTCCGCGACCACCGCAAAACCCTTGCCATGCTGGCCGGCCCGGGCAGCTTCCACCGCCGCATTCAGGGCCAGAATATTGGTCTGGAAGGCGATATCATCGATAACCTTGATGATTTTAGAAATATTATTGGATGAGTCATTAATGTCCACCATGGCAGTGACCATTTTTTTCATTTGCTGATTGCCAATTTCGGCATTGTTCCGAACCTCGATGGCCCGGATATTGGCTTCGTTGGCATTGGTCGCATTGCGTTTAGTCTCCGTGGAAACCTCATCAATAGATGCCGTCAGTTGTTGTATTGAACTGGCCTGTTCCATGGTGCCCTGGGACAGCGCCTGGCCACCATCAGAAATCTGCCGGGCACCCAGCTCCACCTGTCCGGCAGCCACATTGATTTCCGTCATCGTGTAGCTGAGGTTAGTGGTGATCTGGTTGAGCGCTCGTTTGATGGCCAGAAAATCGCCCCGATACTCGGCGGTAATTTCCTGTGCGAGATTTCCCTTGCCCACCGCTTCTAAAACAGCGGTAATTTCATCAACATATCGTTTTAAGAACTCAACGGTATGATTCATATTATCCTGAATCAGGGCGTAGTCGCCCTGATAATCGCCTTTCATAGCGGTGTTGAGATTGCCTTGGGACAGTTCTTCCAGGGTTTCTGAAGCGGCCATCATCGGTCCCACCAGGGCATCCAGAGTTTTGTTAAAACCGGCGATAACCATAGCATATTCACCAGGGAAACGGCTTTCATCGCCACGATTACCGGTGTTTCCCGCCACGGCAATCCGGGCCATTTCGTTGGCTTCGGCAATTAACAGATCAATGGTTTCGATCATTCCAATCAGACTTGGGACCAGCTCATCCTTGTCGCTGAGTTGTCCCGATTGTCTCAGCTTATCGAGATCCTGAAGATTACCCCCGGCGATATGATTGATCACCGCAATCACATCGTTAAGTCGCTGATTAAGGATGTTAATGGATTGGGCAAACTCGGAATAGATGCCGAAATACTGACCATCCATGGTTTCTCCGAAATCGTGATGACTCATTTGTTCGAGAATCCGATTTCCTTCTTCCAAGGCCCCCAAACCATCGATGCAGGCATTGATACTGTTTTTCAGGGCATCAAATTCACCCTGATAGGTGGCTGTGATTTTTAATGGAATATCCCCGGCACCGATGCGCTTAACATAATCGGCCGCCATATTGATGGGGCCTACGACCGCATCGAGGGTATCGTTAACCCCCTTGACGATATCGCGAAACCCACCTTTAAACTGGTCGCTGTTGCCACGGACATGCAACCGCCCGGCCACCCCCGCCTGGGAAAGGGTGGTAACCTCATCGATCAAACCGCGTATCGATGCAATGGTGCGTTTCAGTGCTGGCGAGATCTCATCCGCATCGTCCTTTTCCCGGATTGTTGCCGAGACATTCCCATCCGATATTTCGATCATCGTGCCGATCACTACTTTTTGTAGATCTTCAGCAAAGGAATCCATGGCGGTGGCCATTTCGCCGATTTCATCGTCGCTGTCAATGCCCAACCGCAGGCCTAAATGTCCCAGGCTCATTTCTTTAATCATATGATTGACACTGGAAATAGGCTTAGTAATTGATGTGGACACCCGATAGAGAATCAAGGCCAGCACCAGAAAAACTAGCAAACCAACAACTGATACCATCAGAATATTTTTAAAGATTGCGGTCTCAATAGCGTCCATTGAATAACCGATATTTAAAGCCCCCTTCAATTCATCATTAATAACCACCGGAAACAATACGTCATAGACCTTGGTTTGATCAGCCTCATAAAAATATTCAGAGGCTGATGATTGACCATCAATGGCTACCGCTGCAACCTTTTCGTCCTCCGCATAACTGATCCCCAAATCCTCGGGATGAGTATCGGCCACCACGGTCAAATCCTGATCAATAAAACTGGCATAAACAATTTGGTCGTTGGCTGACAATTCGTCAATCAAAGCCTGATAACCAAATCGTTCAGTCAGATCGGTAATCCGGTCAGCGGTGACCCCAGCCTGAACAAATTCACCGGTACTGGTCTTCAGATAACCAAATTTGAAGGTTTCATCGGTTTCGGTGCTTTTGCGGATAGCCTCCATCAGTTCATTTTCGCCGCTGATCATGAAATTATAGATGGGATCCCCAGGAGCAGCCTTCCAGCCTACGTACTCGCCATTAACCGCATTAAGAATTTCGCCGGCCGCATTAAACCAGTAAATCTGATTTATCCCAGACTGCTGGGCCAGAGCGGTCAGGTAGGGATCGCTGATGGCGCCCCGGTTGGCAATGACAATGTTCCCGATGCTGCGGATCTGTTCTTCGATCATGACGTTCATGGCATCAAGGGCTTCCGTGTTGTCTTCTAGTCGGTCGACAAACTGCTGAGAGGTAGCAAAGCCGCTGGCTCTCATTTCCGCCATCAAGCTTTCCCGGGTCAAATAAGCGGAGATGGCCCCAATCACAAACACCCCTAGCAACACAGAACACAATGGTACAATCAGTAATTTTCGTTTAATCGTTTTACTCTTTCGTTTTCTCTCTTCCATCGTTAACCTTTCCTCTGCTTCCAATTTTTAAGTTTAACCGTTAATTTAAGCAATTATTGTGCCAGTAATTCGGGTTTTTCTTAATTTATGGAAATGTGAACAGGAAAAATGGTGTGGCCCGCTTATTTACATCAGATTATCTGTTAACAATCATCTTACGCCAAAATCCCCTCAAACAATTTTGGTAATCAAACCGGCCAGCGGCAGCCACAAGGTCGCCAATAAAATAAAGGCCAGTTGCATCCAGATGGTCGCCTTGGGCATATCGGTCATTTTATAATAGCCGGCGGTGTAGGTGATTAGCGGAATTGTATCAATGGGAAACAGATAGCAGTTGCCGGCGCATAGGCCCAGGGTAATGATCAATAGGGCCGGGTTGATCCCCATCGTTGCGGCTAGACTGACAATCACTGGGGTCAGCACCCCAATCAAGGCCGGTGCGACCGGGACAATCAACATGATCACAAAAATCATCACCGCCACAAAAAAGACCCCACCCATGGTCGAAAGCGACAGCGATGAGGGTAAAACATAAGTAACAAACCACTCACTGACTCCGTTAGCGACGATGGTATTGGCAATACATAAGACCGTCCCGATCAGGAGATAGGAAGTCCAACTGACGGCTTTCATGTACTGTTCCCAGGTGAGAATTTTGATCCCGGGCAGAAAGAACAAGGCACAACCAAAAAGCGATACCACGGCCACCTCGATAACGGGAAAAAAGGAGCTCATCATCCAGAATAGCATCATCGCCGCGGCGATGATGATCACCTTCCCTTCCCGCTGACTCACCTTTTCGTGAACCGCAATCTGATTGAGATAGGCTTTGATTTCACTGGCATCAATTTCTGCCGGTGGATAGATTTTGGTCAGGATAAACCATGCCAATGGGACCATCACCAAAACGACCGGAATCGCACAGACCATCCATTGAATAAAGGTAATCTGAATTCCGGCGATACTTTGCAGCAAACCAATTGTCAAAATATTGATGCCACTGCCGGCCGGTGTCATCAGCCCGCCCAGCATAACGGCAACCGGAATCCCCATCATCAGGGATTTAGCAGTTTGATGGCGGTCTGTTTCATTTTTAAACAACTTCAGAAAGCTGGCTCCGACCCCCATGAAAACCACCACCGTTGGTACATCGGTTACAATCGACGAGACGGCCGCGGCCGCAATCATGATTGCCAACACGCAGGTTTTAACATTGCGTCCGAAAGTTTTTAATAGCCGATGCAGAACCCGTTGGATAATCGGGGTCGATGATACCGCTTCGGCCAGACCAAACGATGCCAACACAAAAAATAAAATCGTATTGGTAAAACCGCCTAAGGCTGTGCCCAGGTTTTTGGTAACCCCCAGGGTCGGCAGCAACGCTAAACACAAAAAACAAATGACCCCAACTGGCAAGGCTTCTGTGATCAACATGATCAAAAAGAAGAACAGTAGGCCAATCGTGATCATCCCATTGTTGCTAAGACCTTCCGGGATCGGTAGCAAATAAAAAGTAATCAACACCGCAATACTGAAAACCAACCCGATAATCTGTTTTTTATTCATACATCACCTCAAAATAGTGTCAGGATCTTTCACCTGCATGTTTTCCGATAGTTTACGCTTCAAACTATGATCTCAACGTAAAATATCTCAATTTATTCTTAAGTAATTCTGCCTGTCCCGACAGCTCTTCACTGGCGGCAGCACTTTCTTCTGCTGTCGCAGAATTCTGGTGAACAACCGTGGTAACCTGTTCAATGCCGATATTTATCTGAGCAATCCCAGTAGCCTGCTCATTTGAAGCTCTGGCAATGCGACCAATCAAATCGGTTACTTGGCCAATACCATCCACGATTTCAGAAAGTGCAGTTGCTGTTTCGTCAGCAATTTTCGTTCCAATTTGTACTTTTCCAATGGACCCTTCTATTAATATCGTTGTCTCTTTGGCGGCTTCTGCACTTCGTGCCGCGAGAGTTCTTACCTCTTCAGCAACCACTGCAAAGCCTCTTCCATGCTGGCCGGCTCTGGCTGCTTCTACTGCGGCATTGAGGGCTAGAATATTTGTCTGAAAAGCAATATCATCGATCACTTTAATTATTTTCGAGATATCTATTGAAGACCGATTTATCTCAAGCATTGAGTTTTGCATCTCAATCATTCGGATGTTTCCATTCAGTGCATTTTCTTTCACTCGTGTCGCCAAACCCTGAGCACTGCCGGCATCTTCAGCGCTTTTCTTTGTTTGATTAGCTATTTCAGTAATTGATGCTGTCAACTCCTCAATTGAACTTGCCTGTTCAGTGGAGCCCTGAGCCAAAGACTGACTACCCATCGCCACCTGATTGGCCCCAGCACTAACTTGTTGAGCAGAATCGTTAATTTCAAGTAATAACCCGTTGAGGGTTTTAACAATCGTATTTAATGCATCTGAGATGCTGTTGTAATCACCTCCAAAATTTTCGATACGATTGATATTGAGATTTCCACTGCTGATTTCTCCAGTTAGGGCTGCTATTTCGCCAATCACCAAATTTAGATTTTCTGTTGTTTGATTAACCGATTGCTTCAATTTCTCAAAGTCTCCTTGATAATTGCCCTTGATCCTGATATCCAAGTGGCCTTTTGAAATTGAATCCATCACTTGAACAACCTCATTTAGCGGTTTGGAAGTTTCCTCTAGAATTCTATTCATTCCGTCGATCAGTGTTCTCCAGTTACCGTTGAACTGCAATACATCGGCCCGGGTATCTAATTCTCCTTTCACCGTGGCATTGATCAATATTGACGCATTGTTTGTGAGGGCACTAATCGAATCTTTGACACGATCCATGCTCTGAGCAATTGAATTGAATTGCCCGTAGACTTCTTCAGTATAGTCATTGACATCAGCAATTGCTAAATCAAAATTCAGATCTCCTTCAGCCAGACATATGAGGTTTTTTTCAAATCGGGCTACTTCTGTTTTTGTGAATTCATTAATGCTCATTATTGAAGTCTGGTCCAGGGTCATTTCCAATAAGTCAGATGTCAATTCCCCATTTTTATTTTTAAGATAGACCATGTCCATTTTATAATACTTGCCTCGTGCTTCAAAATTGGTTGTTGACAGGCCTTTTTCTACCAATAATCTTCTGGCACATCGTTCAGTTCCGCACATATCTGCAGCCGAAATACAACAATCAAGCCCCATGGCTGATTGACGATTTTCAATAATACCAAATGAAACTAAATAGTCGGAATAACGTTTATTAAAATATTTGAATCTCATGTCGGCATCGGTTACTAAAAAGGAGTGTGGAATTGCATCAAGAATGGAATAGTAAAAATCCATTTTATCGATAATTGTATTAATGATTTCATCAACATTATGATTGACCTTGGTAAAACCACCTGTCAGCGCCTCTGACTGGGATCTTTTTTCAAATATTCCCTGTTGTGTTAATTCCAAATAATTTTTGGTTGCGATTTCCATATCTTTGATCGAACTACCGATCTTGTTTAAACTATGGCCGAGTCGATTCGATACAGTTGAATCTGAATCGTCTCGCGAAAAATTACCTTCGACTATGCCTTCAGCAAGTAGAATATTATTTTTATGTTTTGCCGCAATTGAATAGATATGACACATCATCTCATCTAATGAATCCTTTGAACGGCCCGTTTTTTTCATGGCTGCAAAATTAATCTCATCGTTATCAATCAATTGCACAATCTTTACCATACGTTCGACTTTTTTTGATAAATTACTCATCGTTAAAAGAAACAATAACACAGTAAAAATCAAACCTGTACTGAAAATGATTATGATACTCCTCTGCACAAAGATCAGTTGTGTTGCATCGATAACACTCTGCTTAACACAATACAATACCGCACCAAACATCACTACAAACAATATCCCTGAAGGAATTCCCAGCTTTAAAATCATCTTTGATAGTAAGCTTTTATCCGTCCTCACTCAATCACCTCATTTATTCTGATACTGAATTAAAGGTGCTGTTCAATCTTTGTAAGACTAAACAGCACCTTTTAAAAAGTTGTTTATTGTGCTTCGACACTTACTTGAACATTTTTGCGTGCTTCAATTTCTTTCCGCATATCGATGACATCACTGTCTTTCATTTTCATCATGAACAGTGGTAAAATACCAATAGCAATCAGAACCGCTGGGATAATGAAGAAAGCAATTGTCGTATTTCCAATTACTTGCTGATTGACGGTCATATCAGCACTGTAACCGATAAAACCAAGCACAAAGGTGATAATCAGACCACGAATAAAGATCGCACCCTTAATTGAGAAGGATAATAAACCCATGATAAAGCCGGCCGTGTTTTTTCCGGTGGAGAATTCTGCATAGGTGGCTGCATTTGCATAAAGACTGGTTGTCAGACCAAAAGAAATTCCGTAGAACAATTGGCTGATTGCCAGACAAACCGTGACACCAGTAAGATTAGGGGAAACCATCATAGCTACCACCATCATCATGGCTGCGCCACCCATTCCTAATACAGTTGTCATTTTTGTTCCCAACTTTGTAACAAAGGTTTTTGAGCAAAGAGCACCGATTAGACAGCAGATGTTCATCGCCATCAGAAGATTACCAATTGCAGCGGGATTGCCAAGCACCAGTTTACAGTAGTAAGCGGCTAAGGCCATCATCATATAATAACCACTGAGTCGCAGAAACTCACAAACCAGAACCGAAATCAGCGGTGGGTTCTTCCCAACACCCTTGAACATATCTGCAATCGTCACCTTCTGCTTAGCAGCGTCTTCTTTAGATACTTCCTGAGGCTTATCATAACCATCAGTTATTTTAAAGTGAATCAGATAACCAATACACATTAAGACACTGGTAATCAGCGCAGTTATCGTATAACCAATTAGCTGACTTTCGCCGCTGCCAAAACTGGCAGCAAAGAATCCGATCATCAGAATGACTATTTTAGATCCGGCGATTCGTCCAGCATTCATCCAGGCTGAAATTCGGCCCGAAATATGCGCCCGTTCGGTCGGATCATCGGTAACGGCACCGGCAAGGGCCCGACTGGCGGTATAAAAAATATTCCATAAGGTATGAGAGATAAGATAACAGATTGTAAAGACGATGCCCGCTGTTGTGGCTGAACCAACACCGGAGAACTCCATCACAAAGAAGACTGATGCTACCCCCGGGGCAAACAGTAACCAGGAACGGTATTTCCCCCATTTCAAGTTGGATTTATCGACAATACCACCGGCAATAAAGGAAGTAATTAAATCCCCCATTGCAGTAATAGAAACGATGGTTCCGGCCATGGCGACATTGAGTTTCAAAACATCGGTTAAAAACACCATCATGAAATAAAGTTCAATACAAACCATAAACGAGAAGAACATATCACCAATACCATAAAAATTCTTAATTTTATTATTCATTCTGATCATTGTCATGATCCTCCTACTTTTTTCTTATTTTAAACGTTTTCTTACTAAACTTCAGTTTTTTGATCCCCTGATTGGACTCGCAGAAAATCTGCGAGTCCAATCAGGGGGCTTTCTGAGATAAAAACAGAAAAAATCAAATCTCACTTTATCCCCGAAAGAGATAGGGGTTCATTTAAATTAAGCGCCAATCAGTTCTTTGGCTTTTGACGCGGAGCTACCGGCGTCAGGAGCGTAACCATCGGCGCCGATTTCATTGGCGTATTCCTGAGTAACCGGCGCACCACCAACAATGACTTTCATATCTGGGTAGGCTGCTTTAATGGTTTGAACCGCTTCTTTTAAAGCTGGCATCGTCGTTGTCAATAGTCCGGAACAGGCAATCAGGACCACGTTGTTATTTTCTTTGACAGCTTCCACAAATCGCTCGGCTGGAACGTCAACACCCAGGTCAACCATATCAAATCCAGCGCTTTCAAGCATCATGACGACCAGGTTTTTACCGATATCGTGAAGGTCTCCGGCCACGGTTCCCATAATACAGGTACCCAGTGAACTGGAGCCATCGCCAGCCATGACTGGTTTTAGCACTTCCACACCCTTAGACATGGCTTTAGCAGCAATTAACATTTCCGGCACAAAGATTTCACCGGAAGAAAATCTATCCCCCACCACACCCATGGAAGCGATCATCGCATCCAGAATATCCTGGGCTTTATCGCCAGCATCCAGAGCTTCCTGAACAGCGGCAGCAACCTTCTTTGATTTACCAGTTTCGACCAATACTTTTACTTCTTCAATTTTTGACATCTTTTTCTCCTTGATTTTTGATTCGAATTTTATGTATTTCATTTATTCCCACCCGGAACCTGTGTGAGTGCCGGGTTTAGTATAACCATTTTTGCTCTTGTTTATTTTACGAAAATACCTTCCCGGAAAGCGCCAATATATTCCATACAGTATTCATCTTCACCCATCATCGCTTCAGTGGCAAACAACATCCCCATCATATCCTTGTTCAGTGGATCGAGAATAAAGCTGTCCATGCCGGCACTCATGGCCAAAACGGCAAAGGCCTGATTGGCAATCCGACGGGCGGGCAGGTTGAAGGAAATGTTGCTGACGGCGCCGGTGACATGAATGGTTGGATATTGTTTTTTTATTTCCCGGATCACTTCGGTCACCATGGCAATGCCATCTTCCGAGGTACAAAGCATTTCAATCAAGGGATCAATGTGCATGCGGGAGGGGTCGATCTTATATTCTTTGCATTTTGCCATCAGATCAGTGAAAACGTCCAGACGGTCTTTAGCTGTTTTAGGGATGCCCTTGTCACTATTTAATAAGGCAACACATTCCCATTTGGTCTCCGCCAGTACTTTGAAAGCCTCATCAACCTTACCGCCTTCCAGCGACACCGAGTTAAATAGTCCCGGTTTGTTGCAGAATTTCATCGATTCAATGCAGGTATAAACATTGGGGCTGTCCACCGCAATCGGCACATCGGTGGCATCCTGAACGATGTCGATCAACCACTTCATCGTTTCCAGTTCGATGTCATCGTCGACTGAGGCACAGACGTCGATGAAATTCGCCCCGGCTTCGGCCTGCTTGATGGCCAGGTTCCGGATAAATTCGGCATCCTTTGCCGCTATGGCCTTCCCGGTTGAGGGAATGGCCCCATTAATTTTTTCGCCAATAATTATCAATTTTTTCCTCCAAAAGCTGTGATTTAATTTATTGTTTATTGTTAAAACAGTTCGGCACTCATCTTGTCGATGGCTTCCGAAGTGGCCTCATAAACACCCGGGAATGAGCTGATTGGTGCGCCCTGGCTGAGATTGGGAATAAAGTAATGCTTGCCACATTCTTTACAAGCCCTCTCCACATGTTCCATGACGATTTCAGGGGTCCAGTCAGGAAAATCAATTTCACCGCTGTGAAGGCCGCCCATAAATGAAATCTGTCCGCCGTATTCTTTGATCAGCTCGGGAATATTGTTGGTATTCATGACGCCCTGCCAGATATCGATACCCATTTCAATCATGAAGGGCACCAGGTTCACGCCGTAGCTGTCGCTGTGATGGACAATCAGTTCCACGCCGTTATCCTTATAGAAGCCATAGATTTTTTTGTAAGCCGGTAAAATAAATTCCTTAAATGTTTCTGGCGACATAAATGACGAAATCTGGCTACCCCAGTCATCATGATGAAACAGCGCATCCGGGTGAAGGTTGTCAATAAGCTGCTGGGCGTACTGCAATTCATATTCAGTCAGGTACTCGATCAGTTCATGCATGGCTTCCGGTTCTTCATAATAACTCATTAAAGCATCTTCCATGCCCATCAGATAATGGGTCAGTTCAAAGATCCCCGGCGTTACAAAAGCGGTCACAAATTTTTCATTGCGATCGACTGCTTTCGCATGAGCAATAGCTTCGGTCCAGCGTTCGGCTGGATAATCCACTGACGGAGCCTTCACGTATTCACGCCACTCGGTAATGTCATTTAAGACCTTATGGCCATGATCATGAACTGGGAAGGACCCGATTTGACCTTCCGGCCAGCGGATGGTAATCCCCCAGGCATTTTTGACTTCAGTCCCCATAGGTGTCATAAATGCTTCTTTGGGCGATTCTCTGATCAGTTCCAGAAATTCATACTGATTGACAAACCGGTCCGGCTGGCCACCTTTAATCGTTTCCATTAAGTTTTGTCTTTTTGTTAGCATTTCATTCTCCTTTTAACATAATTCTCAATCGGTGTGATCCGATTTCGTACATTGTTTATTTTGTACTATATTAGCACATTTGAAATGCGAACGCAATCCTTTTCGTACATTTTATTTTTTGTACGATTATTTTTCAGTAACCATCTATTTCCTTCTGTGCTATAATAAATTCAAACTTATAGCGAATATCGTAAAGAGGATCTCATGAAAAAATATAAAAAAGGCTTCCAGACTGAACAAATGATTCTTCAAACCGCCAAACTATTATTTTATAAAAACGGCTATGCCAAAACCTCGATGCGGGATATCTGCGCCGAAACCGGTATTCAATTGGGGACACTGACCTATTATTTTAAGAAAAAAAAGGATATTGCCGAACGAATCTATTCAGAATTCATTGTCAGACTATTATCCTTTGTCCGAACCAACACCTATCATGATCATATGAATGGTATCCAGATCAATTTTCACAAACAGATCTACCATTACCATGCTATTTACAGTGATCCCCAAACCCAAGCCTTTCATGCTGAAATGCTCCACTCTGAATATGTTTATCAGGAAATTATCCTGAAATTATACAACCCATATTTTCGCGCTCTACCCAACCGGATGACAAAAGAGGACTTTGATACCGCTGTTTTTGCGGATACCTGTCTACGCAAGGAATTTGGTCTGCAATATATCAACGCCCCGCAAGCTAAAACAGTAACCGAACTGTACATCACCATCCAGACTTTGACCGGCCGTTTAATGCGAATTCCTGAAGAAACAACCCAGCAATATATCCAGGAAGCTCTGACCTTTTTTGAGAACCATGATGGCTCAGCAATCCGACTGTTGATTTAATGTAAAATACGCAACAAATACGAAAATTGAACTATCTAGGTTGTCAGCTCAATGTTATGACCAATCATCAACTTTTTTAAGAATAGGAAGACTATGGCAAGTTATAAAAAAAGCATCGAAACAAAAGATAAAATCATCAAGACCGCATCCGCCCTGTTTTATAACCAGGGTTACAATACCACCACCATCCGGGATATTGCCAGAGAATCTGGTCTCTCGCTGAGCCGATTAAATTATCATTTCAACAGCAAAGCTGAGGTGGCCGGAATTATCTGCAAAGAATTTCTCAGAAATCTGAATACCGAATTATTTGAAATCATTCCGGTCAAGCAGAACAAAATCCTCCGTGACACCATCCACATCCGAACTTGGATAAGCATATTTCATTCTCACAACCCAACCATGAACTTCTACTACGAACTGGCTTGCGCGAATATTCTCAGCGAACTGTTAATTGAATCAGATCACCAGCATTTTATCGAGCAGGCGGATTTTCTTAAACTGAATTTAGACGACCAAACCCTGCGGATGTATGCTCACATTTTTGTGGCCTCCCTGGTTCAGTTGATCCGAGCAAAAAAAGATGGGGATATTACCGCCAAGACCGAAGCTATTCTCGATATGTGTAACATCCTCCATCTCAAGCTGCTGGGTTTGGATCCGATTGAGCAGGATAGGATTATTACTGAGGCCAAAAGCTATGCCAGTCGAATTGAGTATGAGATGACCGATTTGTCATCGATTCGGCTGGAGTATCATGACATATAATCGTCTAATATGGATAGCTTCGGGCTGGTCGCAACTTAATTCCGTTGACTAAATTTCCAAATCAGGAACATATTCAATACCCGCTTTTTTTGCATCCATAAACGGTTTCCCGTGCTTTTTGATAAATTCCAGACAGACGGCTTCATTGGCGGGATTTAAGCTGTAGGCAACGGTCGCATCAATAATCAGGCCGGTGCCGTCACTGGCCAGCATGTTCATCCAGCGAACCACCATTGCTTCAATTTCCTGGCGACTGGAACCGGCTTTACCGAGCACTCCCTGGGTATCCAGCCCAGGCATAAAGACAATTTTGTCACCGAATTCTTTTTTGACCTGAACGAGATCATTACAGGGCATGACACTGTCCCAGCCGTCAAAACCACAGGAAAGCCAGTCAGGAATAATTTTTTCAATTCGCCCGCAACTGTGTTGTACCACATACTTGTAGCCGATTTCCCGAGCTGCTGCAACAATTCGTTGGTAACGTGGGAACAAATACTGTTTATAAAAATCAGTTGATAAAAATTGCGACGCCTGGGTTGCCATATCATCGTGGTAGACGAGAATGTCCGGCTGAGCAATTTCGAATACTTTTTTAAAGAGCCGGATTTTATGTTCGGTAATGGCTTCCAGCATTTCCCCGAATTCCTCCGGTTCTTCCATACTGGCACATAAGGCATTTTCAAAACCCATCAGAATATGGGTTCGCTCAAAAATTCCATTTAGTGAGACGTATTGGGTCATTTTTTGATCCCGGTTGGTAAAGGCCTTAGCTTCTTCGATCATTGGGGTAAAATCGACCTTGTCCAGATCGGGGATGTTGATTTTTTCCCGCCAGTTATCCAGATCCTCAAATTTGAGATCGCTGGTGTCCGGATGGGTAATGTTAAGTGCTGTTGGGCAGCTGATCCAATGACAGCCCCAGGCATCATCACCGGTGGTCATGATTGGCCGTTCGACAATATAGTCACGGATACCATAGGTGTCATTCCCCAGATGGGGAATCCAATCCGGTTTTTTATGTTGGAAAATCAACTCCATGTTTTTTCGTTCATTCATTTGTGTTTCTCCTTTTAATCTATTATTTTCAATGCAACAATTTGACAAAAGAACCAACGATGCACTATACTAGGGACACATCCATCTTTTGTAATCGTTGTTATTGGTATTATCTTTCTTTTTACAAAATAAAACATCGGACGGTTGGCCCGAGAATAAATAAAAAAAAACTGTGCCGTCGGCACAATACAAAAAACGAGAAAAAAAGGAGCTGCAAATGAAAATTTCGTTGCAGATTATCTGGGAAAAATTGAATTTAAATACCGACGAGGCCGTGCTGGAGGCCCCCAATCACTCCGTTTTTTCGGATGTGCGGCTGCTTTCACCAAAACTGGCTACCTTGAAAAGCGGCATTTTATATGTTGGCGAAGGTTCCCTCGGAAATGAATTCATTTGTGAAGCTGGCAGTGGTCTGTGTTTACTCAACAGCTCCGGTCCCTTTCCCTGTGATGCACTGGTAATTGCTGGTGAATGCTCTTTATTTGAATTGTTTAATCGCATTTCGCAACTATTTTACGAGCTGCGCACCCAGTTTGAACAACTGACCGAGGCGATCATTCAGAAAAAGGGCCTCCAGCAGGTGGTTGAAATTATTTCAAAAATCTGTAGCAACCCGGTTTATCTGGTGGATTCCAGTTTCAAGGTGCTGGGGATCCACGGTCCGAAGACAATGCCGGAAATGAGTGCCAACTGGCGGCGACTTCTCAATGATGGTTACCTGCCTTATAACATCGTGATGAATCTGATCGAGAGCAATGAGCTACAATCCATGGAATCCGGTCGCTGTGCTGATCTGATTGTTTCTAAATTCTTCTACACACCATTTATCAATTATAATATGCGTTATAAAGGTAAACTCCAGGGCCATTTTTTTGTGGTTGGGATGCTCAAAAAAATCACCCCGGGCGATGTCGAACTGACTAATTTGGCAGGACCCTATATCCTCGATGCGATCCGCTCTGACCCGCATTTTCAGACCACCCGGGGCCGATATTATGAACATTTTATTATCGACATGCTAGAAGGTAAACCGATGCGCTTAGCTCACATTAAAAATCAGGTCAGTGCCCTGAAGCTTGATCTCAATGACGGTTACACTGTCGTCAAGATCGATCCGGACCTTCATGACGAGCTGCAAAATGAACAAATCTCGCGGCAACTCGAACAAATTAACGGCTGTAAACCGGTTTTTTACAAAAATGCCATTGTCGCTGTTTTTCCAAAGCTTCAACGGCAGCAATCCAGTCTGATCAATAAATTAAAAACCTTGAGCAAGAGTATTAACGGCACCATCGGCATCAGCGATGAAATACCGGGTTTTGCCAATCTTCATCGCCTCTATCTTCAAGCTGCCACCGCCATTACCCTGGGACAGCAGTTGGCTCTGTCGACGACGATTTATCGCTATCAGGAAGTGATGCGCTATCACCCCTTTCTCGGTTTTGACAAGAAAGATGAATTGGCCGTTATGTGTCATCCGGGCATGCTGATTCTTAAGACTTACGATGCCGAACATGACACAAAATTTGTACAAACCTTGGAGACCTATTTAAAACACGAACGACACAGCCTGCCCACTGCTGCGGCCCTCCATATTCATCGCAATACCTTAAGCTACCGACTCGATAAAATTGATCAGCTCTTTTCTTTTAATCTGGATGATGCCTTTGAGCGAGAGCGAATTTTGCTGACATTGAATATTCTTTCCTATCTCAGCCACGCTTCCTTCTCTTTCGAATAAAACTGTCGCAGCAGACGGATTTTCTTTTTCGCATTCTGGAAGTAATGATCAAACAATTAAGGCACAAAAAACTTTGATAGTTTTTTAATTAACAGCTTGACCTTGAAGTGACTTGAGGGTTTATCCTATGAGTAAATCCAAATATGAAAACGAGGTACAAGATGTTCACTAAATTATTTACACCCAAGAAAATCAATCAGTGTGAGATTCCCAATCGTCTGGCGGTCACCGCCATGGTGGCCAACTATTGCAATGAAGACGGCACCGCCACCGATCGTTATATTGCCTATCACGAAGCCAAGGCCAAGGGCGGCTGGGGCTTGATTATTACCGAAGATTATGCCGTCAGCCAACATGCCATGGGCTATCAGTTTATTGCCGGGCTGTGGAATGATGATCAGATTGCCAGTCACAAAAAACTGACTGATACCATTCATCAGTATGATTCAAAAATCTTTGCCCAGATCTATCATGCCGGCCGCCAAAGCGCCAGCTTCGTTAATGGCGGCGTTCAGCCGGTGGCCCCATCGGCAATCCCCTGTCCGTGGTTGCGGCAACTGCCCCGGGAGCTGACCATTCCGGAGATTGAACAGATTGTTGAAGATTTTGGCGACTGTGCCTTACGGGCTAAACAGGCCGGATTTGATGGCATCGAAGTGCATGCCGGACATGGCTATTTAATTGCCGAATTCATGTCCACCTATGTCAACAAACGTACTGATAAATACGGTGGTTGTCTGGACAATCGCTTACGCTTTGTTAAAGAAATCTATGCCAATATCCGCGGCAAGGTCGGCGACGATTTCCCGGTCATGATCCGTTTTTCGGCTGACGAAGTGGTTCAGGGCGGCCGGGACATTTCTGAATCCCGGGTGCTGGCTAAATTATTTGCCGAATGGGGTTTTGATGCCCTGCATGTTTCCAGTGGTGCCTATGGCGATCATAATAAGGGGATTGTTTCACCGATGTATGTTTCCCATGCCTGGACTGTCGATTTTGCTGCTGAGATCAAACAGCTCGTCGATATCCCGGTCTTTACGGTCAACCGCATCAATGATCCCCGCATGGCCGATGGTCTGCTGGAAATGGGCAAAGCCGATTTCATCGGAATGGGTCGGGGCTCCCTGGCCGATCCGGAGTTGCCAAACAAGGCCAAGGCTGGTGATTTAACCTCAATCCGTTACTGCATCGGGTGTATGCAAGGCTGTGTTGGCAAATTACTGGTGGGTGAAGCCATCACCTGTCTGGTCAATCCCTCGCTGGGCCAAGAATATCACTTGGATTATAGCAAAGTCACCAAACCGCAAAAAGTCTTCATTGCCGGCGGTGGACCCGGTGGCCTGGAAGCGGCTCGCGCTGCGGCGATCAAAGGCCACGAGGTCACGCTTTATGAAGAGGGCAGCTTTTTAGGCGGTCAGTTTAAATCCGCCGCTTATCCCCCCTGCAAGGGTGAGTTGGCCACTTATACCAACTGGATCACGAGCGAACTGGATCAGTTAGGGGTGACGATTCATCTCAACCGCCAAGTGACCAAAGAACTGGTCGCCGCTGAAAAACCGGATACCGTTATCGTCGCCACCGGCGGAACCCCCTGCAAACCAGCGATCAAAGGGATCGACAAAGCCCTGGTTGTCACCGCTGAGGATGCCCTACTGGGCAATGTGGCCACCGGTGATCAGATCGTTGTCGCCGGCGGCGGTGAGGTCGGTTCAGAAACGGCGGCGCATCTGGCGATGCAGCAACGGGATGTGACCATCATCGAAATGCTGCCCAAGATCTGCAGCGATCTCGATGGCGTCAACAAGTTCAATCTGATGAAAATTCTCTGCGAATATGAGGTCAACCAAATGACCCAAACCAAAGTGGTCGAAATTCTGGATGATGGGGTAATCATCGAAAACAGCCAGGGCCAGCAGACCCTGCCAGCCGATACTGTCGTCATCGCTTTAGGCTACCGTCCCAACAACCAGCTGGCCGAAGCATTATCAGCTGTTCACAACCACGTCATCGTCGTTGGCGGGGCTGTTAAAACCAGCAATGCCATGGTGGCAATCAATGACGGCTTTAATGCCGGCCTATCGCTGTAACCCCCACTACACCGCTAACAATTAAAGATAAAAAAAGGATCGGTGCTTGTAAAAGCCCTATCCTTGAGGTTATCTATAAACTACCGTACCGACCAATTGTTAATCTGTTGTTCGCCGCGGAATCGGACAGGCTCTGCCGTGTCCGCTCCGATGCGTACAACATGATGTAACAATTGTCGGTACTGGGTTATCTTTTTTGACAGTCTAAAGGATAGGTGCTTTTTTAAAGCCCTATCCTTTTTTATTTGTCTTAGTGTATAAATGTGATACAATGAAAAAAAACTGAAGCCACTAGAGGGAGGAAAATCATGGCATATCGCATTGGGGAAGTCTCCAAACTCTTGGGTCTGCCGGTGGAGACCATCCGCTATTATGAAAAAGAGCAGATTATTGCGCCCAAACGTCAGGAAAACAGTGACTACCGCACCTATGAGACCTGGGATATCTTTTTTCTGATGGAATGCATGCGTTACCGCAGCTTTGACATTTCGTTAAAAGATATTTCCAAGATGCTTCATAATGATTCGCTGGACTTTTTTGTCGAGCGGATTGGCTTTAAACAACAGGTCATCGATGAAAAACTGCGCTATTATCAGATGCTGGAGCGCAAGATTTCCGCCTACAAGGATAAACTGGCAAGTCTGCCCTACAATGTCGGCTGCTATTGGTTCGTCAATACCCCCGAGTATCGTTATTTTACCTATGTCCGACGCGAAAACGGTGATCATTATGGCGAGGTCGAGGAAAAGCCCTTGTTTGCCAACTGGCTCAAGCAAATCCCCTTTGTCGAGTTTACCCATCACATTTCCTTTGCTGACATCGCCGACCCCCGCATCGACCGCGATGCCTGGGGGCTGTGTGTCGAAAGCGCTGACGCCGCGCTGTTAAATCTGCCGCTGAACGCGGAGGTGCAGATCCGGCCGGCGAGTTTATGTTTGTGTACGGTGATGGATCTGGGCGACTATGGCAATTTAACCTTACGCCAGTTTGACCCGCTGGTGACCTATATCCGCGACCACGGCATTGTGCCGGAAGGTGATATCATCGGCAAAATCCTGACCCGGGTCCACGCCGATGGAAAAATGCACCGTTATATTGAGTATACGATCCCAGTCAGGAAATAAAAACCAAAAAAACGGAGGACAAAACGATGAAAACGGTAGATACCAAGCTACAGCCACAGCGTGTTAAACTTATTTTTAATCCCGGTTCTGGCGTGAATGACGAATCCCCACTGCAGATCATGGCGGTCGTTAAAGAAATGCAGGCCCGGCAGTTAATCCCGGAACTTTATTTAATTGAACCCGACAGTAACTTGCAGGAAGTGGTCGATGAGGCCATTGCCCAGGGCATTGAGCTGTTTGTGGTGTGTGGCGGCGACGGCACCGTTTCTTCGGTCACCAAGGCGCTCTACGGTTCAGCGGCGACGCTTGGCATTGTTCCCACCGGAACCCGCAACAATATCGCCTTGAGTCTCTGTATCCCCACCGATATTGCGGCGGCCGTCGCCATCCTCAGCGAAGGACAGCGTTTAAAAATAGATCTCGGCCTGGTCATTTGCAACGGTGTCAGTACACCATTTATCGAACTTTGTTCGGTGGGATTATTTTCGACCCTGTTCCCCGCCGGGGATGACATTCAGCACGGTAACATCACCCGGATCGGCGATTTTCTGGGCATTCTGACAACTGCTCCGCCCTCAGACATCCATCTTTTTCTGGACGATAGTCAGGAAATCAGCGAGTTGGGTCATGCCGCATTAATTTCCAATATGCCCTATATCGGTCGTAATTACCAAGTCGGTGCGCCCGATGCCTATCATGACGGCTTACTGGATGTGATGTTTTTTGCCGATCTATCCAAGCTCGATTTAATCAATTATATTCTGACTGGCGTCGGCACCGATAACCCCGAGGATCCCCGGATTTTGCACTATCAGGTCCGTGAAATGGTCATCGACACCGAACCGGCCATGGCGGTGATGGCCGATGGCATCAGTTTGGGCGAAGGGTCGGTGCGTATCCAAGTCCAGCCCCAGGCTTTGTCGGTTATGGTCGGGGCGACCGCGTCACATGAAGAGCAATAAGCCGGATCAGTCCGGTACTGACAATGGCCATAAAGCAACTAAAAAAAGCCCCTTACCGGTGGCTAAAATTCGCGACGCCGGGCAGAAAATCATAACCGGGATCCGCCATATCCCCCCGCTTTACTGGTTAATTATGGTTGCGATTGTCCTTGTTTCATTTCTGCTCGTTATTCCTGATTATGTCTGGATCATTTTTTCAGACGCCGTCAAAAGCCAAAATTCGCTGCTGATCCTGGTCCTGATTTTTGCTTTAACCACGATTTCGCTGGTGTGGTCGGTTGGTCAACGGATTGATGTCTGGGTTTTTACTTATTTTAATATGCATGGCCGCCGCCGGAGCTGGCTTGATGGGACGATGCTGTTATTGACGCAGCTTGGCAACGGGATTTTTGCGATGATCCTGGCCACTCTTTTGTATTTTTTGGGGTACCACGTCCTTGCCTATGCCTTTATCTTAGGCACCTTATCATTATGGTTTGTGGTAGAACTGATAAAAATGCTGGTTCATCGCACCCGACCCTATAAAAAGATTGAAAATAGTCGCATTGTCGGGTCACGAGCCAGAGGCTGTTCTTTTCCCAGTGGCCATACCAGTCAGTCCTTTTTTATGGCAACCTTTCTCTTACCCTATTTTCACGTCAACTTTTTTATCGGGTTGGCTGGTTATCTGCTGGCATTTTTGGTCGGGATCACCCGGATCTATGTCGGCATGCACTACCCCCGGGATGTCCTCGGCGGGGCGATGCTGGGAACCGCCTGGGGACTGTTAGGCGTGATTCTTATACAGTCATTTTGAATTTAACAGTGGCGGATGATTTGGTATTAATTTAATAACTCAACTTTCCCAGCCCAATTGACCAAACAAAGCCTTGATAAAAGAGGCCTGAGATTCAATCCATTGCTGGAGTTGATTTTTTAACAGAGTAGACTTTCTAGAGCCTACCGAATTCAATTGTTCAACAAATAAGCTCATCAAACTTTGAAGAGCGGTTGAGAGTGCCATATCCTGGATGTCATCACAAAGCCTGAAGAATAACTCACACAAGGTTTTATCATCATTTTCGTTTCGGCGAAGCCATTCCAGCAGGATGTATCGGGTAAAAACAATGGTTGTG